>CAURII010000007.1:0-3743 GCA_963525425.1 uncultured Candidatus Saccharibacteria bacterium | reverse complement strand
GGGTAAACTCCTGCTCTAGCGCCGCCACCTGCGCCTCAAACTCCGGCAACAAATCATCATCGCCCAGCTCCATCAACTCAGCGATATCCGCCAGCTGCACCCAGAGCGTCTGCCACGGCTCAACTGTCTGGCGCAAGCTGGCTGCCTTTTTCGCCAAGGCCTGCGCCTCGTCCGGATTATGCCAAATCTCCGGCTGGTTAAGCCGCTCGTCTAATTCTGCCAAGTTTTGCTCCAAATCAGAAAACTTCAATGTCGATTTAGCTTGCGCGATCTCTTTCTGTAATTCCCCAATTTTCTTTTTTAGCGGTTGCATATACTCTATTGTATCATTTTAGAAGCCACTTCTCCGCTGGAAGCTAGATTATATTTATCAAAACTAGAGATTATCCACCGCTGCCACGAACTGCTCGCCGCGATCATTATAGCTCTTAAACATATCGAAGCTAGCGGCGGCTGGACTGAGAATCACTACGTCGCCAGATTGTGCTTGATTGGCTGCCACTTCGACGACTGTCGGCATCGTCGCCATTTCCAGCTGGACAACCCGGCAAGATACCTTATTTTTATGTAAAATTTCGATAATTTCGCTGGCGTTAGCGCCGTTAACGACCACCGCTCGCATTTGCTGCCTGGCGATTTCCTGCGCCAATTCCGTATAGTCCGCACCCTTGTCAGAGCCGCCCAAAATCAAAATTTTTGGCTCCGTGAAAGCTTTTAACGCGGCAATAGCACTACCGGGCGTGGTTGAAATACTATCATCATAATATTTCACGCCGTTGTTCTCAGCGACAAATTTCAAACGGTGCGGCAGCCCTGTAAAATCGCTTAGCCCAGCCTTTATCTCGTCATCAGTAATGTCAGACTGAATTGCTTTTGCTGCTAATATTGCAGCGCATACATTATCGATATTATGTTTTCCTGGCAAGCGTATCGCAGAAATTATATCATTTGTGATATAAAATGGATATTCTTTTTTCTGAGCTGGACTACTGGCTGCAATTTCCCTACTAAAATCATTCTGAGAATTATAAACAACGTAATCTTCCTGAGATTGGAAACGAGCAATATTTCTCTTTGCTGCCAAATAGTCATCAAAATCAGCGTGAACATTCAGATGGTCTGGCTCAATCATCAGCACCACCGCAACATGCGGCGATTTTTCTAAATCCCACAGCTGAAAACTAGACAATTCGTAAACGACAATGTCGGTTTTTTTAATCTTCGGCAAGACGTCCAGCGCCGGCACGCCGATATTACCAACCAAATGCACTGTCTGACCAGATTGCCGTAATATTGCTGCAATTAGACTACAGGTCGTACCCTTGCCTTTCGTCCCCGTCACGCCAATAATCGGCGCCGAACACTTGTCAAAAAACTCGTTGGTCGCCGACCAAATTTTACCGCTGGTTTTAATCTTTTCTGGCGAAAGACTAGGAGACCTAATGATTAAATCTGCATCATTCAGGCCAGCAAATCCCACCTGATATCCTACATTGTCTGGTAAGCCATCAACTCTGTCTCGCTCATCCGCCACTAGAAAACTGGCTTCTGGAAACTCCTTCTGAAAATAGCACAGACTAGACTGCCCCTCAATCCCATAACCAGCAATGACAATTTTCATATCATAATTATATCATGAGAAGAGTATTGTCAACCAACAAAGGTTTAGAATAATTTACTCAACTTATCATATAACTTCAAAAGCAGCTCTTTATCATCCGAGCTGACCGCCGCCAGTGTCCAGGTGTTTGCTGCGAAAAATTGACGCGCCGTTTCAATCATTTGCTCTGGTGTTACCGCCAAAATAGCCGCTGGCACCCCATTATAATCCTTAACAAAGTCATCAGAAAAGTAGCGATTTGTATAGAAATTACTAATTTGACCGACAGTTTGAGCGCCCATTTGGTAGCGCCCCAACGCATACGACTTGGCATTTTCCAGATCCTCAGCAGAAACGGTACCAGACAAAACTCGCTTCAGCTCCCTAACGATAATATCAAACAACTTCTCCGCTGTTTCCAAGTTTACTTGCCCTCCAAAGTCCCACGCTGAATCATAAAATCCAACTGAAGTATCGCTAAAGATACTGTAAGCTAGTCCCCTCTTTCGTGCTGCGCCAAAGATCTTCGAACTCATCGTACCAGTCAAAATATGATTGAGCGCGCCCATAGCATCAGATTCTTCATCAGTCAACTCTCGTGGTGCAATCATTGACCAACCAAATGTCAGATTCGTCGCTTCCTTGCGCCGAATCAAGACCGGATTAGCCTTATGAGCTTCATCGTGTGGAATCTCAAATCTCTCACCAGGCTCCAACTGCCAACCTTCAAGCTGCTCCTTAATTGCAGCTTTTCTCCCCGTCAGCTTTCCAGCCACCACAAATCGCATATTTTTCAAAGTATGTGTTCGCCTGTGATGATTTTTTATGTCTTTAAGTTCAATATTGGCAATTGTCTTCAGACGCTGATTATAAGTCAATATGTCCTCGCCCAACGCCTGCTGAATACGCGGCCACATCACGCGGTTGTGATTATTGAGATAACCCGTTAATTCAGAGCGAACATTGCCCTTTTCTGCCTCCAGCTCGTCAGCATTAAAGCGTGGCGTTGTAATGGCTAGTCTCTGAAGCTCTAAGATCCGGTCCCACTCAAAATCAGCGCATATTGCCTCGTAAACCATCGAATAATCTGATGTATAGGCGTTATGATAAGCGCCGTTTTTAGTAAACTCTTGCTCATAATTATGTTCTGAGCGAAATTTTTCATTAGCGCCAAACGCCATATGCTCCATGATATGCGCCGTTTCATAGATGTCTTTATCTAGGACATAGCGATTACCTGCCCGAAACTGCACCTGAAAACTCATCACTGTGGCATCTGGAATATCAATCAGCAAACCACGCGCACCATTCTTCAGCCTAACTTCCTCAACTGTATGCTTCATAATCCAACTCTCTGATTATTTACGATTCTTCTTGCGATTTTGGCGCTGAGCTTTCTTTTTCTTGCGCGCTTGGTTCTTGGCGCGGTTTGACTCAGCGCTTGATTTGCCCTTTTTCACTGAAAAGTCGTCGTCGCGATTTTCCTCGCCCGCACCAAGCTCATTAACGCCGCGTTCCACTGCATTCTCTGCCAAACGCGTTAACTCCGTGTCGTATTCATCATCCTGCGACTGGCGAACCACCGCATCGGCCTCATGAATATTGAAGATGACCGTCAAAACTTCGTCGCGCAAATTAGCCTGCAAGCTTTCGAACAACTTTTGCGACTCCGAACGATATTCCACCAACGGATCGCGCTGCCCAACGCTGCGCCAGTGAATACCCTCGCGCAGGTGCTGCATGTTCTCCAAATGCTGCATCCACAAGGTGTCCAGCACTGCCATATAAACCTCGCGCTCCACGCCGCGCAAATTATCCGCGCCAATCTCAGACTCTTTCGCCGCATATGACTCTTCAGCAAGCTTCAGTGCCTTTTCATAGCGCAGTCTGTCTTTCTTTTCTTTGCCAATTTTCGAAATTTTTGCTTCGTCAACTGGGAAAGTAGCTATAAAATCTTCGACAAACTTTGGATTATTCTTAGTTGGCAGCGCTGCCAATTCGTGAACTTTCGCTCGCAGCAAGCGCTCAATCTCCGGCTTAATGTTATCACCTTCCAAAATCTTGCGGCGCATGACATACACCACGCGACGGTGACGATTAATCACGTTGTCGTACTGAACAACATTTTTGCGCGTATCAAAGT
>CAURII010000006.1:0-13631 GCA_963525425.1 uncultured Candidatus Saccharibacteria bacterium | reverse complement strand
AGACCTGCTCATTCATCAAGGAGAACAGTTGATATTACGCGTAATAGAAATTACCCTCCTATTATAGCACGCCGGACGTTACGCTGTCAACGAAGCTATGAGTGTTCCTCTAGGGATTCTGAATTTAAATAGAGAGTCGCGAAATTTAAACCGATCTCGAATATTTCACCATCTCCAAAGACCTTCGCGCCAACCATTACTGCCGCCCTCCCTGTGTCTGTTCCATGTCTTTCTGACAAACTATCAAATACATTCAAACCACTCGGATAACACAGATCTGGGAAAATCTGACGTAATTCCTCAAAGTTACCTTTTACAAGCTTGATGTCTCCTCTGCTGCGCCCAGACTCTAGAAACGTCATCAATTGATAGCCATCCTGCCGTAACGATTTCACATACTCTACAAAATTCTCTTTTTTAGCTTTTTCAAACAACTTCTTTTTGGCGGCTTTCTCGGCAGCCTCTTCCTTAAGTTTCTCATTGCGCCTCCTGTCGGACGCAATTTTATCTCTAGCCTCCTTGGCCAATTTATCTAGTTGCTCCTTGCGCCCTTCATCCGTTAACCTAAAGAATTCCTTGTAGTCCCGAATTTTACTATGATAGCGTCCCGGATCCCCAAAAGCAATAACGCCTCGAATTTTTTCCTCATTAAGACCAATCGATTCTAGTGCAGCTAATCTACCCGCAGGTGAAACTCCGGGTTCAAAGTACTTATACAAAAGACTACGTTTGGGTAAATCTTCGCCTAGTGCCTGTTTCCATACAGCAATCTCACCTATTTCTCTATATACAGATAAGCTTGCATAGTGTTCCAGTCTAGCTTTCCTTTCTTCGGGGTTTAGATAATGTCTCCATGAGTACATTCTACTTGTGCGACGTGCTACACGATTCATTGCGTAAGCTTTACTTGCTAACGTTAACTTCGAGTTAGCTAGTTGTTCCATTTTAGTATAAGCAGCGCTCGTTCGTATTTGGTCTGCATCATCAAAAGCAGAGAGTGCCTTTTGAGCCAATATACTGAGCTGCTCACTTGGTGGAACTATAGGCCAAACATCTGGACGCAGTCCATTAAAATACTTTACAACCTGTGGATCCGAAGGCAACTCTGGCTCGTAATCAATATTTATATCAGCAGCTTCGACACCATCCAAAGCCGACATTATTGGGGGGGTAGATTTAACTTTCTCCATCCCCTAATTATACCCAAAAATAGCTAAAATGTCAACTACTGCAGTCCCCCGAGGGGGGCGACTCTTAGGCTATGACCTTAGTGCATTATCAGCATAAGCTAAATCATCACACCCACTGGCGTAAATGAGGTTAAAATTGCCATCAAAATGAGGGTGACGTACCAAATTTTGCGGTTAAATTGGTACTGTTCAATTTTGAGGACGAGGAGTAGTGCAACAAACAAGCCAACTGGTACGGCTTGCACGGTGAAGGCGCCCAGCTCAAAGGGGTTTTTGAGACGTAGCCACAACGCACTAAGGATGACAAATATCACCAATTTCAAGAAAAATGCGCCGTCGTTTTCATAAATTCGCTCGCGACCCTTGCGACTGAACAAGGCGCTGGACTTTGAGCGGTTGCGGGCGTAGGTGCGAGATTTTTGTTTTGTCATAAGCTTGATGAAAATTATAACACAAAAAATCCGCCCCGTTCAAGAGGCGGAAATTTCTAGCGCATTAAAATTACATACGAATTTCAGCGTCAACGCCAGCCGGCAAGTTCAAATTCTGTAAGCTGTCGATGGTCTTTGGTGTCGCGTTGGTGATGTCAATCAACCGCTTGTGAACGCGGCGCTCGTAGGTTTCACCGCCCATTTTGTACACGTGTGGGCTTTTTACCACTGTGTAGGTGCTGCGACGAGTTGGCAGTGGCACTGGGCCAGCAACGTTCGCACCAGTGCGAATCGCAGTGTCGATGATTTGTTTTGCTGATTGGTCGATGACCTTGTGGTCATACGCCTTCAGACGGATGCGGATTTTGATCCCGGTATCTTGAGCCATGGCTCCTCCTTATGTGCAATCCCGTAACCTCTAATTGCTCCATTTTACGAACAACCGAGTTCTCGAGACAAATTATTATTAACTAGGCGATTATATCAATTTTCCTGGGCTTTATCAAGATGGGCGATCATCTCGCTGATGATCGCAGCGGAGTTGTTGAGCGATTGCCTTTCTCGTTCAGTCAGTGGATAGCCCGTCAAAATTTTCACGCCGTCACAACAAATGATCGACGGTAAGCCCAGTACGACATTGTCCAGGCCATATTCACCCTCAGCCAGTGAACAAACTGGATAGACCGTGCGTGTTGACTGACGCAAGGCTGAAACGATTTTAGAGACCACAAAGCCAATGGCAAAATATGTCGATTTCTTCGTCTCAATCACTCGGTAGGCGCGGTCACGGATTTTCTGCTCAATACCCTCAATCATCTCCTCTGTAAAGCCCGGATATTCTTGAATGGGCACCTCACCAACCTGCGCGGTTTCGATGGTCGAAAACGAAGAGTCACCATGCTCGCCCAAGATGTACGCGTCGATTGCTTTACTGTCGACATTCAGCGCGTCCGCCAGGTATGACTTTAGCCGTGCGGTGTCCAGCGTCGTTCCCGTACCAAACACTCGGGTTTTCGGTAGTCCCGACTCCTTCAGTGCTACGTAGGTCAAGACGTCGACTGGGTTGCTGACGACCACCAAATACGGCTTGGCGCCACCGGTCATGATATTTTTGACGATGTCACGCATGATGCTGGCATTGACGCCGACCAGCTCCAGCCGTGTCTGACCTGGCAGCTGTGGTGAGCCGGCAGTGATGATGACAATGTCGTCGTCGTTGATGTCAGTATAGTCACCCGCGCGCACCACCACGTTGCGGTCAAGCCCCATAGCATCGTTGATATCCGCCGCTTGACCCCACGCCAAATCCGCATTGCGGTCGATCAATACAATTTCTTCAATCACACTGCGCAGCGCACAAGCGTACGCCGTCGTCGCACCAACCATTCCGCCACCACCAATAATCACCAATTTTTGTTTATTCACCAGACTCTCCTTTTTCTCTTTTATGGTCAATGGACTTATTTTGCCATAAGCAGTGTATCTTTGTCAATTTTAGGTTTACTTATTGGTAAAAACAACACGGATTACTAAAATAGCGAAGACTGCAAGCGCTCTGTAGGCCAACGGGATAGTCTGTCCTCGATACAAAATGTCCATGTCTAAAGAATGTTTTGATAAGAGATATCTTCATTAGCGCATGAGGTTTGACCATCAAAAATCCCCCGGTTTCCCAGGGGATTTTTATGCTTAGGTTATGAAGATTATTTGTTAATCTTTGTCACAACACCAGCACCAACGGTGCGGCCACCTTCGCGGATAGCAAAGTTCAGACCTTGCTCCATAGCGATTGGGGCGAGCAACTTAACCTTAAAGGTTACGGTGTCGCCTGGCATAACCATTTCTTTGTCAGCTGGCAATTCAACTTCACCAGTCACGTCAGTGGTGCGGAAGTAGAACTGTGGCTTGTAGCCCTTGGAGAATGGAGTGTGGCGACCACCTTCTTCCTTCTTCAAGATGTAAACCTCAGCCTCAAACTCGGTGTGTGGCGTAATGGTACCTGGCTTACACAGAACTTGACCGCGCTCAATGTCAGTACGCTCAATACCGCGCAGCAAGACACCAGCGTTGTCACCTGCTTGACCTTGGTCAAGAGATTTCTTAAATGCCTCAATACCAGTCACAACTGATTTCTGAGTTGGCTTCAAACCAACGATTTCAACTTCGTCGTTGATCTTTACGACACCCTGCTCGATACGACCAGTTGCCACGGTACCGCGACCCTTAATTGAGAAAACATCCTCAATTGGCATAATAAATGGCTTGTCCATATCACGAACTGGCTCTGGGATGTAGCTATCCATTGCGTCAACCAGTTCCATAATAGCGTCTTCATACTTCTCTTCACCCTCAAGAGCTTTAAGAGCCGATCCCTTGATGATTGGAGCGTCTTTGTCGAAGCCGTTCTTTTCAAGAAGTTCACGAACTTCTTCCTCGATTAGCTCAACCATTTCTTCGTCAGCCATGTCCATCTTGTTGAGAAAGACAACGATCTTTGGCACACCAACCTGCTTTGCTAGCAGCACGTGCTCGCGAGTCTGTGGCATCGGGCCGTCAGTCGCCGCAATAACCAACACTGCGCCGTCAACCTGAGCAGCACCAGTGATCATGTTCTTGACGTAGTCAGCGTGTCCTGGCATGTCAACGTGTGCGTAGTGACGATTTTTTGATTCGTACTCTTGGTGTGAAGACGCGATGGTAATACCACGCTGGCGCTCTTCTGGTGCGTTGTCGATCTGGTCGTACGCAATTGGTTTGTTAACTGCGCTTGGTAGGCGCTTTGCCAACACTGCAGTAATTGCAGCAGTTAGCGTAGTCTTACCGTGGTCAACGTGGCCCATTGTACCAACGTTAACGTGCGGTTTGCTTCGGTCAAATGCATCTGCCATTTGTAGAAGTTCTCCTTATTTAATTATTATTTTTCACGCGGGTACAGTCCATTAAAAAGACCTCACGGCGTATGGGTTTAATTATAACGGTTTTCTAATCAGTTGTAAATAGCTTATTTTTTACTATAATACTTCGATAGAAACACGTCGCGGAACTCATAGAACGTGCCATTTTCCAGACTTTCGCGGATGTCATCAACCAGTTTAACGATAAATCGTTCATTGTGAATCGACAGCAGCGTGCCAGCCAGAGATTCGCGGGCATGGAGTAGATGGCAGAGATAAGCAGCAGTATAATGGCGGCAAGTATAACAATCACAATTCTCCATAATCGGTTCAAACATTTCACGGTATTTTCTCCCGCGGACATTGACCCGGCCAAATGGCGTATAGGCCGCGCCGTTTCTAGCCACGCGCGTCGGGCTGACACAGTCAAAGGTGTCAATTCCCTGCTCAATCGCCGCAAAGATATCATCCGGCTCGGAGATGCCGAGCAAATGTCGCGGCTTGTTCTCGGGCAAGATCTGATTAACCCACCGAATCGTCTGCGCCATGGTTTCCTTTTCCAGCGCACCGCCGATGCCGTAGCCATCAAAATCCATCGCGCCTAAAAATTCAGCCGTTTGCTTGCGCAAATCTTCATAATTTGCACCCTGTAGCACGCCAAACAACGCTTGATACGGTTTGTCGGGACGAGCTGCACGGAGTCGTTTGACCTCCGCTAAACTCCGCTCCGCCCACGCATGCGTCCGCGCCAAGGCTTCCACTTGATAATCATATGGATCAATTAGCGAAGTCAGCTCGTCAAAAGCAAAGGTAATATCCGCGCCAATGCCCGCCTGAATCTGCATAGATAACTCCGGCGTAAATTTATGGTACGAGCCGTCTAGGTGCGATTTAAAGATCACGCCGTTTTCGTCCACCCAAGCGTGGCGCGACGATTTTTTAGCGATAGCGATCTCCTCATCAACATCCGTACTCATCGCCAGCACCTTCTTAAAACCCGAGCCCAGGCTCAACACCTGAAAGCCGCCGCTATCAGTGAACGTCGGCCCTGGCCAATTCATAAATTTGCCCAAATAGCCAGCCTTCTCAATGAGCTGATGACCCGGCTGCAAATACAGATGATAGGCATTCGCCAGCACCGCTTGCGCACCGACATCCGCCACCATCTCGGGCACCATCGCCTTGACGTTAGCCTTAGTGCCGACCACGATAAACGCCGGCGTTGTAATATCGCCGTGTGGCGTGTGAATAATACCAGTGCGCGCCAGCGTGTCGTCGAGCCTAGACGTTATTTCAAAAGAAAATGGTTTTTGCTGCATAATCTGTCTGATTATATCATGAAATGTTCTGAGGATTGATTCGCGACAGACCGATAATATCGCGGGCGCGCACCAGGTAAAACTCATCGTCTTCACAATTACCCACCATTAAAACTGGCTCACCAAAACTGAGCGGCAACTCTGAAATGCTCGAGATAGGCTGAGATAATTCTGTCATGCTATTAAGCTCTGGATTCCACACTTCCAAGCTATCTACCTGTAGCGTAAACGGCTCAGTATCCTTATCGTCACCAACTTCTTGTAACGGAACATCATTCCACGAAATGACATTCAGTAAACTGCCCGGCAAACAGCGATACGCCATAACCGTACATTCACCGCTAAATTCCCGAGGATTATTGATTGTCACTAGGACGTTATGTGCTTCATTATCATATTGCTTCAATATCTCAATTTGTTCTTTCAAAGGAAAATCATAGAAGGTCTCGCTGTCAAATAATTCACTCGCATCCTGAGCAATATCATGTAGCGAGGCTATGGCAAGTTCTAGATCTTCAGTATCATTCCGCAAACTTTCAAATCGTAATAACCTATCACGACTCGGTATAGCGTAAACTTTTCGCGATAAGCCGTTCAAGCGATCGAACATTACTACCTCAATCACTGCATAAATAGCTCCGTCATACCTAGCAAATTTTACCCCTTCAACATACGCTTCATCATTATCAATAAATTCGTACTGTAGCCTCTTGTGTGAACCTCTTGGTGCTAGCACAAAGCCCGCCAGACTAACAGCATCAAGCTCGGAGCTATCGGGTAAGGCGTCATTCAGTGTCTGCGTATGCTCACGGAGCGTATCCGAAAAGTCCGACTCATCTGTATAGGAGAGATCAGTCGCCAATCGCCACGCCAACTGCTGAAATTCTTCGGTAAAAACAGTTTCAAACAAATCATTCCCGTCCTCACCACTATCATCATTAACTGGAAATATATCGCACACATCATTCATATCAATGTAAAAGAGAACCGATGGGTCTTGTGCGTCACACATCTCCAACTCAGGACGACCTCCTCGCCATACGAAAAACGGCGCATCACCAGACAACACTTGTTTTTCTGCGTGGACATCGACACCGTATTCGATACTACCGACCCGTCGGCGATATGCCTGGCATTCTATCCGTACCTTGGCACCATGCACCATTTCATCCAAAACGCCATTCAAATCATCCAATAATTGTATTTTTGATTCATTGTCATGGATACCGTACACATCAACAGCTTCTTGAGTTTTATTGACGTAGTGACGAAGTTTGCGAATATGACGTGATATACCGCTAGTATCCGGCAACAGCTCGGCAGACACTATCGCCTGTCGATCCAGCGGAAAATAATAATCAGATGCAACGTTATCTCGTGTGGCACGCACGCACAAAGCCGCCATTTCATTGGTGTAAGTCGCAAAAGGTGCTGGATTATCAGGGTCAATTTCCAGAGACGCCACCATGTCTGCCACACCCTCAACGGCCTGCAGGTCGTATGAACCGTCTTCAGCTAGAGCATAGCCAATAATCCTCACCCGTTCGCCTTCAATTTTGTCGGTGCGTATTACTCGCTCCACATCGCCCAGTGCTACAGCTTCCTCCTCGCCACCAAGTTGCATATTGGCCGCAGCAATTTTCCGCCAATCATCTTCGGATAATTGGCCGAGTAAATCAACGCCTGTCTCAACTTTTGGCAACTCCATATGTATGTATCGTATATTGCAACATAGCGAACTTCAAGCACAACCACCATCTCATGCGGTATACTATAACCATGAGCAAGAAAACCCTGGTTGAGCTTGATCCGTGGCTAGCCCCACATGAACCCGTCATCAAGGCGCGCGAGGCATATGTTTCATCGACGCTACGGAGAGTGTTGGACGGCAAATCGCCGGCAGATTTTGCCTTGGGTTTTTTACATTTTGGCCTGCACCAGACGGCGGCGGGCTGGACGTTTCGCGAATGGGCGCAGAATGCTACGCGCGTAGTAATGGTTGGCGATTTTTCTGACTGGCAGGAGCACGAGGAGTTTGCTCTGCAGCCTGGTAGGCATAGCGAATGGAGTGTTGATTTGCCGGAGGACGCGCTGCACCACGGGCAGAAATATAAGCTGCGCGTCTATTGGCCGAACGGCGACGGTTGGCGTTTACCGTCATACGCCATCTACGTGGTACAAGATGATAATTCGGTGGATTTTTCGGCCGTAGTGTGGCAGCCTGATGAGCCATATCAGTGGCAGCATGATATTCCGCCTGCGCCAAACGTGCCGCTGATTTACGAGGCGCATGTCGGCATGAGCAGCGAGGAGGAAAAGGTTGCTAGCTTCAACGAATTTACCGCGAACGTCCTGCCGCGCATCAAACAAGCCGGCTACAACACCATCCAGCTGATGGCTATTGCCGAGCACCCGTACTACGGCAGCTTCGGCTATCACGTCAGCAATTTTTTCGCGGTATCGTCACGCTTTGGCACACCGGATGATTTCAAGCGGCTGGTTGACGTGGCGCACGGACTGGGGCTGCGCGTTATCATTGACATCGTTCATGCTCATGCCGCCAAAAATGAAGTCGAGGGCCTGGGCAATTTCGCGGGTGATCCGACGCAATATTTCAAAGCTCACGACCATCCGGCATGGGACTCGCGGTTGTTTGATTATGGCAAACCGGAAGTACTGCACTTTTTGGCCAGCAATTGCCGCTGGTGGTTGGATGAGTACCATGTTGATGGCTTTCGATTTGACGGTGTAACGAGTATGTTATATCACGACCACGGTTTGGGCAAAAGCTTCACCAGCTATGACGATTATTTTGGCGACGATGTAGATAAGGACGCACTGGTCTATCTCAGACTGGCAAATGACGTCATTCACGCTGTTCGCCCCGATGCCATGACCATTGCTGAGGAAATGAGCGGGCTGCCGGGTTTGGCGGCGCCGACAGAATACGGCGGCCTGGGCTTTAATTATCGATTGGCGATGGGTGCGCCTGATCTCTGGATCAAGACATTGAAAGAGAAGCGTGATGAAGATTGGGATTTGGGCGAGCTGGTGCACACCTTAAGTTCGCACCGCCCAGAGGAAAAGGTCATCACCTACGCCGAGAGTCACGACCAAGCCTTGGTTGGCGACAAGACGCTGATTTTTCGCCTGATTGATAAGGAAATGTACGAGCACATGAACAAGGATGACCCCGACCTGACAGTGGAGCGCGGCATGGCGCTGCACAAACTTATCCGCCTGTTGACCGCCGGACTACACGGCGGCGGTTACCTTAATTTTATGGGTAATGAATTTGGACATCCCGAGTGGATCGACTTTCCGCGCCAAGGTAATAATTGGTCATTCAAGCACGCGCGGCGCCAGTGGAGTTTACGCGACAATGGATTTTTGAAATACCAATGGTTGGGCGAATTTGACGCGGCGCTAATGAAAATCATCCAAGCGGTTGACGACCCAGGTATTCACTATCTGACCATTCGCCAGCACGACCATGTGGTTAGTTTCATACGCGGTGATCTGCTGTTTATTATGAATTTCTCGCCTGACCAATCATGGACGGATTACGGCATACCAGCGGCGGCTGGGTCATATCGGCTGGTGTTGGACAGTGACGATGAGCAATTTGGTGGGCACGGACACATCCAACACAGTCAGCAGCTGTTTACCGCGCCACACGGCGACGAACACCTCCTCAAAGTGTACATTCCAGCCAGAACCGGCATTATTTTACAGAAAATTGACTAACCCCTCCTGGATGAGTGTTGACTTTTTCGGACATATATGATATATATATCAGCTTTTGCTCGAAGTTCGTCTGAGGGCAAAAGAGCCCTTTAGCTTCGAGCGTAGATCCTGAGGAGGGGTCATGGCCATTGTATGTGCAGTTCTTGTCTCTTTTTCCGTAGTGGCACCATTCGTGGTGCCCGCCATATTTAGAGAATACAGCTGGAGGGGATGGATACTAGTATTCGTGATAGTCGTCGTACATGTGCTAGTGTGGCAGCTTTTCAGCCACGAGAAGGCTATGGTACTATTCTTTGCATACGAGCTGCTGATCATGCCCTTTGCTCCGATATGGGTTGATTGTCTAATGGACAGAAGCTAGCGGCTGCCCGCCAGAAAATAGCTCGCCTTGAGACACATAAGTCTCGGCTGGAGCTCTCTTGGCGGGCTATTTTCATTGGCATAAAATTTGTTACACTAAGTATTGTGAAGAAAAAAGTACCGAAATTTATTGAACAGTCGTTGGCCAGGATAGCCAACTTTTACGATTTTGAGCCAGCGCACGATCTGGAAAAAATTGATGACAGCTTAACACCGAACATGCGAGCGCTGCGCATGACCATGACCATTGCTGAGCAGCTGCTGAGTATGGGCGTGGTGGCACGTGACGTGGTGCGAATGTCTCTGGGGATAACGCAGACATATTGCCAGAAACGCGTCCACATGGATGTCAGTTACACATTAGTAACAATTTCTCAGGATCGCGGTGTTGACCGTGAGCCACTGACGATGGCGCGCGTAATTGTACCAGATGATCCAAATTATCAGCTAATCCAGGCTTTGCAGCTTCTGGCGCTTGACATTCGTCGACAAAGATTGTCATTAAAGGACGCAGAAGAACGATTAGAGAATATTCTTAAAAAGCCAAAACAACATTCACAATTGGTTATTTATGCGGCAGGCGGATTAGTGAGCGCGGGGTCTGTCACGCTTTATGGCGGCAGTCTACTGATGTCTGGACTGGCGTTTTTACTCGGATTCTTAGCGACTGCGTTGCTGCGTTGGCTGGGTCATGTTGGTGCGCCGTTATTTTATTCTCAAGCACTTGTGGCGATTTTTGTGACGCTGGTAGCGGCCGGTGCGGCATGGTGCAGCAATTATCTGGGGTTAAGTATCAACACAACACTGCTGGTGATTAGCGGCATTGTCCTGTTGGTGGCAGGTCTGATGTTCGTTGGTGCGTTTCAGGATGCTATCGATGAATATTACATGACAGCGAATGCTCGGCTGCTGAAAGTGGTGATGGCAACAGGCGGCGTAATCGCTGGGGTAATTGTTGGGCTGTATATTGCAACCAAGTTTGGCATTACTTTTCCAGCAACACCGGATCGTTTGACTTTAGCGGATCGGCATACACAGTATTTAGGGTCAATGGCTATCGCGGCGGCATTTGTACTGAGAAATCACGCTCGATGGTTAGGTATGATTATTTCCGCGCTGGTGGCGGTTCTTGGGTGGTGGATTTCGCGATTGATGATGAGTTTCGGGTTTGATATCGTGACAGCCAGTGGCATAGCGGCGGCAGCAGTTGGATTAGTGGCCGTATTGACCTCCAGGCTATGGCGTTTTCCGTCATTGGCAATTATCGCAGCTGGAATTGTGCCATTGGTGCCGGGATTATCGCTATACAATGGCCTAATGGGTGTGGTGTTATATCCACCAAACAGCCCCAACTTCCTACCCGCTCTGGCAATCCTGGCACGGGCAATCCTTATAGGCGTAGCTGTAGCAATTGGCGCATCGTTTGGTAACGTTGTCGGTCGCCCAATTCGTCGCCGATTAATCAATCTATTCTGGCCACGCACAGCCCGTTAATTAATACGAGTACATAAAATATCCCCGGAGGTTAACATTCCGGGGATATTTGTTTGTTGAGGATTTACCGGCTATTTGCTGCGCTTCTCAATAATCTCCTGCGCCACGTTTGGCGGTACTTCCTCGTACTGCGCTAGCTCCATGGTGCTGGCTGCGCGGCCCTGCGACATCGAGCGGATGTCTGAGGTGTAGCCAAACATATTAGCCAGTGGCACGAAGGCCTTGACCAATTTGGCGCCGCCCATCAGATCTTCCATGGCGTCAATGCGGCCGCGGCGTGAGTTAAGGTCGCCGATGATGTCGCCCATAAACTCTTCTGGAGTGGTCACTTCGACTTTCATGACCGGCTCAAGCAGAATTGGTGTTGCCTGCTTGATACCCTCGCGAGCTGCCAATGAACCCGCTAATGAGAAAGCTAGTTCTGAGGAGTCGACATCGTGGTATGAACCATCATACAGTGTCGCCTTGACATCAACCACTGGATAGCCAGCGATAACGCCGCCTTCCAAGGTTTCCTTGATACCCTTCATGACAGCCGGGCGATATTCCTGAGGAACCACGCCGCCCTTGATCTCGTCGATGAATTCAAAGCCCTTGCCCGCCTCATTCGGCTCAAAGCGTACCCAGACGTCACCATACTGACCGCGGCCGCCGGACTGCTTGGCGTGCTTACCTTGGACTTCGGCGCGGCCCTTGATTGACTCGCGGAAGGCCACCTGCGGCTCACCGATATTAGCTTCAACCTTAAACTCGCGCTTCATACGGTCGATCAGGATATCCAGGTGTAACTCACCCATGCCGGACATGATGGTCTGACCGGTTTCTTCATCAGTGTGAATGCGGAAGGTTGGATCTTCCTCGGACAAACGCTGCAAAGCCAGCGCCATCTTTTCTTGGTCAGCCTTTGACTTTGGCTCAACGGCGATAGAAACTGGCGGCTCTGGGAACTCGATACTTTCCAGAGCAATTGGGTGTGCTGGATCGGTTAACGTATTACCTGTACCAGTGTTCTTTAAGCCAACCACTGCGGCAATGTCGCCGGCAGAAATCTTATCGATATCTTCGCGCTTGTCAGCATGCATTCGTACGATACGGCCGATACGCTCCTTATCGCCAGTGGTGGTGTTCAGGACGTAGCTACCTGAATTTAGCACGCCAGAATACACGCGCACAAAAATCAATTTTCCGACAAACGGATCAGCAGCGATCTTAAACGCTAGGGCTGAGAGCGGTTCTTTGTCCGATGGCTTGCGGCTCACTTCGTCGCCAGTCTTTGGATTTTTACCCCAAATTTCATCAACATCCAGCGGGCTTGGTAAGAAGTCAACCATCAAGTCAAGCAGCTTCTCCACGATGACACCGCGCCCATCGCCGCCAGTCACCAGATAGAAATCGCCAGCCAGCACGCGCTTGCGCAGCGCCATCTTCAGTTCGTCGATAGTAATCGCTTCCTCACCCTGATCAAGGAATTTCATCATCAATTCGTCATCAGCTTCAACGGCATTTTCCACCAGTAAGCTGCGGGCATTCTTCGCCTTCTCCAACATATCAGCCGGAATTTCGCCAACCTTCAACTCGTGATCAGTGTAGTCGTCATAGGTGTAAGCCTTCATGTCAATCAAGTCAACCACGCCGTTAATCGTCTTCTCAAAACCAATTGGCAGGTGAATTGGGAAGGCTTGCTTGCTGAGGCGATTGTGAATTGATTCCAGAGATTTGTAGAAGTCGCCGCCGGTTTGGTTAATCTTATTAACGAAGCAAATGCGCGGCACGCCGTATTTGTTAGCCTGGCGCCACACCGTCTCAGATTGTGCTTCAACGCCCATCTTACCGTCGAACACAGTAACTGCACCGTCGAGCACTCGCAGCGAACGCTCCACTTCAGCAGTAAAGTCGATGTGTCCTGGCGTGTCGATAATATTAATCTTGTGGTCTTTCCAGAAGCAGGTCACCGCTGCTGAAGTAATAGTAATACCGCGTTCTTTTTCCTGTGCCATCCAGTCGGTGGTGGCGCCATCGCCATCGCCTTTAACCACGCCAATCTTGTGGGTCAAGCCAGTACGGTACAAAATGCCCTCAGTTGTCGTCGTTTTACCGGCGTCAATATGGGCAATGATACCAATATTTCTAAAATTTTTCAGCGGAACATTCGTCTCTGCCATAATTTTCCTTTATATTACGTTAATTTGTCGAGAT
>CAURII010000005.1:0-22397 GCA_963525425.1 uncultured Candidatus Saccharibacteria bacterium | reverse complement strand
GTGATGATCAGCATGGCCTGGCGCGGCTGCGAGCTCATCCAGTCGATGAATTGCTGCTTGGCCACATAATCCATGTGGTTGGTCGGCTCGTCAATCAGCGCCAAATGCACCCCCGAGTGCATAATCTTCACAATCTCCACCAGCCGCTTCTGACCGCCCGACAGGGAACCAAGTGGCCGCTCGCCGCATCCGCTCAGCTGAAAATTATCGAGCTCCCTCTCAATCTTCTCCTCAATCTGGTAAAAACCTTTCTGGTCAAATCGCTCCAGCGCCTGCGTGTACTCCTCAATCTTACGCATATTATCGCCCATAGTTTCAGGATATTCATCGATAATTTTCTTTAGGGCCGCATATTCCGGCAGCCCCGCCAAGATGTAGCTCAGCACCGTCTGATCGCCCAAACCGTGATGCTCCTGCGCCGTACTGGCCACGGTGATGCCGCGCCGAAAAATCACCTCGCCGGTGTAGTCGGTGTCCGTGCCCGCCAATATACCAAACAATGTCGATTTACCGACGCCATTGCGGCCGACCACGCCAACCTTCTCGCCATCATCCACGCTAAACTTGACGTCGCGCATCAACGTCTTGTCGCCAAAACTCTTCTCGGTGATGTGAATGTCGGCTATCATTGGGCTATTGTAGCACAAATCCTACCCCAGAAGAGGCCACACATTTCTATAGAACAACACGCAGCGCACCTGCTATAATAAAACCATGCCAAAGTCAAAAACCAAAAAGCCAGTTGCACAGTCCGTCGTTAATCGCCGGGCCAGGTTTGACTATGAGCTGGGCGAGGAAATAATTGCCGGGCTGGTTTTGACAGGAATGGAAGTGCGCGCCGCCAGGGAAGGACACGTCCAATTGAAGGGTGCTTTCGTCAGTTTGAGAAATGGCGAATTATGGCTGAACAATGCCAGTTTTTCGCTGCGGCTAAACGAGCGCGGCCAAGCCAACACCCGCAGCGTCGACACCTCGGCGCGGAAATTATTAGTCAGCAAACGGCAATTAGCAAACTTTACCGAGGCAAAAAAGCAGGGCATGACCATCGTGCCGACGAAATTATTGACTGGCGGCAAATTTATCAAAATTATCATCGCCCTTGGCAAGGGCAAAAAAACTTACGACAAGCGCGAGACCATCAAGCGCCGCGACCAGGATAGAGAAACCAGGCGGCTCATCGCCAACCGATAAATTTATCAGAGAATCCCGGCATTTTCTGAAGGCGTTGTCCTCGACTTATTCCAAATTTTTCCGCGTCTCAATCAGTCTTTGGTAGAGTTTTTCAAGCTTCTTCACTTGACTACGCTCAGTAAATTTACGGGCAAGTTTTTTACTTTCAGCGCTAAATTCCGTCTGTTTTTTCGGGCTCTTTAGAATTGAGATTACTTTTTCAGCCACGCTTTCTGGAGTATTTTCTGCGAAATAGCCATTAATTCCGTCCTTCACGACCTCGGAAACTTCCGTATCGATAATAACTATCGGCTTACCGGCGTGCGCAGCTTCATGCAGAACCCAGCCCTGCGTGTCTTTTAGCGACGGAAAAGTAAACACTTTCATCACTTCATATGCCACGCCCAAATCTTCACGCGGCATAGCACCCGTAAATATAATCCTATCCGCGAAATTCGTTTCCGCAGCCATTTTTTCCAAAGTTTCCCGATATTCAAAGTCGCCGACAAACAACAACTTAGACTTCGGCCTGGCTGACGCGATAAACTTATCAAACGCCTCAATGAGGATTGGCAGGTTTTTTTCCTCGCCTAAGCGCCCTACAAAACCAAATACTTCATCAGTTTTACGCAAACCCCATTGTTCTCTAAACTCCTTTATCCGCTCTGTCTTCGGCTTTGGTAAAGCGTTAACGCCGTTTGGCATTAAAGTAATCTTATAGCTGTAATCTTCTGTTTGCCAAGATTGCAACTGGTCGCGGCTTTTACGCGACAGCGCGATAACCGCATCCGCCTTGCTGTATAAAATAGTAACGACACGTTCGATAATATCCTTGTTCCACTTCGTCACACCGTTGCGTGGACGATACAGCTTAGCCACTTCCAATAAATCCTGGCCATTCAATTTGACAGATAGCGGAAAAACTATCCCTGCCAGAGCCAAGACTCCCGGCAAAACCGCTGGATAATGATCAACAAATTCATACAGATCGGTACAATGTTGAACAACAAGCGGAATATTATTTTTATTCGCCGCTTTTACACCCAACAGTCCAATTTGCGACGGGGTAAAAATATGCACAACATCCAGATTCATATTAGCAATTTGGCGCTGCACCACCGGAGGGAAGAACACCGACGTATCATAATCATCAAAAAACGCGCCCTTAATTGAGCGAAAACGGATAATCCGGCTGTTATCGTCTTCGTGAAGCAGCTCAGCTTGCTTAGCAGGACTAATAGACTTCGCAGGACAAAAGACATAGACCTCATGCCCTAAAGCCTCTAGCTCGCGCTTTAGCGACTCGACTACATAAACGATACCATTGATAGACGGCCTATAGCTATCCGTAAAAAGTCCTATCCTCATAACCTCATTATACCATTTATATCAAAGATCGATAAAACTCGACCAACCGCTCAGCGCCAGCACTGCTGTCAAATCTCTTCGCAATCCGTTTAGCTCCGCGCTGCGCCTCACTATACGCCTGTTTATCTCGGTGCAGCATATCAATCAAATCTAAGAACTCATCGTCCGTTTTTGCCATAATAGCGTCGCCCTTAAATGTATCATCATATTGAGGAATGTCGCGTAGAACAATTGGCAATTCAGCACCGGCAGCTTCTAAGACGCACATAGGATGGTTTTCTTGCATAGCAGGAAGAACGAACAAGTTAGCAGCCACATAATAATCCCTAACATCCTCCAGAGGAATAACGCCAGTCACCGTAAGGTTACCGGGGGCACTTTTTATCATATGTTGCATAGCACTATGATCGGCTCCCAAATTTTTAAACGGAATTCCTCCCACCCAAAAGAATTTTACATCCGGCATTTGCTTGGCGGCTTTTATTAACACATCAAGCCGTTTACGCGGCTGCACTTGACCATTGCCCGTTACCACGAAATCGCCATCTTTCAAGCCCAGCTTTTTTCGTGCCATTTTCTTTTCCGCAGTAGTATGTTTATACCTCGACATGTCAATTGTATTGTAAAGCACCTTAGTTTTAGGAACATTCATATCATTTATAAGCTCTTCGGCAACCATACCAGAACAGGCCAAAACCAAATCCGCTTTCCTGTAAAAGAACTTTAACCACATTTTACCTAAAGGTTTCCAATATCTTGCTCCCTTAATCGAGCCAATAAAACTATCTGGCACAATATGAGCTGAAACTACTTTCTTGCCGCCTTTCTTCATCAGGCGTCGAAAAGAATATAGCCCCATGGTTTGGATATGAATAATATCAGCAGGACGATCAGAATTCACCTCAACATCAACATCTTTTCTTTTTCGCAGCGCGTCCGTAATCTCCTTATATGCTGTATGTACGCCATGACCCTGAACAGTAAACTCGCTTTCAGAAATCATATTAACAATCAACTTCTTACTATTGTTATTACTCATAGCTACAGTATATCAAACTATTCTTCTAACAATATCAGCTTAGAGATCAATTCTGGACTATCCAACACCGACAAATGTCCTGTGTCAAGTTCTGCAAATCTATCAATTTTCACTCCAGACGGATAAATGGGACAAGTAATTTTATCAAACTTTCCCACGATCAATCCCGTAAATTTGCCCTCAGGAATAGTCATTTTCTCTCTCCTAGAAACATCTCGTGCAATTTTCGCCTGTTCCAAATATTGCCGAGATGCCACACGCGTTTTCCTTGTCAGCCACTTTATTAAGCTTATTGTGCTTTTTTGTCTATTTCTTATCAAACACATTCCGCGAAATACTGAAAAATAATAGTTTAAATAGATGTGTTGATTTATCCAACGAACATGATATAAGAATGAAGAAGAAATCTTTGTTACAATTGGCGTTTCAAACGGAGGGTTGATATACCAAATCTTCGGACATTCCATCTTGCTAGCCGCCAAGCAGCCTAGGGAATGAGCTACTATCTCATTAATCCGTAAACCTCTTTGCTTAAAAGCTGGCAACAAATTTCTTGCCCAATATTCAATATCACTAACTTCCATATTCGAAATCAATTGGCTTTTGCCATGTGATGGCAAATCAACAAACAATAAATTTGCATCATCTCTTAAACGGTAGGCCAGCGGAATCATCCCGTGAAAATCACCTCCTATACCATGAATTAGCAAGATAGTCTTATTTGAATTACCATTATAGAAATAATAGGCGGTTCTCACACCTCCTACATTTATAAAATCGCTTGAAATTTTACTTAAAAACTCATCGTACATCAATAGCATCTTCATTAAATTATAGCACCACGTTATAATGACTCTATGAGACTCTTTTCCTGGAACGTCAATGGCATTCGCGCCGTCATCAACAAGGGCGAGTTTGCCCGCTTCCTACAAACGTACGATCCGGATATTTTATGCTTGCAGGAGACCAAGGCTGCCCGCGACCAGGTGGAAATTGATCTGACAGAGTACCACGAGCATTTTTATTCAGCTGCCAAAAAGGGCTATTCCGGTACGGCAATTTTCTCAAAAATCCGGCCGCTGCACTGGCGCGACGGGCTGCCGCCGGCTATCATTGAGCGGTTCAATTTGACCGGCGATCAGTATGGCAACCCAGCAGACGAAGGGCGTATCATCACTGCCGAATTCGACGATTTTTGGGTGGTGACGTGTTATACGCCGAATTCGAAAGGGGATTTGAGCCGGCTGAGTCTGCGTCATGAACAGTGGGATCCGGCAGTGCTGGCCTATCTGGAGGAATTGGAGCTAGTCAAGCCAGTATTATACTGCGGCGATATGAACGTGGCGCATCAAGAAATTGACCTGGCAAATCCAAAACCTAATGTCGGCAAGCACGGTTTCACCGACGAGGAGCGGGAAGGTTTTCAGAATTACCTAGACGCTGGATTTGTCGATACCTTCCGGGCGGCTTTTCCTGAAAAGACCGACGCCTACACCTGGTGGACGCACTGGGCCAACGCCCGGGTGCGTAATGTCGGCTGGCGGATCGACTATTGGCTGGCGTCGCGCGAAATCGCTAAGCGTGTCAAAAATCCGCAAATCCACGCCGAACAAATGGGCAGCGACCACTGCCCGGTGAGCATTGAGGTTGAGGTATGAAAATCGCCAAACTCTCAGGAAAACATAATCTGCTCATCGGCCTGGGTGCCGTGCTGATCATCGCCAGTAGCGCCGTAGTGACTTACTTCACCCTCCGTCACTTCAACCCGCCGCGTACCACCACCCAGCAACCAATTAGCAAAGAGCAGCCCGCGCCAACGCCCAAAGAAAAAGCTCCCGACAGCCAGAAACCTCCAGCGCCAGCTGCGCCGGGCCTTGCTCTGCCAAACGCTACGCCGATCCCCGCCCGTATTATCAACAACGCCGATGACGCTGATCTATGGAAAATTGCTAACAAATCTCGAGCCTTCGCCAATCCTCGTTACCAGCCCAGCGACCTCCGCATCGTCAGCGTACCGACATTACCCGGCCGCGGCCAAGATGAGCGCTCACTCCGCGCCGTCCTCATACCTGACCTCGAGAAGTTAGTCGCCGCTGCCCGCGCTGCTGGCGTCACCATCCGCGTCGGCTCGGGCTACCGCAGTTACACCACCCAAGCCTCGCTCTTCGCTAGCTATGTCCACCAACACGGCGAGGCCGCAGCCAGCCGCTTTAGCTCCCACCCCGGACACAGCGAGCACCAATCAGGCCTAGCCGTCGACTTTGCTGGCGCCGACCAAACCTGTTGGGTTGATGGTTGTTTCGAACGAACCGCCGCCGGCAAATGGCTAGCCGCCCACGCCCATGAATACGGTTTTATTCTGCGCTACCCGAAGGGTAAGGAAAAAATAACTGGCTATCAATACGAGCCGTGGCATTTTCGCTACGTCGGGCGGGAACTCGCGGGCGCCTTACAGCAGTCGGGCTTGACGATGGAGGAGGCGTGGCCGTATATTGAAAAGGCAGCAAGCAAAATCAAACAAAAATAATTTTTATCATCGTCATAATTCCGACGCTCATCCACCAAACGTATCAAATTAATCTAGTAAAAACCACCTAATAGCGTATAATACATATCATGCATAAGGGCGGGAAAAATATATTTACTTATTTATTAGCAATGGTTTTATCGGCGTGGGTAACTTTTACATTTTTGGTGATTAGTGGCACCTACGAAACCAACTATACATACGACCGAATTCAAGCACAGATAGCAGCTCAGCCGACCGTTTCGCCAGTGAAAACTGTTACTTTTGCTGGCACCAATAATACGCAGTTGAAGTTAAAAATTCCATCACAAAAATTGTTAAAAACCAGCGGTATCTGGGCTTACGTATCAAAAACCCATGGAATTAGTGAAGATTACCAACCGAAATTAGCAAATCTGGTAGTCGAGCACGGCGACTGGTTGGAAGATAAGCGGGCCAGCGCCATAATCCAGCCGGAACTAAAAGACATGTTTGCTGCCGCCAAAGCCGCTAAAAACGACTTAATCGTGACCAGCGCCTACCGCTCGGCTGCCGACCAGAAAAAACTCGTTGCCGAATCGAAAGCCAAAAGCGGCGCCGCTTACACCGAAAAATACGTTAATCAAGCAGGGCACAGCGAACATCAGCTTGGCCTGGCGGTGGACTTATCGAGCCTTGATAAAGATTGCAAAGCCAATTTTGCCCGCTGCAGCCTGAAAAAAGAGACCGCCACCTGGCTGGCGAACAATTCTTACAAATACGGCTTTATTCTGCGCTACCCGGAAGGTAAAGAAGATTTGACCGGCATAGAAGCCGAAAGCTGGCACTTCCGTTACGTCGGTAAAGACATGGCGAAATTAGTCCGCGACTCAGGACTAACATTTGATGAAATATATAAAAAGATTTCCGGAAACGATAAAAATTACAATCAAAAATAGAAAAACAGAACCGTAAGATATCCAGAATATTCAGCCGCGCGCTACTTAGTAATAAATTCCTCTTCTATAATAATCGTCAATTCGTATAATTTTTGGACACCGTTTTCCAATTGGTAATAATAGCGAATATAAAACAATTCCAAAGTAAACAGTGCTAGCACCATAATTCCAAACAAAACCGTCAGTAATCCGTCAAGAGCCAGCGACGAGAACCAGAAGAACAACCCCAGAGCACAAAGACACAACAGAGCAAAGAAGAATGTCACCAACAAATGCACCAGCCGCTCATGTTGAAGCTCGGTAATTCGAGCATGATGAAACCGCGCCAGATCACGCAAATCTTCTTTATTTTTAGCTTTTTTTAAGCGAATTTTGACGGCTTGTTTGTGGGTCAGCATTTGCTTATACATAAGCAGAGTATAGCTCGAAATGCGCAAATCGACAAATAGATACGCTACAATAAACATATGGACATGAAATTTTGGCAAAAACAAGAACTGGGCAAACCACTTTTTCCCGACGTTGAATGGAACAAGCCAGAACGGCGAGACCAAGCAGGGAGGCTGGGGATTATCGGCGGCAATAAATTAGGATTTTTAGCGGTCGCGGAAAGTTACCAAGAAGCCCTTAAAACTGGAGTCGGTGAGGCTCGTGTATTGCTACCAGACGCTTTGAAAAAAAATGTTCCATCGGCCATGACCGACGTACTATTCGCACCAACAAACCAATCCGGTAGCCTGGCCAACGAAGCCCTTAGTGAGGCGCTGGCATTAGAAAATTGGGCTGACGTGTTGTTATTGTGTGGCGATGCTGGGCGCAATAGTCAAACCTCAATCGTCTACGAAGAATTGATAAAAAAAGCCAACATTCCCGTCGTCTTAACGCGAGATACCATCGACCTAGTTCAGAATAGCTTCGCCGAAATCCTCGAAAATCCTCACGTAGTTTTCATAGCGAGCCTAGCACAAACCCAGAAAATTTTTCGCGCTGTCTATTATCCAAAAATCATCACCTTCAGTATTCAATTGGCGCAACTTGTCGACATTCTCCACAAATTCACCATCACCTATCCCGTTACCATCTGCGTCTTTCATGCTGACAATCTAATAATTGCCCACGGCGGTGAAGTCGTCACTCAAAACTGGAACGCGCCGATGGCAATCTGGCGAGGAACCGTTGGCGCACGTGCCGCGAGCTACCTGGTCTGGTCGCCAGAATCACCGCTGGCCGCCATTAGTACTGCTATTTCTTCATAAATAAAATCGCCCAAAAGCTGGACGATTAAGCCTGAAGCCATCTCTGGTACCGCGGGCCGGACTTGAACCGGCACGAGCTATTGCTCACCAGATTTTGAGTCTAGCGCGTCTACCAATTCCGCCACCGCGGCACAAGAGAACGCTTCAAACTACCGTTCGATTGTACCATAACCGCCTCTCAGCCACAAGCATGACTTTTATTTACCGCCAATTTCCCGTATAATGAAAGGAGCTATGTATCCGACGGATGATCAATCAAACGGTCGAGTGGGTATGCCGCCATCAGATCAGCGCCGACCTCTCACGCCACCACCTCGCGACCCAGCAGCCTCAAAAAACGCCGCCGCGGATATTATTCGTGGACAGCTTAATGCTATTTACGCCAAATCAGAGGAGCGTCCTATCTCACCGCAAACTGCCCAGCCGCAGCCAATACCAGCTCCGGCCCAGATTAAGACGCCTCAGCCCAAACCGCAGACTGAACCACAGCCAAAGCTTGCGCAGAGCACCCATCACGCTATGCGAACTGCACCAATTACCGAAGAACCAAAACAATCAGAACCCAAACCGCAAGCTACTCAAGCCCAATCGCCCGTTCATACACAAGTTTCGGCCGACCAATGGAAACAATATCACAGCGCTTGGCAAAAATACTACCAAATGTATTACGAGCGTTATTACGCTGGCAATATTGCCGCTAAAAACCGTGAAATCTCTCGCCTAACCAAAGAAACGCAAAAAAACACACCAAACACTAGCACTGATGAACCAACAGACCCGCAAGCGATTGCCATCAAGGAGCTCCGTAGTCAAATCCAACAAAAAGTCCGTGAATCCGCCCAAAAAGTTAAGAAATCTCGTCATTTTATCCCAGCCATTGCCGGTATATCAGTCCTCTTGATTTTCATGTTTTTACAATACAATCGTATTATCTTTGGCGCAGTCGCCGCTTATACTACTCCTGGCGCGATTAACCCACAGAATATCATTGTCGATGCTTCCACTGACGCTTCTGTCAGCTCTGAGCCTCGCATGATTATCCCTAAAATAAATGTTGACGCTCCTGTTGTTTATGGCGCCGCCAGCGACACAAAATCACAATCAGAAGCCATGAAGCGGGGAATTGCTCACTTTTCAATTCCGGGCGCCAGCGCCGTGCCAGGACAGGTTGGTAATGCGGTCTTTGCTGCCCACTCCAGTAATGACGCTTTTGCTGCTGGTGATTATAAGTTTGTGTTTGCACAGAATGAAAAATTGGTTAAGGGCGACATAATTTACATGAACTATAATAGCAAGCGCTATACGTATAAAATTACTTCCACAGAGGTTGTTATGCCAAACGAAGTCTCAAAGGTCCAACTCAACACCAATAAACCAATGTTAACATTGGTGAGCTGCGTACCTCTAGGAACGGCAGAAAAACGTCTCCTGGTTTTTGCTGAACAAATCAACCCCGACCCCAACAAGGCTACCTCAACAAGCGAATCAGGCTCATCTCAGCAGCAGGGAAATAACTCCGCCATTCCCGGAAAACCCGAGCCGACCATCTTAGAGCGGCTCTTCGGTGGGTAAAATATAAATAGCGATTTAATTAAAGAAACCTGTTGATCCGATGTCCATATTCATCTTGCTCAGAACAATTTTCCCCGCCGCGTTCACCGTTAGCCCATAGACATAGCGCTGATTTGACGACAAAACCGCGCCCAAATCCTTATGCGCGTCCAGTAGCGTATGTGCATTTGTGCCGTCAAATTCACGAATTTCCATTTTTCCTGAAGTTGAAATACTGCGAATGTAAAAATTATCAAGCCATTTCACTTCCTGCGCAACACCAATATTGAACACCTTCGATAACTCTTGACGCTCCAAATCGTACGATTGCAACATCGCACCGTTTTGCGCTACCACAAATCGCCCAGCATTGTCCAACGTTATATTCGTTGTCGCATTTTCCGTCTTAATAATCTTCGCTGTTTTTAAGAATTCCTTTTGTTGATCTTTTGAGTCTGAAATATCGCCGCGATAGATTGTCATTTTCTGACCAACTGCCAAAACCACGGTATCTTTATTAAAATATCGAGATGTCCGAATTACTGGCTTCTCTTCAGTTGTAAAACTACCAATTACAAATGGATGCTTCCAATCTCTCTTCCAGACTCCCGCAACCCTCTTACTGTCGCCAATCGCTATATATGACAAGCGGTCATCGCCATACAGCTTAAACGACTCTACGCCGGTTAAAATAGGACTGGAAATTGTTGAGCTGTCAAGATCAACTCGCCTAAGCTCACCACTATCCTGCAAAATATATACCGCATGCGCACCAGTTCCAGAAAAACCAATTTGCTTAATTCCCAGACCCGTCATCGCTGTTATATCGATAATTTTTTCTGAATTTTCTCTATCAAAAACCAACCACTGTACGCCTGTCGTGTTATTTTCTGCTGGATACACGTGCTTCACTAAAACATACCGCGAATCACGATCCCATTCTACCACTGAAAATACATGATTATCAGCAGACAGGGAATAGCCAGCTAAAACGTTCGTGCTGAGTGCATGTTCCGTAAATTTTTCTTTGTCCTTACCGGTATCACGTATGTCGCCAATAGTCATTATTGGTGCTTTATCCTTCACCCCAAACCCTATCAAAAAATTACCGCCTGGCGACAGAGAGACAAATTGTACTGTATCAAGCGTTTTTACCTCTGTTGTCTCGCGATTGACAGGAATAAGTCGAGCATAATTTAAGTTTGTTACTGTATTAGACTTAATATCGACCGTCTTTTGCCACGGCTCATATTTATCCAATTTCATCGCAAACGTATGTTTTCCTGGTAAAACCGTGCTCTTCGTCGAGGTTCGACGCAACTCCATATCATCGACATAAACTAGCGCACCACTGGGATGAGATTCATACTGAACAAGACCCGTTTGCTGCAACTCTTTTGTGTTAGGGTTAAACGTATAGCCAAGCATTCTAAACGTCAAAAACACCAATAGTCCAACCATAACCAGCGTCATCGACGCGTACACAAAAGTCCGCCGCGCGAGCTCTTTGGTGCGATTTCTTTTCTGGTACATAATCAGGGAGATTATAACATATTTTTACACTTGAAAAAACCGTAGGCGGTTTGTACTATATATAGTAGGAATAAACATTAGGGGGATTAATGGCAAGTAAAAATTATGTAGTCATCAACGGACGCGCCTATAATATCATAACTGGCATGGTAATGAATGATGTTGATGTAAAAAAAATTGAAATAAAACGAGACCAATTAAGTAATAACCGCGGCACAGCAGTATCGCGCATTCATGCCGCTCACATCCAGAAATCAAGCACCTTAAATCGTCGGCACGTTAAAAAACCGCAAGGAGTGCCTCTTGCTGCCAAAACTCAGAAACCCCGCGTCACCGCGCAACAACACGTTGCCGTAAAAAAATTTGCCCCAGCAACATCCAAGCCAGCCCCTCAGCAAACTGCCATCAACCGGCCAGCCGAAACACACCCTATCATTAGGCGCGCACAACAGAGACCACTCAGCACTAATAACCAATTACGAAAAGATCGTCGCCCAATGCCTATCGTCAAAACTCCAGCCATCATCCCGCAAAAAATCGAAAAACCGGCCGTAAAAACCGCTAAAGAACTGAAAAACGAAGCCATTGAAAAAGCCTTATCGAATGAGATTGCCAGCAACAAAAAAACCCGTCGACGCCAGAAAAAAGGCGGCGCACTGCGCCTACTAAACACCTTTTCTGTCGGGTTTGCAGTGATGTTACTTGGTGGCTATTTAACATATTTAAGTATGCCAAACATCTCTATAAAAATGGCAGCAGTCCAATCGGGAATTGACGCCAAATATCCAGGCTACAAGCCCGACGGCTACGCATTAAACGGCCCAATTAAATTCAAATCCGGCGAAGTTACTATGCGCTATGCCTATGCCGACGGCAGCTCAGCTTACACCATAACTCAGCAGAAAAGCAATTGGAATTCATCAGCCGTCAAGGAGTTTTTCTCTGAAAAACATAAATCGCCGAACACCACGATGATTGATGGACTAACAATTTACAGCGGCGGCAAGGAAGCTGCTTGGGTAAATGGTGGTATTTTATACCAAATTAGCGGTGACGCCAATCTCTCTAGTAACCAAATCCAGAAAATTGCCGCCAGCCTGTAGCGCATCAGATAACGTGATATAATTTATTCATGACTACTAGAACTCGTTTTGCACCAAGTCCGACTGGCTACATGCACGTCGGCGGTATGCGTACCGCGCTATTCGCTTGGCTTATTGCTCGGCAGTCAAATGGAAAATTCATCCTGCGCATAGAAGATACCGACCAAAAAAGGGAAGTATCTGGCAGCGTAGAGCATATTTATGAATGCCTGAGGTGGCTTGATCTTGTCCCAGACGAAGGCCCCAGTAATTTTGGCGGCGAATTTGGACCGTACAAACAGTCAGAGAGACTTGACATTTACCGGAAATATGCGCAAAAACTCATTGACGCCGGCCGCGCTTATGCCGATCCGTATACGCCGGAGCAGCTAGACACTTTTCGCGAAGAAGCCAAAGCCCATAAAAAGCCTTTTTTGTACCGTGATTACCGTCCGGAAAAACCGCCGACCTGGGATGGCAGCCAGCCGCTGCGTTTTCGTTCAGAGCCGAAAGCTTACACCTGGCATGACGAGGTCATGGGCGAGATGCACGCCGGCCCAGAGGTAATTGACGACTTTATCTTAGTCAAATCCGACGGCTTTCCGACGTACAACTTTGCGCACATTGTCGATGACGCCGAAATGGAAATCACCCACGTTATCCGCGGGCAAGAATTCCTTGCCAGTACACCCAAATACCTTAATCTCTACGATGCGCTGGGTATACCCCGGCCAATATTCGCCTCGGTACCGCCAATCATGAACGAGCAGGGCAATAAGAAATTGTCCAAACGCGACGGCGCCAAAGATATCCTAGCCTACAGAGAAGAGGGTTATCTGCCAGACGCCATGCTCAATTTCCTCGCCAGCCTGGGATGGAATGACGGCACCGAAAAGGAAGTTTTCACCAGAGGCGAATTGATTGAAAAGTTCAGTCTGAAACGCGTCCAAAAATCAGGCGCGCGATTTGACGAAAAACGCTTATTATGGCTTAACGGCGCTCATATACGCAATGTTCCCGTCGATAAGCTTTACGAGTACGTGTCGCCACAGGACGATAACCCGCAGAAAAACGGGGGACAGACTGGTTTCTGGCCGGAATCCGCCTACGCCCCAAATATAACGAAGGAATACCGCATGAAAGTGCTAGCTTTAGCGCAAGACCGCCTGAAAATGTTTGAAGATTTACGCGGATTTGGCTACTTTTTCGCGGAGCCTGAGATTAACCTGGAACTTATCGATAGTAACAAACAGCTAAAAAAGTTGTCTGTTAGCGAACGGCGCGAATTGCTAGAAACCGCCCGCCACGAACTTGCCAAACTCGCCGGCTGGACGCCAGAATCAATCCAAAATTGTCTGAACGGACTATTGGCAACGACAGGTCAAAAACCCGGCACTCTCTTTAGTTTGGTCCGAATTGTGACTACTTGGGCTCAGTTTAGCCCACAGCTGAATGACACATTAGCGCTAATTGGCCAAGAGAAGACCCTGCAAAGAATTGATAATTATCTACAAAAATAGTTTATTCACGCGCCGAAAATGCTATACTAAGCATAAGCATGAATATAGAAAAAATAGATAAATCTCGACAAAAAAAAGAACCCCGCTGGAAACGATTTAAAGAGTGGGTGAAAAAACATATTTTAGCAATTGCGCTAATTTCCAGCGCGGTAGTTATTGCTGGAGTCTTCTTGATTGCTATTTATTCTATAAAGTATGACCAAACTGCCAGTACAGATTTACAAATACCAAAGAAAAAAACTACACCAAAGAAGTTTTACTTACCACTAACTGGCGTAGAAGTTGCTGATGAAAACGCCACGAAGCAACCCGTCACTGGCGTGATGATTGAAAATAGCTCAGCCGCTCGACCACAGTCTGGCCTAAAAAAAGCCGGCGTTGTTTACGAAGCAGTCGCCGAAGGAGGAATCACCAGATTCTTAGCCTTATACCAAGGAGAAAAGCCAGCGACAATTGGCCCAGTACGCAGCCTCAGGCTATATTACCTCAGCTGGGCAGCGCCATACCAAGCATCAGTCGCCCACGTTGGCGGCAGCCCCAACGCTTTAGCGCAAGTCAGAAACGGCAACTACCGCGATATTGACCAATTCTTTAACGCCGGCTCATACTGGCGAGTCCGAGACCGCTACGCGCCGCACAATGTCTACACTTCCGGAGAAAGAATTGACCAATTAAACAGCTCTAAGGGCTACACCAAATCCGAATTCACCAGTTTCAACCGCACGGATGGAAAACCAGCCGAAGCGCCAAACGCAACTTCCATTACGATTAACCTTAGCGGCGCGCTATACAATACATCCTACGCCTACGATAAATCATCAAATTCCTATGTAAGAAACTTAGCTGGCACACCACACGCTGACCGCGAAGATGGACAAATTGCCCCAAAGGTCGTAGTCGCCATAGAAGTCGGTGTCGAAGCTCGCGCTCAAAATTCCGACGGCTACGAGGACGCCAAAACCACTGGTAGCGGCAAAGCCTATATTTTCCAAAACGGCATGGTCACTACTGCAACTTGGTCAAAGGCAGACATCAATTCACCCCTGAAATTGACTGACGAATCCGGGAAGAATATTGCCTTGAATCGCGGTCAGACTTGGATCGCAGCCTTCACTCCAGGCAGGGGAGGCGTTTCATGGCAATAGACCCAAAAGCCAAAACCCTACGACAATATAAACAATATTACTACCGTCACGTTACAATAATCCTACTTGCAGCCAACGCCTGCGTAATTATCGGGTTGGCGACTACTCTTTACCTGACTGATATCAGCTCTATTTTTCAGTTCAATTTCTGGATTACTATTTTAGTAGCCTTTATTTTAGGAATTGTATCTTCAATTGTCATCGTCAAAATTATTACTGCGCCGCTTAGTAAGATTCTGGCAGCATTATCACATAAAATTGGTGAACCGACTACCGAAAAACCACCCAAGCCCAACGATAAACATTATGAAAAAACTGGCTTTAAAACTGCTCTTCAGGCAATTTATGATGATTGCCAGCCAGCAGAAAAGCCTACAGATAAAGCTAAAAACACTCCGCTCACCCAAGCATTGAACCAGACCAGTACCGGTGTTGTGGTGCTTAATAGTAAACAAAAAATAATTTTCGCCAATTCTGCCGCACCGATTTCCCAGAAGCCAAATGGAGAAAACTTTTTAGCGCTAGATTTTATTAACGAGCCAACGATTACCGACTGGCTGCATGAAATCTCCAACGATAAAATTAAGGATGAACGCCGTTGGCGACGCATCGGCACTAATCCGGGTATTATTCAAAAATCACGAATATTTGACGTGGTGGCTTCGTACGAAAAGGGCGCTGCTGCGGAAACCATTATTTTTCTTATCGACAAGTCCGACAGTTATCTCCCAGAGGAAGAGGATCTCAATTTTATATCATTTGCCGCACATGAGCTTCGTGGTCCAATTACGGTGATTCGTGGCTACTTGGACATTATCGCTGAAGAGTTTTCTGGACGACTGCAAGGCGACGAGAAGCAGCTGCTCGATCGGTTAACGGTTTCTGCCAATCGATTATCCAGCTACGTCGACAACATTCTCAACGTGGCAAGATTTGACCGGCACCACCTGAAAGTTCACCTATTAGAAGATACTGTCGCTCACATTTATGCTTCAATTGCCGACGATATGCAGCTGCGCGCCTCAACCCAGCAACGTTTGCTGAATATCAATATTCCAGATGATTTACCGACCGTGGCAGCCGACCGTGGCAGTATTAGTGAAGTAATCGGCAACCTCATTGATAACGCCATAAAATACAGCTTTGAAGGCGGTTCGGTAACGGTTTCCGCCGAGAAAAAGGGTGACTTTATAGAAGTTTCTGTCGCCGACAATGGCATCGGTATGCCCGCCAACGTCGTCAATAATTTATTCCACAAATTTTACCGCTCGCACCGATCGCGCGAGGCAGTCGCCGGCACCGGCATCGGACTATATATCTGTAAAGCCTTCGTCGAATCGCACGGCGGCTCCATTACCGCTCGTTCCCGCGAAAACGAGGGTTCGGTATTCTCATTCACCTTGCCAATTTACGCCACTGTCAAAGATAAATTATTAGAAGACGGCCAGTTAAATAATCAATTGATCAGAAAGGGCGGCGGTTGGATTAAAAATCACGCCATGTACAGAGATTAGGAGGGAATATGATAAAGACAATTTTATGCGTAGAAGACGACCGGTTTATCGGCGAGATGTATGTGCGGAGTCTGCAAAAAGCCGGTTATGATGTGACGTGGGTGGTTGACGGCAATGACGGCTTGGTGGCGGCGCGCAATCAACAGTTTGACCTTATTATCCTGGATTTGATGCTACCAGAACAGCGCGGCGACCAGATTCTTGACGCGCTGCGTAATAATGACGTCGATTTGATCCCCAACAGCAAAGTGCTGATTATGACCAATTTTGAGCAGGACGAAGCTTCGCGCAACTCCGTGATGAGTCGTGTCGATGGATATCTAATCAAGGCTGACATTACGCCACGTAACCTTATCGAGGTCGTCAAGCAGATGGACAATGACACCGACAAGTCAGAGAATTAGCTCTATCTTCGCTATTTCTTACCGCGCAAAAGTGTATAATATTTTCTAATAAATAAAAATGACGGAAACTCCGCCAAATTATGAATAACCGATCTGGTGACCCCACCGGGAATCGAACCCGGGTTACCAGGATGAGAACCTGGCGTCCTAACCGCTAGACGATAGGGCCATAACTCCATGGATTATATCATGAAAAGGGGCCAACTGTCTACTTTTTGCTAGCTCAGGATTTCTTAAGGCGATATAGCACCGCTACCCAAGAAATATATAACCTTACGCAATACCCCATAAAAGTAGCTCTTGAGATTTTACAAAAAATTCGCCATAATAAACTCATGAAAAAGGGCGGCATTTGTTGTAAGCCTCAGGCGATTTCTAGATTTTGGCTACGACGATTATGCGAAGTAGCTTTACTAAGCTGTTGGACCATTGTCCTTTTGTACGCATGGGCGCGCTTCATTCCTACTGGCTATCAACTACCCATAGGCCTATCTGTTTCTGACTTGGCGGCAGGCCTGGCCGCAAGCAGTAGTTTACTCATCCTAATTTTATGCTTTTGGCTGCCCAGGAAACACGAGACCGCCATTGGAATATTCGTCTATTTACTAGCCGTTACCGTTTCTTCCACAACCATCATTACCAGCGGCGGAGTCCTCTCTCCGTTTTTAGTCATGTGGATTATCGTCGCGATTTTTGCAGGCTTTTTCGGTATGGTGATTTTGGGAATAATGAGTCTGCTGATTGTCATTCAAGTTATTTTCGCCATTATCCAGCAGGGAATGAATACCCAGATTATTATTGGCTATCTTTTCTTTGGGTTTTTGCCACTCGTGTTTAGTCTTATACTGTGGAGTCGCCGCCAGCAAGTTGACGACAATTTGTCTAGCCTGGAAACCAAACTCTCCGCCGTTGAAGGTAAGTCTGATGTAGTGATTAATACTATTGATGATGGCGTTCTGGCGATTTCTAGAGAGGGCAACATTGAACTAATCAATCCTTCTGCCCAACAGATGATTGGCTGGAATCAAGGAGATGCACTCGGGCTAAGCTGGAAAAGTGTCTTAAAACTGGTAGCGTCAGATGGCAAGGAAGTGAATGAACTTGAAAACCCAATCTCCCAAGCTTTAGCAAAAAACCAGCCAACCCACAGCGATAAATTGTTCTTACTAACCAGTTCTGGAAAACGAATTTTAGTCTCAATTGTCAGCTCGCCTGTTGGTACAGACGGAGAGGGGATTATTGTGGTATTTCGCGACATCACCAAAGAAAAGGCTGAAGAACGTGAGCAGGCTGAGTTTATTTCCACCGCTAGCCATGAAATGCGTACGCCAGTTGCGTCAATTGAAGGTTACTTGGGACTTGCCTTAAATCCCGCCACTGCCCACATTGACGAAAAAGCTCGCGATTTTATCACCAAAGCTCATGAATCTGCACGCCATCTGGGAAGATTGTTCCAAGATTTGTTGGATATCAGCAAGGCAGAAGACGGCCGACTGAAAAACGAGCCAGAGATTGTCAACGTCAACGAGTTCGTCAAGGAAATTTTCGACGGCTTAACAATGAAAGCTAACGAAAAGCAACTTAATTACGTTTTTGTGCCAGATGTAGTTAATGAGAGCGGAGAGAAATCATTGCAGCCAATTTTTTACGCCAATATAGACCCTGATCATTTCCGAGAAGTCGTTGGTAACCTGATTGAGAACGCTATCAAATACACCTCGTCTGGCGAGGTCTTAGTCAATGTTTCTGGTGACGACAAGCAGGTCTCTGTCAGCGTCAAGGACAGCGGAATCGGTATTCCTGCCGAAGATCTACCACACTTATTCCAAAAGTTCTATCGTGTTGATAATTCTGACACACGCGAAATCGGCGGCACAGGACTGGGGTTGTATTTGAGTCGTCGCTTGGCTGAGGCAATGTCTGGCAATCTACGCGTCGAAAGCGAATATAAGCACGGCAGTACGTTTTATCTAGAGATTCCGCGCGTAAACAACACAGAAGCCAAGCATCGCCTAAATTCTACAGATGATCAACCAGCACCTCAGCCAAAGACCACCCCAATAACGTCTGAAGAACTTAAGTCTAACCCTAAAGAAAAGGCAGAAACTACACCTGAAAGTAAAGCCCCTCCAGCGCCAACACCAACCTCAACTACAATTTCAATCCCCGTGCAAGTAGTAGATTCTTCCAAACCAATAGCCCAACCACAAGAGCCAAAATCACAAAAAAGCACTGCTGAACCAACACTAGCAGAGATTGAAGAAAACCTCAAAAAGAAACGTCAGCGAGAATCAACCTCCAAGCGCAAACAAACATAAGGACTATGGCTTTTTTACCGAAACTTCAGTATAGTATAAATATATGACAAAAATTTTATTGGTCGAGGATGACAAAAGTTTACGCGAAATTTACGGCGTACGACTTTTGGCGGAGGGCTACGATATCGTTTCGGCGGGCGACGGCGAAGAAGCTCTGGCCATGGCAATTAAAGAACGTCCGCGGCTAATCTTAAGCGATGTAATGATGCCAAAAATCTCTGGCTTTGATATGTTAGATATCTTGCGCTCTACAACAGAGACAAAAGACGTCAAAGTAATCATCATGACAGCATTATCGTCAGATGACCAGCGAAAACGAGGTGAACAATTAGGTGCTGATCGTTATTTAGTAAAGTCGCAAGTAGGCATCGAAGACGTTGTTAGGGCAGTCCACGAGACATTGGGCGATTTACCTGGCATCGGTACGGACCCGGTTCTAGTATCCCAGCCAACATCCCAGTCAGAACCGCAATTACCACCATCAGATCCAGAACCGCAACCAGTAACCAGGCCTGATATATCGTCATTATCTCCACAGCCAGCTGCCTCTTCAGTCGACATGCCGACAACACCACCCGTAGATCCGCTTCCGCAGGCACAACCACAGCAGCCAATGACACCGCAACCAATACCAAACGCTGCGCAACAGCCGCAGCCAGCAACCTTACCACAACCAACCGCTCCATTCTCATCGTCTGTGCCACGCCCAGCAGGGCTTGGAGATCGTGTTATTCAACCATTACCGACCGATGACTCACAAAACTCAGTCGATGTTTCTCAATTAATGGCTCAGGAGTTAAGTACGCCATCACCGACAACACCAATACTAAATACTCCACAGACACAGACAACGACAACTCCAGTCGTATCACAGCCTACTCAGTCTTCTGCCGAGGAAATTAATATACCTATTGCACAGCCACAAGGTCTTCCGCCTCAACCACCAGAAGCTCCACAGCCACAATCTCCACCACTAAACCCACAGCAATGACAAATCTTAACACCGCTCGAAACACTCAGCGCCTCAATAAATTTGTGGCGCTGAGTTTGGGTGTTTCTCGCAGAAAAGCCGATGAACTGATTGAAAAAGGGAAGATTATTGTTGATGGCCAGCCCGCCAGGCTAGGACAACAAATCTCTAAAGTCAACCACGTCTCTTATAACGACAACTCCCTGAAGATTCAAGATAAAAAACTCATCGCCTTAAATAAACCAGTAGGCTATCTTTGCTCGCGCGCCTCTCAGGGCGGCGTACCAACTATTTACGAATTATTACCAAAAAGCCTTCATCATCTGAAGCCCGTCGGTCGCCTGGACAAAGACAGCTCTGGGCTAATTCTCCTCACTAACGACGGCGACTTTGCTCATCATATGACACACCCGTCGTTTTATAAGATTAAGCGCTATCTGGTGACGCTCGACCAGCCGCTCCAGCCGCTCCACCGGCAAATGATTAACGACTTTGGCGTGCAGCTGCCTGACGGACCGAGCCGCTTGACGCTCGAACGCCAGCATGAGGGTGATGAGCACCGCTGGATTGTCCAGATGAGCGAAGGCCGCAACCGCCAAATCCGCCGCACCTTCGCCGCCCTCGGCTACACCGTCACCAAACTCCACCGAACAGATTTTGGTAGTTATTCGCTTGGCAGCCTTAAAAAAGGCCAGTGGATAGAAGAAAAAATAACCTAATCTACAACTAAACCCTCATATTTTCCTTTACATTTCATAATTTTTATTGTAAGATATCCATCGTGTTAAACTTATCAGGAAGATATAAGATATAATTGGTCATGAAATTAGAGACGTCAATAACAGCGCCGAAAGCCAGAGAAGTCACAAGAAGAGCACTAGAAGAAATCTACAAAGATATTATAGCTCCTCTAAAAGAAGGGGATTTGAAAATCTTAGAGCTGTACTCTAATAAAGATGTAAAATCTCTCCCTGATCTGATAGAAAAACAAGTTCCCAGATACGGCAAACTTATCTTAGAATTAGAGGAACTCGCTGGTCGACTCAGATACGACAAACTACCAATTATAGAAGATAATAATGGCGACAAATATTACTGTATATCCGATAGAGAAGGCCGCTCATTAATCATTTCCCAAGATTCGGCGCAAATCTACACCCCCAATCCTGCGGAAGACTCTTCGAATGACAACTATATAGAAGTTGACGGCAATAACTATAAGCCATTCACTGTAGAAAATTCAGATTACATGAAAGAGTATATGGAAATTGCAAGATTGTGTCTTGCAAGAATAAACGAACATCATCACGGGTTTATAGCCGAAGTCCAGCGCTAGCAGTCTCGCCAAAATGGGCAATAACTGTTATAATTATCACAATTATGCCTAATAAATTACCCACTGTCGCCATCATCGGCCAAGCTAACGTTGGCAAAAGTTCGCTATTCAACCGCCTGACGCGCGCCCGCACTGCCATCGTCGCCCGCGAAGCTGGCACCACCCGCGACAATGTCGTTGGCAAAGTTTCATATAAGCGCCGCATTTCATCTCCTGACGAGGCAAGCCAGGCTGAATTCTGGCTCATCGACACCGCCGGCCTCAAACCCGCCGAAGACGAATTCGAAGCCACCATCCAAGACCAAATCGCCGACGCCTCCGCCGCGGCTGACGTTATTCTCGTCATGGTCGATTCCACCGTCTATCCATCAGACGCCGACCGCCAACTCGCCAAAAAAGCCTTAAAGAGTGGCAAGCCCGTCCTTCTCATCGCCAATAAAGCCGACCTGAGAGGCTCACTCCACACCGACGAATTCAAACGCCTCGGCATCAAAACCATTATCAAAACCTCCGCCGAACACAACATCGGTATCTCCGAACTACTCGACAACATCGCCGATCTCATCCCGCCAGCTACCGACACCGCACCTGACGACATCATTCGCGTCGCCTTGATTGGCCGGCCAAACGTCGGCAAAAGCAACTTGTTTAACACCCTAGCGGGCAAGCAGCAAGCCATCGTCGCCAACGTCGCCGGCACCACCCGCGACGTCAACCGCGTCCAAGTCCGCTACCACGGCCAGACCA
>CAURII010000004.1:0-60884 GCA_963525425.1 uncultured Candidatus Saccharibacteria bacterium | reverse complement strand
GCCGGCACCACCCGCGACGTCAACCGCGTCCAAGTCCGCTACCACGGCCAGACCATCGAGCTACTCGATACCGCCGGCATCCGCCGCCAGGGCAAGCAAGAGACCGGCATCGAAAAGTTCTCCGTCCTACGCACCATGCAGGCCATCAACGAAGCCGACGTCTGTTTTCTGCTGATGGACGTCAATGAATTAAACGTCGGACTAGACCAACGCCTGGCGGGCATCATCGACGAAGCAGGCAAGGGGCTCGTGCTGGTCGTCAGCAAATGGGACTCCGTCGAAGGCAAAGATGCCTACACCCGAGACGAACTGGCGCCGCAAATTAGCTACCATTTCAAATTCACACCCTACGCACCGCTCATCTTCACCTCATCAGTCACTGGTCAAAACGTCGCCAAATTGTTCGACCTAGCCCTCGACATACATAAGCGCCGCCGCCAAGAGTGCAAAACCCGCGTCCTCAACGACCTCTTACAAAAAGCCGTCGCCGCTCATCCACCAGCCGGCCTGAAGAACTCGCATCCAAAACTCCGCTACATCGTCCAGACCGACACGGCCCCGCCATGGTTCGTCATCTACGGCAGCAACCTGAAATTTGTCCACTGGAGCTACAAACGCTACCTGGAGCGAACTTTACGCGAAGCTTTCAATTTTGCAGGAACGCCAATTAAAATGTCCTTCCGCGACGAAAAGCAGTTAAAGGCCAACCGCGAGCGTGTTGCTCGTGGCCTAGCCCCCGTTACCAAAGCCTACAAACAGGCCAAAAATGCAGAAAAAGACATATAATACCACATTTTTGCTTAAATTTCATTGACATTTTGTTCTATTAGTGATAGTATATGTATTAGCTTTCACAAATGTGTCAGCTTGCGTCAAATCGACGCATCGTTCCGCGGAGAGCCTATTTCTCCGCCCGACTCCAGGAGGGGTTATTGTGCTAGAAGGAATTGTCAAGCTCATACTGGTGGCCGCGATTGGCGTGACCGTCGGGTCCGCCGTGGCAGGAGGGCTTACAGGAGGCCTTCTAGGAGGCCTCGTAGGGACAGCGACAGGAGCCCCTGTCGCTGTCACTGCTCCAATCGGAGCAGCTCTCGGGGCTACGACGGCTGGTGTGGTTGCACACCGACGCTTCTGGTACGGAGGTAAGAGGGGTAGCACCCCCCCTACTGATGATCAGTAGGCCCGCTCGAAAATAGCTCGCTCGAAAATGGACTCAATATCGAATCCAGTTTTCGGCTTGAGCACGTTTTCGAGCGGGCTATTTTCTTTTATAATGAATCTTAGCTGTATCCGCTCCATAGATACATACCTATGCTGATGAGTCGAAAACGACGAAAGTGAACACTTCACTCAAACATTACTAATTGCGCCGCCAGAACTTCACGGGTAATTTCATCCGCCCGCTCGCCAATTAACACGATTTTAGAGACCTCTTCAGTGCCAGCATTGGTTATCTGAATCTGATTTTCCGTTGCCTCCAAATGATGCCGCGCGCCATTATCATCAATAAAACAGCCCTTCATTCGCCTAAGTTTATAAGTGTCAAAAAGTTCCGGCCAAATTTTTTCCAGAGTCGCCGCAGCAATTTTCATGCCCGAAACGTCCAGCACCGCATACGTCGGATTGTCCGGCACCACTAATTCGCCGTCATACGTATCAAAAAACGCCAGCAGCCCCGACGGCATGGTGATTTTACTGAGGTCAAACCGACCGTGCGGCGCGCTGAGCACCTTGGCGTAGGGTAGAGTACGCCGTTTTATTTCGTATTCAGCTCGCTCACTATAGTTCAATAAATCTTCCTTAGTCACTAAAATCACGTCTGCCGCTTGTAGTTCAACCTCGTGCGCTGGCTCAATCCCGCGCAAAATCTCGTGCGCATCGATCACGTAAAAACTCTGCATCAACTCATATTTATTGAAGATTTGTGCATTAATCAATTTCTCGACCAAGTTCATCGTTCGCGCCACGCCCGTCGCCTCAATGAACACTGGCGCCGGAGAATTCCGGCAAAAGTCCAGCAGCATCCGCGTCAGCGCATGCTTCGACGAGCAACAGACACAATCGCCAGCCAGCGTCGTCACCATCTCCGCCAATCCCTCCAGCCGATAGCCGTCGACATTTTCATTAGCGTATTCATTTTCAATCACCCGCGCGCCCTTATAGTCACTTTGTTGCAATAAGAATTCCAACACGCTGGTCTTGCCGGAACCCAGCGAGCCGTTCACCAAATAAAGCGGTACTTTGTCAATAACCGCCCGCGCTTCGTCAAATGCCGCATTAACACTAAATTCCAAATCATCATCGCGTTTCGCCATACATCTATTATACGTCATCACAGCCAAGGTGCTATACTAAGGCTATGAAAGTCATCCTGGCCCTTGGCAATCCTGGCGAAAAGTACGTTCACACGCGGCATAATGCTGGCTTTTTAGTAATTGACCAGTTGGCGGCGGAGCAGGGTGCACAATTTAGCAATAAGCCCAAATTTTTTGCAGATATTGCCGAATTGAACAGTTTTACGGTCAATTCATCCGCTAGCGCAAAACCACCTGTTATTATTCCGCGAGAAAAAATTCTCCTCGTCAAACCGACCACCTACTATAACGAGGTTGGCATTTCCACGCGGGCGCTCATGGATTTTTATAAGCTGACGCTTGATGATGTACTGATTATTCACGATGACACTGACCTTGATTTTGGTAAAATCCGCGTCCGTAAAGGCGGCCGCGACGCTGGCAGCAACGGCTTAAAATCGCTTCATGCTCACATCGGCGCTGACTTCTGGCATATTCGTATCGGTACCGACAACTTACTGCGCTGGCAAATCGGCGATGTTGATTTCGTCCTCAGCAAGTTCAATGCCGACGAGCGAACAATCCTGCGCGACTGGACGATTCCCGAGGCAATCAAGCTGATCGGCACATTTCTTGATGATACTATCGAACCGCTCAGTATCAAGCTATAATCCTCGGCACATCACTGCACCATTACGACTGCGAAATTAAAAATGCTTATTGCAACAATGTCGCAATAACCAAGCAATGCCGCCCGAAACAAAAAGTCACAAATATCAATTACTGCCGCTTTCGCGACACAATTTTCGCCGCGCCGTGTTTCAGCCGCTGCTCAGCGCTATGTAATTTCGCCGCGGCTGCTTCTTGCAAATTAATCGCTCGCGCCTCCAACATACTGCTGCCAACCGCCAAGCTTACAAACAATAGCCCCAAGCCGCCCGTCGCCCATTCCGGCAACTCCAGATGAAACAGTTTGGCAATCATCATCATACCCAGCGCCATGATCGCCCAGTGCGCGCCATTTTCCAGATATTTATATTTGCTGAGCATGCCCGTCCGCAGCAAATACACCGTCAGCGACCGCACCCAAATCGCGCCGGCGCCCAGACCCGCCACAATCAGTAGCACACTGCTGGTGATAGCAAACGCGCCGATGACGCCGTCGAAGCTGAAACTGGCGTCCAGCACCTCCAGATAGAGCAGGCTGGCAAACGCCGCCCAGCCAGTCTTGACCTTGGCCGATTTAGCATCATCCTCATGAAAGAATGAGCCGAACAGCTCCAGCCCGATGTGCAACATAATCCCCAATACCGACGAGATTAGCACCAGTACCCGATGCGGCGGCTCAACCGTGAAATACAGCATCGCTGCTACACCGAGCATCAGACACACCTTGAAATTCTCAAACCGCCCAGCCTTGGCCAGCCACGGCTCGACATGCCGCATCCAGTGCACGCGCTTGTTATAATCAATGAAATAACTGAGGCCAATCATAATCAGAAACGCGCCGCCAAAGGCATCAATCATCGGCGAGGCCTCGTGCAAAATATGGCCGTATTCCGCCGGCTTATTCAGCGCCAAATCAACCACTTCCATAAAGCCATGGCCGCTGGCTACCATCACGATAATAATCGGCAGCACGAACCGCACCACGAACACCGCCACGAAAATCCCAACTGTCAAGAATACCTTTTGCCAAACCTGGCTCATGCCGGCTAGCACCTTGCTGTTAATCACCGCGTTATCAAAGCTAAAAGTTACTTCCAATACCACCAGAATCGCGAATAACCACAGGCCGCTCGCGCCGAAATGTCCGAAAATCAACCCGCCCAACGCCAGCGTCAACAGCGCCGAAAACCAAAAAATCCGAAATGGGTGATGCGAGTGCCAGAGATGTTTCATAATGATTTAGTATAACACAAAGCGCGTGCGGTATAATTTATATATGGCAAAAATTAAAAAGCCTAATAATCGACTCGCTAGCTTCATATCCAACAACGGAGAGCTTCTCGGCTGGATTGCGGCTGGTTCGCTAGTCGTTATTTTTCACAATTTTAGCCTCCATTTTAGCGTATGGTTAGCTAGCGGCGAGGCTGGCAAGTGGCTATCCCAAGCGGCATTATCGCTGCAAGATTTCCTCACGCTCACGCTGAGCGTCATCGTTGAAGCAGTCCCATTTCTCATCTTAGGGACTATCATTTCCGCTCTAATCCGCCGCTTTTTACCGCCGGAAAAGCTGGTCAAAATTTTACCGAAAAACGCATTATTCCGCCGGCTTGTCTTATCGATAGCGGGACTGGCGCTGCCAGTTTGCGAGTGCGGCAACGTGCCGGTCGCCCGCAGCTTGCTAGCCCGCGGCCTAAAACCCGCCGATGTCGTTAGTTTTCTGTTCGCCGCGCCAATCCTCAATCCAATCACCATCATCGCCACCATCACCGCCTTCAGTTTCGAGCCGCGCATGGTTTGGTGGCGGGTTATTTTCGCGCTTGTCATCGTTCAAATAACCGCTTTCATCGTCAGCTTTTTCAAGGAAGATTCCATCATAAATCCAGAGTTCAAAAGCTACTGCCGCTCGCACAAACACAGCTCAAATCTGCCAGAATTATTCAGTTCCTCGCGCAACGAATTTTGGCAATTATTCACCATGCTAACCATCGGCGCCAGCATCGCCGCCGCCACTCAAGTTTTCGTTCCGCGCTTTATTATAAACGCCGTCGGCAGCGACATTATCTTATCAGTTGCCGCCATGATTGGCCTCAGTTTTATCGTTTCGATCTGTTCTAGTATCGACGCCTTCTTCGCGCTGGCGTACGCGCGCAGCTTCACGACCGGCTCAATTTTATCTTTCTTACTAGCCGGCCCAATGGTCGATATCAAGCTGATTATGCTCATGAAAACAACTTTTCGCTGGCGCTTCATTGTGGCAATTGTGCTGATAATTTTCGCGTTATCGTTCGCGGCGGGGATAGGAGTAAACTTATATGCGCGTTAATTTATTAAAATCAATCGGTGGAATTATCGTGTGCGGCTATATATTACTATTAGCTTGCCGCGATCAGCTCGGTTTTTACATTCACCCGCGATATCACATATTTGCTAGCATTATCAGCATCGTCGGAATCATACTTTTGCTTATTGACACAATGTTGCAATTAAAACTTAAAGCCTCTGTTAGACCTGCTAAATTCAGCTTAAAAAGTGTCAAGCCAGCGTCTTATTTGGCAATAATTATCCTACTGGCTGGCTACTTACTACCGCCAAAACCGCTATCGCCCAGCAGTCTCGCTCAGAGAGAAAGCCCAGCAATCATTGAGCCGGAAAGCCGCTGCGAAATTCCTAAACCCAGGGAAGGCAGCTCTATTGTTTCGGTCAATCGCTGGAAAACCGCCATAAATTCCTGCAAGCAAACTTCATATTTTAACAACACCGACATCTCTATAACCGGCTTCGTCTCAAACGGCTTGCTAAAAAACTACGGCTACAATTATTTCTATATCGCACGCTACGTCATCAGCTGCTGCGCCGTCGACAGCGTCCCGATGAAAATTCTTGTTGAGAAAAACTTTTTTATCGATTATCCAGATGGGACTTGGCTAACCGTCAAAGGGAAGTTATCGCAAAAAGTCGTCAACGGCCAAGCTGAATACGTCATCACTGATGCGCGCGCCGATAAAATCGACCAGCCAAAATACCCTTATGAATTGCTTGGCGTGTAATTTTGCCACTTTCTGATCGCGCCATCTTCCTGGTAATATTCATGCGCGCGCCAACTGGACAAGAAAACTTCATCTTGTCCAATTTCTCTAAGTAGCGGAAAAATCTCGCTTAGCAGCATTTCGTCGGAATATTTTTTGCTGTCTATCAGGGAACGTTGCCCGTTACTGCACAAATGTGCATTAAGAAATATAAAGCGCTTGGTGCAAATATAGCCTGGCTTAGAACAGTGCAAGCGAAAATCGTGCATCGTTCGAATCGGCTGCGCCTCGTCCTGATAAGCCTCAAATTTATACATCACCCAAACTAGTGGCGTATCAAACGTCATGTCATCAGATAGTCGCTGCTGACTATGCCGTAAGTCGTCCAGCTCTATCCGTATCTGCTCAACATCGCTATTCTTCAATTTCGCCAATGCCAAACGGCGCTCCGCAGCAGCAATCTTTGCTGCCAAAGTCTTATACTCATCATACATATCAAGCAGCTTATCAACCGCCACTCTCGCGCTGTCCATCACCCCAACTCCTTCATAATTACTGCGCGCGTAATCTCACGCGCCCGCTCGCCAATGACAACTAATTTTAATGACTCGTCAATGGCACCGCGCGTGACCCGCATTTGCTGCGGCGTTGCCTCGATGTGGTATATTTCGTTACCGTCAGCGACCGCGCCTTTCATGCGCCGCAAAGCATATTCACTTCGTAAATTAGTCCAAATTTTCTCAATTTTTTCAGCACCAATAGCCAAACCAGCCACATCAACCACGCTATAATTTAAGGCATTCTCAGTCGCATTTTCCGTAGGCTCGTGCAGTAGCAAATAATCCAAAATACGCGACTCGCTAGCAAGCTGCGCCAAATTAAATTTCCCGTGATCCATATTCACAACGTTGGTCAACCCTTGTTGCAACAATGTTTCAATTAGCTGCTGGCGGTCTTTTTCAGCCAGTAAATCCAGCTTGCTAATCAATACCATGTCCGCCGCCTGAGCTTCCACTAGCAACGCCTCCGCCAAGCCGTCAGCCTTGGCTTCAGCTCCATCTACAACATACAACGACTGTTTCAAATCATACTGCTCAAAAGTGTCGCCAGCCAGCAATTTCTCGAGCACCTGCAAAGTGTTAGCAACACCAGTTGACTCAATGATAACCGGTGCTTTTCCGCTTATTGCAAAATTGTGCAAAATGTCAATCAACTCTTCGCCGCTACTACAGCAGATACACTCGCCGGCAATTGTCGCCACCTCATCAACGCGTTGCGCCAACCTGCAGCTATCAATACTTTCCGACGCAAATTCATTCTCAATCACTCGCGCGCCAGCAAACTGCGGCTGCTGCACCAAAAAATCCACTAGCGTCGTTTTACCAGCACCCAGCGCGCCATTCACCAGATATAATGCAATCTTATCATTCATATTAACCTTTCTTATACACATATACTGAGTTAATGATATCGTCGTCAGGATTATACTCGACCAGCAGCTGCACGCGCCGCAAACTATTCGGGTCAAACGCTGGATATAGCAGCGTTTTCGCACCATGCGCGCCACGTACAATGATCCGCCCGCCAGGCCGGAGCGCTGGCAAAATATTATCAATAATTTGCTGTTTGACTTCAACCGAATCGCCCGCCAGCCCAGCCACATAAATCACATCGTAAGCATTATCTGGCAAAGCCACCGCCGCTCCGTCCGCCAACAAACACTCGCCAACCGGCCAAGTAATCGCCCGTGCCAGCTCGCGCGACTGCGCCAAAGCAGCCGGCGCCACATCCACCAAATCAACCGTAGCATCAGTCTGACACCACAGACACCAAGCAGTCAAAGGCAGGGGACCGCTGCCGATCATTGCCGCGCGACTGCCCTCAGACAAAAACAAACCCGACCCGCCCAACAAGCCAACTTCACGTCGTACCAGCTCGCGGTAATTGTCAATATACCAAAACTTTTCCAGCTCTTGCTGCGGACGGGCTGAACTGGCAATTCGCCGCGACCAATACATTTCCATTTCTGATTCCGACAGAGAGCAACGCCGCTGCACCTCGCGGCACACCTCGTCATTACACCACTTCGGTAACTTTGTCGCCTGCACAACTGCCGCCACCAAGCCAGAAAAAGCCGCATTGACGTCTGGCGATGGCGCAAAATCGTGCAAATTCATCACTGTTTTAATTGCTATATCCATGGTGTTTCATAATGCCAAACCCTCCGAATTATTGCAAATTTGTTGCAATAAGTTGTATACTTGCAATATCATGGCTCTCGACGATTTATTCAAACAGCACAACCTGCGCCTAACCAAACCGCGCCAACAAGTCTTCGACGCGCTGCAAAAATCAGATGTTCCGCTGACTATCAGCGATATTGCAAAAAAGTGCAAAACTATCGACCGAGCCAGCGTCTACCGTACGCTCGTCACTTTTGATCAGCTACATATCGTCAGTGTTGTCGCTATTGGCTGGAAAAACTACTACGAACTCGCCGAGCCCTTCATTCCACATCATCACCACCTATACTGCATCCGCTGCAAAAACGCCGAGCCCATCCAGACTCCAGAACTTGAACAGCTTGTCGGCTATCTTAGTCGCAAGCATAATTTTACTGTCACCAAACACCACTTTGAGCTGGAGGGAATCTGCAGCAATTGTCAGAAAAAACAAACAATATAAAAAATTTCAACTAAAAAAGCACCAGGTAAGGGTGGGCATCACCTGGTGCTTTTTTACCCTTCAACCCACCCGAGCTACCGTCTCAGTGAAGCGTCGTGACTAAAACTCCAAAAGTCCGCGCCTGATTATTATCAACACCATCCAGTGCTCACCTTAACAGAGGTCGCCTTTGAAAAAGGGCAGTTAAAGGGGTTAGTATGCGCGTAACGTTTTACGCAAAAAGTGGAGGGTAAGAATACTTAATGCCATTGCGCGCAACCTAACATATAGTTAGAATAGGGGGTATAAGGTGCTTTTGATTAGCGCTTCAACTAACCAATCGCTCCTGATTATAGCAAACATTTGACAAAGTGTCAATACTTTTCACAACATTTTTTATGGAAATCAAGAGAATTTTGCCAGATGAACATATTTTCTCCCAGAGATTGACTAATATTGCCAATCCTCCAAAAAACTTATGTTATATGGGAAAATTGCCAGAAGACAGCGCGCCCGTCGTATCGATAGTTGGTTCACGCAAGCCCTCAGCCTACGGAAAAGAAGTAACCGAGCGACTAGCGTCAGCCTTAGCAAAGGCGGGGTGTGTTATTGTCAGCGGGCTAGCCTTAGGGGTGGACGGTATTGCCCAAAAAGCGGCTTTAGAGGCTGGCGGTACAGTAGTGGCAGTCGTCCCTAATGAATTGCCTGACATTTCACCGCGGACTAATTATCGGCTGGCAATGGATATTATCAAGAAAGGCGGGGCAGTAATTTCCGAGTGGATGACAGGCGATAATAAAATTGTAAATCGTTGGAGTTTTTTGGAGCGCAATCGACTGGTGAGCGGACTGGCGGATGGCATTATTATCACCGAAGCTGCAGAACGTAGCGGTACATTAAATACCGCTTCCCATGCTTTGAATCAGGGTAGGGATTTATTTGTCGTTCCTGGCAATATCACCAGCCCGCTCTCGGCAGGCTGCAACGCATTATTAAAGCAGGGCGCGTATCTCATCACAGACGCAGAAGATGTTTTGGCTGTAATTGCTCCAGAAAAATTACAAAAAGCCGATAACACTGAGATGTCCCTCAGTTCAACACCAGAGGAAGCAATTATTATCAAGCTCATCTCTGATGGCATCCGTGACGGCGACGAACTCCATCAGAAGTCCGGACTATCTGCCGCTGATTTTGCCACAGCACTGACCATGCTGGAAATCAACGGCAGGATTAAGCCGCTCGGGGCGAATAATTGGACATTGCGATAGTCTAATTATATAATGCTATTTCATGAGCTTCCTCAGATGTCGCAGAGAACCCCAAGCCGAAAAAATTTCCTCACCTGAAGGCGCAGAAAGCGCACCGTTCTTCAGCTTAGAAGGCATACCACCCACGTTATTAAGTATTCTCGGCACTGCTGCGGCATGTATCGGGATTAAAGATATTGACACCTTCCGAGGGTTTGTTGTTTTTGCTCTCGGTAGCGTAGTCGATGCGTTTGATGGCAAACTAGCTCGAGCTACTAATGGCGAGACTGAGCTTGGCAAATTAGTTGATCACGTTGGAGATAAAATTAAAGCAGCTTGTACTCTCTGGGTAATGCACGAAAAAAAGGCTGCACCCAAAATAGCGCTAGGAGGAATTGCTTTAGCTAATTGCGTTAATGCTTTCTGTTCTGTGAAGGCCTACTTTGATAGTCCAGACGAGCCTCAAACACCGGAAAAAAGCGGTAAGCTAGCAATGGCGGGTGAATTTGCATCATTGATATTCTATGCTGCTAGTCACTTCGCAAAAAATAATGGCCTAGAAAAAGTTGGCAAAGTAACGCGGGCTATAGGACACGTTGGAATGATACTAACAGCGCCTTTCATAGTTTATTCAGGCGCAAAATATATTAAAAGAGCGAAACTGAACAAGTGGAGGTTTGGCAAACTTCAATGATCATTGTAGTATAATAGACGTATGAAAAATCTCGTCATCGTCGAGTCACCAGCCAAGGCTAAAACCATTGAGAAATACTTGGGCAAGGATTTTCACGTTCTGTCAAGCGTGGGACACATCCGCTCAATCGTCAAAAAAACCAAGGACGGCACGCCGCCAATTGATGTGGCGAATGATTTTTTTGCCGTCTATGAAGTCGACCCCGAAAAAAAGAAAGTCATCACCGAGCTAAAGAAAAACGTCAAGACCGTCGGCAAAGACAATGTCTGGCTGGCCACCGATGAAGACCGCGAAGGGGAAGCTATCGCTTGGCACCTCTGTAAAGTGTTGGATCTACCGATTGAGACGACCAAGCGCATCGTCTTTCACGAAATCACCAAGGACGCCATCACCAACGCCATCCAGAACCCGCGCACTGTCGACATGAACTTGGTGCAGGCACAGCAAGCGAGGCAAATCCTCGACCGGCTGGTCGGCTTTGAGCTCAGCCCAGTGGTCTGGCAAAAAGTGCCAGGCGGCAAATCGGCTGGCCGCGTTCAGAGCCCGGCAGTGCGGCTGCTGGTCGAACGCGAACGAGAAATTATGAAATTTGCAGGCAGCTCACAGTTCAAGGTGACCGCCATATTCATCCACGACAATCAAGAATTCAAGGCCGAGCTCAACCAAAAATTTGATTCCGAAGCAGCCGCTCACGAATTCTTGAACAGCCTCAAGCCAGCCACGTTCACCGTCAGCGACATCTCAAAGACGCCTGGCACCCGCAACCCAGCCGCACCGTTTACGACGTCAACCTTACAACAGGAAGCCAACGCCAAGCTCGGCTTTAGCTCCAAAGCTACCATGGCGTCAGCCCAACGGCTCTACCAAGACGGTAAAATCACCTACATGCGTACCGACTCGGTCAATTTGAGCGGGCAGGCCATCGCCAGTGCGACTGATTTCATCAAGAGGTTGTACGGCCCGGATTATTCGACTGTGCGCAAATTCAAAACCAAATCCGCCTCCGCCCAGGAAGCTCACGAAGCCATCCGCCCGACCGACATCACCCGCGAAACCGTCACTTCAAATGAATACGACCAAAAACTCTACGACCTCATCCGCCGCCGCACCCTGGCATCGCAAATGTCGGCAGCGAAATTGGAGAAGACAACAGTGGTAATTTCTATCGGCGGCGCTCAGACGTCTCATAAAACAATCCGGGACCCGAGACAATCCCAGATTTTTTCTGAGACGCCGCTCGCGCCAGATGCGCCAGCAACAGCGACACCTCCTGCGCTGGAGGCTGTGAAACGTTCGCGAGGAGCGGACGTTTCAGCCGAACGCTCGCGTAGTATCTCCAGTGGAGATGCAAGCGAAAAGAGTACTCCAGTGCGGGAGCGTGGCGCTGGCGCTGCCTACCTCTCTGACGATGTCCGAGAGGCGGCTACTGCAGACTTACACTTCGAAGCCAAAGGCGAAGTCATCACCTTTGACGGCTTCCTACGCGTCTACGGCGGCGGCAAAGATGAAATGTTGCCAAAATTGCAGACCGGCGACACACTTGAAACCCACGACATCACCGCCCGCCAAACCTTCGCCCGGCCGCCGGCCCGCTACACCGAAGGTTCGCTGGTTAAAAAACTCGAAGACCTCGGCATTGGCCGGCCATCAACCTACGCCACCATCATCGACACCGTCCAGACCCGCGGCTACGTCGAAAAAGGCGACAGCGAAGGCCAGCCGCGCGACGTCATCGTCCTCAGTTACAACGGCGAGGAAGTCAGCCGCGACGTCGTCCAAGAGAAAACCGGTTCCACTCGCGGCAAGCTCATCCCAACGCCAAGCGGGGAACTAATCGCCGACTTTTTGACCGACCATTTCACGCAAATCGTTGACTATGATTTCACCGCCAATGTCGAAACTGAATTTGATAAAATCGCCGCCGCTAACCTAGCGAAAAGCGCCATGCTGCACGGATTTTACACGCCATTTCATAAATTGATTGAACAGTCAGGCGGCATCGACCGCAGTAAAGTTGGCGCCAACCGTGAAGTCGGCATCGATCCAAAATCCGGCAAACTCATCCTGGCACGCTTTGGCCGCTTTGGCCCAATGTTGCAGCTGGGCGCCACTGACGACGAGGATAAACCACGCTTTGCGCCGTTACCGAAGGGAGCGAAAATTGAGACCGTCACTCTGGAGCAGGCGCTAGAAATGTTCAAATTGCCGCGCATCGTCGGCCAAACCGAAGATGGACAAGACATCAAAGCCAACATCGGCCGCTTTGGCCCGTACATCCAAGTCGGCAAGCTCTTCGTTTCCATCAAGCCTGAAGATCCACACACCATCACCCTAGAAAAAGCCCGCGAACTCTACGCCGCCAAGCTCCAGGCCGAAGCCGAGAAGCACATCGCTGAATTCTCAGATGGCGTCAAAATCCTCAATGGCCGCTTTGGCCCGTACATCACTGATGGCGCCAAAAATGCCAAAGTTCCTAAAGACACCGACCCAAAGACCATCACTCATGAGCAGGCGCTAGAACTCCTGAAAGCCGCGCCTGCGAAAGCCGCTCGCCGGCGTACAGCTAGAAAAAACACCAAATCATCAGCCCGAAAAGCCTAACCTTTTTTATACTATCCAATAAATCTAAATAATAAAAACTCTCACATCATCCATTGCAAAAATAGTAAAATCCATGCTATAATTTGTATAAGCAATTATCGCAATCATCCCTTGACATTTATGAATTGCAATTGTATAATTAAAAATATATTTCAATCAATGTAACCTGTGGTGAGGCAGAGAGGACGTTTCCAATAGCATGAACGAAACATCAAAAACCGAACGAAGCTCCGACTTAAGTTCTGTCGTCGACACTATCATTTCCAAGATAAGTCAAGAGCGCGAAAAGGAAATTATTTCTCGACGATTTGGTTTATACGATCGGAAAGAAACTCTAGAGTTGATTGGCGACATGTTTGGGATTACCCGTGAACGCGTCCGTCAGCTGGAAAAAGCAATTTTAGCACGCCTGAGAGTGGCTATTGCCGAGGGCGAGCTGCCATCAGTCGTTGCTATGGAAAAATCTATCACCTCAAGCTTGTCCGAGATGGGAAGAGTGGCGCGAATGCAGGATTTGGCATCGCACTTTTTAGATAAGGAAGCTTCGACAATTGAGCGCGCGCACGTAGCGTTTATCGCTGAGCTAGCAGGAAACATCACGATCGTGGCAGAAAACGATGACTATTACCAAGCTGCAGCCATCGACACTCTTGGAAACGAAAAGCAGGTTAGAGCAAGAATTGAAGAAATAGTTAAAGCAATTAAGAAACATGGCGAGCCAATCACCGCGGAAGAACTCCATAAAGGGCTAGATTACGAGCACCCATCAAACATCACGGCGCTGGCTACTGTCAGTAAAAAACTAGCTAAACTGCGTGATCAGTGGGGCCTTGCCAAATGGCCATCGGTCAATCCAAAAAATATTCGCGATAAAATCTACGTCGTTCTAGACACGAATGGACAACCAATGCACTTTTCCGACATCGCTAAAGGCATTCGAGCTAGCGAGTTCAATCGCCGAAGTGTCACCACCCAAGCCATTCATAACGAGCTCATCAAAGACAAGCGATTCGTACTGATTGGACGAGGTATTTATGCGCTTGCCAGCTGGGGTTATAGCCGCGGCACTGTTTCTGACATCATTGCTGATATCTTAAAGAATTCTGATACGCCACTACGCCGAGATGAAATCGTCCGTCAAGTTCTTGAGAAACGACAAGTCAAAGAAACTACAATCTTGCTCAATCTTCAATCAAAGCCGCAATTCAAACGCGTCGCCAAAGCTACCTACGTTTTTGACGAAACCGTTTAAGTTGCAAACTTCTTCCAGAGGTGAGATAATTTACATAGCATGCAGCTTATTTCCTGGATCATCGGCACGTTGTTACAATGGTATGTTTGGCTACCGATTGTGGCGGTACTTGTATTTTTAACATGGCGAAATTATCGAAAAATCGAAGATTTCACACCAGTTGAAAGTGTATTGTTGGTGCTTGAAATCCCAAAAACCAACGATAAAAAGGAGTTGGCGGCCGAGCAATTATTTGCCTCTCTTCACGGAATCCTACGCGACAGCCGAGAACTGCGCTTATCTGGCGGACATCAAGAACATATCAGTTTTGAGATTGCTTCAGTCAATGGTCAAATCCGTTTTTATGTTTGGGTGCCGCGAACACTACAGAGCTTCGTTGAGGGACAAATCTACTCGCAATATCCAACCGTTCAAATCCATAAGGCCGACGAAGATTACACAGAGCACCAGCGCGACCATGAAGTTGCTTACTCTGCTGAATTAGCCCTGACTACTGATGAGTTTTTACCGATTCGTACTTTTCAGAGTTTTGAAGTTGACCCACTGGCGGGCATTACTGGTACGCTAGCAAAGTTAGAAACGACTGGCGAAGAATTATGGATTCAGGTTCTAGCCAGGCCAATTCCTGATGATTGGCAGCACGCGGCCGATCGCTACATTAATAATATAAAAAATGGTCGGCAATTGTCACTGCCAGGGCTAGGTGGTGGCATGCAATGGCTCATCGGTATAATTGGCGCATTGTGGCAACCGCCTGAACAGGGAATTGGTGATGCAAAAACCATCGAATTGTCTGATCGTGACAGAACTCGCATATCTGAGGCAGAGAAAAAAGCGACAAAATTAGGCTATGAAGTAAAAATCCGTCTGGTATATATGGGCGAGAGTCAAACCAACGCTAAACTCCGAATGCAAGCACTGGTTGGAACGTTTAAGCAATTCAACTCAACCAACCTCAACGGCTTTCGCGCTGTCAAGGGTGCGTTTGGCAAAGAATTTATCGACAAATATCGCAAGCGCGCATTTTACGGCGATGGGTTCGTACTAAATATCGAGGAACTAGCCTCTGTCTTTCACTTGCCGCACACCAATGTCGAGACGCCAAACATCGTCTGGGCCAGCGCCAAAACCGCCGAACCGCCGTCCAAATTGCCTGTCCTGACCGGCAGCGACACCAACGACGACCAAATTTCCGCCTTTGGTGTCACCAACTTCCGCGGCATCAACCACCAGTTCGGCATGCTGCGCTACGACCGCTCGCGTCACGTTTACATCATCGGCCAGACGGGGGCAGGTAAGTCGGGGTTGCTAGAGTTATTCGCGCTCAGCGACATTTTTCACAACCAAGGCTACGCCATCATCGACCCGCACGGCGATTTCGCCATCAACAACATGAAATTCATCCCCGGCTCACGGCTGAACGACGTCGTCTATTTCAACCCGGCCGACACGGCTTATCCGCTCGGTTTTAACCCATTAGAGGTCACCAACCCGAACCAAAAAACCAACATTTCATCAGAAGTCATCGGCGTCTTGAAGCGCATGTTTGGCGAGAGTTGGGGACCACGACTGGAATATATCTTGCGCTACACCATCCTGGCACTGCTCGACCGACCAGAAACAACCATGCTCGACATCACCCGCATGCTGACTGATAAAAACTTCCGCAAAGAAACGCTGGGATATTGCCGCGACACCGTGGTCTTACAATTCTGGAACGTCGAATTCGCCAGCTGGAACGACAAATTCGTCGCCGAGGCCGTCGCACCAGTTCTCAACAAGGTCGGCGCCTTTACCGCCAATCCAATCATCCGCAACATCATCGGCCAACCCAAATCCACCTTCAACATCCGCCAAATTATGGACGAGGGCAGAATTCTCATCGTCAATTTGTCCAAGGGCCTGATCGGCGAAGACAACGCCGCCATCCTCGGTTCGTTCCTGGTCACCAAGATTCAGCTGGCTGCCATGTCGCGCTCTGATATCCCAGACATCCGCGACCGCCGTCCATTCTATCTTTACGTCGACGAATTCCAGAACTTTGCCACCGACTCATTTGCCACCATCCTGTCCGAAGCCCGCAAGTACGGCCTCAACCTGACCGTCGCCAACCAGTACATCTCACAGATGAATGAAACCGTGCGCGACGCGGTGTTTGGCAATGTCGGTACCATGATTTCATTCCGCGTGTCTGCCGATGACGCGCCAATTTTAGCCAAACAATTTGAGCCGAATTTTGAAGCCGTCGACCTCTTACAGATGCACAACCGCAACTTCGTCATCAACATGGTCATCGGGGGAGAGAAGACTCCAGCCTTTTCCGCGCGCACCCTTGAGCTCCCGCCGAGCCAAGCCGACAACACACCGCACATCATCGAACATTCGCGGCGTATGTACTCGCGAAACAGGGAGGACGTCGAGCGAGAGATTAATGCCGCCATCATGCCACCCCAAAAACAACCCGTCCGAGCCGCCGTTATTCAACCTTCAACCAAAAAAGTCGATCAGACCAATATAGACACCAGCAACACCCAGGCTATAAATCCACGATCCACTTCAAACAACGATGAAGTAATCCTACAAATCCGCGGCAATAACACACTCGATAAACCGGCAGATTCAACCGACCCGGCCGCTGCTACCGCGCCTAAAAAGCGGCGACGACGACGGAAGAAGAGTACTGCCGTCACAACATAGCAACCCTTGCAATAACTAAAGTGATCAGCTACAATAGCCCTACAGTCCCTTAAGTAAGGATTGTACCAATTTCTAAATTGTTTTAGGTTTCTATAATAATTTAGTAGAAATACTAAAGCAAAGCTCTAATCCGCTCACTCGTTGGGCGGATTATCTTCTTATGTGGTGAAAATATACTTATGCTTTCAATTATTACTCTTTGGTTATATAATTATGCCAAAAGACATCATAAAAAGGGCTTAATTTATGACGGAAAAAACTTCATATTCACCGAAAAAATATTCGCTAGGGCTAGACATCGGTACAAGCTCAATCGGCTGGGCAGTGTTGGATTTAGACAAGGACCGTATTCACGATTTGGGAGTTAGGATATTTGAGCGGCCAGAAGACCCGCAAAATGGCGACTCACTCGCCAAGCCTCGCCGTGATGCACGTTCAGCTCGTCGCCGTCTGAAACGCCGTCGCCAACGCCTCAATCATCTGAAACAATTTTTCGTCGACCAAAATATTCTCACGAAAGATCAAGTCGAGGAAGTGCTGGACTATAGGTCTGATTTCAACAAATTAGACGTATACGACCTGCGAGCAAGAGCACTCACCGAAGAATTATCGCCCGAAGAGTTGCTCAAAGTTTTATATCAGATTGCCAAACGACGCGGCTTCAAGTCGAACCGCAAGGTTGTCGAAGAATCAGACAAGGAAGGCGGTCGTGTCACTAGCGCCCTCAAAGCCAATGAAAAGTTTCTCGCTGATAACAACTACACAACTGTTGGCGACGCTCTAAGCCGTGATGAAAAGTTCGCTTTGCATAAGCGCAATAAACGCGACGACTATACCAACAGTTTTGCCCGCGATGACTTTTTGCGCGAGCTAGAGGCGATAATCAAGACTCAGCGAAACTACACTCTGAAAAATGTCTCCGAACAGGCTATTACCGAATTAATTTATGGCATCAACGACGGACAAGTTACCAACGTCAGCGCCATCATGTACCAGCGTCCATTTATGACTAAAGAACTAATCGAAAAGATGGTTGGTGGCTGTACGTTTGAAAAAGACGAAAAACGGGCACCAAAAGCCAGCTATAGCTTTGAGGTGTTTCGCCTGGCGAGCGATTTGTCACACCTCGTTTTCATTCCTCGCGACGCCAGCAAACGCCAAGCCAAGCGCGAAAATCTAGAGGTAAGATTATCTCCAGAGCAAATTAGTAAAGTTATCGATGCAGCCAAAAGCCAAAAGAGTTTAACGTATAAAAAAGTACGCAGCACCGCAGGAATTAGCGAGGATTACGCGCCAAAAGATGTGCGCGGTAAGAAGAAAGAGGGTGACGAATTCGGCGAAGACAATACTTTTGGCGGTCTAAAAGCATACAGCGACATCAAGTCGGCATTGAAAGATTTACCAGAAGATTGGGCGAAAATTGATAATGAATCGGCAATCAACCAAATCGCCTACATCCTCACTACGCAAAAAGCCGACGAGGGTATTCTCGCCGAATTAGATTCACTGCCGCTTTCTGACAAAGCCAAAGAGGCTATCATTAAAATTAAGCCAACCAACTTCAAAGCATTCGGACATTTATCAATCAAGGCTTTACAAAAAATCACGCCGCACACCCTCGAGGGCATGACCTACGACAAAGCCTGCGAGGCAGCTGGCTACGACTTCAAAAAGCAATCTGCCAGCCTAGAGCAAATTACCAATCCTGTCGTCAAGCGTGCCATAACCCAGACACTGAAGGTTGTTCGCGCCATTGAGCGTAAATATGGCAAACCATATTTTATCAAAGTTGAAACTGCTCGTGACCTCGCAAAAAATTTCAAAGACCGTAAGGCAATTGAAAATGAAAATAAGGAAAATCAAGCGCGCAATCAAAGTATTGTTCAGACGCTAACCGAGAACGGCATTGTAACTCCAACTGGTCAGCAGATCATTAAAGTCAAGCTCTATCGCGAGCAAAACGGCGTCTGTCTATACTCCGGAAAGTCGATTAATTTTGAGACAATGTTATGCGACGACAACGCTTATCAAGTTGATCACATCGTGCCTTTTTCACGCTCCAATAACGACGGAATTACCAACAAAACTCTGGTATTAACAGAGGAAAACCAAAAGAAAGGCAATCAAACGCCATTTGAATATTTTGGTGCAGATGAAAAACGTTGGAAAGAATTTGCTGCTCGAGTAGAATCAATATATAAAACACGCGATATCAAAACATCTGATAAAGCAACGAACGCCATCAATTACAAATACAACGGCTACGCTATGAAAAAGAAGCAAAACTTATTGCTTCAAGATTACAAAAATGACAGCTGGAATGTGCGTGCTCTGAATGATACACGATATATCACGCGGTTTATCCAAAATTACTTACGCCAAATGGTTGACTTTGCCGAAGGCGAAGAAAAACAGCGTGTAATAGCACCAAACGGTACGACGACGGCATATTTACGTAAACGCTGGGGATTAGCAAAGGACCGCGCCGAAGATGTATTACATCACGCCAAAGACGCAGCGATTGTAGCAGCAATCGACCAGAGCATAGTGAGGCAAGCTAATCTATTTGCAAAACGCGGGGAGATAGCCGCCCTGTTAGCTGCCACGAAAACAATGGAAGAAAAGACCGATAAGCTGACTGGAGAGATTGTCGATGAGGACGAGTTTGACAAGGCCCAGCGACGTAAGAACGCTGCGATCGTATTGTCTTCAAAGTACTTTCCGCAACCCTGGGATAATTTCGGCAAAGAAGTCATGAAACGCACCCTCAATACCAATATCACCACTTTACAAAATGAGCTGCGCGGACTAGATAATTACGATGAAGACTTCCGCCTGAGCGTAAAACCAATCTTCGTTTCTCGCATGCCGCGCCGCAAGGCTACTGCTCAAGCGCATAAGGAGACCATTCGCTCACCAAGGGTTAAAGATAACGATCAGCGAACCGTACGAATGCCACTTAATAAAATTAAGCGCAAGGATGTCGAAAACTCTGTACTTAAAGAATCTGATAAATGGCTGTACGATAAATTGCTCGAAAGGTTAGATGCTCATGATAATAATCCTGAAAAGGCTTTCGCTGAACCTGTTTACAAAAATGACAAAAAATTCGATAAAAACGGCAAACAACTGTCACCAGTCTCAACCATCAAAGTATACTCGACGCAACCAAGCGGATTTTATATCAACAACGGTAAAGCTTTCGTCAACAATGGGTCTATGGTACGGCTTGATGTGTATCAAAAACCAAATAAGAGGGGGAAAATTGAGCACTTCTTCGTGCCAGTTTACGCCCATCAAGTTGGTAAAAATAAGCCCGCACCAACAAAGATCCTACCAGCACCAAAAGGGCTCACTGATATAGATGAAACTTTCACTAAAGTCTGCTCGTTATATCCGAATGACTATGTACGAATTTACCTTAAAAATGAGATACGAGAGGGGTATTATGTAAAGTACAATGTAGCCAATGGAGCTATGCAGCTATTACCAAACTATGCACAAGGAAAAAATCAAAATACTTTTGTACAAGTCTATGGTAAAAATGCTCAGGCTATCGAACACTACGACGTCTCCGTCCTCGGCGATAACTATAGGTGGTTATAAATGGCCTGGCGCGTCGTAGCTATCGAAAATCCCGCCAGGCTGAGTTTGCGTGACAACCAGCTCGTAATCGCGCAAGAAACTGAGGCAACTTTGCCAATTGAGGATATTGATGCGCTCATTCTGGACGGCTATGGCATGACTGCGACCACAAATCTACTCACAGCGCTGGCGACCAAAGGCACCACAACTGTTATTTGCGACGAAAAGCACCTACCGGCTAGCGTGCTCCTGTCGTATTCACGGCATTCGCGCCAAGCCAAAGTTTCACGCCAACAACTCGCCATGAGCCAGCCGCTCAAAAAGCAGCTGTGGCAACAAGTTATTATCAGTAAAATTACCAATCAAGCCGATGTTTTGCAAACCGTGGGACTAGATGATTCCGCCTTACGCACTCATATTAACGGCGTCAAATCAGGCGATACTAGTAATCGTGAATCAATTGCTGCTCGCATTTATTTTGACCAGCTGCTCGACGATGCCACTCGCCGTAAGCCGATTTGGCATAATGCCGCACTTAACTATGGCTACGCAATGATCCTTAGTCATATCGCTCGGCATATCGCCGCGCGCGGACTGGTCGCTTCGCAGGGGATTTTCCATCACAATGAGCTTAATAGTTTTAATTTAGCTGACGACTTGATAGAGCCTTACCGTGCCGCCGTTGATTTATATGTCCTAGAAAAAGTTGCACCGCTTCACGTCGGCGACCGCGATACCAGCCTCACCAAGCACGATCGCCAACTTATTATTGACATATTAAATTATTATGTTATAATGAACGGTAAGAAGTTTACTATAAAACATGCGGTTGAGCGAACAGTTGAAAGCTTTATCGAATGTATTGAGGTAAAGGAGGCGCGTAAGCTTCTTTTACCAAAAATCGCCTCCTAACAGGGAAGGGATGTCATATAAAATCATGAGGGTCGCGGTATTTTTCGATTTGCCGACCAACACTAAAGCTGAGCGTAGAGCCGCTACACAATTTCGCAAGTTCTTGCTGGACGACGGCTTTGACATGCTGCAATATAGCGTATACACGAGACTGTGCCCAAACCGCGACGTTGCTGAAAAGCACATGATGCGCGTCAAACGCCACGCACCAAATAGCGGATCAGTACGATTACTGTACTTAACCGAACATCAATTCACGCACATGTACGTTATTGTCGGCGAGAAAACTGTCCAGGAAAAGGCCGTTCCCGTCGGCCAGCTAGCATTTTTCTAACCAAAAATCCCCCTCGTAACAGAGGGTGATTTGAGGAAGCATTATACCAATATCTAAATTGTTAGGGAACTATAACTCAGCCTGAGAGCCAGTAAATACTACCTGAATTATACCAATATCTAAATTGTTAGGGAACTATAACACAAGGTGCAGGTGACCTACCGCTTTAGCGATTATACCAATATCTAAATTGTTAGGGAACTATAACACAAGGTGCAGGTGACCTACCGCTTTAGCGATTATACCAATATCTAAATTGTTAGGGAACTATAACTGGTCTGATGAGATGACGCAAGAGCAATTCATTATACCAATATCTAAATTGTTAGGGAACTATAACCATGGTAGGTCTATTAAACTAAAAGGAACATCCCATAACTTAGGAGCGATCTACTTCAAGCATTAAGCGCCCGCTGAGCTGCCACTACTACATCTACAACCTCGCTATAAACCGTCATTCCAGACTTATAACAATCCACCTGCGTCACAATGTCAAACCGCCGCGCATAATCTGGATGCACACCAACAAACACGCATGAATTACGCCCAAGTTCTTTGCCCAGCTCAAACAGTGCAATAGGGCAGAGCGATTCTTTTGGAAACCAAAATAAAACTACTCGCACCCGCTTTAAAAACTCATACTCCCATCTTATTTGACAAGCCGCCTTTGCCCCCCTCTGAAGCCAACAGTTGATTACGACGAGGGTTGGCTACCACAATATCCTGGTTACCAAGCAGCCTTATCGCTTCTGCCTGCCAATCTGGACAATTCGTGATACCTCCCGCCAAAAATAAATCTACCGATGGCAGTGCATCGTGCAAACTTATATCATCCGGAGTGATAGCCCTCATACTTCTATGATATTAGCATGCAGCAAAAATATCAACGAAACCTTATAAAAAGATTGTGCTATACTTACACTAATGGAAGTACTATTTATCATAATCATAATTTTTGCCTTAGTGGCAATCGGCATAAAAACAAATAATATCGCCAAAAAACCAAAGAGGGAATACGCATACACTAAAAAAGCCTGCGCGATGACACGGCACGAGCTAACATTCTATAAAACCCTGCTTGAAGCAATAAGCAGCTGCGTAATCATCCCGCAAGCTCACTTAAGCATGTTTTTAGATCATAAGGTTTACGGACAGAACTGGAACAGGGCATTTTCAAGAATCAACGGCAAATCAGTGGATTTTCTTATTTGCACCAATGATATGAAACCGCTCATAGCTATTGAACTTGACGACAACACCCATGATCGTCCTGACCGCCAAAAGCGCGACATTTTCGTTAACTCAATTATAGGCGATGCAAATATGCCCCTGCTGCGGTTTAAGGCGGGTGAGTGGAATAGTGAAATCATCAAGCAAGAGGTCGCCCGCGCTCTTAAAGAATCAACGCTCGAAAAGCCATAGAACAAAAAGCGAACTAATTATTCAAATATGCTATGAAGCCGTATAAGACCGGCGTCTTTAATATTTTATAAATCGTAGGCGCCAAATAACAGCAAACACTAAAGTAAATTCATAGCCAACTGTACATAAACATAATTACACCAAAAACAGGGCGACACAACTAATTAATGGGCGAGAATTTCGGAAAGTTAAAAGAGAAACCCATGAAAGCAACATAATTTTAAGACAGAAAAGACGATAGAGTATTCATATTTCATAGATAGTTTTAATGTCGCACAATGTACCTTTTACGTAATAATAAATACCGTACAAAGATGAATGCTCTTCATACATCCAGCAATAATCAAATAAACTATAAAATCGCTCGTTCTACTTGCACGCCAGGGGATTTTCTTCTAAGGGCTTCTGGTAGCGAACCATTATCAAAAACTTTACACACAAAACATAAATAAACTTCAACATAAAGCTCAAGACCTCACCATGCCTGTATGTATTGATATTTTTACATCACAACCGGCAGATATCTACACGCTCGTATAGTCATTAAGTTTTCCACATACGCAGCTTGTGCTATTTGACATTTTGCTATCTTTATTTCCCCGCCCCCCTAACTTATCGCTCCACTATTATTTGACTTTTATACATTTTTATATTGTTATATATATTTTGCTAGTTCATTAAAGTAGAACAAAAAGCGAACTAGCTCTACTTAACAGAGAAGTTGACCTTTCTATTTATAAAAAGACCTCTGGTCTACCCTGACGTCTATATATTCTGGCGTATTGCCAGCCTTCCCTAGATATTCCAGTGTTATGACCGCCTGTTTGACCTGAGATTGTGCAGACCTATCAACTGTCATTCGCACCTGCGTCGCCCCACCCTCGACCTTAAACCAGACTTGCCGCACAGTACTCGCCGGTAAAGTTGCCTCTGAGACCTTTATCTTATACTGCGCGAATGCCGACACCGCTTGGCCAAGAAAACTCAGAAATTGTCGATTAATAACCTCTTGACCACCTCTGGTAGGCAAGCCACTCTCATCACGCACTGCAACCGCAGGTGCGTCAAAATAATTTTGCTCGAAAGTTACACCGCCATCATCCACAAAATACACCTTACCGCCAGATGACCATTGAGCTACTGGTTGACGAAAAGTCAGCTTCACAGCCGAGCGTGCCAGAAAATCGCCTTCTATACGAATATTTTTTACTTCAGGAGCTTTCTGCAGGAAAAATTGCCTCAAGTCGTTATTGTTAAGAAAAAACCGAAACCGCTCCGCCGGATGGGCGCTGTAATATTCATTGAGTGCGGCCACGTATTTATTAGAACTATTAGAGCTCTTCATGTCGGGAGTCTGAATAGAAATATCAATGGTCAATTGAAACAGTAAAAATACTACAATAGCCAAACTCACCGCAGTCATAAATAATCTCCGAGCCACGCTGCGTCGCCTTTTTACCAACTCGTGCGCCTCTAGCCTATCTGAAGCCTCAAGTGGTGATATTGTTTGACGGCTATTTAACGTACGATTTCGACGATATGATTGAGTTGGAAGATCTTCATAAATCTTAGCTTGGCGGCGAGCAGCAATCTCCCGACGACTTAAGTTTGACTCAGATTTTTTCTTAGAAAAAGGCAGTTTCACCTTCGTCTACCCTGTCTTCGTATTGTCGTGAGAATGATCTTTGCCATATCTTTAGCGGCATCCGGTTTAGCAAATTTACCAAAATTATTTCCTAGTCCTTTTAGGATTTTTTGTGATCTTAAGATACTAATAATTTTTCGCAATAAGATACGATTATCCTTATCCAACTCTTCCTCTGTGACAATTAATGCCGCCAACGCGTCTTGATAGACCTTAGCGTTTTTCAATTGATGACCGCCTGTTAGCTGACCATTAGGGATGATTATGGTTGGCTTGTGTAGCGCAGCCAACTCCAGCAAAGTTGTCGCCCCTGCCCTAGTCACGACAATATCCGCTGCCGCCAAAACCTCCGCCATGCCATCATGAACAAACGCTTGTAAACGCCACCCGTCACGCTCATCAGTCTGTTGAAGAATGTCTTCATATTGTAGATTTCCTGATATCAAAAATACCGACGCTCCAGCAAGCAATTCCTCTCTAATTGCCACAATTGCAGCATTAATACGGGCAGCGCCCAATCCGCCACCTGTAATAACCACCAGCGGCTTATCACCATCAAAGCCCAACTTTTCCTTCAGCTCTCGCCGCTCTGACTCAGAATATGGCCGGAACTCTGGCGCCACAGGAATACCAACATAAGTCGCTTTCTCAGGAGGATAATTATAATATTTAAGTGGTGCACCCGTGCCAATTGCCCTCGCAAACGGACTAAGTAAGCGATTGGTCAGTCCTGGATGAGCGTCAGAATCATGCAGCACTAGTGGGATTTTCAGCAATCGCGCTGCATAACCCACCGGCAAACAAACATAACCACCTTTAATAAAAATAACGTCCGGCCGCCATGCTATTAGCTTAAAAAGACTCTGGAAAAAACCAATTACCACTTTAAATCCATCGCGTAAGTTTGGAAACAATATTGATGGATGTAAATGAAACGACATACTCTTACCGTGATATCGGCGAAGTTTTCCGGCTATAATTAACTCAACTGGGATATTTTCATCAAACTTACCAAAAATTCCACGCGCACTAACGCCAAATTTCTTATCACACCAAAATCGCAATTCGTGCTTACCTGATTTTTCTAACTCTCTAAATACGGCTACCACTGGCGTAACGTGTCCGCCCGAGCCGCCGCCGACCGCTAAAATCTTGGCCACTCTCACCCTCCTCTAATGCTTTATGTGATGTAAATTTGGAAATTTGAAAAACTAGCCCAAGCGCTGCCGCGATAAACATCATGCTCGTCCCACCGTAGCTAAGCAGTGGTAATGGAATTCCCGTCAGCGGCATTAGTCCCGTCATTGCTGCCACATTCAGCACAACATGAGAAGCAATCCAACCAAAAATCCCTGCCACAATCAACCGCAGCGTTATGTCCGGCAGTCGTGCCGCCACACGCAAAATCGACAGCAGCAGCGCCGTAAAAAGCGCCAAAATCGCCATCAGGCCAAGAAAACCGAACGTCTCGCCCATCACCGCGAAAATCGAGTCGTTAATTGCTTCAGGTAAATAGCCAGTTGCTTGCACGCTCTTGCCAATCCCAAGCCCCCACAGCCCACCAGAACCAATCGCAATCCTAGCCTGTTGAATATGATAATTGCTATTTTCCTGACCACTCGCGGTTTTATGACTATCTCCCTGAACAAACGTCATCACACGCTCAATTCGATGCGGCGACGTAAAAATCATAACTAGCCCACAAAACGCCACAACCCCTAAAATCTTACCGATTATTCTCCAATCAACACCCGCCACCACGATCATCGATAAGACAATTGCTACCAAAGAAACGCCAGTCCCCAAGTCCTTCTGTAAAACTACAATCATCAATAGCGAAAGTGCGGAAATAATACCGATCGGGATTAGTGTCTCCTGAGTGTCATTCAACTTCCCCTGAACAACCCGACGCCCCAAAAATCCTGCTAAAAATAGCAATACTCCATATTTTAATAACTCTGACGGTTGAAAGCTGCCCAGGCCGCCGAGATAAAACCAGCGATATGCACCGTTAGTCTCCCTGGCAAACGACAAGTGAAGAAGCGACCCAAGAAGAAATAACAAAACACACGAGGCGAATCCTGCCCAGAGAATATACTTTGCTCTATCTCCGATAAGCCACTTATACGGCATAAAATAAAACGCCAAGAACGTCACAACAGCGATAATAACACTGGTTAGCTGTTTACTGAAAAAAAATGTATTACTATAATCTGTACCATACGCGTAATTTAAAACACTCGCACGCTGTGGCCCCAGTGCATACATCACCACCAATCCAAGCAACAGCAAAAGTCCCATATATAGCACAATTTGATACATCGGTCGGTGGCTTCGAATTGGCTGGAGAGTAGCCTGACGCTTTCTGACGGCTGAACTACGCAATATGACCCCCCGCCAAAGCCAGCATCACGCCGATAAACGCCATCACACAGCCAATCACCCAGAACCGCATCGTCACCTTGGTTTCCGGCCAGCCGATAGCCTCCAAGTGATGATGAATTGGCGCCGATAAGAAAATCTTGCGCTTAAAGAATTTTTTACTGGCAATCTGTATCAAACTGGAGCCCGCCTCAATCACAAATAACAGTCCAATTACTGGCAGCAGCAACAGCGAATCTGTCAGCATTGCCACCACCCCTAAACTAGCACCGTAAGCAAAGCTGCCAACATCGCCCATGAAAAACCGCGCCGGATAAATATTAAACCACAAATAACTCAGCAGCACGCCGACCACCGTAAAGCAAAACCCCGCCAGCAATACCTGCTGCTGCAACAGCGCAATCACACCAAACGCACCGAAACTAATCCCCAAAAGTCCGCCAGCCAGCCCATCCATGCCATCAGAAATATTGACCGCATTGCCAGTCGCCACCACCGCAAATGCAAACAACGGGATGATCAGCCAGCCAATATTGACATCTCCCATAAACGGCACGTGAAAACTCATCACGCCTAATTTGGCGAAGAAAAACCAACCGAGGACTGCGCCAATAAGCGTAATTAGCGCAAACTTCACCGGACTGCGTAAGCCTGCCGCGCCGCCGCCTGTACCGCGAATATTGATAATATCATCGATCAAACCAACCGCGCCGCCGCCCAGCAGCGCTGCTAATGGCAGCCACGTCTGCGCCCGGTCTAAATTACAGAAAAACGTCACTATAAAAATAGCGATCACGCCGATCACGCCGGCCATCGTCGGAATATTTCGCCGCAGTTTTGCTGCTTGAAACTTGGCAAAAATCTTCAATTTCTTGCCGTCGGTACTCTCTGAGCGCTGCCGCTTCCAAAACCGATATCGGTAAGCAAAAAACGTATAAATCGGCGTCAGGAACATCGCCAATAAAAACGCCCCGACACTCAGTAAAAATACATGCGTTAATTCGTTAGTCATTGTTTGTAAAGCAGTTGCCATGGTTATCCCTTCGGTGCTAATTTCATATAATTAATCATCCAGTTGGATATATCTGTAAAAATCGGCCCAGCATGGATATTTCCCTGTAGATTAATTCCTCTACCTGGCGCCGCTACACGTACCATTATGACATATTCGACACCATTTTTACCACCGCCATAACCAATGTAGGTAGCAATTGTTTCTTTCTGGGTATATAATCCATTCACGACCGCCTCAGAGGTACCAGTTTTTCCACCTATCTCATAGCCAGGCTTATCACTTTTTGACAAGAAAGAAGAATGGCGAGCAGTCGACAGCATCGTTCGCATCTGGGATGACGTATTACCGCTCACTGTTTCACGAAGAGACTTATTTTCTGCAGCCTGGAAATGCCCCTCGTTATCAATTGTTCCACTAAGAATTGTCGGCTTATAATACTGCCCACCATTTACCAGCGATGAGAATCCAGCCGCCACCTGCACCATCGTCAGATTCATACTCTGTCCATAAGTCATTGCTGAATAGCGAACTTCATTACCTTCAACACTGTCCGGTGGATAAATATAGCCTGCTGCTTCACCCAGCTCAAGCCCTGTTTTATTTCCAAACCCGAACTTATCATGATAATACTCATACAAAGTCTGACGCGCCGCAAAATTAATCTGAGAACCGTTGCCTAGTCTCCGAATCGCTGTAATTGTGCCAACGTTGAGAGAATTGTTAAACGCGCCTTGAATAGTCATGGTGCCACCCAGGCCTTTTAGGGCGTTGCACATTGTACGATCAGCCACCTTAATACAATCCGTATTATTGTACGTACTAGACGGCGTAATAGCACCCTTATCAATTGCCGTAGCAAAACTAAACGATTTCACAATTGAACCCGGCTCAAATGGCACCATCGCCGCACTATTCATAAACACCGCTGGATTTTTCTGCTTGTTAAACTCTGCTGGATTATATGTTGGATAATTGGCCATCGCTAAGATTTGACCATTTTTTGGGTTCATGACAATCGCACTGCCCTCAGTTGCGTTCGCCGCCTCAATCCCCTTCTTCAACGCCACCTCTGCTTGGTTCTGGATATTCCTATCAATTGTCAGCACCAGATTATCACCAGGCTTTGCCTCAATCCGCATATTATTTTTTCCAACTGTTAGCGGTACATTTCTCACGTCAGTCACTGATTGCAACAGACCATCTCGCCCCTTAAGCCGCTTATCAAGCGCGCCCTCTATTCCATATTGGCCCTCGCCCGCCGCATTAACAAACCCAAGCACGTGCGCCCCCAGCGCACCCTCTGGATAGCTCCGAAGTGAACCCTGTTGATATAATATTCCAGCAAAATTCTTCTCTTTTAATTTTTCCGCTTGAGTTCTGGTGATATTTTTTGCCAAAACCTCATACCGCGAATTCTTATTACTCAAACGTTCAGCTGCCTTATCTGTCATTTCGCCACCAGCAACTTCTCTCAGGCTCGTGATTATCTGCTCTCGCTCCTTATCATTAACCGCATGTGGATCAGCAATCACCGTATACACTGCCTGGTTTAACACCACTGGCGCTGGCGTCTTTCCGTCCATCATGTATATTTTGCCACGCTCTGCTGGAATAATGAACTGCCGCTGCTGGCTCGCCCGCGCCATCTCTGTATATTTACTATATTGCAAGATCTGTAGCTGAAATAGTCGCAACACAAAAGCTGCCATCGCTACAAGTAAAACGATGGCCAAACAACCAGTTCTTGAACGAATAAGCCGCTGCATACTGCTTATCTTATTATATCACTTATCGCGCATAATGCGTTTCAGCCGTTGTCATTGCTGAAGCCACATTGCTATTTTTCACCTTCTCTAATGCCGTTAGTCGTGCGTTTTGAACTTCTAATTCTGATTTCTTTGCGCTGAGTTCAGTAATTTTTGTATCTAAGTCTCGAGCCTCGTAGCCATATGCTGTTAGTCGCGTTGCCTGCGTTAGATAAATCAAGCCCAGTACTGTAATCATCAGCGCAACGAGCACTGTATGAGCAACAGGACCAAGTTTGACCTGAGACTGAAAACGTGTGGAGTTTTGGTTTCGGCGCATTTGACCGCTTGAACGGCGTGAAGTGAATGTGGTGGTTGTCATTTGTCTCTATCTTTTTATATTTATATTACATGGTAAACCAGCCCGCCCGTTAACGACAGGCTGGTTTCTATAAGGTGTATTCCGGAATACGCTTTATTTTAGCCGCGGCGTACTGAGACAACTTCTGGCTTGTCTGTATTCTGGAATTGTACTTTGATGTGGATTGGCATGGTGTCGCCCTCCTTCTTTTTGTTTATGTTTTCACGGCGTAGCGAAACTTGGCGCTTCGACTGCGCGGATTGTGAACATCTTCTGTTCCAGACACCGGTTTTTTCTCTGGGACGATCAGCTCGGCCTCGTAGCCGGCAGCTGCTTGCTCCCAGAAATATCGCTTGACCAATCGATCCTCCAGACTATGAAAGCTAATTATTCCGACTCGCCCGCCCCTGTTAAGGAGGCGTGGCAACAGTGGCAATAATTCCTCAACCAGCCGAAGTTCGTGATTGACTTCAATGCGCAGTGCCTGAAAAGTGCGAGTCGCCGGATGATGTTTCATCCCGCCGCGACCGACAGTGTACTTGATCAGATCAGCCAGCTCGGTCGTTCCCCGAATCGGCCTGGCACCAACAATTGCCTGCGCAATTCGCCTAGCCCGCCCGGGACTTTCCTCACCGTAACGAGTAATCAGCCGCGTCAGCTCATCAACCGAATACGAATTGACGATATCCGCCGCTGTGATTTCCGTCCGATTATCCATCCGCATATCTAGCGGCCCGTCAAACCGAAACGAAAAACCTCTCTCTGCTCTGTCAAGCTGTGGTGACGACACCCCCAAATCAGCCAAAATCACGTCAAATGTACGTCCCTGCTTGACCAAATCCTGCGCTGCGCTCACAAAATCTTTGTGAATCAGCGTCGCGCCTTTCTCGGCCAAATCGCCCAGCGTGTTAATCGCGTTATCATCGCGGTCAACCAGCACTGCGCCCAAGTAATTATCCGTCCTCATTAAGAATTCCCTGGCATGGCCGCCGTAGCCAGCCGTTAGGTCGAGATAGCTCTCGCCCCTAGCTGGCCGCAACCTATCCAAGGTCACCTCAAGGAGTACGGGAACATGAATCGGTTCGCTCACCTGAAGCGCCTCCGACTGTGGTGGATGTTCTTTAATACTCATCATTGCTTTATTGTAGCAGTCAGGTGCAAGATTTTCGAGATTTATCTCCGTACAGCGATTGCAGCCCAAGCGACCTTGAGTCACCTGGCGCGTAAAGAGGAGTAAATCTCGACAAATCGCCGCGGCTGACACCACAACGTATAGCAATACTCGAGATCACCTAACTGGATATTTAATTCTGGCTGTTTTGTATTTGTGTTTTGTTTGTTTTTGTTGTCTAAGAGTGGAAATGTGATGATTGTCAGTGACAACCATAGTTTCCAAAAGAGACTTATGTGTGAGGTGGAGTTTTTTGGGAGGTGTTTTGAGGAAAGAACGTTGCCGTTTTTATCGTGGAGCAAATTGCCACCTGCCATCTTCAAATACCCAGATAGTTGATCTCGAGAGGTTTTCAAATTGTTAAGGTACTGACCCAGCTAATCAATCCGCATTCTCGGCCGCCATCAGCCGAAAATACGCGCCCGCCCGCACCGCCACGACTTCCCGGTCAATACCGGCATAGTCGAGTAGATGCTGCTCAATCGTCACTCGCCCCTGTTTCTGGTCGAGCGCCGAGGCGGTTTTACCGCGGCGAAACTTGACATTCAGGTCGGCTACGCGCTCATCCAGAATACTTCCAGTTAGCGCGCCCTCCACTTCCCGGTCCCAGACTTGCTGCGGATACAAGTGAAGATATTTGCCAAACCCGCGGGTCAACACGACGCCGGACGCAAACTCTGCCCTGAGCTCGGCTGGGATCGTCAAGCGCCGCTTGTCGTCCAACTTTCGCTCAAAGTAATCTGTCTGCACGTCGTCCTTCCTCCGTGGTAGATTAGTTGGTTTTTCATAGTGGATGTTTGTTTTGGTTGGTGATTTCCATCAACTTTCGTTCCACTGACTCCACTATACTACCCACAACTACCCACATGCAAGCCTTTTTTTCAACTTTTTACCCATTTTGCTATCAAATAAAAACTTTTCCACATTTTTGTGGAAAAGTCTAGCGGTAAGACAAGCTGGCGCTACACTACGGTATCTTCCCCAAAATGTTTCTGCAACCGCATCCTAATCGAGCCTTCGTGACGACCAAGTTTTTGGCTAAGCTGCTGGATGGTTGCACCCTGTAGAAACTCCTGCTTAAGGATGTCGTCATCGGCTTTTTCCCACGGCATGTAGGCCTTCGGGTGTGCCTCGCGCATTTTGGCAATTTTTTGCTGCCAGCTGCCGGACTGAGATTTCTTACCGGGTTTTTTCGGCGCTGGCTGTTTTAGCTTCATTTCCTCCAGCATCGGACGATAGCGCCTAACTGCCTCATTACTTGCTCGCTGCAACACCTCATCAATCGCCAGTGCATCCGGCGAAATTTCCAATGCCTTGCGATTAATACCATAAAGATACAAGTTATCCAAATCTCGCACCCGACTGAGCGCCACATAACCCATACCTTCAACAAACGCTTTTCTCAGGTCAATCTTAGCCGCGTCCAGCGTCATGCCCTGGCTTTTATGCACAGTGATAGCCCACGCCAGGCGCAGTGGCACCTGGGAAATGCTAGCGCGCTTGCGCTCACCGTCACGCAGCTCCCACACATCCGGCACCATGGTTACCTGCCGGCCATCACGAAACTTCACGATCGGATAGTCCGTCAGCGGCTCAAAATCCACCACCGTGCCGATACTACCATTGGCGTACAATTTCTGCGGCGAATTCTTCACGGCCATCACCAACGCGCCCAATTTCAACACGAGTTCACTCGGCGCCAGCACCGACCGTTGCAAACTGTCAACATACACTTTTGAACCCGTCGTCGTCTGCTGATACGTTCGCTCCTCACCCGCCAGCTCCGCCAGCTTCTGGCTGTTGATAGCATCAACATCAACATTGACGGTGTGTAGTTCGGTGATGTCACCATCAGGCGGCTGAACTTCCGTTCGCGCCAGCAACATCTCAGCATGATGCCGCCTAATATCGTCATTTCTTAGTGCCGTCAAAATCTCCAGCAGCTGCTCGTCATTTTGCCGATATTGCCGCTCCAGATATAGCACCGCCGGCTGCAATTCCTGCCACGCCTCCGAATACACCACGAAACCGCCGCCCTGCTCGCCCGGACGGTTGATTGGCGGCAATTGGAAAAAATCACCACTCATCACCAGCTGCACCCCACCAAATGGCTGGTCGTTTTCCCTGACGCCACGCAGCACCCGATCGACCATGTCCAACCGAAAATCATGCAGCATGGAAATCTCATCAATAATCAATACATCGGTCTTCATAATCACCTCACGCCGCGTTTTTGACAGCCGATCAAAAAAGTTGTTCGCGAGGTGATCGCTAACGCCAATACCGCTCCAACTGTGAATTGTATTGCCGCCCAAATGCGTCGCCGCCAAGCCCGTCGTCGCTGTTACCGACACCTTTTTACCCTGGTCACGTGCCTGTGCAATAAAAGTATTCAGCAGGTGCGTTTTGCCGGTACCAGCCGCGCCCGTCAGCAGCGCCGACCGACCGCTCATCAAAATCGCCAGCGCTAATTCTTGATCCATACTTAACCTCGTGGCGGTTCGCCCTCAGGCTCGCCCAACAGTTTTTTCGACTTAATTTCGTAACGTTTGCCGGTAATTTTACTCTCAATGTAATCCTCGTTGATCAGGTTCACAAACATGTCGAGGTCATTGCCATCCATAATGATAATCGCGCTATTATCATCGCTCATCAGCTCCAGCTGCATCTCATCAGCATAATCCAGCACTTGCTCTTGCTTGACCTCGCCAATCTCTAATTTCTGCAGTTTATTGATAGTCTTTTTGCGCTCCTTGACTAGCGCATTAAGATCCAAGCCCTCGGGGAAACTTAACTTATATTCCTTTTCAATTTCCGCCACTTTCTTATCGGCAATCACTTGCTTCTTGTACTCATAGCCAAACATGCGCTCAAACTTGCCTGGATTAAAGGCGAAAATATCCTGACCGATGATCAGCACCTGGTTATCATCCGGCACCTTAAAGCCAACCTCCGCCTTAAACGCACCAAACTTGCCGTCAGAAAACTCCCACGCTAGCGCACTTTTGAGTGTCTGCCCCTGCTGGATCAACTTCACCGTGTAAAAGACTTTTTCTGGATCATTCGGGTCGGTAAACCGCGCTATCAGCCCTTTCATCCGCTTGAACTCATGCTCGGTCTCCGAAAACTCCACAATGTCGCCGCGCTCATGCTCAATCAAATGAATCAAGGTTTCCGCTCGGCCAACCTTGGCGAGGTCTGTTCGCAGTAGCACGTTTTCTTCCGCTTCACTCAGCTCATAATCCCGCACGCTAAGACCAGTACCCGCCCCCAAATTAACTTGATTGATATAATCAAACAAAAATAGCGGCCGGAGCTGCTGCTCAACATCACCCTTCAAGGGCATGAAATACGGCGTGTAATTTTTATTAAATAAGAACAGCTCTATCTGTAAATCGTTCTTCTTCGCATCAGTTTGATTGGCCCACAAAAAAATATCAGTCGTTTCCCTCACTTCTTCCATGAGGGTAATTATAGCAATTTTTATAAGATGCCGCCAGCTGCTATTTAGTCAACTGCTCGCCTTCACGCGCCCGATTAGCCCAAGTATCCGCCAGCTCATTCCCCTCGTCACCCTCGTGACCGCGCACCCAGCGCAAATCTGCTTGAGAATTTGAATATAGCTCATACAGTTCTTGAACGATATCCAGATTCTTAATCTCGCCGCCCTTCTTTGTCCAGCCGCGCTTTTCCCAGCTTGGCGCCCACTTGGTCACCACGTTGATCCAAAATTCGCTGTCAGTGTAAATCACGCACGGCGCGCCGTCGGCATCCCGAAGCGCCGCAATCAGCGCCTTGCCTTCCATGCGAATATTAGTCGTTTCGCCGTCCTCTGAGCCTAAAATCCACGGCTGAAGATCGCGAATCACCGCGAACCCACCCGGACCAGGATTTGGCGAAGCAGAACCGTCAGTGTAGTAGGTTATCATACAGCTTTAATTATACAATACCAGAGCACGTCTAGCTACACAGCGAGCACGCCTATGTAATAATTTGCGCCTATCTAGCAACTCCTCCTTAAAGCATGCCACTCGTTCACGACTCTGATTTGTCAGATGTACTTCCTCGGCACTATCATTAGGCTCTGTAAAATAATCTTGCTTACGCTGCCAAATATCGATGATTGCATCAGCCGTCTCATCACTCATACTCACCAAATCACCATATATTTTACGCAGCTTAAAGAAGAAGTGTGCCGCCTTCTTGCCAGTTCGTGCCACCAATCGCGCATCTGGCGTAGAAAACTGCACTTCAAACGATGCGAGCTGAGCCCTCTCGTCGCCTGTCTCATAAAAACCAGTAATCTTTGCATCAGTAAAGTCTCTGCCGCTATCCTTAAAGCTAAACAGCTCCATATCGGCATCGGGAATCCTCTCAAAAACCGCCTTACGAATATTCTCCTGAAATTCTGGGGATCCCTTGATAACAAAGCATTCCTTATCTCTTCCAGGTGCTGGATATTGCGTAATACTCTTGCTACTTAAAGCCTTGACGACCGCCTCGACATACGCATCGGCCATTTGTTTATCATCTTCGGCAATTATCGTCATACCGTATAGATCAATCGGATGTTCGCTATCATTCTTCAGCGGCTGAGAGTGCGGCTCATAATATCCCATTAGACGTAAGAGCTTCTTAAGATATGATCCTCGTCCCTTGCCGCGGGCTCGCACTTCCAGATCGGTGCCGTTCGACGTCTTCACTGTACCCACTTCAAATAATGTGCTGTGTGGCGACGCAGCCTCTACTGCAGGCTTTAAATCCGACTCGCCGAGCAGCTCAGAAAGAACTTCTTTGATATTATTAATAGCAAAATCAAATCTCTCAGGATTATCCGAATCCTTAGGGCCAAAATGCAGCGACACTATCATATCCACTCCATTCATCAGCCTATCAATATTATTACTTAATTCGCCACCACCTATAGCATCGCCAATATTTCGCCCTGTAATAACATCAACTGCATCATTCAGCTCTGACTCTAGATTATCAAGCCCAATAATACTACACACAGGAATTAAAAAGTTTTTTGCAAACACTGCTTGCTTATAAACCGATGCGTCATGATACGGAGTAGTTTTTAATTTGGCGAGCGTCACCGCCCCGACGATCATCGCTGTCTCCAGTCCAACACCCTGAGCGCCCTCACCTTTTGTCGAAAAGGCCTTGATCAAATCATCAATACGTGGCGCCGGAATTGGTGGACTCTCAGACCACGGACTTTGGACATTGTCCTTCCCTAAGTCGCCAGGGATTTGCTGGCCATCTTCCAGTCGCAACGCTTTACCTTGCAGTGTCGTCTCGTCAATTCCTTCAATATACGATTCAAACAAATCTTGTAAGACTTTATAGTCCTCAAGAATGCCGACCACCACATCTCGGTGAGCTTCGGCTATGGTTTTATCATTATCAAGTGCTGACATAATATAGTCAATGCGATCGCCCTCCTCAATGTCCGCTGGCATTTCTATGATAAGCTTTGCCGCCAAGCGGCGCGCTGGCGTCAAGTGATAACCACCGAACGTCTCTGTTAGTTTCATAGCGAGCTCTTCAGGATGAAAAAATATCTCACCTCTTCTAGGAGAGCTATCAGGGCCTTCAATGGTCTGTCCTGTATTCTGTGTCATAATCAGCTTGCAAATTATATCACAAAAAATAAAACTTTGCAAGCGCAGAGCCTCTACTCTATCGCTCATCGTGGATTATCTAGGTAAAATAAATCCGCATCAGCTCGCGAGCCACTCTATCGGCGTCGTGTCGGATTAGGCTACGTTGAGCTGCCAATGGGTCGCTGCCAGAATTTTTATTCACCCAAGCAGTATCAGCAATCAACCGCTTACCGGAAGCATAATAATGTTTTCTCTTTAAGAGTTATTTATTCCACTCTACCAAGTATTCGCCATCATAGAGTATGTGAGGTTAAAAAGTTATTTTTTGCTCTGAAAGTAGCTATTGCTATCCAGTATTTGCTTCAACAATTTTGGAATATAGCCATTAGCCTCACTTGCAGCAACTATAGCATTGACATCTTTAGGCAAGCACTTACCTCCGAAGCCTCTGCTGTTTGCAAATACACTAGAGAATGATCGCCCTATTCTCTCATCAAGCAGCCACCCCTCGCGCACCTTATGCCAATCCACACCATACAATTGCGAGATTTCGTAGAATTCATTGACAAACGCGACCTTCGTAGCAAGAAAAGAGTTAACCATGTACTTTACAATCTCAGCTTCAGTGGGTGTACACTGAAAATATTGAGTATGCGGCCCCAGTATGGACTCAAATATATTAAATAAATATTCAGCTTCGCCAGTGTTGCCTCCAACTATGAAAAATCTCGTATCCTTTATACTTTCATGTATGGGGTTAAGGTAGGTACTTTCTCCAATATATTCCGGGGAGAATGAAATATTTTTACCCGTTTTATTTAGCAAGTAATCCGTTGTTCCTGGCGGTATAGTTGACTTTATTAGTATATGAGGATTGTTCAGCCTATTTATAGCGTGCTCTACTATAGACGTATGCACGTGCCGTCCTCGCTCATAGGAGTAGGGACACAGACAATAGCAAGCTCGCATTTATCTATATCTTCTTTTGGATAGTCTAGGTTTAATTTAGGATCATAAGTTACTATCTCATAATGGTTTTCTACCAATTCTTTAATTGCTTTGCCCACATAACCTTGTCCAATAATGGCTATCTTCATACTCACCCTTTCTTATCATATAATCTACGTTATCCTCCTATGTTCTGCTGAAATATTGCTTTAGTCTATCAATAGCCTCATTAAATCTAAGGTGTGTAAAGGATATACGCAAGCCCTTAGGAACACCAAAATCCGATCCAGGTACAACAGCAACACCCGTTTTCTCAAGAATATCTTTTGCTAAATCAAAGCTTGTAAATATATTATTCTGTGCCATAAAATCACCACACATTACCACGAGATAAAAGCCGCCTTCTGCCGGAATTACTTTTACGCCATCAATTCCAGCAAGCTTTTTTACGACATAATCGTTACGATCAGAGTATATTTGTGCTAATTTTTTTACCTCATCAAGATGGTTTAATGCCTCAATACAAGCAAATTGCTCTGTGGGGTTTGTAGCTAATAATGCGTGCTGCAACATTACTCGATAAGGCAACAATAGTTTATCTGGCAGAATAGCAAAACCTACACGAGCAGTATACATTCTGAAGCCTTTGGAGAAAGAATTAGTTATAATAATGCGGCTATTTATGTCTTTTTCAGTAGCTACATCTAAAATGGAAGTTACATCTGCCCTGAATCCAGTGTTTCGATATATCTCATCCGACAAAAGATATGTGTTAGAAGACGTAATGTTAATTATTTCTTGATAGTCTTTCGCGCTTAGAATATTGCCGTAGGGATTACCCGGACTGCACATTATTACAAATCGTGTTTTCTCAGGATTGTATTTTGCACGAAAATCATCCATATCAATCTTTAGAGTTGCTGGATCGACATGATAATACTTTACTTTTGCTCCTGTTAATAGAGCACAAACATAGTACACCGAATAGTATGGTTCAGGCAATAGTATTTCGTCATTTTCTTCTACTAAAAGCCTAAATAGATCCTTAAAGAATGGGCTAGTGCCAGTGTTTATTAGAATATTTTCTTTCTTAACATTATTCCCTAGACTCTGATACCATTCAGCAATCTTTTGGCGCAACTCTGGCAAACCTTCTGGATACACAAGATTTCTTTTATTCTCATCTTTGACGGCATCCACCCATGCTGACACAATTCTAGGATGTAAAGGTTCCTGCGCCTTACCAAGGGTCAACTTAATTACATCCTTACCATCTTTACTTAATTCATCAGCAAGTTCATCCAGTACGAACATCAGGAATTCAATCTCGTTAAATTTAACTTTATCTATTAACTTAGCCATCTACTATAAACCCTCCTTGATTACTATTATATCATTGCCATTAAAATCTAGGTGGCCATATTCATCGGTAAGTCTATAATTTGACCCTCTTATTTCTACTATTTGCGTCTGAATACGCGCATCTGGATTCAATTCCACCTCCGGACAGTAATAATCGACATAATGCATAGATAATTTTTCACCTAATTTAAGGTGGGTCATCTTTGCCCTAAAGGAAGGGTAAAAGAATTCGCGAGCACACAACAAAGAGTCTGTATATTCAGTAATAATATCCGCTATATTTGAAGCCATACAAGAATAGGTGCTAACTCCCAAGAAACGATCTGACTCCTTAACAAAAAATTTTAGACATTCGCCAGCAAAGAAGGCTTCCTCTAAACCTTCTTGAAACACAGGGTTCTCATGCTCCAGATATTGCAGCCTGTTATCGACTTTTATTTTTCCACGCCTCACCAAAGAACTAACCTCTTCTGCAAGAGCGCCATTAGTAATTTCAGGATCCAACACTAAAGCTACCGAACCGAGCGATCTGTCATTATTGACTGTATAGGCTTTCATTTCCTGCTGCACTAGCCTAGAGCCAGTCAATCGCATCTCATCACACCCAGAGCTGGTAAGACCAGAAAATAGTTCATTGTCATCGCTGTCAGGTATATGATTACCGTGTCTCATAAAAATTAGCTCACTCATATTATACACTTCCTAATGTATCTCATAATCTCAGCAAAATTAGCAAAATCATGGTGATAGTCTTGTACTTTATCAAATTCTACAAACTCCCTGGCTGATGATTCGTGCGAAGCTACAAAATCATCTATTCGTTTTACATCAGCCAGAAAAAGCAGCTGATATGCCCTATCAGGGTATCTACCGTTATATTTAGAATGAAATAGCTTTTCAATATGCCAAGCACCAATCAATTTTAGAGAATTTAGTTCAACGGATGTTTCCTCATACACCTCGCGCCGCGCACAATCTTCTGGCGTTTCTCCTAATTCCATACGGCCACCTGGCAAACCCCAGCCACGCGGCGGCTTGGCCAGAAGTATTTTATTTTCATGAACTGCACAAACCATACACGATGTCACAAGCGAGGAATCGAAAATATCTTCGCACGGACAAAATTGAGCTTTCGTCGACTTGTCTTTGCCCCAAAAAACAGCTGGAAAACTATTGTCAATTTTCATTCAATGCATAATTCCTTCGCGTATTTTATGATAGCACACGGCACGTCTATACCATAATCCGACGCATCAATCCTCGCTACCGGATTAACCTCAAGAATTGAAAAGTTTTTGCCGCCCACACAATCAACTCTGCAAAAGCCACTTGAATACACAGTTGCAGCAGCAGCTAGAACAATATTTGCCTCGTCAACCGACAGACTATATTGCACGGCTTTTGATTCTCTTGTTAATCCAGCACAATTAACCACGCCATACCCTGTTGTTGTATAACTGCCCACTACTCGTCCCCCCACAACATAAGCCCGAACAACCGTTCTCTTACTATTGCCAGCATCAAGGTCATTCTGTATGACCTTTGGTCTTTCGCTCAGTCTGCACGACCATAGCTCTGGCGCTAAATGATTAATTTCTTTAACCACAGGCTTAACGCCAACACCGCCTGCAGTTAATCCACTGGTTTTTGAAATTATAAAATCACCCTTGCATCTCAAGGCGTCAATAATCTTCTGTGAATTTGAGCGGGCTGATGCAATAAAAGACTGAGCGATAGGCAAGCCGGATCCCGCTAATTCTATTGCCATAAGGGCCTTATCATCAGCAACCGTCAATGCCCGATAGTTATTAATGACTTTTGTGCCAGTACGTTCCAGGGATTTTATTATATATCTTGTCATCTGTCTATCTAAAGGACTGTGAGAAAAGGCAAAATAAACGTCAGCATCCAACATTTCGCCGGAGTCGTCGTAGAGGATTGGTTTGCTATGACGATCTCCATAAACTAAGGTTCGTTGAGGGTCAACATACACCATCTCAACATCGTTAAAGTTTTTGATGGCATTATTAAACTGCTCAACCGGCGATATCGGCGCAGAGAAACCCAAATACCTATTGACTGGAGTAATTATTGCTAACTTCATCTTTTTCCTCCTTTAGACTCTGATATTATTTGCGCTCTGGATATGATCGTATCGAGCCAACTCCTAGAGGAAAGTCTACTAGCCGAGTTTCTAAGCTCCTTGTACGAGACGTTGACCTCCTTCTCCGATCGTACAAGCGCCTTATAAAGAATTTCAACATCATTCTCAAGACTGAGCTTCAATCGGTTATATCCTTTTATATAATCAGTTGCACCTATATTACTAAGCAATAATTGAACCTTTGGCATTTCCTGCGTTTGACTATGGATTGCCTCAAGCGCTAAATGATTAAATCCATCCGCAACAGAAGCTACAATTACAATGTCTGAAGCTTGCAATACAGCAGTCACCTCCTGGTCGGTTAGCTTGTACTCATTGCTATATATGATAGGAGTCCACGATTTTCCTCCGTATTTACGATTTATATTTTCCACTCCTTTTAATACCCTGTCGTGCAAAGCACTATATTCATAGTCATCAATCTTCTTTTTAGATCTGTACGTATATCGCATAAATACAAATTTATCCTTCAACTCAGGATGTTTCTTTATTAGAGTATTAACTAAATCAATCTCGTACTCCACCCCTTTTGTTTGTTCAAATCTACTAATACTAGTAATTATCTTCTTGCCTTTATGGTCACTTCGTATTTTCTTAACAATCTCACGAGCCTCTTTTGTATATGCAAGACTCTGACGATACTGTAGATTATTACCCATTGGCACAACAAGTAGTTCTACAGTATGACCATCCTTGGTCAATATCAAAATACTAAAATCATCGACCACCTTGGTTTTATCAATAACGCTAGTCGCATTTTCTTCTAAAAATTTAATATATGTTAACATATCACACCTTCTATGAAAGGTAATTAGATCAGAATTTAGCAAGTCAACAAACATGCCAACGTCTGGTTGTTGTATGTTAGGGTAAAAACCTTCCCTGCCAAAAGGGGTTCTAAAACTAAATACTATCGTAGCTCTTTCATAATGATCTCTTAATTCTCGTACCAAAGGCAGTGCTGTATAATCGTTTATCCAAAATATATCACCATTAAAACTATTGTTTTTCGTTCCTATTTCTTGCACCATCTTGCTAACAAGCACCGCCACCTGCTTGTGCAAATCCCGCCTGGCTATATTAAGTTGTTTATCGCTAATTTTACACTCTATGCCGTGCAGTAATGACCATAGATATTTCTTGAAAAACAATAAATGGACTTCGCCATGATTTACACCATTCCCTAAATTAATGCCAACATCAGAACCCCTTATTGCTTTTGTGCCATCCCAAAATATACATCTCACACCAGGATAATACTCAATGAGGTCTCTACTTACCGTGCCAACACCCCCCACTCCGGCGATTGAATTTTTATAGTTAATAAAATAAAACTGAGGCTCTTTCATGATAGACTATCTCAATTATACTATAACGGCTGGAATTTGTAGTATATACTTGGCCAACATTTTAAGATGCTCTCACCCCCTACCTTCGTAACAATACACTATTTATAGCTACAGCATACCGAAGCATAATAAGATAGACGCTAATCGCCTTAGGCAAAATAAATCCGCATCAACTCGCGCGCCACTCTGTCGGCGTCGTGCCGGATTAGACTACGCTGCGCCGCCAGCGGGTCGCTGTCAGAATTTTTATTAACCCAAGCAGTATCAGCGATCAACCGCTTGCCCGACGCATAATAATGCTTCTTTTTCAACAAATCCTTATCCCATTCCACCAAATACTCACCATCATGGGCATATTTCTTGATAAGTTCCTCCGGAGGACGATGGTTGTTGTATAGAACATAATCCATACTCACCCCAGAAAATCGCTCAATCTCATCCGCAAAATCCGCCACGGTAAAATCGTCTGTCTGGCCCGGTTTATTAACCAAATTACAAACATAAACTTTCTTTGCCCTAGTCTCCGCCAGCGCCCTGGTTACGCCACGCACCAATAACGCTGGCGCCAAACTGCCATACAGCAGCCCCGGCGCAATCACCACCAAGTCAGCATCTAAAATCGCCTGGCGCGCCCGCGGGTTAATACCAGCCGGCGGTTTCAACTCCAGCCATGGACGCTCGCCGCGCGGAATTTGCAGCGATTCTGCCGCGTGCTGGCCATTGACAGTCGTACCGTCTTTTAGCTTAATTGACATAGTAGTATCATCCAAAGTAATCGGAAACACTCGCCCGTTTACACCCAGAACTTCACTCGCCAGCTCCACTGCCTCGGCAAAACTCCCCGTCATCTTTTCCAGCGCTGCCATGAACAAATTACCAAAGGCATGGCCCTTCATACTACCCTCGTCAAACCGATAATTAAACAAATCGCGCACCTTCGGCGAACTACTCAGCGCCACCAAACATTGCCGGACATCGCCCGCTGGCAGTACGCCCAGCTCATCGCGTAATTGCCCAGTTGAACCGCCGTCATCAACCATATTAACCAGCGCCGTAATACTATGCGTGTACTTTTTCAAACCCGACAGCAGCGTAAAACTGCCAGTTCCGCCGCCAATTACTACAATTTTTACCCCAAAATAATCACTATTTGAAACATTCATTACCATTCCCGAATTATACCACCTTACCGGAACTTAAACCAACGTACCCTTTGGCAGCGCCCACTCCAGATATGGTTGCTGCTGATGTTCAATGGCGTTGATAATATGCGTAGCAATTTTAGCGGGATCGTTGAAAAACACATAATCAGCCGGCAACTCCCGGCCATTCCAAAACGGTGTTTTCATAGCGCCAGGCAAAAACAGTGCGACTTTTACTGGCAATTTCTGCTCGTCGGCCTGCATCCCTAAGCTGCGCGCCAAGCCCGCTTGGGCGTGTTTAGTCGCCACGTATACCGCCTCGTCCGCCCGAGCTTTGACACTGCTAGTCGAGCCGATAATCGTTAAAACTGACTTCTGATTTTGACGAGCCATCTTTCGCCACGCCCACTGCACCAGCGGCAGCGCACCGGCAAAATTCACCTCTGCCATGGAGCGGGCGTCGGGCTGATCCTCAAAATTACCGCGCCAGCCATAGCCTGCCGCCCACACGAATTGCTCAACATTGTCATCGCCCAGAATCTGCTCAATCCGCGCTGGCGCTGCCTCTACTTGCTCGGGATAATACACATCCAATTGGAAACCTTCGCCGTGCTCCTGGGCGTTATGCGTCTTCCCCAGCACCAATACGCGCTTGCCACTTTCTCTGAGCTGCCGCGCCATTTCGCGTCCAAGACCGCTCGTCCCACCAAGAATAATATGCATATGGTTATTATAGCAATGGGATTATTATATGTAAATTGACCCTCTCGGGCATGACCACAAACTTCTTAAAACACTCAGTAAAATTTTACCTGCGTAGTTGCTGCCATTTTGCGTGAACCTTATAGGCACGTGCTGGCGCGTCAACCTCGCTCTTCTGAAGCAATAATTCCTCAGGATTAATAAACATTATTTCATCACCCTCTTCGCCCGGCATAAAATCAAAATTCTCTGGCCAGACGCGGCAATAAAAACAGATTTGATTAGCATCAATCCGCTCAATGTACATCTCGTCCGACGCATCAAAAAGCTGATAACGCAGACCACCCTTGTAACCAACTTCTTCAAACAGCTCACGTTTCAGCGACGATTCAATCGTCTCGCCAAAATCCATGCCACCACCCGGCAAATCCCAATACGTCCGATCAATTTCCTTGACAACCAAAATTTGTCCAGCATCGTTATAAATCAAGGCTTTGAGCGAGATGCGATACAAACAATCCAGATGGTCCGTTCCATCTAGATTCTGCGTAATGATATGTCCTTTGGTGATTTTTGTCATGAGAGTTATTATACTACACCCGAACGCCAGATAGCTGATACCATTTCACCTACAGTATATTCTGTCTTTCCAATATCCATGATTAACTACTCATTGGGTGTTAACACGTTGGGGATTATCTAATTGTGATACTCTTTTATTTTACTGGCATATTCAGTCAAAAGATTCTTTGAATAAATTTTTTCATTTTTTGAATTTCTAACTTCTTTCCAAAGAATAGAAGCTACTTTTAATTTGTTCGAGTAGTTGCGACTATTTTCGTCTGCACAGAAATCCTTTAAAAATTGATTCCATTGACAAACCGAATTATCATACTTGGCATAATCTGATTTCCCATAATAAACTTTTAGCATATCTTGAATTGTAAAACTCAAATCATTTTCTCTCTTTACTTTTCTCCAAGCAGTGGCCATATCAGCATTAAATTTAAATAGTGAGACATCTGTTAAAATTGAGAAATATTCTCTAAAGTGTGTATTAAAGGAAAACCCGCATTCAAGTAATGGAGTATCTAAAGTAATATTTTCAACTTGCTTCTTTTCGTTTTTTATTGGTGATTTTTTAATTAAATTGCCTTTAAAGTACTGTTCAATAATGTGATTGAGTTCTTGTTTTGTACCTCTATATTCTAATCCTAATAACTTGCATATCTGTGAAATTTCTTCACGATACCAATAGTATTTGTTAAACTCATCAAATGATGTAATTTTATCAAACTCAGGTCTACTTTTTGTCAATATTGTAGCTCCTTAAACCCAATTTACTTTTTCATCTCTAGTATCTATAGCTCCTCAACCTTCACCCGCCGCTGCTCCGTCGTATCCCGCTCGCGCACGGTGACGGTGCCGTCCTCCAGCGTTTGGAAGTCGATAACCACGCAGTGCGGCGTGCCGATTTCGTCTTGGCGGCGGTAGCGCTTGCCGATATTGCCGTTGTCGTCCCACATCACCCGGCCTGGGTTGGCTTTGGCGAGCTGGGTGTAGACTTCACGGGCTTTTTCAACCAATTCTGGCTTGTTTTTGAGCAGCGGTGAAACGGCAAATCTTACCGGCGCCAAATGCTCTGGCAACGCCAAGTACACCCGCTTTTCACCGTTTTGCTCATCCTCACGGTACGCGCCCGACAGCACCGCCATCAGCGCCCGCTCGACACCAAACGACGGCTCGATAACGTGCGGAACAAATTTTGTGTTCGTTCCCTTGACGGTGTATTCCATGCTCTTGCCACTGGCGCGCTGGATATTCATCAGGTCAAAATCAGTCCGGTAGGCGATACCCATCAGTTCCTCGCGGCCGATAGGATAATCGTACTCAATGTCGATCGTCTTTTTACTATAGTGCGCCCGATCCTCTGCCGGCACGTCCAGCTCGTGGATGTACTCTGGTTTCAAACCTAGCTCTGCCAAAAATGTATGCGTCGCCGCCAGTAGCTCATCAAACGCCTCCTGCCAGTGCTCAGGGTCGACAAAATATTCAATCTCCATCTGCTCGAACTCCCGAGAGCGAAAAACGAAGTCGCGCGGCGCAATTTCATTACGAAACGCCTTGCCCTGTTGAGCGATGCCAAACGGCAAGTTCGGGTAGAAACTATCGACGACATTTTTGAAATTAGTGAAGATACCTTGGGCGGTTTCTGGGCGGAGATACGAAATCGAAGCATCATTCGTAACTGCACCAACATAGGTCTTAAACATCATATTAAACCGCTTAACTTCACTGAGCTCATTGCCCGCAGGAGATTTTATATTATTCGCCTTAATGAATTCATAGAGCTCCTTATCGGTTGAGCCGCTTTTGGCTATGAGATCCTCCGCTGTTTTTTCTGGATTAGGCACATTAGTGGCTCGATACATCTCAGCCAACTCGTCCCTAATGAGATGATCTGCACGAAATCGCTCACCCGTCTTCAAATCCTCAACTAGCGGATCAGAAAACGTATCAACATGCCCACTGGCCTGCCAGACTTTCTGATTCATCAAAATCGCCGCATCCACGCCGTACATATCGTCGCGCTCATCGACAAACCGGCGCCACCACAAATTCATGATATTACGCTTCAGCTGCACACCCAGCGGGCCGTAATCCCAAGTCCCAGACAAACCGCCATACACATCCGACCCCTGATAAATAAAGCCGCGGCGCTTACACAGGCTGATAATATCTTCCATTTTTGCTTGACTCATCAAAAAAACCTTTCTCCATGTTGGCAACATGGCGATTCACAATTATTACCTACAGTATAGCATTTTTATGGGCAATATTACACCGCCGCGTGCTGCCGCGCGACCAGCCAACAAGCGCTGATCACCTCAGTTATCCCGCCAATTTGTGCCACATTCGCTAGCGGTTTCGCTTGAATGAGCCGAAGCAGCTTGATGGCGTCCGCCGACAAGTCGCCCTGCTCCGCTGGCCGCAGTCCCTTTTCTGCGTTATCGTACATATATTTTTTATCGGGCGACAACGCCTGAGCCGCCACATCGGTGCGCAAATTCAGCTCGTCACCCAGCAGACTAGCATATTGCATATAAAACCACGTTTCAATCAGCTTTTGGTTAACTGCCGGATTATTTAATTGCTCTAATACCTGGCTTAGCACAAAATACCATTCCGGCTCGTCGATGTTTTCGCTCGCCGTTGATACCAGCTTCATCGCCGCGTAAGCGAATTGCATCCGCTCGTAATCTTCCAAAATATGCCGATAAAACGCCGCCAGCCGCGCCGAGGTCAACAACCCCAAATCTCCGCGACCGGAACGAATCACCACGTCGCAAATCGCAAATAATTCAATGCCGCCCGCCAATTTCGACCGCTCGCGACGCACACCCTTGGCAATGACACTGCGCCGGCCTTTCGGCGTCAGTAGTTGCAATACCCGATCCGCCTCAGCGTAATTTGTTCGCCTCAGTACAATCGCTTTTAACCGCTCACTCTGCCCCATCCAAAACCTCGCTAAAAATCGCCCGCGCTTCATCCGGGCGCATTGACGCCTTATCCAGCAGCTCTCTCACGCCAAACGGTTGCAAATCCGCCAGATTAACACCCGCATTGCTGCAAACCACGATCGGCAATCTCGCCAAATCCGCATGCGACCTCAGTTCATTCAGTAGCGCCACCGCCGTTTCGCCCGCCAGCAGCATATCCAAGACAATCGCGTCCGGCTGCCAATTGTCAATCATTTCCATCGCCTGGCCGCCAGAAACCACCGCCCGCGCTTCCGCACCAACCGCCGCCGCATATCCGCATAAAATATCCGCCCAATTTTTATCATCCTCGACAATCAGCAACTTTTTCATAGCAAACTCAGCTGCCGACTAATCGGCATATCTACATAAAATGTTAAACCGTCTCGATGTCTAATTAGACCAATTTGGCCATTCATTGCCCGGGCAAATTGGCTAGCCACATAAATCCCCAAGCCGCTACTTTCCGGCCGCGTCCGCACCGTTTTTCGCACATGCACCTCATCAAGCAGCCGCCGATACTCCTTTAAGCTCATCATCGGCCCAAAATCGCGAACGCTTAGTCTCACCGATTCTTTGACTGCCGTAACCGACACTTTTATCTCTGAGCCGTCCTCGGTATATTTCAAAGCATTGTTTAAGAAATTTGCCAAAATCCGCCCCAATAATGTTCGATTTGCCAATATCAATCGGCTATTCCGTCCGCCCCGAGGCCAACTAATCTTTCGCCCGTACAACACTGCGTTAAGTCTCGTCTCCGCGGCTATTTGCTGGCATAGCGCCAACGGATTAACCGGCTCCAGCGGAAATAATGACGGCGTCAAATTTGCCGAATTCGCTAGATCAACTGTCAATTGCAACGCTTGCTCGGACGTCTGAACAATCCGCTGCTGGATCTGTTTTTTATCAGCCGCGCTTGTCAAATCGTCGTCCAGCAGTAGCGCCATCTGTCGAATTAAAGCCAGCGGCGTTTTTAACTCATGCGCCGCCACTAAGACGCTCGGCAGCCCTCCAAAATCAGCATCGCTCCACTCTTTACCTGCCATACACTTCTAGTATAGCAAAACTTGAGTTACTTTTTCTATTCAGCAATCTTCACTGTGCCCAATATCGTCTGAAAATCTGGCTTAAATGTGTCTGCGTCGGTTGAAAAACGAATAGTCTTGTCACGAACCTTCATCAATACAACTGAACCACGCAAATTCTTATCAAATGCACCATCAATCCGCGTTGCAGAAATTCCATTAAACTCAGTACTACTTGAAGTCAGTTCACCCTTCTTCAATCGCGACTGATACTCATTCAGTACCGCATCCATATCCTTGTTAATAATTTCCAGCCTCAACGCAAATCGACTTGTCTTACTAACTGTTGATGGAACCGATATTGGATTTAGGTAAGCTTTATAGTCACCCCTGTTGCTACCATCATTTTCTATATACACGCTCCAAGTTTTTGGATACATAAACGATACGCGACCGTACTCACTTGGACCAACAAACTCAATCCGCGGGTTCTTAGCCTCTTCAGAAAACTTCTTCTGATCAATTTCCGCCTGCTCACCCTTACCTTTAGCGACTTCAATAGCCACCTTGCTATCAACATTATTTTTCTCGTGGGAATATTGCATATACGCCCAAATAGCCAGCGACCCAGCAATCAGAAACAGCACCAAACAGCCGAACGTGCCAACCATCCAGCCATTCACCGACCCCTGTTCTTTCCTATATCTCATATTCATATTTTCAAGTATAGCTTATGCTTAGAGTGATGTAAAGTCCATCTCATGCGCTAAAATCCTCGCTAAGCACTGTAATGTCGTGCTGCATGCCGTCCAGCGCCGTTGTAATATCCTTCGCCAGCTGCCGCGCCTCAATAAACCGCTGCTTGGCCTCATCCAGATTAAAATCCTCGCCCTGGAACCATGCAATGCGCTCATTCAGCTCTACCATCATCTGCTCAATCGTTTTCTCGTTTGTTTTATCGTTTTTCACTACTCTCAATCCTCGCTTTCATAATTATATCCTTTGTTGTAATCTTTACAATATTACCAATCTGGCAGTCGCCGCTAATCATCGCGTAACCGCGCCGCAGCGCCATCTCTGGGTCGTACTCAGCAATAATTCGTTGTTGCGACAATGTTACATTTATAGCAATCTTGACGCGATGCGACCACTGTTCGAGAGCTGTTTCTTGCAACGTTGTGACGCGAAAGTGCTGCTCCTTAATCTGCTGCTGAATCACCTCCACCACGCTGCCCAGCCGCAGCGCTAATTGTCGTCTCACCTCGTGTTTATCCGGAAATAGCAGCTGAGCGGCATTGCTCGGCGTGGCCGCCCGCACATCAGCCGCCAAATCGCACAAACTTTCGTCAACCTCGTGCCCGATACCAGTCAGCACCGGCACACGGCTGCCAGCCACCGCTCGCACCAAGCATTCATCATTAAAACTCGCCAAATCCTCCGCGCTACCACCGCCGCGAATCAGCACAATCACCTCTGGCGGCTCCGCCAGCTGATTACAATGAGCAATCGCCCGCACCGCCTGATCGGCCGCGCCATCACCCTGAACCTTAACATTAGCCACGATAAACTGCACCCCGCCCCAGCGCTCACCGGCAACTTTCATAAAATCCGCGTAGCCCGCCGCCTGGATACTGGAAATGACCGCCACACGAGCAGGATATGGCGGCAAGGAGCGCTTACGTTCCACATCAAACAGACCTTCGGCCGACAGCCGCTGCCGCAAAATATCAAAACTCCGCTTTAGGCTCCCCTTGCCCAGCGGATGAATTTCCTGAACTTGTAAATTAAACCTGCCATCGCCTCTCAGGCTTGGCATCGCCCGAACCACCACTTTCATACCATCCTCGATTGGCGTCCGCAGATTACTAAAGCCCACAAAACAATTAACCGATCCGTCCTCGTCCTTCAGGGTAAAAAACGCATATTTTGGCGGATACGGCTTAAAGCTAGCAACCTCGCCCTCGACTTCAACCGCGCCGGCAAAAACCGCCTCAAACGTCTGGTTAACCACCGCCAGGAAATTGCTGACGCTAAATCTGGGAGTCATTCGGTTTGCCGTATTTAATCAATGCGTGCTGGTAAAAAATATAGCCAAAGACAATCGTGCCAGTCAGTAAAATCGCCCTCGTTAAAATAATTCCGGCAATCGCCAGATCTGGCGGCGTTCCTGCCATGCTTAAAAATATGATCATAATCGTCTCATAAACCCCTGTTCCCCCAGGTGTAAATACAAAAATTGCCGCCAAACCCGCTACACCATAACCAACCATTAGAATTGCTGGATTAACAAAAACCCCAAGCGACATAAACGCTACCGTAAACATAGCAACATCAAAAATCGTGTAAATGATTCCCCAAATCATTGGCTTCGTTAACAGCTTTGGGTGATTCGCCAAATCCTGAAAATCATCTTGCATATCAATAAAGAATCCCTCAACGCTTTTCGATTTCATAACTCGCCGCTTCTTCCCTAGTGTTACAAATTTCACCAGCATATTAATAAACCGCGATACACCCGCCGCTGTCACTCTCATGCGCCGCTTCGAGGAGAACATAAAAATTAGCCCAAATGTTAGGGCTAAAACCACCACAATCAATAAAAAGCTTGCCGCCACAATATATCGGTTTACCTTACCGTCAATCGCCAGTGCCAAAACCGCAATAACCAGCAAAACCAGCAGTGCCAAAAAACCCGTAACATAGCGAATCACCTGCGCAAATGTTGAACGCGCTGAACTCACACCCAGCTTATGCATCCGCCACGTCGTATAGGAAATTCCGCTAACGCCGCCTGATGGGAAAATATGATTAACCAGGTTCAGCTCCAGAGCTATCCTCGTCTGTTCTAGTCGAGAAATATGATGAATCAAATTTTTCTCCCTTAAATAAGAGAAAATCATTTCGCCACCAGCAAAATACACGATAATTTGGAATGGCAGCAGCAGGAATAGTAACCATAAATCCGCCCCTAAAAACAGCCCCCATGCCTTCACTAACTCATGTCGTGACAGAAAAATAACCACTGCCAGAACCACCAGTGTCAGGATACTCATAACAGTTCGCGGCGACTTAAACAATTGCAATACCTTTGGCAGCATAACCTTCATTATACCACGATAAATGGTATAATTACGACATGTTTATCGCTATCCTTGGTCGCCAACCAGAAATATCCATCGCTGAATTAGAGGCCGTTTACGGCGATAAAAACATCCAAAGAGTCTCCAATCAGGCCGCTCTTGTCGACTGCGATACTTTTGCAATTGACACTTTGGGTGGCATTACCAAATGTGGATATATCATCAAACGGGTAAAATCACAAAAATCCGACCACGCCACTCTCCTCCAAGCCTCGAAATTTATCACCGAACAATATACGAGAAAACTAGCACATAGCCAGAAAAAAATAACTTTTGGGATTAGTTTTTACGGCGATAAAGCAAATCCGCGCGATATCCAAAAAATTGGTCTTATCTTAAAAAAATCCTTAAAAAACGCCAATGTTAGTCTGCGCCTAATTCCAAACAAAACCGCCGCCTTATCCACGGCGACCTCTCATAATAATAAGCTCGGCAGGTCTGAAACGAAGATTGAAATTATCATCGTTAAAGCTACGAACAGCGATTTGCTAATTGCTGAAAGCCGTGGCACTCAAAATATCAATTCATATACCCAGCGCGACCGCGGACGTCCGAAGCGCGACGCTTTCGTCGGTATGCTCCCTCCCAAGCTTGCACAGATTATGATCAATCTCTCTGGGGCTAAATCTGGCGACTACCTTTGGGATCCGTTTTGTGGCACAGGTACAGTCTTACAAGAAGCCGCTTTAGCAAAAATCAATACTTACGGTAGCGATTTAAGCGATAAAATGATCAACTACACGTCAGAGAATATGCATTGGCTGGAAAAAACGTTTTCTACAGACACTTTCTGGCAAACTTTTCAATCTGACGCCACTTCTATTAAATTAACTACTGAACAAAAACAACAAATTTCCCATATTGTCTGCGAGACATATTTGGGACAACCATTTTCTGCCACACCAGCCCCAGAGAAGCTCCAGGAAGTGATTAGAAATTGTAATCATATCATTAGTAGCTTTCTAAAAAACATTCACTCACAAATCCGCCCTGATTCTACACTCTGTATCGCTGTTCCGGCATGGCAAAATCACTACGGACAGTTCACTCACTTGCCTCTGTTAAAGAATCTGAACAATCTTGGATATCGGCAAATTACCAATAAAAATCTCCTGTATTACCGTCCAGACCAAGTCGTCGGCAGAGAAATACTAGTTCTAAAACCCATAGATATAGTGAAAACCGCTTGACAACTGGCTTTATTTTCGATAAACTAAAACAGATTGTTTTTAGAAAACTATAAGGAGTAAAGAATGTCAAAGGTTAAAGCTGGTGGTTCTGTCAGAAATCACAACAAAAGCCCCGGTCAACGTCTTGGCGTGAAGCGATTTGGTGGCCAAAAAGTTACCGCTGGACAGGTCTTGGTTCGCCAAACTGGCGCTACAAAGATTGCTGGCAATGGTACATACATGAGTCGTAATTTCACTATTCACGCAGCCAAAGATGGCGTAGTCAATTTTAAGCAAGTGAAGAAAGCTAAATTCACCGGCAAGACAGAACGTAGAACACAAGTTAATGTTGATTAACTGACACTACTTAATAGAAATAGCTCCGCAGTAAGCGGAGTTATTTCTATCGTAAACTTTCTGCCCTAATAATTATTTCTTACATACTCGAGAAGCACCCTTGCAGCGTCTCTGTGCATACCATTCCTTTCTTTACCTTCTCTATGATGAGTAACCACCACCTTGTCCTGCCTATCCACGTTGAACGACCCGTCCATCATAGCAACTGCTAATATCACTACATACTCACGACTACGCATATTACCCTCGTAGTAGTCTTGAGTATAGTTAGGAGACTTCAAATTATCACCCGAGTTACGACGGACTCTATCCGCCAAAGCCTCTGGTTTAATATCTGCCAATCTGTCGAGCCTGGAAGAAAAATACTCAAACAATCGACAACGTATGGTATGATCTCCCCTAATACGATTCATGATACCTTTAATATCAAAAGTCCTCTCAGGGTCAATTATTTGCATTAACGAGAAATTCGCTGTTAGGCTGTTAATAATCTCTTCTGCAGCCTTAATACTATTTTCAGATACGGGGACGCCTTCAGGATTTCTAACAGCAGCAACTTCAACATCCGCTGGCGGTACATAACTAGGGTCAAAAAGAAAATCATAGTTACCTGGAGTGTGTTTATCCTCAAACGGCCCACCGTCTATATCAGACTTTAGAGGCTTCATCAACTCTCGTACTCTTTCAGGAAAATTCTCTAATTCTGAGGTATTATTTCCGCTCACCTCTGTATTTGTAGACAATAGCTGCTCCCATCTATTGGATGGATGTTTCTGTCCCCAAACCTCTTCAGCCCTTCTTTCCCCTTCTGCTTCCATTTCTTTGGAAGTTCTTCCAAACAGTACGCGAATATAGCCGTCAGCAAAGTGCATGTTAGCTTCCTGTTCTCGAATTTTCTCCAAACTTACATCCTTAGTCAAGACGTCATAATAAATTCTACCTTCTCTCTCAATCTTGACTGGTTTGTGTACTTGTAGTATCAAGACGCCTTTACCAACACCCTCTTCAGAATCCGTGTCGCATACATACAACATCTCCCTGGGAATCCAACCTCCATCTAGTCTGACTCCTTTTCCGTCTTGGCCACTGCGCATAACAGTCAACGGCACCACTGTAATTTCTGGATTGCAAGGGAAAGTCTTAACTATATAATCTTTCAAGGTCTTTCGTTCGGGTTTTTGTGTCGGCACTTGTTCTAACATATACGCTTACTATTATAACAAAACTTATCAAAAAGTCAACCCCCCTACCAGAGGTCAGTTACCTCTCCTAATCTGCTTTCTATTGCATATTAAGATGGTGCTTCACACGCGCCACCACGTCACCGATTACCACCTGTGATTTCACCAGATAATCATCAACACCCAAGCTCTCGGCTCGTTCTTTGTCCTTCGGCTGACTAAGCGCCGTTAGCATCACGATTCTCACATTAGCAGTTTCTGGTGTATTACGAAGAATGTCTAGGACATCAAAACCACTAATCTTCGGCATCATGACGTCTAATAAAATCAAATCCGGACGATACTCCACTGTTGCAGATAGCGCATCCTCGCCGTTATGGACTTCTCTAACGTCAAAACCCTCGATCTCCAACCGCGACCGATATACCGCCGCCAACGCCATGTCGTCTTCAACCAGTAAAATCTTCTTTTTTTGCTCGTTCATATTACCTCCATTCTATGTTGTATCTCATAAAAACACAAGCGTCATAACGATTTTGCTTTATCCATTTGTGGATCACGGCCATTATTAACATCATCTGGCGACAGGTCTACTTTTACGTCAGGCTCAATACCAGTTTTATCAATATTATTTCCCTTCGGCGTATACCAACGCGCCTCTGTTACTTTCATCTGTGAGCCGCCAGAAAGTCCAATTAATAATTGCACACTACCTTTGCCATAGCTCTTTTGGCCCACCAACTTTGCTTTTCCGTAATCCCGAAGTGCCCCAGCAGTAATTTCGCTAGCACTAGCACTATTGCCGTTTATTAACACTACAGTTTTCATATCGCCTAAAATTGGCGAACCAGTTGTATGAGCCGTCTTTACAATCTCTGAACCGCGCCGCTCAGTCATCGCTACTTGCCTATCCAGCCAAAGCCCCAGCAGTCCTTGTGCCGAGCTAACCGTTCCGCCGGGATTATTGCGTAGATCTACAATAACCTTCTTTACCCCTTTTTCGATAAACTCTGTGGCGTATTTTTTGGCAAGGCTTACTGTGTCATCGCCAAATCGATTAACTTTTAAAATCCCAATCTCTCCATCAATCTCCGATTCTACTGCTGGAGCAGTAATGTTTTGGCGCGTAACCGAAACTTCATGCGTTCGATTTTCACTCAGCAAAGTCAATTTTACAGAGGTGCCAACTTCCCCACGTATTTTACTAACAACCTTATCCACCGCCCAATCAGCAACTGACTCATCATTGACCTTAACAATTACCTCGCCAGCCTTAATGCCGGATTTTTGAGCCGGACTATCATTCAAAGGCTTTATAATCGTCGGTTTGCCATTTCTTAAACCAATTTCCGCGCCAATTCCACCACCAATTTTACCACTCAATGATTTTTCAAATTCCTTCGTCTCATCTGGATCCATATATGCCGTATGCGAGTCGCCAGCCGCCTCAACCAACCCTCGGTTAGCGCCGTAAATTAATTTCTGAGTATCCAATTTTCCATCATAATTTGCCACCAAATTCCGATACGTCTCCTGAACGCTAGATAGGTCAATTGACCCACTTGACATGCGAACACCGAATATTGGCGCTACTGTGGCAAATATCTTCTCTGAGCGCGTTCCAGCGACAAAACTAACAATTGCAACAATAACAAGTGTCAAGAACCAGCCCAAGCGCTGCTTATTTTCTCCCTTAACCATATGCTTATTATACTACAAAACGCTCGGTTAGCACGAGCGTTTTTATATGGTCTTTATATTAACTAGAAGTAAACGTATGTTAAGCCTGAGGCCGAGCGTGTGTAATATCGGTACAGCCCATCCCAAGCAAAGTTATAGTCACTCACTGTAATGGTTCCGTCACCATTGACTGATTCGACATACATAACATGACCGTAATAACCGATATTCATTACCGCTGCTGAGCCAACTTTTGGCGTAGAACCGCTAGGAATACCATAACGTGCCGCCGTTGATGGCCACTGGTTAGCGTTGCCCGCGCCACCAAAATGCGGCACATACCGACCAGTGCTATGTATTTTCCAAGCTACATAGCTCACACACTCGCGCGTATACAACCCCCACGGGTCAACATAAGCATCCAGCGGCGCATTTGCCCAAACGCCTGGATAACCGCCGCCACCTGGAATACCACCCGGGATCGACACACCATTACCAAGGGCGCGTCGATTGGCTGCCGTCTGCTCTTCGCGTAATTTAGCTACTTCAGCATTACGCTTTTGCGCCAATGCAGCGTAATTATTCTGGTCATTCTTCGTATCGGCAATTAGCTTTGACTTCTCTGACTGCTTGGCTGCCATAGCATTACGCTGCAGCTCTTGGTCGCGCAATGTATTCTCAACAGCCTTCTTATTTTCTTCCAGTTTTTTCTGTAAAGACTTAATTTCCTTAATCTTATCATTGAGAGAAGATTTTAATGAACTACGTTGCTCTTGCTTATCAATATAATCGCTAATATTCTTTGAGCTAGCAAGCATTTCCAGTGGCGAAATTTGGTCATCAACATACAAATCTGCAAGAATCTGGCCCATAGCCTTACGGTTTTGCTTAATCGCTACCTCATTCTTCTTTATCTGCGTATTAAGATTATTAATCTTCTTTTGGCTATCAGCAATCTGCGCCTGGATGGCCGCAATCTGTCCGTTAATCTTATCTAACTCTGATTGTAAACTGTCAGCCATCTCGCCCAATCGCGAGGCTTCAGAGTTATAATTGTCTGCTTCTTGTTGTTTTGTCTTAATTTCAGCATCATAGTCGCGCGCCAATACGTGCGATGCCAAGCCAAAAATGCCCGACCCAGCGAGCAAAACAGACATCGCCACCAGAGACGCTCTGCTGGCTAACGATACCGAAACTGGTGTGGTGGACCGTAGTTTCATACTACCAGTTTAGCATAAGCGAAATCCGCCTGTCAAGAAGATTTTTTATAATTTAAGATATTTACGAGTTGCCACCCATGATGAAACGACACCAATCGTCGCGCCGACCATAATCATCGCTAGGAAAACCAGCCCGCCATACATCGTTAAATGCCCTAGAAGATTATCGACCGGAATTCCATACTTTAGCATTGGATCGTGCGCAAAGAACAGCAAACTATATCCAGCTACTGTTGCAATAATTGCCGCAATAAACCCGTACATGATCGCCTCGACAATAAACGGACCCCTGATAAAGCTGCGTTCTGCCCCAATCAATTTCATCATCTCAATTTCGGCCTTCCGATTAAAAATCGCCATACGGATAGTATTGAAGACTACCAGTGAAGAAATCACCACAAAAACAATTGTCGCAATTGAACCGCCAATACTCGCCAACCGCACCCAACTACCAACAGTCTTAATTGCCTGCTGACGCTCACCAGAGAAAGACGGCTCTCTGCGTGGATCCTTATATTTTTTATAAAGATTATCTGACTTAATAAACTGGTTCAATGGCTGTTGATTATTCAGCTCCTTTACAGAAACTCGAAGCGTTGCTGACATTTCATTGCTAGACTCACGAATCGCCTCCAGCGCCTCTGGGTCGTCTTTGTACTGTTCTGCTTGTTTATCTCGCGCTTCTGCTGCCGATATATATTTCACGCTATCAACATTATCCAGTTTTTCAATTCGCGATTTTATCGTATCAACATCTTTCTTTGGCGTGTCACCCTTAAGGTAAATTGACATGTCAGCCCGCCTGGAAACATTCGACACAGTATCAACCAAAATTTGCCGCGCTGATAAGGTAATGAAAACGATAATTAGCGTAACACTCATCACTGCAGTAGCCGCGATAGTCAACCAAGCGTTACGACTGAAGTTGTTTATGCCGTATCGACACATCCTAACAAACGTCAACCAACCGCGCCGGCGCTGACGTATGCGAATACTATCTTTATTGCTTTTATTAGTTTTTTTACTAGTGCTGGTGGATTTTGTCATTGTTTGTAGCTCCCCCTTGCCTGGTCAGAGGTAATTTTACCGTGATCAATAGTAATAACACGCCGCTTCAGTCGATTAACAATTTCCACGTTATGCGTCGTCAAAATAACCGTCGTACCGTATTTATTAATTTTTTCGAGCAAGCGCACAATATCCCAACTGTGCTTTGGGTCCAAGTTTCCAGTCGGCTCGTCGGCAATTAGAATCTTCGGCTGACGAACAACCGCCCTAGCAATCGCCACTCGCTGACGCTCTCCACCAGAAAGCTGATGTGGAAATTGTTTTTCTTTACCCTTTAAACCGACCAATTCAATCACCTTCGGTACAGTCGCCCTAATTTCCCGATTAGTCATCCCGGCAATTTCCAGCGCAAACGCAATATTCTCAAACACCGTCCGATTTGGCAGCAGCTTAAAATCCTGAAACACCACGCCAATCTTACGACGCAGCAACGGAATGTGCTTGTCTTTCAAATTGTCATAATCAATACCGCCAACCACAATCTTCCCTGAACTCGGCTTTTCCTCGCGCGTCAGGAGTTTTAACAACGTCGATTTACCAGCGCCAGATGTACCAACGATAATCACAAATTCACCTGCACCAACGTGAATGCTGGCTCGGTTTAATGCTGGCTTATTACTTTTCCCGTAATTCTTCGTAACCCTATCTAACAGAATCATCAATAGTATTATACCATAAGCTAAATATTTTGAGAATTGGTGTTCTGCTCTAGATAAGCTGTAATAAATTCATCAATATCGCCATCCAGCACCCCTTGAGCGTTGCGATTTTCGTGCTTGGTGCGGGTGTCCTTGACCAGTGTATACGGATGCAACACATAGTTTCTGATCTGGCTGCCCCAGTTGGCCGACTCGCCAGCCCTGAGGTCAGACAGCGTTTCGGCGTGCTGCTCCAGCTTCATCGCCAGCAACTTGGATCGCAAAATCTTCAGCGCCGTTTCTTTGTTCTGAATCTGCGAACGCTCATTTTGAATCGCCACCGTGATTCCCGTCGGCACGTGCGTCACCCGCACCGCCGAGTCAGTAGTATTCACACCCTGGCCGCCCTTGCCGCCCGAACGATACACATCAATCCTCAGATCACTCGGGTCAATCGAAATTTCATCCGGTGTATCAATCTTTGGTAGCACCTCCACTAACGCAAAGCTAGTCTGGCGCAAATTATCGGCATTAAACGGACTGAGGCGCACCAGCCGATGCACACCATTTTCTGAGCGTAATTTCCCATAGGCAAACGGCCCAGAAATCTCCAGCACCGCCGTCTTTATCCCAGCATCATCATTGGTCGAGCGCTCCAGCGTGTCAGCTTTCATCCCCGACTTCTCCGCCCAGCGCAGATACATCCGCTCCAACATCGCCGCAAAATCCTGAGCATCCAGCCCGCCCACGCCGGCCGAAATCCGCACCACCGCCTCGCGGTTGTCGTATGGGCCGCTAAACAGTAGATCGGTCTTGTGCCGGGTAAACTCCTGCTCTAGCGCCGCCACCTGCGCCTCAAACTCCGGCAACAAATC
>CAURII010000003.1:0-72680 GCA_963525425.1 uncultured Candidatus Saccharibacteria bacterium | reverse complement strand
AATCACAATCAAACGAGCGCATCAACTCCCGCCAAATCGAGTCTGCTCGTCAGGCGATGACCCGCTACATCAAGCGTGGTGGTAAGATTTGGATCCGGATTTTCCCGCACACCCCAGTTACTCGCAAGCCACTTGGTTTGAAGATGGGTGGTGGTAAGGGTAATCCAGAGTTCTTTGTCGCCAAGGTGAAGGCCGGCACGGTGATGTTTGAAATGCAGGGCGTTTCCGAGGAAGTCGCTCGCGAAGCAATGCGCCTAGCGAGCCACAAATTACCAGTCAAATGTAAGTTCATCAAGCGGGAGGACGCATAATGGCTGAAACAAAGAAAACTGCAAAGGCAGTAGTTGTAAAGACCGTTGACGATTTGAAGAAGGAACTCGCCGAAAAGCGAAATGACCTGCTTCAAGCAAAACGTTCTCACGCTGCTGGCGAATTAGTTAATCCAAAAGCGTTGCGTTCACTCCGCAAGGACATCGCGCGCCTGCTGACACAAATTAACGAAAAGGAGAGCAAGTAATGGCCCGACGAACACTGATTGGCGTCGTAACGAGTGCCAAGCGCGACAAGACCATCACCGTGACGGTCACTAGCCGCGAAACGCATCCGCTCTACGGCAAACAGTACACCGTGACTCGCAAGTACACTGCTCATGATGAGACCAATGAGGCAGGCGAAGGCGACAAGGTGCAAATCGAAGAGACTCGCCCAATTTCCAAGACCAAGAGCTTTACGCTGGTCAAGGTGATTGAAAAGTCTCGCGGTTCTATCAAACTAAAGGCTGAAGTTTCTGGCGAAACTGAGGAAGAGGCTAAGGAGGATGACAAATGATCCAACAAGAATCTCGCCTCAAGGTAGCTGACAACTCGGGTGCCAAAGAAGTATTGTGTATCCGCGTCCTCGGTGGTACGCGCCGTCGCTACGCTCGCGTTGGCGACGTGATCGTCTGTTCAGTCAAAGACGCCAGCCCAACTGGCAACGTCAAGAAGAAATCTGTCGTCAAGGCTGTGGTGGTTCGCACCCGCGACCAAATCCACCGCAAAGACGGCTCAACCATTTGCTTTGATGACAACGCCGTGGTGATTATCAACGATGACAAGCAGCCAAAGGCTACCCGTGTCTTCGGCCCAGTACCACGCGAACTACGCGATATGGGCTACATGAAGATTATCAGCCTTGCTCCGGAGGTACTCTAATGGCTCGTATTCACAAAGATGACACCGTAAAAATCATTGCTGGTAAAAACAAAGGCACGACTGGTAAAGTCCTGAAAGTTAACACCAAAGATCAAACTGTTTTGGTCGAAGGTGTTGGCGTCGGACACCGCCACGTCAAGCCAAGCCAGTACAATCCAAAAGGCGGCAAGAAAGATATCCACGTACCGATGGACATCAGCAAAGTCGCCCTGGTTGTCGACGAAAAGTCAGGCAAAACCAGCCGGGTTGGTTTAGTAAAGAACGCTGACGGCGGCAAAACTCGCGTCGCTCGCCAAGCAAAAAATAAGGAGATTAAATAATGGCAGAGAAGAAAACCGTCGTGCCAGCTCCTCGCTTGAAAGCCTTGTATCAGGAGAAATACCTGAAGGAACTGCAAGCCGAACTAGATCTAAAGAACGTGCACCAAGTGCCAGCTTTGGAAAAGATCATCGTGAGCGTTGGCACCGGCAAAAAGAAAGATGACAAGCGTCACTTTGAAATTGTCAAAAACACCGTTGAGAAAATCACCGGTCAGGCACCAGTTGCCCGCCAAGCAAAGAAGTCAATTGCTGGCTTTAGCATCCGTAAAGGCATGGGTGCACCAATCGGTGTGAGCGTCACGCTGCGCGGCAGCAGGATGTACGAATTCATGGATCGCTTGATCAACGTGGCACTACCACGCGTCCGCGACTTCCACGGCGTCGGTCTGAAATTTGACAAAGGTGGTAACTACAACCTAGGTATCATCGAGCAGTCAATCTTCCCAGAACTAACCTTCGAAGAAACGCAGATTTTACACGGGTTGCAGGTAACATTTGTCATCAAGAACGGCAGCAAGGAAGCATCAAAAGCCTTGCTGGAGAAATTTGGTATGCCGTTTGAGAAGAAAGGAGGCGTCAGGTAATGGCTAAGAAATCAATGATCGCTCGCGATAAAAAGCGCCTGAAGCTGATCGCTAAGTTCGCAGCCAAACGCGCTAAATTGAAAGAACTTGGCGACCTCGACGGTTTACAGAAATTGCCTCGCAACTCGAGCCCAACCAGGCATAAGAACCGCGACAGCATTTCCGGCCGTCCACGCGGCTACATGCGCCAGTTCGGCCTGAGCCGCATCAATTTCCGCGAAAAAGCAGCCAAGGGTGAAATCCCGGGCATAACAAAGAGTAGTTGGTAAGAAGGAAAGGAGATTCGACAATGTCTATGCAAACTACAGACCCAATCGCCGACCTTCTGACGCGTATTCGCAATGCGAAACTGGTTGGCAAGACGGAAGTTCGTGTTCCGTCCAGCAAGATGAAAAAAGTCATCGCTGAGCAATTAGTCAAAAACGGCTACCTCGCAGATGTTAAATTAGAAGATGCCAAGCCTCGTGGTGTATTGGTAATTACTATCAATCATCCAGGTGAAAATAGCACCATCAACGAGATCACCCGCGTCTCAAAGCCAGGTCGTCGTGTTTACGTCGGTGCTAGCGAGATTCCAAAGGTGAAAAGCGGCCGCGGTTTGGTACTCATCTCAACCTCAAAAGGTGTCATGACTGGCGCTGAGGCAGCCAAGGCTAAACTTGGCGGTGAGTTGCTGTTGAAGGTGTACTAAGCCTTACGCGAATCAAATAAACGTCCTCATTCAGGGCGTTTATTTTTTTATCGCTATTGACACTAAATGATCTTAGCGATATTATATCCCGATAATGAAAGAGAATATTAACCCATCAAAGCAAGAATTAAACCCAGAATCCTCTTCTGCGCAAATTCTAATGGTATTAGCTATGGCCTCTGTCGCTATGACCGCGATCACTCTTAGCAACCTTGGCGGTGACTCCAGGAATAACAGAGGACCGATCGAGGGCTGCCAGGGAACGGTCGCTACCGTCTTAGAGAGCCCTGATAGCACAATGTCTAGAGTTGGGACTGTAACCATTCCCGGATCGAAAAAATATAGAGTTGGAATTGTAACTAAAGATTGTTATCCAGATAACGGTACCAATAGAGATCCTAGGTATACAATATTTGACACGAAATCTGCAAGAGCCTTTAGCCCTGGAGACCTAGTGACATATTCAAAAAATGGTTGGATGTCAGTCGATGCAGATTCGACACCTAAGTAGTTAATGGACACTCCATGCAAATATCCCGATATGGCCGAGTAACAACCTCAAATTCCTGAACTCCTGTCCGCGCTTCAATGTCCCCAATCCGGCGCAGTGCCGACTCTTTATCTTCGCTGATGATTTCCGTTTCTACAAAAACACCCGCACCGCCAATCTTATCAATGGTAATCGTCAATCCCGGCTCATCATCACACTTAAATATCCGTCGAAACTTGTTGACTTCAACTAATTTTACCATCCCAAGATTTGCCAGTAACTGCTTTGCGACAGTTATATTCTCTGGGCTAATCGGCAGGTTGGTTTCTGTCTTGATGATAATTCCATTCTCGGTGTGTGTATGCTGATTGGTTGGTGGTTTGTAAGTTATCTCGGCAAAATCATCACGCTGCCGAACCCGCAGGCATTCAACCGTCTGCATAAAATCAACATCCGGTCGAGAATAATAGCTATCAATTTCGGTAGTTTCGCCAGCCAGGAAAAATCCCTGAGAGTCCAGTTGCGCAATAAACGCATCTAAATCACCCACAAATTGACGCTTACGCTCTATTTCATACTGTTCTAACACGCGGAACTTCCAACTTACTTACGTAATACCAAAAAAGTATACATCAATTTACGTCGACTTGCTATACTAGATGTATCAATAAGTAAATAATTATCATGATTCCACTTCTTCATCTGTCCGCTAACACTGAGACCGAATTCATCACAGTAAAAGACGTGCTTCGCAAAGATTTGTTGCGATTATTTTTGTCGACTGGCGTATTGCTGTTGTTGTTTTATGGCATTGGTGCGCTAATCGCCGACTTGGATAATAACAAATTTCCGGCGCATTATTATATTCAATCAATTTTCGCCTACCCAACAGTACGACTCATTACTCCGCTGGGATTTTGCGTGTTAGTAATGGGTTTAAAACGAGATGAACGATGGTGGTCATGTCTGGTTGCATCAACATTTATATTTGTAGTAAACCCTATGAATCGTGCTCTACTACTTGATCTTGGCGGTATATTGTCATTAGGCTTCGTCGTGCTATTGGTCATCTGCGCTTGGCGGCTGTGGGATTATTATGAACTACGACGAATATATCATTTTAAAACACCATATTTGACGCGACCGGCATTGGCAATGTATATCATATTAGCGATACTAGCAGCGATTATGTTGTTGCCGTATTGACACTTGTTATAAAATCTATCACATCCATATAATACGGGTCGGCGCCTGGGAATTTAGGCAGGGACTTTAATTCCTCCGGCGTTATCCAGCGGTAGCCTTTATGCTCCCAGCTTAAAGCGGCTTTCGCGTCCGGTTCGGCAAGCTTTGTCTCAAACAATATATGCGTTGTTTGCCGATATTGTTTGGCAAATAGCTTCTTCAATTTATTTGGATTAACGAGCAGTCCCGTTTCTTCCTGTATTTCGCGCGCTACTGCTGCTTCTGGTATTTCTTCCGGCTCAACCTCTCCGCCGGGAAAATCAATATGCCCGGGAAACAACGGGTGTGTATTGCTTCTATGTAGCACCAAATATAACCCTTCAGAATTCCGCACCAGTGCCTTTGCAACTATCTTAGTCATATTATTACCTTATTTTTATGATAAAATTTTATCATACAATGACTGAAAGATTGAAGAATATAAAATCGGCATATCGAGTAGCAGTAAAGGGATTAGTACGTGATCAATCAGGTAAGCTGCTGTTCGTTCAAGAGAGAAGTGACTCATGGGACCTTCCTGGTGGTGGGCTAGAACACGGAGAAAATATAGTCGAAGCACTCACTCGTGAATTTCGGGAAGAATTAGGCGTCGACATTACAATAGACAGCGACCGCCCACGTATAATCCCGACATGGAATACGAAGTTCGATGATCCAGTTTTAATTATCGCCTATGAAGTGAGCCTATCAACAATACCTCGCGTAACAGATGAAGTTTCAAATTTTAACTATTTCGATATTCATGAAATCAAGCAAGAAAAGCTAGATTCTACGCTGATTGGCAATCTTTCAAAGGTCTTTATAAAATCAATATCCGACCGAGAATAATTATGTGTTAATCTCAACCATCTCGTTTGTTAAGAAAAACTTTGCAACGTTAGCTGCACGATGAGCTCGCTCAGATTGCCTACAAATTTCCGCTTACGCTCAATTCCGTACTGTTTTGTCACCATCAGTCTCCGCCGTTATGTAAAAGGATATGGACGTGATATATCGGGAAAGCTTTGCGAATTATTGAGCCATCGAAGTCAGACTAACCGCTATCCGCCCGCCAAACACCGTCAATCCCGCCGCAATCGTTAGTCCATGACCGAAAGTTGGCAATTGCTGATAGTTAATGTTTGTGGGTTTACTATTGTTTGGCTGTTTTATGCATCGAGCGGTATTGGGTTGGCTGTCGTTTGGCGGTACAACTTGGTCGCGTGTACCGTAAAAGGAAGTGATGCGCGCGAACTTTGCTTGCATGTTAGGCAGGTTGCTGGCTAATTCGTCAATTGCCCGGGCAAGCGTCTGGTTTTTCAAGCGCTGCCGATATACATACGGCGTCGCAATCGTCGCGACGGCTTTGATTCTGTCGCTGCTATCCATTGCCAGGGCGTTCAATGCCGCCGCGCCGCCCGCGCTTGCCCCGATAAGATACATGTCTCCATTCAGATTGCGGATATAGTCATTCAAGCATTTTTGCTTTTTATAGTAATCATTCGCTGCGCTCTCCCAGCCGAACGTGAAGACATGCGGGCGAAACCCGCGCGCTCGCCACAAAGGACAAACCAGCTGGTATAACCATTTGCGATCACCTAGACCAGGGATAAGGATGATATGAGGTGTCGCATTCAAAACGTCTCTCCAAATTTTTCTATAAATTGATTATGTAATCGAGAAGTTATCTCCATTGAGGATAATTTATCCACGTCGGGAAATAATTCATCTATTGTGCCGCATTCACCTAGTCGTAACATTATTTCTTGTATTTCGGCAGAATGCCGCCTATCATTACAGGCTCTTGCTAATGCTCGTGTGAGACGCCAGCGAGAAAAATCATCGAAACGAAAGGGAATTATTTTTACACTATCTCTGTTAGACGAGTCAACTTTCTTAATAACTTCACCTACGCCTCGTTTCCACCGCGCACTGCAGGCATCTACGACACCGCCTGCAGGGTAAATAACCACTACTTCTCTTTCTTGTATAAAGCAAGAAGCTTTTTCTAACGTACTACCATTTATCTCTTTAATTTCCGACTCGCTTGGCAAGAAGCTTCTTTTGGTGAGACGCCAGAATAAATCTCTATTAAAAATATTTTTTCTATCTCTTGATAAGGTTCTTGGAATTACAGGCAACGTAAGATCGGATGCTGTGGCTGCTAAATGACCCATAATTCGCGCTTGCATAGAAAAAGGCTTTGCTACAAAATGAACATTTTTCTTTTCTGAATCACCAAACTTTGCGAGTAAAGGCAGATATTCAATGCCTTGTCTATGATCACCTACAAAGAGCGTCCCAGAGTCGCTATCGTCAAGTTGCTCCAGTTGGTCGTCAACGGTGATGGCTATTTTAGCTACTTCAAACAGTTTAGATACTATACTCGTACATGAAGCGTCGCACTCTCTTGACAAGCCACGAATATGTTCGAGACGACTCAGGATAGGAAATGGGGGGGGTGGAGGGGTTGTATATTTATCAAGTTTATTCACGATTATTATTTCTCTGTCAATTAGTATATCACAGATTTGCATTTCACCCCTAATCTATGCTAGAATACCAATGTTAATAGTAAATCACACGAAAGGTGAGTAATGAGTCTGAGTCGAATCGGAAAACTGCCGGTGGTTATTCCGGCCGGTGTGACAATCACGGTTGACTCTGGCGATGTGGTCGTAAAGGGCCCGAAAGGTGAATTGACACAATTCATCACGCCAGCAGTTGAAGTGAAAGTCGAAGACGGACAAGTCACGGTTCATCCGAAGGATGAGTCCAAAACTGCTCGCGCCCAGCACGGTCTGATGCGCGCGCTGATCAACAACATGGTAATCGGCGTAACCAAGGGCTACGAGAAGCGTCTCGAGGTCAATGGTGTCGGTTTCCGCGTAAGCTCCAGCAACAACGAGCTGGAAATGGCGCTCGGGTTTTCGCACCCAGTCAAATACAAAGCCCCAGAGGGCATCACCGTTACCAATGAAAAGATGACCATCATCGTCAGCGGTATCAATAAACAGCAAGTCGGCCAAGTCGCTGCGGAAATCCGCGCGTTGAAGAAGCCTGAACCATACAAGGGCAAGGGTATCAAGTACGCTGACGAGCAAATTTTGCGCAAAGCAGGAAAGACAGGTAAGTAATCATGGCTGAAAACAAGAAATTACTCAACCGCGCTCTTCGCAAAAACCGCGTTCGCGCGAAAGTTTCAGGCACTGCAGAGCGCCCACGCCTAACCGTCACCATCAGTAACATGCAAGTCAGTGCTCAGCTGATCGACGACGTCGCCGGCAAAACATTGGCTGCCGCAACCACCGTTGGCACCAAAGCAAAAGGTACGATGAGTGAAAAATGTGCTGCCATCGGCACCGAAATTGCCAAGAAAGCAAAGAAGATTAAAATTAGCGCAGTAGTCTTTGACCGCAACGGCCGCCAGTACGCTGGCCGCCTGAAAGCATTGGCTGAGGCTGCGCGCCAAGAAGGATTGGAGTTCTAGTATGGCAGAACAAGCTGCAAATACTACCCCACGCGCAGAAGGCCGCCGGCCTCGCAGTCCGCGTGGTGGTCGCCGCGATGACCGGCGAAACGTGCGTGATGACGCACCAAAAGAGTTTGAAGAATTAGTAATCAACATTGACCGCGTGTCCCGCGTGGTCAAAGGTGGCCGCCGCTTCCGCTTTAAGGCGCTGGTGGTTGTCGGTAACCGCAAGGACAAGGTCGGTGTTGGTGTGGCCAAAGGTGCCGACGTGCAAGCTGCTGTTGCTAAGGCAACCTCAGTTGCTAAGAAGCACTTGATCACCTTGCCGCTGAGCGGCGAGACCATTCCACACGACAGTGAAGTCAAGTTCTCAGGCGCCCGCGTGCTGATTAAGCCAGCTGCTCCTGGTACTGGTATCATCGCTGGTGGTGTTGTCCGACAAATCATCGGTGTAACTGGTGTTCGCAACCTATTGACCAAGTCACTTGGTTCAACCAACAAGGTGAACATCGCCTACGCAACCATTGAAGCATTAAAATCATTGGTTCCACGCGAACAGTGGCTCAATGCTCAGCCAGTCAAAAAAACTGCTAAAAAGGAGGCTAAGTAATGAAATACAACGATCTCCAAGTTTCAGCAAACAAGAATAAAAAGCGCGTTGGTCGCGGTATCGCCGCTGGCCAGGGTAAAACCGCTGGCCGTGGTACTAAGGGTCAGAACGCCCGCACTGGTAAAAAGCTTCGCGCCATGTTCCAGGGTGGTCAGCGCCCACTGGCTCAGGCTGTACCAAAAGCTCGCGGCTTCAAGAGCTTGCGCACGCCAGCTCAGGTAGTCTACCTTGATCACTTGAACGCTTTTGACGGCAAAACCGTCGACAACGCATTGCTATTTACCGAAGGCTACATCGCCACACCGTTCCACACGGTTAAGGTGATCGCTCGCGGTGAATTGAAAGCCAAGGTTGACTTGAAGGTGCAAGCTGCTTCCGCTTCAGTCGTCAAAGCGATTGAAAAAGCTGGCGGCTCATTTGAGAAAGTTGCAACGCCACTGCGCCAAAGCATGAAAGAAGCCGAAGAAAAATAGTCTTCCTTTGGTGACTATAAAATCCCCTTTGTTAGAGAAGGGGATTTTCTTTTATCTTGGTGAGTCGGATTACTTTTCGCTACATTTCTGCGGTGCAACGAAATAAATCGTTACACGCCTGTTGGCCGTATCATCGCTAGTATCATGGGTGGCGACTATTGGATCAGAAACAGTAATCTTACGCTCTGGAATTCCATTAGATACCAAATCATGCTTAATCTTATCGGCACGCTCCAAAGCCAGCTTTGAGCCCTCACCCGTCTCATTAGGGACCAGTTCAATCGAAAATTGCTTGTCAGTATTAAATTTGTAAAGCATTCCTAGCTTAGCCATTTCAACATTGGAAGTTCCACGTTGGTATTGCGTTGAATCTGGCTTAAAGAGAATGCTACGAAACTTAAACTTGCCGTCCTCTAACACAAAATAGCCATCCTTTACGTGCGTATAGCCAGATCTTCGAAAATCCGCAGACGTTAGGCATTTTGTGGTCTCCGCAGATGAGCCTTGCTGATTGTCTTCATCCTCCTCATTGTCATTATTCTTATCAGGCTTGGTCTTTCGCTGACGTGAAGTTGTTGTATCAGATGAAGAAGTGGAGCTATTCGACACAATAATAATTGTTACGATAATCCCGACTATCACCAACACGCCGACAATCGCCAGCGTAATCCACAGCCATAGCTTACTTTTCTTTGGCGGATAATGTGGCGGTAATTCTGGGTTTGGCTGCGGCATTGGCGACGGAGTTGCTGGAGTTTCGGGTTGTTGTTGCATATGATACCTCAATCTTGTGTTATTTTATTATTTCAATTATAGCGCACGTGCTTTTATGTTTTTAGTATGGAAATATTAGCCGCGGTCATGTATAATTGACAGAGTTAAGAATTGTTAGTGACTATGAGGGGCTAAAACATGAATTGGAGAATAATTTTCCGCTCGCTAAAAAATAAAGACATGCAAAAACGATTATTAATTGTTGTCGGAATAATTGTCGTTTATCGATTACTAGCACATATTCCGGTGCCACTAGCCGAGCCAACCCAACTACGTAACGCAATTTCATCGGTACTTGGCCAGACTGATTTGGGTGGAATCCTGAACTTGCTTTCTGGCGGTGCGCTATCAAGCTTCTCTCTGGTTCTAGTCGGGCTTAGTCCATTCATTACCGCTAGTATCATTATCCAGTTGTTAACTAAAGCTATTCCAAAGCTAGAGGAGCTTCATAAAGATGGCGAGTCAGGACGTCGTAAAATTCAACAATGGACGCGTATTATTACCGTACCGTTAGCCATCGTTCAGTCAATTGCTTTCATATTTATTTTACGCCAGACTGTACTCCAGGGCGGCACCACAACCTTAGCCGACCCAACGATGATGGAGTGGATTGTGTCGGTGACTGCCATGACTGCCGGCTCAGTGTTGCTTATGTGGCTTGGCGAATTGATTACTGAACAGGGAATTGGCAATGGTATTTCTATCGTGATTTTCGCTGGCATCATCAGTCAATTGCCGCAGATGCTCGCATCGCTCATCTCTTCGCTTATGGACACCTCTTCTGGCGGCTTAAATGTTTTCAATTGGTTCACACTGCCCGTTAATCCGACCGTATTCTGGACTATTCTCATCATGGCAATCGCTGGCCTCATCGTTCTATATTTCCTGGTGAAAATCAACGAAGCACAGCGTGTCATTACCATCAATTACGCCAAGCGTGTCCACGGCAACAGCAACTATGGTGACGTAAAAAGCATCCTGCCAGTTAAGCTGATTGCGGCGGGCGTTATCCCGGTTATTTTTGCGGTTGCATTCCTCAGCTTGCCACAGTTCGTTGGTCAGGTCATGAAAGCCTCCGGCAACACGGATCTTTTACCAACCGCCAACAAGCTCATCACTTGGTTCCAAGCACCAAATGCTGGCTCATTTACTGGCAGCACTGCTGAGGCTTTCATCTACCCAACGCTGTATTTCCTACTAGTTATTGCCTTTACATATTTCTACACTGGTATCGTCTTTAATGCCAATGAAATTGCTGAAAACTTGCAGAAGCAGGGAGGTTTCATCGAGGGCGTTCGACCGGGCGCTCAGACTGAAAAGTACCTTACAAAAACCGTCAATCGCTTAATTTTGTTCGGGTCAATTGTTCTGGGAATTGTAGCAATTCTGCCATTTGTTGCCGAATACCTGACATATCATTTGACGGGTTTGCGCGGCCTACGCCTATCAATCGGCGGTACCGGAATCTTGATTATCGTGTCGGTTGGACTAGAGACGTTGAGACAAATTAATTCGCGAGCATTGATGGTTACCTACGATGACTTTGATCCAGATGAAATGCTCGATAGTGGTAAAAAGTCTAAAAAACGCCGCCTATTTAAGAAAAAATAATTGCATCATAAAAATTCCCCGCTAAGGAAGCGGGGGAATTCTTTTTATAGCTAGCTTATCGCAGCTTATAGTCGTAAACTAGCTTTTCGCCGTCTTTCTTCTCGTTCTGGCAGACCGGCGCAATTTCCTTGCTGATATTATTTTCGTCGGTCATTTTACAACTTGGAATATCGAACGTATTAAACTGGTTAGTTGGTGAAATTGCTTTCCAGCCATCATCCTTCTTAACTGCAAACATTCGCGCAGCCGTACTGCCGCAACCATATCCAAGCAGCAACTGCTTCTCGTCTTGAGAATTTGCAATTACACTAACTGCACCATTGTTATCTTTACAGCCTGATTGAGCGACTTCTTTTTTCAAAAAATCGCGAATTTCCTGCACTGACGCATCGTTACGGGCAGTCGCCTTATTCTCCTCAAATCGAAAGCCAAGTGAACCCAAGCTTACGAATCCGTTACCAACTTTTTCCGTCGCCGTGTATACTTTATGTGGTGATTGATTATCCAATCGCCATGCCAAATATCCGACTGTCGCTATTAGCACCACTACCGCACCAATCAAAATTGGCACCAACATCTCAATCTGAGATTTTTTCGCCTGAGTTTTTGTCCGATTTTTCGTACTTGCCATAAAAATCCTTATGTTAAATTTGATAGCTCAAGTATAGCACACAAATTTATGAAAATACCTCTTGTCAAACCACGCTGAGTGCTGTATAATTGACAACTGTAACTTATGGCGAGTCAAAAGGAAGTCATCAAAATGATCGGTAAGGTAGTGGAAGCACTGCCTAATACGCAATTTAAGGTGGAACTGGAGAATGGCCATAGTATCATCGCGCACATTTCAGGGCGAATGCGCAAGCACTATATTCGCCTGGTGCCTGGTGATAAGGTTGAAGTTGAGATGACCCCTTACGATCTTACAAAGGGACGAATCAGCTTCCGCCTACGCGACGACCGGCCTCACCAAGGTCGCTAGTCAGATATTAACGTTAATCTCGGGTTTACTCGGGAAGGGAGATTTAAGCACTTTATGAAAGTTCGTGCAAGTGTTAGAAAAATCAGTCCCGATGACGTACTCGTGCGCCGCGTTGGCCGTAAAAAGGGCAAGCGTATCGCCAGACTACGCGTCATCAACAAGAAAAAACCTAAGAATAAGCAAAGGCAGGGTTAAGCATGGCTCGAATTGCTGGGGTAGTTATCCCAACAGAGAAGCAAGTACAAATTGCGCTCACCTATATTTATGGGATTGGGCCAAAGCACGCTTCGAGCATCCTTGCGGCGGCTAAGATTGAGCCGACCACTCGGGTGAAAGATCTCACCGAGGCTGAAGAAAACAAGATTCGCGAAATTATCGACAGCGAATACACCGTCGAAGGTGATCTCCAGCGCTTGGTGACGAATAATATTAAGCGCTTGAAGGATATCAACGCCTATCGCGGTCTTCGCCACAAAGCAGGACTGCCGACACGCGGACAGCGGACTCGTACGAATGCACGAACTCGCAAGGGTCGCGCCATCGCCGTGGGCGGTACACAACCAAAAGCAGCAAGTAAGACCTAAAGAAAGGACTAAGAAATGGCAGACGCAAAATCTACCAAGAAGAAGCAGCGCCGATCAGTCCCAGCTGGTCAGCTGCATATTCAAGCAACATTTAACAACACCATTGTTACCTTTTCAGACAAGAAGGGTAATGTGTTGACCGCTTCATCAGCTGGTGCATGCGGCTTCCGCGGCAGCAAAAAAGGCACCGCCTATGCTTCACAGGTTGCTGCTGAAAAAGCTGCTGAAGCTGCGAAAACTCAGTATGGTTTGAAATCAGTTGACGTTTTCGTCAAAGGTGTCGGTTTGGGCCGTGATGCCGCTATTCGTGCGGTTGGCGCTTTCGACATCTCAGTAGAAAGCATTAAGGACGTAACTGGCGTGCCTCACGGCGGTGTTCGTCCACGAAAGGCACGGAGGGCATAATTATGGCACGAGATAATTCACCGATTGTCAAGCAAAGCCGCCGCGAAGGTTATGCGCTTCATCCAAAAGCACATAAAGTTTTGGCGCGGAAATCTGGCATTCCAGGCCAGCATGCGCACGGCCGCCAAAGTAAGCCAAGCCTGTATGCTACGCAGCTGCGCGAAAAGCAAAAGGTTCGCCGTCTGTACGGTTTGGTTGAAAAGCAATTTGCACGGCTGATGAACGAAGCAACCCGTACCCAAGAAGGTTTGGCGGGCGAGAATCTGTTGAAGCTGCTGGAGCGCCGGCTGGACAACGTAGTTTACCGCTCTGGGTTTGCCGTATCGCGCCGCGCTGCCCGCCAGTTGGTCAGCCACGGCCACTTTGAGCTAAACGGCCGCCGCGTCGATATTCCATCGATTCGTGTTAAGGCTGGCGACGTCATCACTGTTCGTCCAAAGAGCACCAAATCTGAGTACTTCACGCACATCGACGACGTAATCAATAATTCAATCCAAGGCCCGCTGAGCTGGCTAAAGAGCGATAGTAAGAAGCTGAAGATTGAAGTAACTGGTTTACCAAAGCGCGAGGAAGCAGAAGCTGACATCAACGAGCAATTAATTGTTGAGTATTACTCACGATAAAAGAAGGGTTAGGGAAGAATTATGGCAAAAGCAATTTACAATCCAGCACTCGCGAGCGTTGATGATATTTCTGCGACCAGTGCTACTTTTCTAATCGAGCCGCTTCACCCAGGCTACGGTAATACTCTTGGCAACTCACTACGCCGCGTTCTGCTATCAAGTGTTCGTGGTGGTGCGATTGTCGCTTTCAAAATTGAGGGCGCAACTCACGAGTTTACCACTGTTGAAGGCATCAAAGAAGATGTTGTTGACATCATGCTTAACCTGAAAAACGTTCACTTGCGCGTATTTACTGACGAGCCAGTTGAATTGCGCCTTGAGAAATCTGGCGCCGGCGAAGTTACCGCTGCCGATATTCAGACAAACGCTGACGTTGAAATCGTTAACCCAGAGCAAGTAATTGCTACGATTGACGATCCAAACAAGCGTTTGGTAATGGATTTGGTGGCGGAAGCAGGTTGCGGCTACCAGACAATTGAAGAGTCAAGCGAGAATCGTTTGCACAGCGACATGATTGCTATCGACGCAATGTACTCGCCAGTGCTGCGCGTCCGCTATAAAGTTGACTCAACCCGCGTTGGTCAGGAAACAAACCTGGATAAGTTGGCGATTACCGTTGAAACCAACGGCGCAATTACTCCGCGCGAAGCATTTGAGGAAGCAGCGGCAATCCTGGTTAACCAATACACGGCTTTGGCGGGCAATACTATGGTAACTGGCGCGCCAGCACTTGGCACAACCAAGGATGACGAAGAGTCAGAATTGGCTATGCCGATTGAAGAATTAAACCTAAGCGCCCGCACGACGAACGCGCTGATTAACAATGAAATCCGCACGATTCGCGACCTGGTGACTTTGACCGAGCAAGATTTGCGAGAATTGAAAGGCTTTGGCTCAAAGGCGCTGGATGAAGTACGCGACAAGATGGCGGAGTTGGAGTTTTAACTATGCATAGACACGGATATCAAGGGCGCAAGTTCGGCCGTGAGCGTGATCAACGGCGAGCCTTGCTGAGAGGCCTGGCAACCAGCCTGGTTGAGCACGGCAAAATCGAGACCACCTTGCCGAAAGCCAAAGAGCTGAAGCGCCACATTGAAAAAATCATCACCAAGGCGAAGAAGGGCGATTTGGCAAGCCGCCGTCAGGTGATTGCAGCACTCAGCACCCGCGCTGCTGCTTACAAACTCGTTGATGAAATTGCCCCACAACTCGGCGGCCGCACCAGCGGACACGTTCGCGTTGAACGGACACGCCTACGTGTTGGCGACGGCGCGCAAATGGCAATCATCGAGTTTGTCGACGATATCAAACCAATGCCAAAGAAGGAGAAATAAGATGAAGACTTATTCACAAAAACCATCTGACGTTTCTCGCCGCTGGGTATTGTTTGACGCGAGTGAGTTACCACTGGGACGTTTGGCAACTGAAATTGCCAAGCACTTGACCGGTAAATATAAGCCGACTTACACACCACACGTTGACGGCGGCGACTACGTCGTAGTTATCAACGCTGCAAACACCGTCGTTACTGGTTACAAGGAAACCGACAAGTACTACTACCGTCACAGTGGTTTCCCAGGCGGCATCAAAGAAACGCAGTTCAAAGAAATGCGTGAACGCCACCCAGAACGAATTATTGAAGAAGCTGTCAAAGGTATGTTGCCAAAGAACAAATTGCAAGCAGAGCGCCTCAAGCGCCTCCGCGTATTTGCTGGCAGCGAGCATGCTCACACAGCACAAACCCCAGAGAAAGTTGAGGTAAAGTAATATGGCTACTGATACCTATTTCTACGGCTTGGGACGACGCAAAAGCGCCTCGGCAAGTGTTCGCTTGCTTCCTGGCAAGGGCACCATCACCATCAACGGCAAAGCAGCCGCTGAGTACTTGGATGGCAACAAAACCTTGCTGGCAGAAGTAACCGATCCACTAGCTGTCGTCAGCAAGCAAAAGGAATACGACGTTACCATCTTGGTCAAAGGTGGTGGTCTCGCTGGTCAAGTTGACGCCATCAAGCTTGGCATCGCTAAAGCATTGACGGCTGCTCACGCTGACCTACGCCCAGTTCTGAAGAAGGCTGAGCTGCTCAAGCGTGACCCACGCGAGAAAGAGCGCAAGAAATACGGTCTGCGTTCTGCCCGCAAGCGCGAACAATTCTCCAAGCGTTAAGCAGAGGAGAGACCAATTCTCGAAAATACCCCGTCATATGCAGGCGGGGTATTTTCATAGTATACTAATATAATGTTTGATCGATTAATCCACCGCTGGCTGCGCGTCCCGTACACCCTGAATGTGCATTATTTTTGTCGCCCAGATAACCCAAAATCTACCATTCTACTTATCCATGGGCTGGGCACATCGTGGCGTACCTGGAAACCGCTAGAACCATATTTGCCCAGAGACACGCAAGTTATCGCCATCGACATGCTAGGATTTGGCAATTCACCAAAACCAGACTGGAAATCATACAACGCTCACGACCAGGCCACCAGCATCGCCGCTACGCTACGCCACGAATCAATAACTCGCCTGGATGTCGTCATTGGCCACTCCATGGGGTCGCTAGCTGCCGTAGAGCTCGCTAAAAAATATCCAAAATTAGCTCAGTCACTAATCCTATGTAGCCCGCCAATATATCACCCTAAGATTGATGAGAAAATCCATCACCCAGAAAAAATATTACGCGCCTTATATGGTCTCATCAACAAGCATCCGAGGAGCTCAAAGCGTCTATTGCAGTTCGCCGACCGACATAATATATGGCCCGACGCGGGATTTAAGGCCGATAAAATTACCGCCAAATCTTTCCTGACCGCTCTAAACGCCGCAATTATCAATCAAACCACGATGGCTGATATATCACAATTGAAACTACCAATCACTATTCTGTCTGGCAAACTCGACCCGCTAATTGTCGAACGGAATTTGAAGAAACTAGCCAAAGAGCATAAGAATATCACCCATCGCTCGATGACCATGCAAGGGCACGAAATAACGGATAAATACGCTGAGCGTTTGTCTGGTATTATAAAACAGGAGAGCTTCCGCTGAAGCCCGTACGTCGCATAAAAAGATTGAGGAAATAATCCATGATTGAAATCGAAGCCAAATTCAAATTATCCAACAATACGACTAGTGACAAGCTCATCGCTATCCTAGAAAGTCAGTTTATCGCGCCCATCTCAATCAAACACCAAATCGACACTGTTTTTCTGCTGCCCGAACAGGTTGATACACCAATTATTCCCGGCTCAAAGGTTATGCGAGTGCGCGACGTTCTTAATCCGGAAACTGGTGAACTGCAACAAAGCTTGATGACGCTGAAGGTCGAGGGGCAGACAAAGCTAGTATCTGATGAATATGAGTTTACCATTGACGACGGCAATACGGCACACCAAATGCTCACAGCGCTGGGCTGGCAAGAAGTTGTCACGGTTGATAAAGTCCGCCTTGAATCGAAAACTGAGGACTATACGATTTGTGTCGATGAAGTTGCTGGACTAGGACTATTTATTGAGCTGGAGGTCTTGGCTGAGGACGAAGCAAATGCTGACAATATTCAGCAGCAAATGTATAGTTTCCTGAAAAATCTGAACATTGATGGCGAACTATGGAAGATCCCTTATGATACGAGCATTAGAAATCTGAGAAAGGGCGTTAGTTAACGTATACTTATCAATATGAAGCACAGGAATAGTCCAATTTATTTTGTAACTTCCAATCACCAAAAGTTCGCCAGCCTCCAGAAGCTCCTCCAACCACTCGGTGTTGATTTACGGCAGCTCGAATATGATTTTGACGAGGGGCGGGGGCTGGATATACAAACGATTGCCAAAAGTAAACTATCTCAAGCCAAGAAAGCTTTTCCAAACAAGCGCCTGATCGTTGATGATCGCGGTTTTTTCATCCCAGTTCTGAAAGGATTTCCGGGACCGTTTGTTAAATTGCTGCTGGATAGTTTTAGTTATCCCGGTATCATCAAATTAATGCAAGGTGAAACTGATCGCCGAGCTATCTTTTCTTTTGCGGTTGGCTATTTTGACGGCGCGGAAGATCACGTCTTCGTGGCGGACGAAGAGGGTTTTATTATCGATGAACCGCGCGGCGATAATCTCCATGGCTGGACGGAATTACTATATATTTATGGACATCCGAGCTTTCCTGGCCGTAGTTTGGCAGAATTGAATGATGAAGAATGGCAAGAATATTTGAATGCGATTGAAACAGTAGATGGGTTTGCGATGTTGAGGGATTATCTGAAGGGAGTAACCTCATGACCAAATCCATCATCTGCAAAGACGTCTTCGGCAATCAATACACCGTTCCTGTTGACGAGCTGAACATTCGTGTGGGCGTGTACGCAGTGATTATTGAGGATAATAAGATTCTTTTGACTCGGCAATGGGACGGCTATAGCTTGATTGGCGGCGGTGTTGAGAAAGGTGAAACGATCGAGGAATCAATTGTCCGCGAAGTTAAGGAAGAAACTGGACTGACCATAATGCCGGATAAAATCATTCACCAGGCAACTACTTTTTTCAAGCGCAACGCTGAAGCGCAAGCCAACCAGTCGATCCAGCTGTACTTCACCCACAGCCAGCTGCACGAGCAAATCAATAACGATAACATAACCGACAGCGAGAAAACCTACACCAACGGCACGCCAGAGTGGGTTGATCTGGATAAGATTGACGACATAAACTTCCGGCATAGCGTAAGTTTGAGGGCGATTTTAGGGGCGTATCGCGGGGCAAAACATTAAGATATTGCATATTCTGCCCACTGGCGCTATAATCACCCCATGACCATAAAACGGCAATTCATCAGTACCGCCTGGCAAAGCACGCGCTCTCGCCGCGGCTTGTTGAATTGTTCGTAAATTTCTTCTGAAAAACTAACCATGAATAGAGGCCGCGCGCGGTCTTTTTGTATTATCTAACCACCAAAGGAGTGTTATAATGAATACAATGAAACCATCCAAACCCGTCATCCTCACTGGCGTGCGCGCCAACAACGATATTCACATCGGCAATTATTTTGGCGCCATTTTGCCGATTGTTGATATGGCGAAGCGCCGCTCGGCCGATTATGATATCAATCTGTTCATCCCGGATCTACACAGCTTCACCACGCCAATTGACCACAGCAAGTTGTATGACAGCATTCTTAATAACGCCCGGATTTATACAGCCGCCGGGCTGCCGCTGGACAACGAGGCTATTCATTTGTACCGCCAAAGCCGCGTCCCAGCCCACAGCGAGCTGGCGTGGATTTTGGACTGCTTCACTGGGTTTGGCGAGATGAGCCGGATGACGCAGTTTAAGGATAAATCTGACAAGCTTCACGGCGACCAGATTTCTGTCGGCCTCTTCAACTACCCAGTCCTGATGGCCGCCGACATCTTGCTCTACGGCGCCACCTACGTGCCAGTTGGCGATGACCAAACGCAGCACCTGGAGTTCACCCGCGACATCGCCGAGCGGATGAACCGCAAGTTTGGCGACTTATTCATCGTGCCCAAACCAGTCGCCCAGCAACATCAATTCTTCGGCAATGACCAGGGCCTGAGGATCAAAGACCTGATGAACCCAACCAAAAAGATGAGTAAATCCGACGACAGCGGCAAAGGTGTCATTTTCCTCGGCGACGATCCAGGGGCAGCACACAAAAAAATCATGAACGCCACCACCGACTCGCTAGGCAAGGTACAGTACGACCGTGACAACCAGCCAGGCATTTCCAATCTACTAGAGATTTTGACGCTGGTACGCCAGGGTGCTGGACGAGACGTGAGTTTGGAACAGACCATCAGCCAGTATGCCGGTATAGAGCGCTACGGCGATTTTAAGCGAATCGTGGCGGATGAAGTGGCAGGATTCTTGGCGAATTTCCAAGCACGCCTGGCGGCAGTTGACGAGCAGGCAATTGAGGACAAACTAGAGTCCAGCGAGCGCGATATGAACCTCGTTGCTAACGAAACCTTGCACCGCGTCCAAACGGCTGTGGGGCTACGGAGGTAGCAGGCGATGGCAGGTTGTCTCACCAAGCGGGAAACGCCGCCACATCAAGCGCCGCAGATGTCTAGCCGCCCAAACCGCAGAGGACACGCCGCGTGAAAATTTCGCCGCGCACCATCCTAAAGATTGCCAGTCTGTACCAGCTGGCGGACGATAACACGCCCGTCAAGGCCTTGCGCCACCTGAAGGTTCAGACCGACGAGTCGCACGTGCTGGCAGAATTCATCCTGAACAAGCAGCATTTCGCCGTGCTCTACGGCTCAATCGTCGATGAAGAATCAATTGACGAATTATGGCCTGATAGGCCCGCCAACGCTGAGACGTTGCCAAATCCGCTTGACCCGAGCTTCACCGAAACGCCGTTTCAGGGCAAGTTTGTCATCATGCTCCACATCGTGCCAACCAAGCAGCGTCTGGACGTTCACTTGTCCACAGCATTTGACCCGTCAATTTCGCGCAGTCTCTGGCAAAAATACATCAAAGCCGGCTACGTGTCGGTCAATCAGCGAGTAGTGACGACGCCAAAATTTGAAATTGACGAGACTGACGAGATCGCCGTCAAGCTACCAGAACAGGAGCAGGCCAGTGCAGAGCTGCCAGTGTTGTACGAAGACGATGACGTGATGGTGGTAAATAAACCGAGCGGGCTCCTGACGCACGCCAAAGGCGGGCTGTCGACCGAACCGACAGTGGCGGAAATTATTCGCCCCAAAACTTCGTTTGCCTCGGACACCGACCGGCCAGGCATCGTCCATCGGCTCGACCGCGACACTTCGGGCGTACTGATTATCGCTAAAACTACTGAAGCCGCCGCCCACTTACAGAGGCAATTCGCCCAGCGCACCACTAAAAAAACCTACCTCGCAGTGACCGACGGCGTACCGAAATTAGCCGCTGCGAAGATTGACCTACCAATTGGCCGCAACCCAGCCGCGCCCAGCACCTTCCGCGTTGACCCGAACGGCAAACACGCCCAGACCACCTACCGCGTACTGGCGGCGACTGACACCCAAGCACTCATTGAATTGAAACCCATCACTGGCCGTACCCATCAACTCCGCGTCCACATGGCGTACCTGAACACACCAATCCTCGGCGACCGCGTCTACAGCAAACCAAACGCCAACCGTCTGATGCTCCACGCCCACAAACTAGAAATCACGCTGCCATCATCTGGCGAGCGAAAGACATTTGAGGCGGCCGTTCCAAAGGAATTCAAAGACATATTTCCGGGAGAATTTTAGTGTCCGAAATCATAGTCTCTAAACAAGACCTCCAACGCATTGACCAAATTGCAAACAAACCGCCTCAAGCACTTTTAATTGTCGCAGACTACGGACTGGACGGTAAAAATGTTGCTAAAAAAATAGCTAAAAATAGCGACATTTTTCACCTCAAACCACTTCCAGATAAGCAAGCCATCTCCGTTGAGCAAATCCGCGAACTTATTATAAAGTTGCGGACTTACGCCATAAATCGCCGAACAATAATCATTGATAGTGCTGACTTAATGACAGAATCATCGCAGAACGCCCTCTTGAAAATATTGGAAGAACCAAATAAAAATACCAATTTTATCCTGATTGTAGCAAATCAAAAATCACTACTAGACACTATAAAATCTCGCTGTCAAACGCTCGCACTACATAAAACATCATTAGTCGAAGATAGAAAATTACTCGAAAAGTACAATCTTGACCCATCTACCAACCAACAAATTCTCTTTCTGGCTACTGGTCGCCCGCTGCTTATCCAGCAATTAGCAAGAAACCCAAAGAAATTTGCAGAATATCGACAACTCGCCACTGACGCCAAGCATATTTTAGTTTCTCCTCGGCAATATTCAGCCCTAAAAAGTCTCGTGAAATATTTTACCGATCGTCAAACAGCAATTTTACTCACCGATATCATTATCAACATGATCCGCTTCCAAGCTTTATCTCACGGGATGAACCCACAGCTAGAAAAGCAACTGAACCACACCATCGCCACCGCCGACGCCTTAAAGTCTAACGCCAACATCCGTCTAGCCCTGATGCAACTTGTGCTATAATGGTATCGATATGTTTGGACTATTTCTCATTTTGATTTTAATGCTTTGGGCGATTTTTTATCATCCATCAATTAAGGAAACGGGCGATTTACCGACTAAAATTACCGAAAAACTCGACCAATTATGGAGTATTGCTCAAGAATCAATTCGTGAAAATAAATATTTGCGTGCCGAGAAGGCATTGTTGACTATTTTGCGTGTCGATGAGAAAAACGCCACAGCATACAACCGCCTAGGAATCCTATACGCCAAGCAGCGAGCCTATAAAGACGCCATCGAATGTTTCGAGATCGCCCAAAGCCTGGAACCAAGTGCCTCAAGCCTACACAACGTTGGTCTGATTTATTATGAAACCGAAAATTACGAGAAGGCGTCACTAGCGTTTGAGCAAGCCCTAGAAATGGAAGAAGGTTTGGCGGCACGCTACATTGCTTATGCCAAAGTTCAAGAAAAAATGGGACGCACGAAAAAAATGATTAATGCTCTGGAAAAGGCCGTTGAATTGGAGCCAATTCCACAAACTTTGATGATTTTATCAGAAGCATATGACAATTCTGGTCAGGTAGAACTTGCTGAAGAGCTGCGTAAAAAAGCCACAAAGATGCTCACACCACCAGCCCCAGCCCAGAAAACCGTTGGCACTCCGCGCCCACGACAACAGCGTAGAATCCAACAACCTAAAAAAATCGTTATGTAACTCTTGTCAGGCAATGTAAAAATTGCTAAAATAAATCCAGTGCCGTTTTAGCTCAGCTGGCTAGAGCAACGGTTTTGTAAACCGTAGGTCCTCGGTTCGAGTCCGAGAAGCGGCTCCAAATTGCGCTGGAATCGTGTAGTGGCAATCACAGGAGACTGTAAATCTCCCGCCGTAAGGCTTCGTAGGTTCGAGTCCTACTTCCAGCACCAAGCTTGAATTATCGTCGCCCTTATGGGCGATTTTTTGACAGAGCAAGGTAATGACATTGACTTTTATAAGCATATATGCTATTATATGGTCATGTTTGAATTTACAAAATCCATCCTGTCAGTCTGGAATAGCGAAAAAAATCAGCGGCTGAAACTACAGTACGCCTATATTATCTTGGCTATTCTTGGGTTGGCGGCGGCTGGGTTATTGACTCTCTTTAATATCTCTTCAGCGCACTTGGCGGCATCAATTTCAGGGATTCTTTTTATTACATTCTTAGTTAACGGCGTGACTTGGGGAATCATAGAAGCTTTTATTACACCAAAGTTGCCAAAAGAATCTAGCGCTTCGACTAAAAAACCTTCCCGTAAAAGGTAACTGGTTGATTAGATACAGCTTAATATGCTAAAATGAATCCTGTTATGCCGCGATAGCTCAGTTGGTAGAGCGCATCCATGGTAAGGATGAGGTCTCGGGTTCAAGCCCCGATCGTGGCTCCATTGTATGATGCAATAAGCCCTACCGGTAGGGCTTATTTTTATAGATTACGCTATACTAACTACATGACTGACGACATTTTGAATAGATTAACAGACCTATCCCAAGGCAACGAAACCTACGCCGCCTTTAACCAGCGCATCGTCAACACCAAGATGCCGGTCATCGGCGTGCGCGTGCCGGATTTGCGGCGATTGGCGAGGGAATTGGCGCCCGACATGGGTGTAGCGAACATTAGCAAATTACTAACAGTGCAGAATAAATCATTTGAATACGTGTTGCTATGCGGGCTGCTGATCACGCACGCTCGGCTTGATGATCAAATGGCGATTGACCTAACCAAGCAATACCTGCCGCTCGTTGATTCGTGGGAACACATTGATATATTTGTCGAGAAGAAACGGCGCTTTGCCGGCGAAATGTGGTGGGATTTTGCACTAGAATGCTTGCGGAGCGAAGCCGAGTTCACGGTACGCTACGGCGTAGTTTCTTTGATGACTAATTTCCTAGACGAAGCACACATCGATCAGGTTTTCGCAGTGCTGCGGGGGATTAAACACGACAGTTATTACGTCAAAATGGCGCTAGCCTGGCTGTACGCTACGGCGGCGGTACACTTCTTTGAGCTGACGCTGGCTGAACTAGAAAACGGGCAAATCGACGCATGGACACGCAACAAAGCTTACCAAAAAATGCGCGAATCAAGACGATTCACGCCCGAAGAGCAGAATGTCATATTAAAAAATAAGCAAGCATAGGCCCAAAATTTCTTAGAATCCTGCGTAAAATTGACAATTCTCTATAATAAACTGTAAATTATAACAAAACTGTACGTCCACGCTAGCATTTTTACTCCACACATGCTATAATTAGCCAAGACGTTTTATAAAATCTAACGAGTAAAGAGATGGCAAAGAAGAATACGAAACGAAAGCTGATTGGTTTGGTGAGTAACTTGAGCAACCACCGAACTTACTACACTACTGTTAATACCCAAAACCGTACCACCAAAGGCCAGGGAAAATTGACATTGAAAAAGTACGACCCAATTGCGAGAAAGCACGCAACCTACACCGAGACAAAGAAGAATCTCGGTCGTAACGAAGTTAAGGCTCGTAAAAGCTAATCTTACTGAAATCACCAGAGAACTCCCTCAAATCCAAAGGGAGTTTTTTATTGCCCAAGAAGATATTCCTATTTTCGCAGCCGCGAGCGCATATCACGAATAGCATTCATGTAGTACAAAAACGCGTCATACGGTGAATTATACGGACTAAAGTAAGCGTGTACGTCGCCGTCGGTGAACCACTTAGTCCCCATGTAGTAAAAGTGGTCAGATGTTTGTAGTTTTCGCCAATCATCGATCAGCGCCTCATCGCCACTTTTCAGAATGTCATCCTGCAATTCATAAACATATCGCAAGGCCTCTTTCTGTAGACTATTGCCATTCCAGGCCGTTAAATCTCGCTCAGAGTCTGCCCAGGTTACCGGTGATGGCATACTAATCTCACCCGCCGGCGCATTAGCCGCCAGAGCTTCACTGACCGTATAGAAAGTATTTCCAGCCACGCTTAGCCACTTGCCGACAAAATCTTCGAAAAAGTCAAAAATACCAGACTCTGCCCATTGATGTTCACCAAATGTTTCATAATCCATGAACAAATTAAGCAGCGGTGCATAACGAACAGAATCAGTTACCCACGTATTAAATTTATCTGCAGTCAACGGCCAGTCAACCCATTTTCGGTTACTGAATCGGAACGCCAAATCATCGCTCAATCGGTAATTCTTAAGCAGCAGTCCAATTTTCTCCGTACCAATCGGCCGATAGACATAATTAGGACTACGCCAATTTAGAATTGGGTCCCAGCCTTCAGCCAACACACCATTAAAGCCGTATCGCTCCGCCCATTTGGCCAAATCGTCACTATACGCCAATTCTGTATTTGCCAATACACGCGTCTCCGCACCAAAAACCTCACGAATTTTCCAGCGATGAAGCTCAATCTGCCTTTCAAATTCCTTGCGTGAGTAGAAAAATGCCAGACTGTGATGATAAGGGCTTGATAAAATCTCCACTTGACCGGTTTTCACCAAACGCCTGAAACTTTCTAACACTTCAGGATTAAACTGCTCGGCCTGCTCTAAAAACGTACCACTAAAACTGAGCGACAATTTAAAGTCAGGGTATTTTTTCAGTAATTTCTCAAGCAGGGCATTCATCGGCAAATATGATTTTTCCGCAACCTTCTGGAATATTTTTTGATTATCTTGAGCTGGATTTTGGCCACCAGAAAAATAGTCATGTCGCCAAGCTGTGTCAAAAACACTATATTCGCGCACTCGCCACGGTTGATGTACGTGTAAGTATAAAGTTATGCCTCGAGATTTATTCATGTCATTGCTCCTTTATATAACTTCAAGCACCGCCTTGCTGCATCTTGCCAAGAGATTTTCGCATATTCATGTTTGACGTTTTGCTTCAAAGACTGCTGGAGGGCGGGGGATTCAGCAATATTAACAATTTCATCCGCAAGCTTATTCACATCCCAATAATCAAATCGCATAATATTATTCAGCACCTCACCGACACCAGATTGGCGACTAATCAACAGCGCTGTGTCGTGGTGTGCCGCCTCTAGAGCTGTCAGGCCAAAAGGTTCCGATACCGAACTCATCACAAAAACGTCAAGTAAACAATAAATATCACGCCATTGTTTTCCGCGAACAAAGCCAGTAAAAATCACTTTATCGCTAATCCCCAAATCCGCCGCTAGCTCAATTAATTCATCGCGCTGCTCACCATTACCAGACAATACAAAGACAATTTTCTCATACTTACTGAGCGCCTTAGCTGCGGCCCGCACAAAATATGTCAAACCTTTCTGGACCGTTAATCTGGTCAATGCGCCTACGACCGTATAACCATCATGCTTTAACTCTTCCAAATACCTATAGGTGCTAGTGTCATATTTGTGCGGTGGCAAGTCAGCCAAATCAATCGCATTATAAACCACTTCAATTTTTTCTGGCGGAATATGATAATTTTTAACAATTATCTCCTTCGTAAGTTGACTCACAGCAATAATCCGATCCGCCATCAATAAGCCCTGCTGTTCAATTTCATGCACCATAGGGTTACCCAACTGCTCACCCGAGCGATCAAACTCTGTCGCGTGCACATGCACAATCAGCGGCGCGTCAGTTTCTTCCTTTGCAATCATCCCAGCCTCCATCGTTAGCCAATCATGCGCATGAATTGCATCAGGACGATGTTTCCGGACAAATTTCCGAACAAATTTACCATAACGACGCTGGACAGCACGCATTGGAGAAAGCCCATGTTCATCCTGAGCGTTTTCCCGATCTTCTGGCGAACCGTTATTATAAGCACCCAAATCATAATAATCTGGTGGCAATGGAGTCGCCGAATAGACGTTCATATAATCAATTCCTGGATGCTGCGCTCGATAGGGAACAATAAAATCAATATCAGCACCTTGGGCAGCGAGAGCTTTCGACATCTGATAGCAAGCCACACCAAGTCCGCCGCTATTGTGCGGAGGAAGTTCCCACCCAAGCATTAAAATCTTCATCTCTGTTTTCATTGTAGGACGACGCTTATGTTTTTTCAAGGGATTTTGGTATTTTTTTCACGGAATTTTTATTTTTCACAATTTTAGCGTTTGCGACAAGGCAAATTCGTGTTAAAATGTACGTCATAGGAGTGTAGCTCAGGTGGCTAGAGCACTGGTCTCCAAAACCAGGTGTCGGGGGTTCGAGTCCCTCCACTCCTGCCAAGATTCTCACAAAAAAGGGAATCTTTTTTATTAGTCAAAAATCTGCTATAATTTCTCCATATGAAACCTCTATCACCTTCGCTTCCTCATATCATTGCCATGGTTGGTGCGCCAGGTTCAGGCAAGACACAATTTGCGGTAGAATTTGCAAAGATTTTTAATGCTCCCGTGGTAAGTTCTCGCCAATTTGAGGTTTTCACTGATGACACAAAAACCACCTCAGATGCAACATTAGCAATCTTAGAAGAATTTTTAAAAACCAAACAAACAATAATCTTAGACGGCGCGACCGATCAGCGCAACAACCGCATGCGTATTAGTCGCCTGGCAAGAGAATATGGCTATAAAGCCCTTTTCGTATGGGTACAAACCGACTCTGCAACCGCCAAACGACGCTGGATAAAAGTATATAACGGAAACGATGATTCCTTCGACCGCCGATTAAAGCAATTTTCCGCGCCACACAGCAGCGAATCATATATTGTCATTAGTGGTCGCCACACTTTTAGTACCCAGGCGCGTACCGTCCTCAAGCAGCTCAGCGCCAGCCGTCCTGAGACACCACGCCGCGCTGTCGCCAATCGTATTAGCATAGGATAGTCATGCCAGTCATTACCGATCCAGAATTCGGAGAAATTGTCGTCAAAAGACAAAGTCTGGCAAAAAATATCAGCCTGAAGATTGCTCCAGATGGTCGTCTGCGAGTTACCATGCCGCTTTATGCGCCAATTCTCGCTGCAAAGACGCTTGTTAAAACCTCACGCAAGCAAATTCGCGAGCTAGTCTCCCAGCACCAAGTGAATTTTTCCTACATAAAAAATCAACAGATCGGCAAAAGCCACCATCTCCTAATCCAGCCAACTCCCAAACCCTCCAGCGTAAAAATCCTTGGTACACAAATCATCGCAGAAATTAACCAGTCCGAACAAATCGAATCTGTCACCAACCAGCAACTAATCCGCGATAAAATCCTCGTTGCTCTCCGAAAAGAAGCAAAAGGATATCTACCCAGGCGCTTATCTTTCTTAGCTCAACAACACGACTTTTCGTTTTCTCGTTGTAAAATAACCCACGCCTCAAGCCGCTGGGGGAGCTGTTCTTCGTCAGGAACGATTAGTTTGAACATTGGTATGATGAATTTGCCGTTTGAGCTTATTGATTATGTTATCATTCACGAATTGTGCCACACCAGATATATGGACCACTCGACAAGGTTTTGGGCGGAAGTCGCAAAGTTTGACCCGCATTATAAAATCCACCGCAATGAGCTAAAAAAACACTCCCCGCACGTATAGAAATAGATTTGCTTATGCTATACTTAAGCCATGTGGGTGTTCATTATTTTGTTGGTTATTCTTAGTATTATCTTAGGTAGTATAACGGTTATTTTACATCAATTGCTGGCACGAATTGATAGCAAGGCTGCCGATGAAGGCAAACGCAGAAGCATTAGTGAACACCAAAGAATGCTTACACTTATAAATAATATTACTGATGCGATTCTCAGTACGGACGAGCACGGTATTATCAACACCTATAATTCAGCGACTCTTAATCTAATTGACACAAACAACGACATCGACGGCGAGCACATCAGTCAGGTGCTGAACTTAGAGACAACCAATAAAAAGCCAATCGACGTTTTTAAGGAGCTGACCAAATCTTCAACGATTCGCCAACGTGATGATATTATTATGCCAATTGACGATAAAGATTACGTACGCTTGGAAGTGACGTTTGCTCCAGTTCAGGGCGGTGATAAAATGACGCCCGATGGCTACGTGCTGATTCTGCGCGACATCACAAAAATGAAAAGCCTGGAAGAAGAGCGCGATGAATTTATCAGCGTGGTAAGCCACGAGCTACGCACACCAATCACCATTGCCGAAGGGTCGCTCAGTAATGCCAAACTGCTCATTGAGCATAATATGATGAAGAAAATTCCCGAAGCTATTGATGAATCTCATAAGCAAATCTTATTCTTAGCGCGGATGGTTAATGACCTTAGTACACTGTCACGGGCCGAGCGGGGAATCGCTGATGAAACAGAAATTATTAATATCACAGAACTTGCTGCTCAAATAAACTCCGAATATTCGCCACAAGCAGAAGAGAAAGGCTTGGCATTTAATCTCGATATTGGCGGACGTCTCGGGTCGGTCAAGGCCTCGCGGCTTTATCTGGAAGAGCTAATCCAAAACTTCATCACCAATTCTATTCGCTACACACCAAAAGGTTCTGTAACGCTATCTATAAAAAAGAATAAAACTGGCGAAATAGTTTTTAAGGTAATTGATACGGGAATTGGCATTAGTAAAGCTGACATAGGAAAAATATTTGACAAGTTTTACCGTGCTGAAGATTATCGCACTCGCGAGACCAAGGGCACAGGACTGGGGTTGTATGTTTCGGCAAAATTAGCGAAAAAGCTAGGCTGTAAAATTGAAGTGGAAAGTCGGCTGAACCATGGCTCGACTTTCGGGTTTAAGCTAAAGGAGTTTAAGAAATGACAGTGGGTAAATCTGAGTCAGCTTGCTATTTTCGCTTGGATAGATTACAATAACTATTGACAGTCTGTGAAAAACAGACTTTTTAAATTGGGAGAAAATATGGCACAGAAAGGCAAGGCAAGCAGCAAAACCACGGTTCGTCGGATTAAAGCTACTGACGACGCGCCAAAAAAAGAAAAAACTACTGTAAAAAAAGCCACCAAAACAAAATCAAAAGTCACATCACCAGCCACTAAAATAGCCAAGAAAACCAGCGATCGGGGAACATTGACTGTTTATTTTAAGGGTGCTTGGAAAGAACTGAAACTAGTGCGCTGGCCAACCCGCTCAGCCACTTGGGCGATGACCGCAGCCGTGATTGTTTTTACTGCAGTGTTTATTGTTCTGATCTTATTACTTGACGCCGCTTTTAACTGGGGCTTTAATCAAATTTTGAAGTAAAAAGGAGTTTTACATGAGCGCAAAACGATATGACGACAGCCGACAGTGGTATGCAATCCACACCTACTCTGGCTATGAAGAAAAAGTTGCCGAATCAATCCGCCAACGCATCAACGGCGTCGATATGGCCGACAAGATTTTTGATGTCATGGTGCCAAAGGAAAAGCAAATCCAAATCCGTAACGGCAAACGCAAAATCATCGAGGCGAAGATTTTCCAAGGCTACGTACTGGTAGAAATGAAATTAACCGATGAAACTTGGTATATTATCCGCAACACGCCGGGCGTGACCGGATTTGTTGGCGCCGACACTACGCCAACGCCAGTTTCTGAAAAAGAAATTAATAAGATTAAAAAACGCATGGGCGTCGAGGAGCCAAAGCATCAAATTGACTTCTCAGAAGGCGAAGTTGTTTCAATTATTGACGGGCCGTTCAAGGGCTTTGATGGGGCAGTTAGCGAAATTGACGCCTCTAAAGGTACTCTAAAAGTTATGGTCAGCATGTTCGGCCGCGACACGCCAGTAGAGCTGGACGCATTGCAGGTAAAGAAAGTTTAACTTGCGTTTTAGCGATTTTTTCGCTATAATAATCGAGTTACGCACTACAAACTATAAGGAAGAATTATGGCAAAGAAAATTATTGGCAATTTGAAATTGCGCATTCCAGCAGGTCGGGCCACTGCCGGGCCTCCAGTTGGTTCAACGCTCGGTCAGTGGGGGCTAAATATGATGGACTTTATCAATCCATTCAACGACGCCACAAAAGACATGATGGGTAAGGATGTGATTGTTCATATCCAAGTTTACGAAGATCGAACTTTCACCTGGAATTCGCTTGGACAGCCAGTTGACGATATGATTCGTGAAAAGGCTGGCATCCAAAAGGGAAGCGGTAAACCGCACGTTGATAAGGTCGGTAAGCTTACTCGCGCGCAATTACAAGAAATTGCTGAGGCGAAAAAAGACCAATTGAACGCAATCGACATTGAAGGCGCAATGAAAGTTGTCGCTGGATCAGCTCGCTCAATGGGCGTAGAAATCGTCGACTAATTTGAAAAGGAGAATAGCCCCGAATCTGTCGGGGTTATTTTTATGGTAAAATTTGAAAAATGATTGTAGAAAATATTTTAGACAGTGCAGTTATCTCAGCTCTCCAATCTGACCAGCTAATCATCGCTAAGACAGATACTATTTATGGCGTGCTGGCTCGGGCTGAGTCAAAGAAAGCAATTGAAAGATTATATAAAGTCAAGCAAAGACCCTTAGACAAATCTGTCGTCGTCCTCGCCTCTGATATTACCGATATTCCCGGACTGACCCCGCATATGCAAGAAAAATACCAAAAACTAGCTACAGAACGCCCAACAACAATTATCGTGAATGTGTCTCCTGATTTCTTGCCGCATATACCACATATTAACGGCACATTGGCATTTCGTGCCGTCTCAAAATCGCCCCTGTCGGAATTAATTCAGAAAGTTGGTTATCTAGCCGCCCCCAGCGCCAATCTTTCCGGTCAAAAACCTGCAAAAAATATTAACGAAGCGGTCAATTACTTCCATGAATCCATCGCCATCTACGTTGATTCTGGAGAAATCACCAATTCTCGACCGTCGCAAATTATCCGCATCCGTGAGTGTGGCGAAATCGAGTTTATAAGAAAATAATTATCAATAAAAAACTTCCCGTCAAAACACATCAGGGAAGTCTTTTTAAAAATTACTTCACAAACGGATGGGCGATTTCCAAATCTGGACGCTTTTCCGCAATTCTCAACAGCTCATTATATTTGGCAATTCGCTCCGAGCGCGACATCGAACCAGTCTTAACCTGACCCGTACCCAGTCCAACTGCCAAATGAGAAATCGTCACATCCTCAGTTTCGCCCGACCGATGGCTCATTACGGTATTCCATCCAGCATCCTTTGCCATTAAAACAGCCTGAATAGTCTCGGTCAGTGTGCCGATTTGATTTGGCTTAATTAAAATAGCATTGCCAGCTTTTTCCTCAATTCCACGCTTAAGTCTCTCAACATTCGTCACCAGAAGATCGTCACCGACCAACTGCGCAAAATGGCCCAAATCGGCTGTCATTTTCTCCCAATCTTCCCAGGCTTCTTCATTCAAGCCATCCTCAATTGAAAGTACCGGTACGCGCCCAAGTAACGCCTTATACGTGCGAATCATCTCGTCCGCCGACAACACTCGATGCTCAGTCAACAGATTATATTTGCCATCTTTATATAGCTCGCTTGCCGCCACATCCAGCGCAAATCCAAAGTCCACGCCCAATTTATAGCCAGCCTGCTCAATCGCTCGCGTTAATAGCAAAATCGGCTCCATATTACCATTTCTGACATGCGGTGCATAACCGCCTTCATCACCAACTGTCGTTGGATATCCCTCATCTTTCAGTATTTTCGCCAAAACATGGAACACTTCCGCGCTCATCCGAACCGCGTCAGCAAACGTCGCCGCACTAGTCGGAATGATCATATATTCCTGAAAATCAGTCGCACCCAACGCGTGCTGGCCACCGTTCATCACGTTAATCATCGGCATCGGTAAAGACATAGTCGGACGACCCGCCAGATGATTGACATATTGATATAGCTCCACGTCGCGTGATTTTGCCACGGCCTTCGCCACCGCCAACGACACCGCTAAAATCGCATTAGCCCCCAAGCGCGCCTTATTTGGCGTACCATCCAACTCCTTCATTTTTTCATCAATTGCCGTCTGGTCAAACGGACTCATTCCTTTTAAGACCCGGGCAATTTCAGAATTGACATTATCAACCGCCCGAAGCACGCCCTTGCCTCCAAAAGCCAATTCGCCGTCTCTTAGCTCAACCGCCTCAAACGACCCCGTGCTCGCACCTGACGGCACCGCCGACCGACCAAAGGAACCGTCACTCAGAGCCACATCTGCCTCAACTGTCGGATTACCGCGTGAGTCTAAAATTTGCCTTGCCTGTATGTCTGTAATTGTTATATCCATAATTACTAGTTTAGCAAAGAATAGGTACATCGTTAAGATGGGCCAGGGAAGCTAAATATTAGCTACAACATTGTCGAATTCACTTATTCCTAATTTATATATAGCTATCTTCAAATAGCAAATATATTGTCTCTATTGCCGCAAATATGCTATAATCAACCCATCATCAAATCAATGCTGGGAGGCAGATTCGCCCGAGGTGGCGAGTTGCCGCTTGTACCACAGAAAGGATTATCATGGCCAAGAAAGCCGAGCTGCTAGAAAAAGCAGCAGAACTAAAATTAGCAGTCAGCGAGAAGAACACTATCGCTGAGATTGAAGCGGCGATTGCCGAAGCTGAATCAGGCACGCCTGAGAGCAGTAAGCCGCACGACACCAAAGATAAAGACGTTATCGCCGAGCGCGAAGCTGTCGTCGCCAAGGCTGGTAAGCGCAGCCAAAAAGCCCTCGACGAGGCTGCTGAAAAAGCCGAAAAAGAAGCCCGTAAAGAAGCTGGCGACACCACGCCGCAGTCCGACGACGCCGAAGCACATGTCAAGAAAGGCCCGAAGCCAATCACGCGTCCACGCCTGGAGCGCCGCGGCAAGAAATACCAAGAAGCTGCAAAGAAGATTGAGAAAAATAAGCTGTACAGTCTTGACGAAGCACTGAAGCTGGCGACCGAGACCAGCCCGGTCAAGTTCGACGCCAGCGTTGAAATCCACGTTCGCCTGGGCGTCGATCCACGCCAAGCCGACCAGAACGTCCGCTCGACCGTAGCACTACCGCATGGCACCGGCAAAGACGTTCGCGTGGCGGTGTTCGCACCGGAAACCGAACATGCCGCTGCCAAGAAAGCTGGCGCTGACATCATCGGCGACGAGGAATTCCTGAAGCAGCTGGACAAGGAAGAGCTGAACTTTGATATTTTGGTCGCCACGCCGCAATATATGCCAAAGCTTGGCAAGTACGCCCGGCTACTCGGCCCGCGCGGTTTGATGCCAAATCCAAAGTCCGGCACCGTCGCCACCGACGTCGCCAAAGCCGTGTCCGAAGCCAAAGCCGGCAAGGTTGAGTACCGCGTCGATAAGCAGGCCATCGTCCACCTGGCGATCGGTAAAGTGTCCTTTGGCGCCGACAAACTGGCAGAAAACACTCGCGCTTTCCTCGCCAGCCTGAATGCTCAAAAGCCATCCAGCCTTAAGGGCATTTACGTCAAGAGCGTTGCTATTACAACGACCATGGGTCCTGGCATAAAGGTCGAGGCCTCATTATAGCCTCATAAGGACAAACAAATACCCTGAGAAATCGGGGTATTTTTAAATATAGAGTTGATTTAATATCAATAATATTGTAAAATGATAATATTATGTCACTATCAGAAACCACATACTGGCGAGATGACGCCTCATGTACAAAATTAGGTACCAAAGAAGCTGACAGACTGTTTTTTCAGTCCAACCCAGACGATTCAGAGCGAGAGCTAAAAAGAGACAAAAGAAAAACTGCTATACGAGAGGCTAAAGATGTTTGCTCCAGTTGCCCAGTGAGACGAGAATGCTTAGGAGACGCACTGAGACACCCAGATCAGGCTGAGTACGGAATACGAGGGGGGCTAACCCCAGAAGAACGCAGAGTAATACTGAGAAGAGGTGAGGCTGCAATTGATGCAGCGATAAAATCTGTTGATTGAGAGAAATATCATCGCAATACTTGCATCCCGTTGTCATTTCTGCTACAATCTTAGAGAACATTACCAAAGACAGTGGCGATTTGTATAAAAACAGATGTAAAAATGCCACCGAGGGATGAAACTAACAGTTTTATTTGACGTCTTTGGTAGTGCGAGAATCAAAGACGTTTTTTGTTGGCGATTCTCCATTACCGAACGTTAACAAATTGGCACATAACAAATTAACTCAATCAAAGAAAGGATTTTTATGGCAATTTCACGCGATAAAAAACAAACTTTGGTTGCTGAACTAACCGAGCTGCTGAAGAACGCCAAAGGTACGGCTTTCGCGCGGTACCAGGGTCTGAGTGTGGCTGAATTGCAGGAATTGCGCAAGGCTGCCCGCGAGGCAAACGTCACCATCAAGGTGGTTAAAAACCGCTTGGTGCGCGTGGCACTGCAAGGGGTCGATACCTACAAAGAAACCGGCACCGACTCATTAGTCGGTCAATTGGTTTACGCCATCAGTGCTGAGGACGAAGTCATGCCAGCGAAAGTTTTGGACACGTTTGCAAAGACACATCCAGCACTGCAGTTGGCTGGTGGTTTCTCAGGTGAGGGCCTCAGCATCAACGAAGCTGACATCAAGGCGCTGGCAGGCTTGCCAAGCAAAGACCAGCTTATCGCCGAAGTGGTGGCACAGCTGCTCTCACCAGTCCACGACACCGTGGGCGCACTTGGCGGCAATTTGCACGGCTTACTGGACGGCATCGAAGCCAAAGCTGCGGCTTAAGTTTAGCAATCAATCATCTCGAGTTATTCGGTCTTCATAAGCTCCGGTATAGCGTTGCAGCCCGAGCACTCCTGAAGGCGCGCGGCGCGAAAAGAGGAGACGGTGAAGATTGGATAACTCGAGATGATAATAATCAATAACTAAGGAGACATATCATGGCTGATATTAAGAAATTGGCTGAAGAACTGACCAAGTTGACAGTTCTGGAAGTTAACGAATTGAAAAATCACTTGAAAGACGAATACGGCATCGAGCCAGCTGCTGCAGCTGTCGCTGTTGCTGGTCCAGCTGCTGGTGGCGACGCTGCTGCGGCTGACGAAAAAACTGAGTTCACCGTCACATTGAAGGATGCAGGTGCTCAGAAAGTTGCAGTCATCAAGGCTGTTAAGGAAATCACTGGCTTGGGCCTCGGCGAAGCAAAGGCTATCGTTGACGGCGCTCCAGCACCAGTTGTAGAGAAAGTTTCTAAAGACGAAGCTGAAGCTGCAAAGAAGACCTTGGAAGGCGCCGGCGCTAGCGTTGAGCTTTCATAATTTGTTATATAACGCCAATTTGTTTCGTTTAATCACCGTCCTCTTTGGGCGGTGATTTTTATACGCCTGATTGCTGATATCATGAATCATATACCAATTGCAAGGGTAAAATTTGCAACAGTTTTTTATTCACATCTTATAGCACTGTGGAAAATTAGGGAAAAATGTGTATCGCGGCTTGCCATAAACAGGAAGCTGTGTTATATATAAATGTAAGTATTATAAAAATAGACAAAGGAATTGCGAGAACCATGTCTGAATTACCAGAAAAACAAGTTAAGCGTCTCCGGACACTTATTCAAGAGGCGGAAACTAACCTAGCTGCCGCAAAAGAACTTTTAATCAGCATCGTTGGCGACGACGGGCAAGTCGTTACCCCGAAAAATCCGTCCGACGAAGTCGCCGGCAAGGTTATTGAGGGCGTGTTTGACGGGCAAATGATGCTCAGTCCTGACGGAAAAAATTATCCGATTCCTGCCAATTATGCCTCGAAATCTAAGCTGGTTGAGGGTGATTTGATGAAATTAACCATCGCCGAGGACGGCAGCTTTATCTATAAGCAGATCGGTCCAGTGCCGCGCAAGCAAGTCATCGGCACGCTAGTCCAGCACGACGGTGTTTACTACGTCGAGGCTTCCGGCCGCGAATATCGCATTTTGCTCGCCAGCGTCACTTATTTCCGTATTAACGTCGGCGACCAAGTCACCATCATCATCCCAGAGGACAATCCTGACGCCACCTGGGCAGCTGTTGAAGCGGCATTGTAAAGTAGTTTCCGCTTTTTAAAGCCGTCCGTGCCTGCGGGCGGTTTTTGATATAATTGTGTTATGCCAGACGATTTTTTACTCGCTTATGCCAGTTTTAATGCCGATAACCAGCCGTTTATTGACTGTCAAATTGATGGCGAGATTAAGCGACGGGAATTGTTTGGACAAGATTTATCGCTTGAATTTGACTTCTCGACCAAATATTGCACCGGCTGGGTAGATTTTGAAAATCATTGCAGCCAAATTTGTCCAGATTCCGCCACGGTTGATGGCAAGTATGAAAATTGTCTGAAATGCCGCGATCGGACTGGTTTTAATCCAGCATTTTATAACGCCGATTCGGTGTCGGCGCAGCAGGAAAAGATTAATCAAAACCCGCACTTCGTCTATCTGGCATATTTTGCGCCGGGAGTCATTAAGGTCGGTATCTCGCAGGAAGAGCGCGGCATTCGGCGGCTACTGGAGCAGGGAGCGCGCCTGGCGTTGAAACTGGAGACGTTTGCTTCGGCGCTGATTGCCCGGCAGTATGAGGCGAAAATTGCCAGGCTGGACGGCATCGTTGAGACCATGCCGATTCATAAGAAACTCGAGCTTATAAAACAGCCTTTCGATCGCGCGGACGGCGAGGAAAAGTTGCGGCAAAAACTGCTTGAAATTGAACAGAAAATTGGCGTATCATTTCCGAAGTCCGAGCTAATTCCTTGCGAAGATTATTTTCATACCGCTGGCGTTGATTTAACAAGAGTAGTACTGATGAAAGATCAGATCCAATTGGCTGGGCGCGTCCGCAGTATCATCGGTCCAATACTCATTACCGACTACGACGGACAACTACTGGCATACAACGTGAAAAAGTTCATCGGCTACCAAGCACATAAAATTGACGGCGCCATTGACATCGAAATACCCAGCACACAGCTGGCGTTGTTTTGACCAACCCGGCATATTGTATTACACTATTTGCAGAAACACGGAGTTTAGTATGATCAGGAAACAAAATCAAACAACTAGCAGCATTAAGCGAGTTTTTATTTACGGCGATTCTAATGTCTGGGGAGACAGTTTCGTTGGATCACGAGTGCGGTATAGCGACCGATGGGTCAACCGTCTAAAGCAAGAATTACGAGGCAAAGCGCACATCATTGCAAACGGACTATCGGGCCGTGTAGCGGGAGATTTCTGTAAGGCAAAGCCGTACAAAAATGGTAAACATACGTTTGCAGAAGCTTTGCAACAGGCGAGCAATGTGGACATCATCATCATCGCCCTTGGCACTAACGATTTACAACAGCAATACGGTAGGACGGCGCAAGCTATCATTCACGATTTGACAGATTATCAAAAACTGGCTCACGGTGCTGACGTTATATATATCTTACCGCCAGCATTTTCGACCGGCGAAGATTCTGGTCCAGAATTCACCGAACAATCAGAAGCTATACGACAAGAGATCTTGCAGAATAAGGAGGCGCTCGGTGACTACATTGAGTTGCCGTTCATACCACTGTCGGATGGTATTCATTTTTCAGCAAAAGGACATCGCTTAGTGGCGCGCGCTGTTAAGCAAGCTTTGAAAGCGAGGCAGATGTGAACGAGGGAAAGAAGCCACTCTTACAAACTATAGGTAGAGAAATGGCAATTACGACACACGGGCTCGACAACATACCAGAAGGCCCGAATGTATTCGTCGCCAATCATGCTTGCATGCGCGATATCTTTGCCATACCAGCAAGTCTGCCGGAGGACTGCGACGTTGTTATTAGTTCAAGATTGGCGTATAAAAATAGTTCTGTGGACACGGCAGTGCGGCGACTAATGATAGAAAATGCGCTGCATACGATACCACTTGAAGTACATGGCGGAAAAGAATATTTGAAAGCTGGGCTCGAAATGGCCAGACGAGCGTTACTTGACGGACGCTCACTGCTCATCTTTCCAGAAGGCGCATACACGGGCGACGCTCAGGTAACTAAAGGGCGAACGGGTGCGTCACGAATTTTATTTGACGCAAATATAGGGGGGGGGTGGAGCCTAACTTATTGCCAGTAGGTATTCGCTACGAACCGTGGCCTACTGATCTGGATGCATACATGCCACAAGATGAGCAAATCCACGTTACTCTGGGTGATCCTATCGACTATACAGCAGCGTATAGAGATTATACCGCTTCGACAGACCACGAATCTCGACGTCAAGCTCTACGTGCACCGATAGACATGGCCATGCGAGCCATCGCAGAAGCGACTGACTTGCCGTATATTGACGAACCGATAGAACTATGGCCAAGAAAGACCATGATTTTAGAAAGTGGTGAAGAAGTTCCCATTCCTGACCGCTAAAGAGCTTACTAATCCCGCACTTTGCGCTATAATACATAAGTAATGAGTCAAGCACTGTACCGCAAATATCGCAGTCGCAGCTTGGACGAGGTGTTGGGGCAAGATCACGTGACCAACATTTTGCGCCGGGCCTTGGAGCAGGGGAAAATCGCCCATGCGTATTTGCTGACGGGTCCGCGCGGCGTGGGAAAAACCAGCGTAGCACGAATTTTGGCACATGAGATCAATCAGTTGCCATACGACGAGGAAGCTTCGCACCTGGATATCATCGAAATTGATGCCGCCAGCAACAACGGCGTCGACGACATCCGCGCCCTGCGTGAAAAAGCCCAGGTCGCGCCGGTTTCCGCGCCGAAAAAAATCTACATCATCGACGAAGTCCACATGCTGTCCAAACCTGCGTTCAACGCACTATTAAAGACGCTGGAAGAGCCGCCAGCACACGTAGTCTTCATCCTCGCCACCACCGACGCCGACAAGCTGCCAGCCACCATTCTCAGCCGCGTCCAGCAATTTTTCTTTCATCCCATCTCAGTTGACGTCATGGCGCGCCAGCTGATGGCCATCGCCGAAAAAGAGGGCTTTGCCATCAAGGCGGACGCTGCTCGGCTGATCGCCGAGCGCTCACGCGGCGGGTTTCGCGACGGCATCAGCATGCTGGATCAATTGTCAATTTTGGCCACGCCCGACCAGCCACTGACCGTCGCCATGGTTACTGAATACTTAGGCTTAAGCGACGCATCCACACTGGAGAAATTGCTTGATTTATATCAATCAGAGAACAGCGCTGACATACTTAATATTCTGCAAGAGTTGGAACAAAGTGGTGTCAGTCCAACTGTGGTATCACATCAATTATTGTCAATCGCTCGCGCCAGACTGCGCACAAACCCAAGCCTTGTTGAACTCATTCAGCAGCTGATCGAGGTTGATCGCCACCCGCACCCAGACTTGAAACTATTGACCATTTTCATGCAACATCACGCCCAGTCAGCTAGGCCGAAGAAGACAGTTGCCCAAGCTGTCACAGCAACGCCAACCGTCATTTCGACACCAGCCAAGACAGCGTCATCAGCGGAGAAGCCAGCAAAAAGCCAAAGCACCAAACCAACTGAGCCAGTGAAAAAAACGTCCGAAAACCAAGACAACAAACCAGCCAAAAAGTCGTCCACAAAATCACGCAAATCTGATGCACCGCTAGAGCTGGACTGGCAAAAGGTGATTGAACAAGCCAAGGAAAAATCGGTTGGCTTGTCGTCATTACTTCAAAAAAGTCAGTGGGCGTTTGACGGAGATAAACTGACTATTTTTGCCGGCAGTGCGTTTTACAAGAAAAAGCTGGATGATGCAAAAAATCGACCGTTACTAGCAGAAATCATCACCGCGGAGACGGGAATGGAGCTGGAAATTGATATAATTGGAGAGAGGAAACCGCCCAAGGACAAGAAATTGGCAGAAATTGCTGAACTGATGGGCGGCGGTGAAGAGGTTAAATTGGAGGAAATTTCATGACAGACAAGGGAAATCCAAGCGGAAAAATTCCACCACAAAATCTGGACGCAGAAAAGAGCTTGCTCGGGGCTATTTTGATTGATGAGGAAGTCTTGGCAGACGCTGCCGAGATTACCCACGCTAGCGATTTTTATGATAAAAACCACGGTCTAATTTTTGGCGGTATGATGCGACTATTTGAGAAACACAAGCCAGTTGACCTATTGACCCTAACCGATGAGCTGAAGCACAAGGACGAGCTGGAACTCATCGGCGGCTCGGCGTATTTGACAGAACTCACCAACTACGTGCCGACAGCAGCGCATGCAGCGGCATATGCAGAAATGGTAGCACAAGCGGCTGTACGACGACGCTTAATTAAAGCTAGTAGCGACATTTCTGAGCTTGGCTACGATGAATCAACGACGACACAGGAGCTGCTGGAAAAAGCCGAGGCCGAATTATTCAGCGTCTCAGACCAGTCGACCAAGCAAGATTTAGTAAGCCTGGAAAGCATTTTGACGGACAGTTTTGACCGAATTGAAGAACTTAGTAAAAACAAAGGTTCTTTACGGGGAATTCGTACTGGCTACCGCGACCTTGATAATATGACAGCTGGCCTACAGAAGTCCGACTTGATTATCCTGGCAGCGCGACCAGCCATGGGTAAGACTACGCTGGTGACTAACTTGGCGTACAACGTGGCAACAATCGAGAAAAAGCCGGTGCTGTTTTTCAGCCTGGAGATGAGCAAAGAGCAATTGGTTGATCGTATGCTGGCGGACGCATCAGGTGTTGACAGCTGGAATATTCGTACCGGAAACTTGAGTGATAATGATTTTGCTAAACTGTCAGAAGCCATGGGCGAGATGGCAGAAGCGCCGATTTACATTGATGACACCCCAGGACTATCAGTATTAGAAATGCGCACAAAAGCTCGCCGGCTGGCACATGAAAATCAATTGGGTCTGATTATCGTTGACTATTTACAGCTGATGCAGGCCAATGGCAATCACAATGGTAATCGCGTTCAGGAAGTGTCAGAAATTTCCCGTGGCCTGAAGCTAATTGCCCGTGAGCTCGACGTGCCGCTGATCGCCCTCAGCCAGCTGAGCCGTTCAGTTGAGTCGCGCACGCCGCCAATTCCGCAGCTAGCCGACCTGCGCGAATCTGGCTCCATCGAGCAGGACGCCGACATCGTCAGCTTTATTTACCGCCCAGGCTACTACGAACCAGACAACCCAGAAGTCCAGAATGTTACCGACTTAATCATCGCTAAGCATCGTAACGGTCCTGTCGGTAAAGTCCAGCTATACTTCCACCCAGAACGCCTCCGCTTCATGAGTTTAGATCGCAAGCATGAATAGAATTGTGCTATAATCATACCAATGAAAAAGCAAAAAGTTACTGATATTTTTCTTTACCGATGGCGTTATATTTTTGGCTACACGCTACTGGCGTTGTCGTATATTGGAGCGGTTATTGTTTCTGCCCTGTATGCGCCTGGCGGCCTGTCTCAATCAGAAATTGACATGGTCAATATTACCAATCACTTGAACTTAAGCATCGACGGTCTCGCTGTTACAAATCTACCATTTCATGTTCTTCAACTATTAATCTTCAAGATTTTTGGTGTCAGTCTGCTTACCATTAAAGCCCCAGCCATTCTGCTTTCAATCATCAGTTCCATCGCTATATTCTTCCTCCTCAAACGCTGGTTTAAGCCATCCACAACCATTCTGTCACTACTCATCATGATCACCACCGGGCAATTCTTATTTATCGGACAGAGTGCGACTGCTGGAATTTTATATATTTTCTACACCGCACTGACACTATTATTTGCGACACTCATCCTCCAAAAAGCCCCCAGAGCGCCCCTTTGGCGAATCGGTCTGGCGCTCACGACAGCCTTCAGTCTATTCACGCCGTATTTTTGGTATATAAATTTAGGGCTGCTTATCATGGCCTTTCTTCATCCACATCCACGCTATTTTCTTATCTCCAGAAAGCACCGTAAATCCTGGGTTTTGCCATTTATTGTCTTGTGTGTAGTAAGCTGCGGTCTCGGTTTTCTCTGTTATAAATCTCACACATTATTCCACAGCCTTGCCGGCATTAAAAGCCTGAGTTTTGATATATTTACCAATCTTAAAACTCTCTATTACACCTATGTTCGCATTTTCCCATCCGTTGTTGGCAACCAAATCACCCCAATTATGGATGTTAGTGCCATGATTCTTGTTGGACTAGGGTTAATTCGCAGTTTCCAAAAAATCGCCAGCGCTCGCTCATTCATGATTTGGTCGTGGCTAATTCTAGCTCTTGCATTACTTATTTTCCAGCCACAACTCACGCCAATTGTCATTATTCCGCTGTTCATCCTGCTAGCGGTCGGCCTCGAATCGTTGATGGGTATGTGGTATGGACTTTTTCCGCGCAATCCATATGCTCGCGGTACAGGACTGATTTTTATCTCAATCCTCATCATTGTCATGACAATGGGCGGTGGTTTTCGTTACATTGACAGCTATCGCTATTTTCCAGAAGCCGCCACACGCTTTCATAAGGATTTGACCGCGCTACGCAAAAACACCGCACCAACCGATTCCTTCTCGCTGCTAATCAGCAGGGAAGAATCGCCAATTTACGAAGCACTCCAAAAACACAATTATCATCAAATCTCTCTAATTTACGTCGCCCCAAAGCACGTTGGCCAAACACTTTACGTCAGCCACGCAGCAAAAAGCACCATACCAAAATCATACTCAAAGCACTTATCTTCTATAATTGTCAATGACCGTAATAAAGACGCCGACCGTTTTTACATCTACACATCCGAACAAAAATAAGGTATAATCATGAGAGTAAATAAGGAGGAATATGGCGTTTGATCAGGTAAAAATGTTGCAAAAATTACGTAAAGCACAGAAGCAATTGGGTAAGGAAATCATTGAAGTTGAAGCTGGCGATGGCGCAGTGGTTGTACAAATCACTGGCGAGTTGAAGATAAAGTCAGTGAAAATTGACCCAGAGATGGTCGATTTAGAAAATATCGAAGAGCTAGAGCACTGGATCGAAATTGCGGTTCGTGATGGCATGACAAAAGCTCAAGAAGTAGCCGCAGAAACCATGAAACCTTTGATGGGCGGTTTGGGAAACTTGCCATTCTAATACCATGTCAATCGACATTTTACCAAAGGCCTTAACGGCTTTAATTGATGATTTTGGTAATTTACCAGGAGTCGGCCCGCGGACAGCTGAGCGATATGCTTATGCGGTGTTGCGACGCAACCCCAAATCCGCCAAGCAACTGGCATATTCTCTTGATCGCTTGCACGACCAAGTAAAAACTTGCCCAAAGACATTTGCATTAATCGATGCCGATGATGACATTTCGCCGTTATACACAGATCAGAACCGGAACCGAAAGCTTGTTTGCGTGGTCGAAGAGCCGTTGGATATCGTGGCCCTGGAAAGAACAGGGCAGTTTACCGGCACTTATCACGTGCTGGGTGGTGTCATCTCACCGATTGACAACATTGGACCGGAACAGCTACACATCCCAGAATTAATTGAACGCATAAAAAATGACGACGTCCAAGAAATTATCATCGCTACTAATGCCTCGGTTGAGGGTGAGTCGACCGCTTTATTCCTACAGCGATACATTCAGGAGGCTGGGCTAAACATTACTATTTCCCGTTTGGCTCGAGGTATACCAGTTGGCGTTGACCTTGAATACGCCGATCAAATCACGCTGACACACGCCCTGGAAGGCCGAAAACAATTATAACTTTCCAAACCACTAAAACCCATTTAAAAATACCCGCCTTATCATGACGGGTATTTTCTTATGCTCAGCTCAACCTTTTACAGTTGGCGGCGGCTTACTACATAAGCGATAATCGCTGTAGTCAATCCACCCAGACCCAGTGCCGACATAATCATGTCACCTGCACCAGTCTTTGGCAATTCAGGAGTCGCTGGTGGAGGAGTTTGCTGACACTTGCTCATATCAGTAGTATGTTCTTTTTCGTTAAACTCTTCCTTATTAATCTCGCGAATTTCTTTCTTCTCGATCACGCAGACCTTAATCTTAGTAGGAGCTTCTTTACAGTCGTTTGGATTCTTTGAGTATTTTTTCTCATCGAATTCTGACTCTTTGATAGTTACCGGATACTTATTAGTTTTCAAATCACAAACTTGGATTTCTGGCTCAGGTTTAACTGTGACAGTCTTTTCGCAACTTGGACTCTCCCTCTTGACATCACCATTTTCTTTACCATTTACTGTAACCTTGACTTTATAGTTACCAGGTTTTGCGTAAGTATGTTGGATTTCAGATGAGGTAGTTGTCTGAGTCATGCCATCACCGAAGTCGTAAGTGTAGCTGGTGATTGTCGCGCCGCCCTTAACAGTTGCTTTAGTGCTGAACTTAAAGGTGTCGCGAGAAACCTCAGTTGTTTGCAAGACATCACATGTCAATGCTGGTTTTGCTGGAGGTGTCGTTGGTGGACCCCAAACTGGGTTACCACAATCTTTAATGACACCAGTGATGAACTTACCATCATCGTCAAACCAAGCATACACCCGATAGCTAGTAACGCCATCAACGAAGCTCTGACCAGTCGTATATTGGTAATACGTATAACCAGCTGCGCTGTATGTACGCTGTGGAGATGGCTGACGAGTACCAGCCTTAGCCTGCACAGTCACTGCATTTGTAGCAACTACTCGGCCATCAACCGTAATATTACCGCTTGAGTCAACCACGCCTTCGCGCATATTTGAGCCACCCTGAACCATGGTGTCATTGATATACCATTGGTTATACAGAGACCTAATTTCTGCACGACTATATGCCGACTGCAATTCCGACAGAGAATTTGTACCGCAGTAAACGACGTTAAACCTGTTACAGCCAGCAGCCTGTGAAGGCGATGCTAGCCAAATTCCACCGATCAAAGCAATCCCCAGAGAGATAGCAATACCGATTTTCTTAAATTTATCCATAAAACTCCTCTTTCCAGCCCTATATTTCAGGCTTTATGTCACCATACTAGCACAATCTTTATATTTTGTCAATAATAATTTATAAAAATGTTTATGGTTGTTAGCTATCCTGTCGAGGATGAGGTCTTCGCCGCCAAGCTTCGTAGCTCCTATCAATCTCTTCAGGATTTTTGCGCAGATTCTCAACCATACCAACAACCAGCGAAAAGAGAATATCATCCTGAACCTTTTTACGAAGACTTTCAATTATTTCCTCAGCCCTACGAACGTCTTCTTCTGGTGTTTCAGGCGATAGATTATGTCTTATTAATAATAACTCATCTTTCTTTTCAGACGCCTCTTCAATATACCTGGCTGTTTCAAATAAAGCAGTGCGATAGGCAGATCTTAAGAAAAAGTCTCCTCCTACTATAGATGGACGCAGCTGCGGATACTCAGCATACATATAATTAAGTACTTTTTCGCCTAAGCATCTTGTTGCCTCTCCTCTGAACCTAGGAATATTCGGCTTTTCTGGCGACCGCCTCCGATAAGTATCGCATGTCTTGTTCCAGGTTCTGTAGTCAAGTGCACCCGAAGAGGTATATATTGGTAATTTAAGACCTTCACCTCTTGCACGTTCAAATAACGATTTAATATCCCAGTACATAAGGCCGTTCCCCATACGCCACACAGCTAAATCTTCCGCCGCAACTAGAGGCCCAATCACCCAATCCGCCGTAAGATCTCTTATCGCTACTTTTCCCATTGTATTCAAGCGGTGGCCAAAAAACTTTTGCCCTTCGCCACAGATAGGAACTACCGGCGCAAGATCAACCGGTAACGTTACCCAAGGCCCACGAATCGGAGGCACATATTGAGGATCCCGTCTATTGCTATCTTCCGGCAAAAGACAATTATAAGGAACACTAAGCATACATAAATATTGTCGCAAATTTTATATTTTGTCAATTAAGAAATAACTCAGATTCAGAATATATATCCTCTATCATGCGTTTGGCGACTCCATAAAGTTTCCTTTTTATCTGATCAAAGGTAGCGGCGGCGTTACTCCCGTGTTTTATATCCGCATACGAAAACCCGGACATCTACAACTCTCTCTTAGAGAGCCTAGTCTCTCAACGTCTGATTTTACTGCAGATAGAGCATTAAATATCGCACTCCCTAAAAGTGCTCGAGGAAATCAGTAATGACTTCCTGTAGCGTCCTGTTTCCCAATTGCTTCGAAGGTAACTGGTTGGGCAAATAGAGTCCTTTGCTAACTGCGCGCCAGAACAAAACCTCAGGCCGAGGATGATGAGCGACTGAAGCAGCCTACCTAGCCACATATATTGCAGCGGACCGACAACGCCCGGTACAAATAAGAAGTCTCCGTGGCTGATGAAGGTTTTACATCCCTTTTACCTATATCTGCAGCAGACATGGGCGGATAAATATGTACCGGCTCGCAACCAATCTTTCCATTATGCAAATCATACATATAAGGTAGCGTAATTAGAGGTTCAAACATACGCAGATAGCAACATTAAACCGCTCCCCAGGCAAACGCAAGCGAAAATCCTTCGATAAGCCAAGCCCTCATCTGTTATAATAACAATATGTTTGATACCGCCGAGCAACTCATCCAATCTGCCAACAATATCGTTATCATCCAGGCCGAAAACCCCGACGGCGATAGCCTGGGTTCTAGCTTGGCACTGGAGGAGGTGCTGAGTGACTTGGGTAAGACCGTGACACTGTATTGCCCGGTCGACATCCCCAAATATCTGCGGTATATTCGCGGCTGGGACAGGGTAGTTGGTGACTTTCCAGCCCGCGCCGACCTAGCCATCATCGTTGATACCAGCGCTGATATATTGCTGAGTAAAGTTCTGGAAACACCCGGCGTGCGACATTTTCTAGAAACGCGCCCCGTTTTGGTCATCGACCATCACACCGCCGAATCAACGCTGAGTTTTGAGCACACCATGCTCTCTGACACCGTGGTGGCAACCGGGGAATTGCTATATCAATTGTTCACCCATGCCGGCTGGGCTATCAACCAGCAAGCGGCGGAGAATTTGCTGATCGCCATCATGTCTGACAGTCTGGGCCTCACCACGCCAAACACCACTGCGTCGACCTTTCACGTGGCTGGCGAATTGACCGAGCTGGGCGCCTCCAATGCCGAAATCGAAGAACGGCGGCGCGAATTTATGAAAAAATCGCCAGAGATTTTGGCGTACAAAGGCAAGCTAATTGAGCGAATTGAATATTTACTGGACGGGAAATTGGCGCTCGTGCACGTGCCATTTGAGGAAATTCAAGCCTACAGCGACGCCTACAACCCCGGCGCGCTGATCGGCGACGAATTGCGGCTGGTCGAGGGCGTGGCGCTCAGCTGCGTTATCAAAACCTATCCCGACGGCAAACTAACCGCCCGCCTGCGCGGTAACCTACCAATCGCCGACACCGTGGCTGGCTACTTCGGCGGTGGTGGCCATCCGTACGCGGCTGGTTTCCGGGTGTATGAGGATTATGACGAAGTCGTGCGAGAATTGGTGACGGCGACGGATAAAGCACTCAAAAACGATACAAGCGCTTCATAGTTAGCACTGAACACGCCTAGCCTCCTATAAAAGGTTGACTTTCTACTTTAGCTACGCTATATAATACTATATGCATTCCAAGGAGCTTATAGGTAGCAAATCACACGAAGATCACGGATTAGATAGCAAATCCTCCCTGACCTTTGCAGAGATGATAGATCTCGACAGTGCGTAATTTTTGGTAAACCAACTTAACACAAGGAGTGCGGCTACAATGAAAACCGAGTATGAAGCCAAATTTGTCAATATAAACACCTCTGAGATTAGACAGAAGTTGCGGTCTCTTGGTGGATCATTCGAAAAGCCTGAGCGGCTAATGCGACGAGTAACAATTGATAGCCCCGAAATGAAGCAGAACAAAGGCTATTTGCGCGTCCGCGACGAGGGCGACCGCGTGACGATGACTTACAAGCAATTTGATAAACCATCCGTTGACGGCGCCAAAGAGCACGAGGTGAGCGTTGATAATTTCGAAGAAACCATCGCTATCCTAGAAGCCGCTGGTCTACCATATACCTCTTTCCAGGAGTCCAAACGCGAAACGTGGCGACTGGGTGATGCCGAAATCGTCATTGATGAGTGGCCGTGGCTAGCGCCGTATATCGAAATCGAAGCGAACAATGAACACATAGTCAGGGAAACCGCCGAGGCTCTTGGTTTTTCGTGGGACGATGCGATTTTTGGCGATGTTATGGCGGCTTACCGAGCGCAATATCCCCACCTGGCTCCATTTGACACTGTAGCCTCGATACGAAACGTCACCTTTGATTCGCCGCTGCCAGACATGCTTAAAGATTAGCCTTGAGGAATATGACGAAGTTGTGCGAGAATTGGTGACGGCGACGAGCAAGGCCTTGCGAGAAGCAGAGCAGGGTTAGAGCTTATACAATTACTATATAATATACCACGGTCACAACAGAGGTGATAAAAATATTAAACCACATTTTTGACAAAAGATATTGACATTTTATTCTATTAGTGATATATATATCAGCTTTTGTTGACGAGTTGAGTACATCCTTGTCCGAAAGTGTATCTTGACAAGCAGATGTAAGATTATAAGATAAAAGCTTAAAAGCACGAGGCAAGGTTTTGGTTGTTAAATAGTAAGAAAGTTTGACGATCATAACCTTGTTTCGTGCTTATCAGAATAGCACGAGGTCTTTATTGAGAGATAAAGATGGCAATCGCCGCAAGGAAGTGAGAGGAGCCAGAAATGAACACTGGCAAGTTTGTCGGTCCTTTTTTGTTCGAAACAATCCTCAGCAAGAAGAATTTTGAACTGGACATAAATCAGCGCATTCGCGTCCAGTTCAAGAACGGATTAGAAATCAACGTCAGCCTAGACGAATTCTCTGTTGTAGTAGACAGAGAATTCGACGGAAATATCTCCAAGTACAGTAACAGTTCAGACTGTCCTGTGGGAATTTCCGTTAATACTGAGGCTGTAGATACAATACAAGCCTACGGAGACACACTGACAGAGCAAATGCTCGACGACGGTAGGCGAGTATATACTGTCCGCAGATTCTGGGAAATCCGGATCGAGGGATATACAGAGCTTGCCTACGAAATATCCCTCACATCGTTTGGACTTGGTCTGTTTGATCTCACAATCAACCTATACAAGTGCGGTGGCTGGCGCATCTCTGGAGAAAAGAGCGGAGGTCTGTTTATTCTCACCCTTGAGCAAGGATAGGAGAGCTGGGGGCGACAAGCCGGTAACGATATCTGGCTGGCGTCGCCTATGCTGCCTTATCTTATATCTTCATCTGCTTGTCGCTACTCCCTGAATTTGACATACCAACAGAAGTCCCGCCTGGGGCTGTTTTTATATCAATTTTGAAAAAGCAGCCCGTCTGCCGTACAATAGAGTTGATGATACAGCTCCACAACACCCTCACTCGCCGTAAAGATGAACTCCAGCCGCTTGACGGGCAGACGGTTCGCATGTACACCTGCGGGCTGACGGTGTATTCACAGCCGCACATTGGCAATTGGGTTGGCTATATTTATTGGGATGTGCTAGTGCGGCTGTTGCGCTGGCAGGACATTTCGGTTATTCGCACGCAGAATATCACCGATGTTGGACATTTGACCAGCGATGATGATAATGGCGAGGACAAGATGGAGAAGGGGGCGCGCCGCGAAGGTAAAACTGCTTGGAATGTGGCCGAGCAGTACATCGCCATTGCTGAGCACGAAGCCTACGAGGTACTGAAGCTGGTGCGGCCCGACCATTTGGTGCGGGCAACGGACTACATCCAGCAGCAAATCGACTTTGCCCGCGGGATAGACGATAAGGGATTTTTATACAAGATTGACGGCGACGGTATGTATTTTGATACGTCGCGGCTACCAGATTACGGCAAATTAGCGCGGCTGAATGTGGCGGGCTTGGAGGCTGGCGCACGGGTCAGCGTGGCAGGTAAGCGCAACATCACCGACTTCGCCGTCTGGAAATTTTCACCAACAAGCGCCAAGCGCGACATGGAGTGGGACAGCCCGTGGGGCGTCGGTTTTCCGGGCTGGCACCTCGAGTGTTCGACGATTGCCCGAGAGACGCTGGGGGATAGTATTGATATTCACACCGGTGGCATTGACCATATTCCGGTGCATCATACCAACGAAATTGCTCAGAGTGAGAGCCTGACCGGACAGCAATTTTCTCAAATTTGGCTGCACAATAACCACATCAAAGTCGACGGCCGCAAGATGAGTAAGTCGCTCGGCAACATCATCACTCTCAGTGACATCACCGCCCGTGGCTTCAGTCCGATGGCCTTTAAGCTGGCGATTCTCAGCAAGCATTACCAGACCGAAGGCAATTTCACCTGGGAGATTTTGGAGGCAGCCCAGGCGCGGCTGGACCATTGGCGCGGCTATGCAGCGCTGCGACATCAGACGCACGACACGCTGGATGATGACGATGAGAAGGATGAGCAGGAGGGCACGGTGTCGCTGCTGGCGGCGCGGCAGGCGCTAATCGAAAAGCTGAATGATGATTTGGATACACCAGGGGCCTTGGCGCTGATTGACGAGGCGTTTTCACGGCTGGATCATGCGCCGTTAGAAAAAATCCATCGCGGAGGTTTGCTGCAATTGATCGAAATTATTGATGAGGTTTTAGGCTTGGATTTGGCGGAATCGACCCCTGACATCAATGACGATTTGAAGAGACTAATTATCCAGCGACGCAGCGCCCGCGCCGAGAAAGATTGGCAAGAATCCGACCGCATTCGCGACGAACTGTTGGCGGCAGGCGTCACCATTCGCGACACGCCAAGCGGCAGCGTTTGGGCATGGAAATAGCCCGCCGAAATAACCGAGCGGGCTAATTTTCACGAAGCACACCAATTAACTCTCGTTTTTCAATTTCTTCACTAATTTGTTGATTGGCTTTTCGCTTTCAAGGCGGTTTTTCTTAGCCTGCTCTAAATAATTCTCCAACAAAATCCTTGCTACACCAGCCGCCGGGATAGCGATTAAGCTTCCTAAAAGTCCACCGACATAGAGACCAATGGTCACTGACGACAAAACCATCAACGCCGAGAGTTCCAATTTTTTTGACTGAATTGACGGTGCAATGAAATTATTTTCGATCTGCTGATAGACGATGAAATATATGGCATAGATTACGCCAGCAGTGACATTATTGAAGAACAACAACAACGAGATCAGAATGCCAGCCAGCGTAGCGCCAAACATCGGAATGAGCGTTAAAATAAACGTCGCCATGACCGTTAACATCGCCAAATTTGAATCGACGGCAGGAAAAGCCATGCTCAATACAAACACCACAAACCCCGACAATACCGCATCAATCCCTGATACGGTCAATTGCCCAGAAACGTAACTAGTGACAACATTATACATCTGCCCAGCTAGCTTTTTATGATTTTCCATCTTGCTTTGGTCATTGTATAATCCCCACAAACGCCTCATCCATGTCGGGCCTTCTAGTAACATCAAGAATGACAAAACTATCACCAAAAATAGTGAACCGACAAACGAAGCCAGCGAGCCGACACTGCTTAAAATATTTGTACCAACACTGGCCGCCCATGACGAAGATTGCTGCTTGAGATTCTCCAGCATGGCATCAACCTGCGGACGCAGATTATTCTTATCAATAAAACTATTGACGCCATGCCATTGCGAACCAGCTTGATCAACTAGGCTCGGCACGCTTTCGACGAATTTGGCAGATTGCTGGACAATTGGCGGCACTACGAACCACACCACGCAGCCCAGCAGCAGAATCAGCGTAACATACGCCAGCGCCGTGCCGCCGAGCCGGCTTTTACCAGGCAATTTTCTAGCAATTGCCGCCACCGGACGGTTCAGCGCCAGCGCTAAGAACAGGGAAACTCCCAGCAAAATCAGCGCATCCTTCGCCGAATAAATCGCCAGTCCCGCCAGCCCAAAGCCGATAACCACCAGCCAAAACCGCACAAATGTTTTAGTGTCTATTTCAATGCGTACTTTCATACTTAAACTTTATCAGCTTTTCGCTTCATCCGCAACGCTGACAGAGACAACTTGCTGTCATACGACATCGCGCCGTAGCGGAAAACCCGCACTGCCAGCCATAAGACAAACACTGCCGCCACGATCAAAAGCGCCACCCCCAGCAAACCTTCCCAAGCCGGCAAATTACCAACTGCATTCCTGAGCAGCAGCGGAATCGGCGCCGTGAACGGAAACAGCGATAAGAACTTGACAAATGGCGAATCAGGGAAGGAAACGAACGCCGTAATGCCGTAAAACGGCCCAAATATCAGCATAATCACCAACCCAAACCACTGGCTGGCTTCCTTGGCAGTCGGCATCATCGCGCCCAGCGTCACCAGCATGCCAGTAAACATCATAAAGCTTGCCAGGAAAATCACCAGCGCCAAGCCAATCCGCACCGGATCAAATACCAACAAGCTTAAATCCATATTCGGCAGCTGCAGCTTTGAGCCGAACGCCAAGTAACCCGCCGCCACCGGCAGAACAATCACCAACATCTGAATCAGCGCCAACACCATCAGCGATAGAATTTTGCCAGTGATTAGCGTGTCGGTTTTTACCATCGTCAGCAGCATCTCTACCGTGCGGTTTTCCTTTTCCTCGGTGGAGCTGGTTAGCATTTGGTTGCCAAAGAAAGTAACCAGCATAAAGAAAATCACTAAAAACAGCCCCGGCGCAATCATCTCGTTAATACCGCCGTGTTCCTTGCCGTCCAGATAAGTAGTTGACGATAATTGGACTTTGTTTTGCAGAATGGCGACTTGCGCTTGACCGACAGTACTAGCTACTGATTGGCTTAACAAGCTTTGCGCCACTGCGCCGTATTTGCCGTTCTGAAACAGCCCGACGTCCTTACCGTAAACTTCAACTTTTTGCTTGCTAATATCCTTCGGGAAGTAAATATAAGCGTCAATCTTGCCATTTTTTACGTCGTTAATTCCAGCTTCTTTCGACTCGACAGTCTTCGTCTTAGCCGCCATTAATAGCTCTGGTCTGACGAGTTTTGAATCGTCAGTAACCGCTAATGAAAATTCCTGTTTTTCTAACTCTTTCGCCGCTTGCATCGTCGTACTTTGCGACCAAAACATGATGCCGTACAGCGCCGCAAACATCAATGGAAAACCCAGCGCCATCAGCCAAAACGTCGGCTTTTTCAGTACCCGGATAGTCTCAAACTTGAAAACTGTCCCCAAATTATGCATTTTACTCATCGCCTAACTCCTTTGCTTCGCCGCCGTACACTTTAACAAAAATATCATCCATCGATGCGCCGCCGAACTGTTTTTTCACCTCTGCCAGCGTGCCGTACGCCGCCGCTTGGCCGTCTTTTAATAGAATCAGCCGATCGCACAGCTGTTCGACTTCTTCCATCTGGTGCGTCACGTAAATAATCGTCGCGCCAGCCTTGCGCCGCTCCTCAATGATATTCATCAGCAGCCGCCGATTGACCGGATCAAATCCCTTGGTCGGCTCGTCCATAATTAGCAGTTCCGGATCGCCCATAATCGTCACACCCAGCTGAATTTTTTGCTGCTGGCCGCCGGAAAGCTTATCCAGCCGCATACCAGCTTTATCAATCAAATCAACGCGCTTCAGAAAGTTCAGAGAAAACTCCTTCGCTCCGTCGCGGCTTAGGCCCTTCAGCTGGCCGAAATAAACCATCACGTCCAGCACTTTTTCCTTTTTATACAGCCCGCGCTCTTCCGGCAAATAACCGAGGTTAATCTGGCTATCCACCGCATACGGCTTACCGTCAATCAGCAGCTCGCCCGCCGTCGGCTCGTATAACCCCAGCAGCGCCCTGAGTGTCGTGGTTTTTCCCGAACCGTTGCTACCGAGAAAGCCAAACACTTCGCCCTGAAAAACGTCAAAGCTCAAATCTTTAATAACTGTTTTATTGCCAAATTTCATCTTAAAATGACGAATTTCAACAATTTTTTTCCTATCCGGCATGTACTCTCCTTTTCTTTGAAAAAATTATAGCACTATCCCGCCCGAGCTGCCAAACCGCTATCCTAGCTCACCAAATGGCGTATAATAGTTAATATATGCGGCTGCTAATTATCGAAGACGAACGAAAAATCGCCCGAGTCATCGCTGAGGCGCTCAAACGCGAAACATATGCCGTTGACGCCGTACACGACGGGGAAGAGGGCTTTAATTTGGCGGACAGCCAGCCGTACGATTTACTGATTGTTGATCGAATGCTGCCAGGCATGGAGGGCGCGGAAATTGTTAAAAATTTGCGTAAAAACGGTAAAAACATGCCGATTTTATTCCTCACAGCCCTGGGCACCACCGAAGATAAAACCTTCGGGCTGGACGCCGGCGCTGATGATTATTTGGTTAAGCCGTTTGCCATCGACGAGCTGCTGGCGCGAGTCCGAGCCTTACTGCGCCGGCCGCCAATTCAGCAGCCGGATGTTCTAAAAATTGCCGATTTGACAATTGATAAGCAGCAGCAAGCCGTGATGCGCGCTGGAAAGACTATTGACTTAACTAGCAAAGAATACGCGCTGCTGGAATATTTGATGCAGCACCCGAACCAAATTCTTAGCAAGGAAACGCTAATTGACCATGTTTGGGATTTTGATGCCGATATTTTACCGAACAATGTCGAGGCGTACATAAAAAACTTGCGCCAAAAAATCGATAAGCCGTTCAAAAAACAATTGATAAAAACCGTCCGCGGCTTCGGTTACCGGATTGAATCATGAAAATTTTTACCTCGGCAACTATTAAATTGGCGGGCTGGTATTTACTGATTTTAATGGTCGTCAGCCTGTTGTTTAGCAGTATTATTTTTCAAGTGGCGCGCTCGGAAGTTGACGCGCAAATCCATAAAATTATCATTCAGCGCGGCAACGATTTTCCTAGCATTGACTTGTCGGAACGAATGGATATTTCGACGCGCAATCTGCTGATTAGCTTGGGCTATATCAATCTCATCGTGCTGCTGGCGGGCGGCGCTTGTTCGTATTTATTGGCGAGGATTACGCTGCGTCCGATTGAGGCGGCGCATAAAGCCCAATCGCGGTTCGTTTCCAACGCCAGTCATCAGCTGCGCACGCCGCTGGCAATTATGAAAGCAGAGACCGAACTGGCGCTGAAAAACCCGAAGACGCCGCGGGCGGAACTAACGGAAACGCTGGAAAGCAATTTGGAGGAAATTAATAAATTGACCGAGTTGACCGCCATGCTTTTAGAATTGTCGCGAACAGAAAACAGGCTGGCGCTGGAAGATAAAAGCTTCGACTTGGCAGAATTGATATCCAATCTCATCCGCGAACGAAAAGCCGAAGCTCGCACGGAAATGAATTGCCCGGAACACACAAACATCTCTCTTCACCAAGCCGCAACGCGGGAGCTGTGCGCGATTTTACTTGACAATGCATTAAAACACAGCCCGAAGAATTCGCCGGTAAAAATCCAGGTGCTGCCATCGAAACAGAATATCACCGTACACTTCCGTAACGACGGCGCAATTTCCCAGCAGAATCTGCCGCACGTGTTTGAGCAGTTTTTCCGCGGCAACCAGCGGACGAAAGGCTATGGATTGGGATTGCCGCTGGCGGAACAATTGACCAGGGCTTTAGGCGGACAAATCTCTGTTACCACCATAAAAGGCTCGACAGTTTTTACCATTTCTTTGCCAATTGTTTAGATTTTCAGCTAATTTTCAGAATCGGATGTTGTAATGGGATTATTGATTGGTTGGATTGCCAGTCTGAAAGGGGAAGTATGAGTACAACATTTTTAAGCAAAAAAGGATTTAAGGAATTGCATAAGGAGATCTCGCGTTTGGAGATGGAAGAAAAGTCGCTGATCGCCGAACTGAAAGAAATCGGACGCGCCAAGTCCCGCGACGACAAGCTCCATCGCAGCGACGTCATCATCAGCCTGGAGAACGTCCAATCCCGGCTGAGCCTGAAAAGGGAAACCGCCAAAACCGCCAAACCGCTGCCGCGCAAACGCGACCGGCTGAAGATTGCCATTGGCTCAGTTGTAGACCTAGTGGACCAACAGGGAAAATTATTCCGCTACACGCTGGTCCATAGCCTCGAAGCGAACCCATTGGATGGACGAATTTCTGTGGATAGCCCACTAGGAAAAAGCTTGTTGAACCATAAAAAATCCGAGACTGTCTCCTGGAAAAATGGACCAGTCACCAGGCAATTACAGGTGGTAAAAATTAGCTAATGTAGATTGTCCACCATAACAATTTAGCCCTCACTGGAAAGCGGGGGCTTTTTCTCATATAATAACCATTTGCTTTTTTATAACTTATCAACCGACGAAGTGTTGAAAAAATTAGGCTCACGACGAAAAGGATTGACAGCGAATGAGGTAAAAAACGCCAGAAAAAATTTGGAGAAAACATTATTAAACTTCGCAGCGAACCGCTTTGGCGAAAAATTCTAGAACCCTTTATGGACATCTTCTCATTGGTGCTAATTGTGGCGACGGTGGTTAGTCTTATCCATAATGAAGTCATCGACGCTGTTATCATTACTGTAATTTTGGTAATTTCTGCCATTATTTTTTACGTCCAGCGGTTTTCAACCGACCGGGTGCTGCGCAGCCTGTCGCGCCGCGACGCCCAAAAAATCGACGTGCTGCGCGCCGGAAAAGTTACTGCCGTGGACAGCTCGCAGCTGGTGCCAGGCGATATCGTCAATTTGTCCGAGGGCGAGAAAGTCCCCGCCGATATCCGCCTAATCAAAACCGCCAATTTGCGGGTTGACGAGGCGCAGCTGACTGGCGAATCTGTGCCAATTTCTAAAAATATCGAGGTGCTGGACGGGAAAAAAGAAATTTACGAGCAGACCAACATGCTATTCCAAGGTTCTTTCGTGGTATCCGGCACAGGCGCTGGCGCGGTAATCGCCACCGGCAACGATACTGAGTTCGGCAATCTGGCAATGCTGTCCAAAAAAGAAGCCGCTAAAAGCCCGGTTCAGCAGAAAATCGACAAGCTAATTACCAAAATTATCGCGGCGGTGGGCAGTATCTCGCTGGTGGCGTTCGGACTGAGCTTGCTGCGCGGCATGGATTTTTTGGATAGCCTGAGATTTGTCATGGCGCTGGCAGTCAGCGCCGTGCCGGAAAGCTTGCCGATTGCTATTTCCGTGGTGCCGGTCTTGGGAATGCGGCGGATGGCTGCTAAAAAAGCGCTGGTTCATCAAATGCGGGCGATTGAGACGATCGGCGTCATTACCACCATTGCCACCGATAAAACCGGCACGCTGACGAAAAATCTGTTGACAGTACAGGATACTTGGACGCTGGAAAAGCATAACAATTTGGCGAAGTTGATGGCGTATTTCGTCAATCGCGGCGACAGTAAAAGCCACGATCCGCTGGATATAGCACTGGATAATTTTGCCCGAAAAAACAATGCTGGTGTTCGCGGCCTGCCAGCGGCGGAATTGCCGTTCAACCAGGAATTCTCGATGTCGGCGACAGTTTGGCATCATGGCGCGGATTATAAAGTGTATTACAAAGGGGCGCCGGAAGAAGTTATCAAGCGCTGCAAATTGCCGGCAGCGGAAGCCAGGCGCGCCAAGCGGGCGATTGGCGATTTGACGTCGCAGGGCTACCGCGTCGTGGGTTTAGCGACCAGCGACACCTCGGAAATCTTGGCAGATTTCCAGCAAATTTCGCGCCAAAAATTGCGGTTCGCCGGGCTGGCGGCAGTGGCGGATGTACTGCGTCCAGAGGCAGCACGAGCCATCAAATCAGCTCTGGCGGCGGGGGTTTCCGTGCGCATGATCACCGGCGACCACTTCGAGACGGCATACCAAATTGGCAAGAAACTTGGCATGGTAGAGAATAGGGAAGAAGTTTTCGATTGCCGGGAAATGTCGAAGATGACCGACGACGAACTAGACGAAATCATTGAGCGGACAAAGGTTTTCTCGCGCGTTATCCCGGAGCAGAAATACCGGATTTTAACCATTCTTAAGCGCCACAATATCACCGCCATGACTGGCGATGGCGTTAACGATGTACCGGCACTATCCGGCGCGGACGTCGGGATTGCCATGGGTTCAGGCTCGCACATCGCCAAAGATGCTGGCGCGATAATCCTGCTGGACGACAATTTTAAGACGATTATCGACGCCATGAAAGAGGGTCGCACGATTATCGCCAACGTCCGGCGAATGCTGTTTTACTTGCTATCAACCAACACTGGCGAGCTAATCACTATGATCGGCGCGCTGCTAATCGGCATTAAAACTCCGCTGGAGCCGGTGCAGATTTTATGGGTCAATTTGGTAACCGACACGTCGATGGTCATTCCGCTTGGGCTAGAGCCGGCGGAAAAGAACACCATGAAACAGCCGCCCAAAAGTCCCGACGCGCCAATTCTGGAGCAAAAAATGATCTGGCGGATGTGCATTGTCGCCTTGACGATGTCGTCGCTGGCTCTCGGCGTTTATGTCATATTTGAAAAAAGCCGCGGCCACGACTATGCGCAGACGCTGGCTTTCGTTTCGCTGGTGGTCAGCCAATGGGCTAATGCCTTCAACGCCCGCAGCGACCAAGATTCGATATTTACTCGCTTGAAGATAATGAACCGTAGCTTTTATGTTGGAATGACGATATCATTGACATTGCAGGCTCTGATGTTATTCGGACCACTTGGTGAAATCTTACACATTCATAAGGTTGACATTGCTCATATCGTTGTTGTTAGCCTGTTGGCGCTAACCATTCCAATTGCCACCAGCGAAATCCATAAATGGTGGACCAGACGGAAAATTAGCCGGTAGAGTGTTATAATATTTTCCCGGAGGAGACATAATTATGGAAATCAGATCAATGACAATCACAGACTATCCCGATGTCTATGAGCTTTGGATATCAAGTGCAGGGATGGGTCTAAATGATCTGGACGATTCAAAAGAGGGAATTAATAAATTCCTGAAGCGTAACCCGACAACATGTTTTGTGGCGACAGAGGAAGGTAAACTCGCTGGTGTAATTATAGCCGGACACGATGGTCGCCGTGGTCATATTTATCACACAGCAACAGCTGAGCAATATAAATATAAGAGACAAGGAATTGGCCGAAAGTTAGCCAAATCAGCTCTAAAAGCCTTAAGCGAAGAAGGAATTAATAAAGTTGGGTTGTTTGTATTTAACCGCAACGAAGGAGCTAAAAGGTTCTGGGGGAAGATGGGATTTGCAGCACGAACACCAGAAGAAGGTGACGACATAGTTTATTACGATAAGGCACTGACAAAAACGACGCGAATTGATACGTAACAAATAAAAAACACCTCCAGGGTGTAAAAAATTCTTGGCTGGGACGGCAGGATTCGAACCTGCGAATGCTGGGACCAAAACCCAGTGCCTTACCACTTGGCGACGTCCCAATATAGCCAGGACCATGATGATTATAACACGCTGGCCAGAAAAAATCCACAAGTCCTGATATAATACACTCTGATGGGAAAGCAAATTTTTGAGACTTTAAGATTAGAAAAAATCGTTGGCGGCGGACAAGCGCTTGGTGGACTGAGCGATGGACGCAAGGCGTTCGTTTGGGGCGGGCTACCTGGCGAATTGGTGAAGATTCGTATAACTAAGAAAAAATCGCACTTCGTCGAAGGCGTGGTGACAGAAATTCTTGAAAAAAGTCCAGAGCGAATTATGCCGCGAGACGAGAATAGCTATCTCAGTACTAGCCCTTGGCAAATCATGCCGCTCTCCAGCGAACAGATGCATAAAGCAAATTTAATCGAAGAGGCTTTTCGACTTCATAATGTTACGCTACCAGGGGAAATTGATGTCTTTACCGACGGCGTAGAATTTAATTATCGTAATAAAGTCGAGTTTAGTTGGTTTGGCGATAAGACAGATGACGGCACGAGAGAAACTTTAGATTTGGCATTTTTTAAGCGAGGCAGCAAGGGGAAAGTCATTGTTGAAGGCACCAGCCTGGCTCATCCAAACATCAACAAATTGGCAATTGAAATCCGCAATCTCCTGCGAGCCAAACCTATTACCGCCCGCCAACTAAAAACTCTGCTGATTCGCTGCGACCAAAAAGGAAACGCCGTCTGGCAATTATACGTAAAAGACCAACTCACAGACCTCGTTTCTACAAAAGAAGCCGCCCAACTATCAGCCAAAGGTGGTGAAATAATCTATTCCGACCCAAAAAGCCCAGCCAGTAAAATCACTGAACGCTTGGCAAAATTTGACGACACGGCACTAACCGACACAATCTTAGGCGTCACATTTAATTATGCCTGCGAAGGATTTTTCCAAGTTAATATTCCAGTTTATGAGAAAGCTCTAAGCGACATGCGCGACTGGGTAGACCATGAGAATGATCTACCAACCCTCGACCTTTATTCTGGAGTTGGCACAATCGGGCTGACAATTGGCGGCGATGATATTACACTGGTCGAAATCAACGAACACGCCGTCGCGGAAATGCAAAGAAATATCGCCAAATTAAACCGAGCAAAAGCCAAGGCTATTTTAGCGCCAAGTGAAAAATCTCTGGAATATATAACAGGCGAACAAATTGTAATTGTGGACCCGCCGCGCGCTGGACTACACGCAGATGTTGTTCGGAGACTACTGGAAACTACGCCGCCACGAATTATTTATCTAAGCTGTAACCCTGTCACACAAGCACGAGACGTCGCCTTACTCCAGCAAAGTTACCAAATCGCTTGGTGTCACGGCTACAACTTTTTCCCAAGAACGCCACATATTGAACACTTGATTGTTCTTGATAAGAAATAGGTTTTATTGACGTGCGGATGGTTAAGGTAGAGCTTCTCTCGAAATTGACATAGTGCGGTAATGCTTGATATAATCCCAGCACAAGAAAAGCACGTAAGAGGAGTTTTATATCTATGGCAGAAATGTCCAAGTCACCAGAACAAGCGTCGCAGGAAGCGCCAAGCGAACAAACAGCAACTGGCTGGGAAAGCTTAGAAAACTATGACTATGGAAATACTGAAGACGGATCCGATTGCACTCATCACAGCCCTTTTGAAAAAGTTCCAGCAATTAACGGAAACGACCTCCTCGACAGCGGAGTATTCTTCGGCGATGCAATAGAGCTAACACAGAAATACATTCCAACCAGTCCAGAAACTCCAGAGGAAAATCAAGCATTATTAAATTTTGGCGGTGTTTATGTACTCGTGGATAAAGATTCTGATCCAGAAGGACTAAAAGAAGCCTGGGCGCGAGCTATGCGCGGACACTGCGATCAGCAGATAACTGTCACTGACGACCATACTGATATAGTTATTGGAAATTATCCTCTAGTAACGGGCACCCTAGATAACATACCAGAAGAAATCCTTGAAGCTGAAGCAGCGGAAGACGAAGCAAAGCGCCGCGCCAGAGATGAAAAAATTCAGAGAGCAGATGATATCATTAACAGGGAAGAAATCTACCGAAGACTGAAAGATTAGGTATGGGATGTAGAGCTAGTCTTTAATACAGAAAATACGCTACCGCCTAACGTCTTTGGCGACAGAAAAAATCCACGACTAGCATCTCCATTTAAAACGGTGTCCGAAGCAAAGAAAGTTATGTATGCCTCTTACGCGATCATATGGGCAAAGCTTATGCAGCAGCGTCTTGATAGCGAGGAAGCCGCGACCATAGAAAGCGTCGCCGAAGAGACTCTGAATAAATTAGGTATTGATGTAGACATATTTGATCCATTGTTTGGAACAATAACTAGCTATCTATCGCCAGGATCAAATTGGAAATGGAATCATAGTAAAGATCTATTTAAATGGTATAAGGAAGTATGTGAACGACAAAGTAGACATAGCTCACCTCTTCCACCTGAAGCCCAGTAATAGTATTGCACGCTTGATGCCAAGCATCTCTGAACTATACGAAACCTGAAGACATACGCCGACGTACTTACGTGTCTGTCGGCGTTTTAATTTTCTTGGCCAAATACCGTAATCTGCACTATTTTTAGAGTTATTCCGGATAATTATCTTTAATCGCCATATACTTCCTGCCAGCGCGACGAGCTAGCCACCACTGGGCTAGGGCGACGACAACAACCGCGGCGATACCTGGCCAGAGCAGGGTAATATTTGGCACCGTAAAGTCGAAGAAATCTCTCAAGAATCCGAATCCAAAGCTCCCAGCCGCCACAACAACCACCGATAATAAGTATAATAGTCGAGCACGCTTGGCGGCTTTATCAATGGTGACGTCCAGCATAATTCCTACCAAAAATACCAAATAGACACCAAAGAACGTTGCCGTCAACACTGTCATTGTCGCAACTTCAGCAGCGCGACCAGGGAAAACTACAGACATAATCCAATAGGTAAATGCTACTGTTAATCCGGTCAGCAGCGCGATTGGCAATACCGCCAGCAAAGTATCATTCCAAAAACGCTTAGGATTTATGCGATGCTTCGGCACGGGCGGAAAAAGCGTCCACATAAGCGTCGGCATAGTCACCAAAAAAATATTCATAAACGTAATATGTCGCGGCGAATATGGATAGTTCATATCAATTAAAATAGTTGCCATTAAAAGTGTTACGCCATAAATAATTTTATGGAAAAAGAGGATAGCAATTACTTCAATCGCCTGCATAATTTGATTGCCCAGCTTCATTCCCATGGGTAGAGAAGTGAAAGAATTGTTAAGTAAAATAATGTCAGAAACCCGTCGCGAGGCTGGAGCTCCCGCATACATCGCCACACCCAGGTCCGCTTTTTTTAGAGCCAACGCGTCATTGACCCCATCGCCGACCATGCCGGTAAATTTGCCTGATTGCTGAAACCTGGCAATTAAACGCTCTTTCTGATCAGGAAGAACACGGGCAAAAATCGTATAAGTATCGGCGGCTTCATTAAATTCATCTTCGCCTAGCTTCGCCAAGTCAGCTCCTAAAATCACTTTTTCTGGATGATGAATCCCAGCCTCACGCGCAATATGCTGAACAGTACGCGGATTGTCGCCAGAAATTACCCGAATTGTTACACCTTGGCGCTGTAAAAAATCCACTGTCTCAACCACGCCATGACGTAGAGAATTACGTAAAATTACCGCGCCAATCGGTCGTCCAGAATTATTAGGTAAATCATTCAGCTTGGTTTTTTCATCCGCAAATTCCGCCAACATCAACACCCGCAAGCCTCTATCGGCCCATTCGTTCAATGCTTTCTGGGTCGCTTTATTAACTGGCGCTAATTTAGCCACAAACTCCGGCGCACCCATAAGCAATGTCCGTACCTTGCCATCGATTTTTACCCGAACACCCGCCATTTTACGCACCGAAGAAAACGCCATCACATCAATGATCTCCGTATTTTTTGGTGGTGAGGCTTCTGCTAAGATGGCTTTTCCAGTGATATTGCCACCACTAGTCTCGTGTGCGATAAGCGCTGCAAGCTCAGCTACGACCGACTCAGAAAGCCCTGGAGTCTCATCAAACACCGCTACTTGCTCCAACGCGACTTCGTCGCTGGTCAGCGTGCCGGTCTTATCTACCGCCAACAAATTGAGTAGCGCCATTGCTTCAATCGCTGATAATTTCTGCGGTAAAACTTTCGCTTGAGCTAATCGCAAGGATCCAAATGCCAGCAGCAACGAGCTCGCCAGTAGCAGCCCTTCTGGTACAACTGTTACCGCCGCTGACGTAATGGTTTTTAGAATGATTACCACATTATCACCAGAAAAATAATAGACCACAGTAATCAATATCGATAAAATAATCGCGCCATATGTCAATAAGTAAATCGCCCGCCAAATCGCTATCTGTAGTGGCGTCAATTCTGGCTTATAGCGCTTCAGGGCCTGACTAATCGTGCCAGCTTTCGTGTCATCGCCAATAGCAATTACTCGCGCCATACCTTCACCAGCCAATACCGTGGTCGCCGCCAATACTGTGTCGCCGACCTTCTTCTCAACCGACGTCGACTCGCCAGTTAGCATGCTCTCGTTTAATTCCAAGCCCTTCGATTCCGTTACTTTAGCATCAGCCGGCAGCTCATCGCCAGCTTGAACAACAATCTCGTCATCAATTTGTAACTCATCATAGTCTACCTCTGTAATCTCACCATTTTTTAACAACCGAGCTTTCGGGGCGCTCATTAACTCCAACTGGCGTAAAACCCGCTTGGCACGAAATTCCTGAATAATACCAATCGCTGAGTTCACGACAATCACCACTGATATAAACCATGCATCACGATATTCTCGCACACAAATCAACGCTCCGGCCAGCAGAAAAATTACCACAACTATTGGCGAGAGCAAATTTCGCTTAATAATATCCAAATAGTCGCCCATTAGCTTGTCGGTATCCTCCTATAATAAAATCGTGCGCCCACCCGCCAGTCATCGCGCGCGTCCGGGTCGAATTGATAGATTTCGCCATTTTTCACCTCAGAAATAACAACTAGGGCAGGGTTATACGGCGCCAGAGTTTTATAAAACAACAAATCCTCATCAGTGATATGCTTACGACCAGGAAAAACTTCACGAAACTTATATTGTGCAATTTCCTCAAAGTAGTGTGGCTGCCCTTTAGGTGGTAAAAACAACTCGGCGCGTAGTCCCATTTTTGAAATTATCTTTTTTACATCTGATAAAATCAGCGGAGAAGTGGCTTCTAAGTACAACATCAATTGTTTTTTGTTCGTTAAAAAAACCGACGCTTTGGCAGTTCGACTAACATCAGCGTGAAATAAAATTATCGATTGGATATCAATTGACAAACCAAATTTTTCCTTCGCAATTCGTTCCAGTGCCAGCTCATCGTACGTCGCCTGATTCATAACTATATTTTAGCATTTTTTTATGAGGTGCGCGAGATAAGGAAGCATAAATAAATTGACATGGTAAAATGAATCTATGGATTTTCAAACTCGCTACACCAAGCTGAACGCCAATCAGCGCCAGGCGGTCGATTATATTCACGGTTCGCTCCTGGTGATCGCCGGGCCGGGCACGGGCAAGACCGAGCTGCTGAGCATGCGCACCGCCCAGATTTTGCGCCAGACCGACACGCTGCCGGACAGTATTTTGTGCCTGACGTTTACCGAGAGCGGCGCTGCCAACATGCGCCAACGCCTCCGCCAGATCATCGGCGAGGACGCTTATAAAATTGCCATTCACACTTTTCACAGCTTCGGCACGGAGATTATCAATCAGCACCGGGAATATTTTTTTCACGGCGCTGATAGCCAGCCGGCGGACGAGCTGACGCAGCACCAAATCGTGACGGGAATCCTGGAGGGGCTTGATTGGCGTAATCCGCTGAGCGTTAAAAACAACGGCGAATTCGTCTACACCAACGAATTAATCCGAGTTATTTCCGAGTTCAAGCAGAGCGGCCTCACGCCGGCGGAACTGCGGGCGATTACGGCGGATAATCAGTGCATCATCGCCGACATTACCCCTGATATCCAGCAGGTGTTTGCTGCCAAAATTTCTAAAAAAACCATTGAGTTATTTGCGCCGCTGGCGGAGAAGATTGCCGGGAGGATTGGCGAGAGAGGTATCACAGAACCCTCTGAAAATGCCGCCAGCTCAGCACCAAATAACGCTGCGACCACCGCCCAAATCCCTACCAATTTGCCGTCCTCCATTACCCCGTACGCCCAAGTTCTGGCGCTCAGCATCGCTCACGCGGCCCAAGAGGCGATCGACGCCAACTCCACCAAACCGCTGACCGCCTGGAAAAACAAGTGGTGCGAAAAGAACGCCGCCGGCGAGTTCGTCCTGAAGGATTTTGCCGCCAGCGAGAAACTATCCGCCGCCATTGACGTCTACGAAGCATATGGCAAAGTGCTGGCCGAGCGCTCGCTGTTTGACTACGACGACATGATTTTGTCCGTCATTCAAGCCTGCGAATCCCACCCGGAACTGCGCGCCAACCTCCAGGAGCAATTTCAGTTCATCATGGTCGACGAATTTCAAGACACCAACCTGGCGCAGCTGCGGCTGCTGTTCGACCTGACTGGCGATGAGGACAATCCCAATATCATGGCGGTCGGCGACGACGATCAGGCGATTTTCAGTTTTCAGGGCGCGGATGTTGGCAATATTCAGCGCTTCCGCCAGCACTATCACGACCCGAAAATCATCGTGCTGACGGACAATTACCGCTCAGCGGCCGACATCCTGACAGCGGCGCGCGGAATGATCACCCAGGGAACGGATCGCCTGGAGAACACCATTGACGGACTGTCAAAGCAATTGACCGCACATGCGTCTAGTAGCGGCGCGCAGGTTGAAATCCAGGAATTTGCCTCGGTGAGCGAGGAGCGGGCAGGGGTAGCACAGCAGATTGCCGAGCTGATCAAATGCGGCGAAAAACCAGAAAACATCACGATCATTGCACGCCATCACAAAGAATTAATCGAGATACTTCCGTATCTTTATAGAGAAAATATCGCGGTTAATTACGAGCGACACGATGATATTTTAGAACAAGACATTATCCAGATTTTAGATAAGCTAGCGCGAGTCATCGTGGCAATTCACCAAAATGATTTAAGCCTAGCCAATAGCCTCCTTCCAGAGATTATCGCTCATCCAGCGTTCGGTTTTTCGACGTCAGAAATCTGGAAATTAAGCCTTCAAACTTACAAAAATCGCCAATTATGGCTGGAAAGTCTGCTGGCGAATAGCACATTTAAGGAATTTGGCGAGTGGCTACTGGACCGTGCCAAGGACGTACCAAATCTACCACTAGAAGAGCAGCTGGATAATCTATTAGGATTAAACGTTGATAATAAAGATGACGATACCTTGACGAGTTCTATCGCCAACTTTTATTTCCCACCAGAAAAGCTAGAGAAAAACCCCGATACATATTTAACGACCTTAGAAAGTTTGCGCACTCTACGCCAAAAACTCCGCGACCGAATTACCGATAAAAATCCAACCTTGGAAGATTTTCTGGAGTTTATAGATCTTTACATATCAACCAAAACCCGCCTAACACAAATCCGACCGCACGCCAGTTCAATCCGCGGTGCCATTAACCTAATGACCGCCCACAAGTCCAAAGGCCTAGAATTCCCACATGTCTTTGTTGTCGGGACAATTGACAGCGCTTGGGGAGAGAAGGTTCGTACGCGTAGTCGACTAATCCGCTATCCCGCAAACCTCCAACTTCAGCCAGCTGGAGCCACCTACGACGAGCGACTTCGTCTGTTCTTCGTGGCGATGACCCGCGCCAAAAACACCTTGACGATGACTTACTCGCAGACCAACGATTCCGGCAGCGACACCATAATTGCCAGCTTCCTCACTAATCACACGCCAACTATTATTCCCGCCATCGAAAATCCAACAGAACAGATTGAAATTGCCAAGACCAGTTGGTCGGAACGCTTGACTTCACCGATTATTCCAGAACTAAAAGACTTACTGGAGCCAAACATGGAAACTTACAAGCTCTCGGTAACACATCTTAATAATTTCCTTGACGTTTCACGTGGCGGGCCACAGAATTTCTTATTGAACAATTTGCTTCATTTTCCAGCCGCTAAGAATTCCGCTGCTGCATACGGAACCGCAATTCACAACAGCCTTCAACAAGCACATTATCTATTAGGTGTAGATCACCAATTACCAAGGATCGAACAAATTCTCCAGTTTTTCCAAAAGTCGCTTGAGGACCAGCACTTACCTGCGGATGATTTTCAATTATATCTAGACAAAGGCCAGTCAGCCTTAACTACATTCATAAACACCAAGGCCTCTGATCTTCATGACACGGATTTGGCGGAATTGGACTTTTCTAATCAAGGCGTAATTATAGGGGAAGCCAAATTAACTGGTAAACTTGATGTCGTCGACATTGATAAGCAAAATAAAACTATATTCGTAACAGATTATAAAACTGGCAAACCATCTCATTCTTGGAAAGGCTCGGCTGATTACGAGAAAATCAAACTTCATAAATACCGTCAGCAGTTGATGTTTTACCAACTGCTAGTCGAATCCTCCCGTGATTATAGCAATTTCACTTTTACTGGTGGGCGACTACAATTTGTTGAGCCAGACATGAAAACTGGCGATATTCTCAGCCTGGAAGATACGTTCTCCAGAGAAGAGCTGGCTGAATTTACGCAACTAATTGAGATTATTTGGCGAAAAATCGCCACATTAGACTTGCCAGATATTTCTGACTATTCGGCGGATTATAAGGGAATGCTACAATTCGAAAACGATTTGCTGACAGGGAAGATATAAAAAATGTTTTAGCATATTGTTGCATTTTTTTATATTTAGTGTTATTATAGTAAACGCTTTATTGGTAGAGCTGGCCCTTCGGGTTGTGCTCTCCAGGAGCATAGTCATAGGGTTGGCTCTTTTCTTTTAGAAAAGAGGTGAAGGCGGGTTGTTTAAATACTACGGGAAAGACACCCCCACGGGTCTATACACCGCAGGGAAGACCTGCAGTAAATGCGGGAACACCTTCTATGTGGACCCATCAAAGCTTGGGAAATGGAAATTCCATTGTCCGAGCTGCGGCAAGACTTAAAGCCTATCACTGGGTCTGATTCCCCAGCCGGTAATCCATCCGGAAAAGAATCAAAGGGATGTGCGACCTGGAGTCCCTCTCTCTCGTACGAGAGAGAGGAGAGGGTTCGACTCCCTCCACGTCCGCCATCCGGCAATTAAAAAACCTGGAGGCACAAACGCCGCTAGCGCCCCAACGGCGGCGTTCAGGTTCATCAATACTTCCTGCTAGACAACGACGCCTAGCAACGTGAGCCGGCACGTGGAAGTATTGATGTTTTCTAATTTTCGGGTTCGCGAGATTCACTCGTAGAGTCATCCTCAACGTAGAGGACGATTCCGAGCAGAACCGCTTGAGCCCGCCACACCCCATCTCAATGACGAGATGGGGTTTTCTCCTTTTTGTGATAAAATAACAGAGATGACATCATTTTGGGACAATTTACCGCAGCCATTTTTCATCTTGGCGCCCATGGAAGCCGTCACTGACGTGGTGTTTCGTCATGTCGTGAAACAAGCGGGCGTGCCCGACGTGTTTTTCACCGAGTTTGCCAATGCCACTGGCTGGGTACACGCCGGCGACAAGGCCATCGCTGGGCGACTGATCAAGACCGACGATGAACATCCGCTAGTCGCCCAAATCTGGGGTGGCAAGCCAGGCGATATGGAGCAATTTGCCGCTCACTGCATGGAGCTTGGCTTTGACGGCATTGATATCAACATGGGCTGTCCCGCCAAATCTGCCATCAAATCTGGCGGTGCAGCACTCATTCGCCGACCCGACGTAGCAGTCGCTGCCATTGCCGCTGCTAAAACCGCCGGGTTGCCAGTTAGTGTAAAAACACGGTTGGGCTATACTTATATCGACGAATGGCACGAATGGCTTAGTACCTTACTCGTGCAAAACCTCGCCAACCTGACCATCCACCTCCGTACCAAAAAAGAAATGAGTAAAGTCCCGGCGCATTACGAGCTCATCGACGACATCATCAAACTACGCGATGAAATCGCCCCACAAACTCTCTTGACTATCAACGGCGATATCCGCAACCGAGCCCACGGCGAAGAGCTCGCCCGCCAGCACCCCGGCGTCAATGGTATCATGATCGGGCGGGGGATTTTTAGCGATCCGTTTTGCTTTGCTCACACTGACGTCTCTCACATCAACAGTCTGCAGACAACACAGAAGAGCGGCGGCGATTCGTCTATCGAGGAGGCTGTGACGGACGTGAAACCCCGTCAGCCGAACGCCACGGGCGCACAGCCCCGTAAAGAGTACTCCGAGATGGATGAATCGCTGACGCGAACTTCATCAGGAATCGTACCCAGTGACCCACGCTCCATCGCAGACAACGACAACGGGAGCGACAATACTAAATCAGAGCTTATATATCTACTACATTACCACCTCGACCTCTTTGACCACTACCAACCAACCCTCGGCCGCCCCTACGAAACCTTAAAACGCTTCTTCAAAATCTACATCCGCGACTTCGACGGGGCGAAAGAAATGCGCGACCAGCTGATGCACACCACAAATACAGACGAGGTTCGCCAGATACTTGAAGATATATAATTACTATGGTATAAAATGATACATGTTAGATTTACCTACTGAAGCGATATACCTGCCAGAGGACAATGGCTATGAGGACCTTCCTACAGGCAATACTATAACTTTGTTTCATAAAACACCTGAAGAATTAACTCCAGAATCAAGAATAGTAATCCGGAATGGCACACAAACGATAAAAGACGAGTCAAAAACACCTGGAATCCTAATATTGCCAAACGGTGTCCAGTTAGCGGTCGATTTCTCTTCCGATCCTTACCTTGATCCTTATGGGCTAGCTAAGATGAGAAAGAGATCTCAAGAGGCAACAAAGCTTAATTCAGAACAATCTCGAGTATGCATTATTGAAGCACTAGGAGTGTTAGGGTCTAGTATTGTTGTTTGGAGTCCCGCACCCGATAGTGCTAATTATTATGATAAATTTGATATTACACGTGGTAGAAAAGCAGACGACGAAAAAGCAAAAGAATGTCTCAGCGGATTGCTAGAAATAACCGAAATTTTGGGTGCTTACGGATTGATATGTGCAACATTTGACCCTAAGTATATACGTAGTCACGAAGACACACTAGTAATAGATGACCAAAGATCGGTTCGAAGTCTGGATGAAGGTGACGTGGTCTACAGAACTATGGAGACTTATTATGGAGATCTCGCGAGACAAGGAATTACGGGTCGCCAATTTAGAAAATCATTCGTACAACCTCTTTGTGAAATTGTCTCAGAGAAAAAAGACTCCCCACTGCACAAGAAAATTGGTTCTATAAAACCATTCCTTTCCGATTACTAGATCGTAGACGCCATATCAAGAGATTGCAATCATAATGACAAAATAAGACCTCCTGATAGCGGGAGGTCTTATTATCGTACTTTCAATTCTATCGCCGTCGCTTGCGCCGATGTAAATCCGCCACTTTCAACCGCACCATGTGCCGGTCGATGAGCTGCTTGGCTTTCTCGCGCTCAACTTGGTCGCCGGCTTCGTCGCGGGCTTTGATGGCGCGCTCCAGTGCTGCCTGTGTTTCCGCCTCGATGATATCGTCGCCATGATCCGCCTCGTCCACTAGGATTTGCACCGATGAATAATCAATTTTCACCACGCCGCCAGAGATCGCGAAATATTCCAATTGACTGTCCGAATCTTCTTTACGGCGACGCACAGTAATGACGCCGTCCCGCGCAATCGTCACTAGCGGCTCATGACTAGGGAAAACGGATATTTCGCCGTCAATGGTCGGAATTGACAGCGAATAAACCTCTTCGTCAACCTTCGTGCCAACAAGTGTAACTAATGACAATTTCATGACTATTTAGCTTTCTTCTCAGAATGTTTTTTAGGCTTAGCAGTTTCCGATTCAGCATCGCGAGCTACTTGGTCGCTCAACGTGCCTTGTACCATGTAGAACCAGCTTTCTGGCTTGTCGTCGTATTTACCGGCCAAGATATCAGCGGCATCGCGAATAGTATCTTCCAGTTTAACGTACACGCCTGGATTACCAGTAAATTTCTCAGCCACATGGAATGGCTGCGCCAGGAAACGCTGGATGCGACGAGCCCGAGCGACGATTTGCTTCTGGTCGTCCGACAATTCTTCCATACCAAGGATGGCGATGATGTCCTGCAATTCTTTGTACTGCTGCAGCACTCGCTGCACCT
>CAURII010000002.1:0-218694 GCA_963525425.1 uncultured Candidatus Saccharibacteria bacterium | reverse complement strand
AGCGTCGGGGTGTGGCGCAGCTTGGTAGCGCGCACCGTTCGGGACGGTGAGGTCGTCCGTTCAAATCGGATCACCCCGACCATAGGAATTATTTGAAGCGCACGTTCACTAACTAGAACCTCTGGCAATTATAAAATTAAAGGAGGTTACATGTGGCGGCGAGTTAACGTACGCGGAATTATTATCAACGATCAGGGTGAGATTTTTTGCCAAAAATTGACAGCAAATACCGGCAAAGGGCGTGATTTTTGGTGTACACCGGGCGGTGGCTTGGAAATGGGCGAAAGCTTGCTGGACGGTCTACGCCGAGAAATGATTGAAGAAACAGGCGTCAAACCAGAAATCGGTAAGTTGTTATTTATACAACAATTCGCCGAATCAGGCGAACAATCAGCGCACGGCCCGAATGAACAATTGGAATTTTTCTTCCTCATCACCAACTGGCAAGATTACCAGCACATCAACCTGGAGCAAACATCGCACGGCGTCGAGGAAGTGGCGGAATGCGGCTTTGTTGACCCAAAAACCACGCGGATTCTGCCAAGCTATCTGACAGAGGTTGACCTGGACCAGCTAGTTAACAAATTGACAGAAGTTCCAGTTCTAAGCGAATTATAGCTGCGCCGCTTAGATTATTTGGCGAAGAATTTTTTAGCGCGCTCGGTTTTCGGATGATCCATTACCTGGGCTGGCGTACCGTTCTCAATTATCTCGCCCTTGTCCAGAAAAATCATCCGCGTGCCAACTTCGCGGGCAAATTTCATCTCGTGCGTCACGATTACCATCGTCATGCCTTTTTCAGCAACTTTGCGAATCACATCCAGTACTTCGCCAATCATTTCCGGATCCAGCGCCGATGTCGGCTCGTCAAACAGCATAATTTTCGGCTCCATCGCCAGCGCCCGGGCGATCGCCACCCGCTGTTTTTGGCCGCCCGACAAGCTATCGGGAGAAGCATCCGCCTTATCCAGCAGTCCGACATCGTCCAGCAAACCTCGCGCCAAGCGCGTCGCCTTTTTATCCGATAATTTGCGGAGTTTTTTAGGCGCTAGTTTAATATTTTCAATCACGCTGAGGTTCGGAAACAAATTAAATTGCTGAAAAACCATACCGATAGTTTGGCGCAAAGCATTCAAATTGACATGTGGATCGGTAATTTTAACGCCATCGACGATAATTTCACCGGATGTCGGCTCTTCCAACAAGTTCAAGCAGCGTAAAAACGTCGATTTACCGGAGCCGCTGGAGCCAACTACCACGACGATTTCACCCTCGTCAATTTCCACGTCAATATCGCGCAGCACGCGGTTTTTACCGAATGTTTTCTTCAAATCTTTAACGCTGATCATCGTCATGCTTCAATTTCCTTTCTACTCTCGCCATCACCCGCGTAAAAATCGCCGTTAGAACCAGATACATCACCGCTGCGGCAAATAACGACTGGAAAGCAGTAGCCGTCTGAAAACGAATATTGTCAGCGCCGCGCATAATATCGTTCAAGCCAATCCAGCCGACCACCGACGTCTCCTTTAACAGGGCGATAAACTCGCTAATCAACGCCGGCAGCGAATTCTTCATCGCTTGCGGTAAAATAACCAGCCGCATAGCTTGCCAATTGCTCAAACCCAGCGACCGCGCTGCTTCCATTTGTCCCTTGTCAATACTCTGAATACCACCGCGGATAATCTCGGCAATATAGGCGCCGCTGTTAATGCCAAACGCCACCGCCGCCACAAAAATCTTTGGCATAAACTGGTACGAGCCAAACACCACATAATACATAATTAAAAGCTGCACCAACAGCGGCGTGCCGCGGATAATATCAACGTAGATTTTGCCCAGGCTAGCTAACGGATTAAATTTGGCCAGCTTCCCCGCCTTCATCCTGCCAAACGGACGAAAATTCGAGGTGCGCATTAAGGCGATAATTACGCCGATTATCGAGCCTAAGATAAGCGATAACACCGTCAAAACTAGCGTTACTTCCAGACCGTGCCATAGGAATAACCAGCGATTGCCGCCGAAAATCACTTCCCAAAAACTCACGGTTTTGCCTCCTCGCCAAAGTGTTTGCGGATCAGTTTATCGTAGCGGCCGTCCTTTTTCATCTTGGCAATTTCTTTATTAACCTTCTCTAATAAGTCCGTATTGTCTTTTTTAATGGCAATGGCATAACTTTCGTCGCTGAGCGCGCCCGGCAAAATTTCCAAACCAGGAAAACCAGCCGTGTATTGCTTGGCGGGAGCATCGTCCAGAATGACCGCCTCGATCTTCCCGGCGCTTAGTTCCTGCAAGACGCTCGGCGCAGTCTGGAATTGCGTAACTGCCGCGCCGGCAATTTTCGATGCCAGCGTATCGCCAGTCGTACCCAGTTGTACGCCGATTTTTCGCCCTGACAATTGATACCTGTTGCGAATCGGACTACCCTTCTTAACAATTATGCGCTGCGACGCCGAATAATACGGATCGGAAAACAGCGCATTTTTCGCCCGTTCCGGTGTCACTGTCATACCCGCCGCCACCATATCAATCTGCCCGCTGTCCAGCGCCGACAGCAGCCCGTCAAACGACATATCTTCAATTTTCAATTCCTTACCCATACTTTTAGCAATTTCCCGCGCCAAATCGACATCAAAACCAACAATTTCATTATTATCAATATACTCAAACGGCTTAAAGCCAGCATTCGTCCCCATCACCAGCACGTCAGTCTTCGAGCCGATCACGCCGTCGCGCTGCAAAATATCGCCCAGCATCAAGCAAATCATCCCGGCAAACAGCACCAGACCAATCCACCAACTTACCCCAAACAGACGCATTTTATTCTTGCTCATGCTTTTATTATACTCTTTTCTGCTCAATAATAGCAAAGTGTTATAATGGGATGGTGAAAAGAATTAGACTCATAACCCGTTTTTGGGTTCAATTAATGGCAGCCATCCTCCTTTTTTTGGCAGCGTTTTTCCTGATCGCAGCTCGCTATAAATCGATTGTCTTCAAAGATTCGCAAATTGATGAAATAATTTTTTACTTTGTCAACGGACTGGCTGGCGGCAAATCTGACAATTTATGGTCGGCTGTTTTCCAAAACCTACCTCTAGTTTTTATATTATTCGGAATATTACTACTACCAATATTTGATAAAGTCATCACCCGCCTTAATCGCAGCCTCGCTTTCTGTATTAATAAAATTAAATTGCCCCGAACAATTATTTTGCCCAACCTACGCCTAAGACATAAACTAATTTATTCACTAAGCATGTTTTTAATAGCTTTCACTCTCCTAATTCAAAGTTTTGGTATTCCTGCTTACATTCACGCCCTAACACAATCGACCAAACTATACGAGGAAAATTATGTCAATCCAAAAACCGCTCAGCTAACTTTCCCAGAGAAAAAACGTAATTTGATATATATCTATCTGGAGTCAATGGAAAACACTATTGCTTCAAAAACTAATGGCGGTAGCTCTGACGTCTCTGTTATTCCAGAGCTGGAAGAATTGGCCTTAAAAAATACATTCTTCTCCAATAAACCTTCTGGCCTGGGCGGTGCATTACCAGCGGCAAATACTGGCTGGACCGTAGCAGGTATGGCAGCCCAATCAGCCGGCGTACCATTAAAAGAAAATCTGGTAGGCGGACGTGATCATAATGCATTAGGCGAATTTAAGAAATTTTTGCCTGGTGCTTATAGCCTTGGGGAGATCCTACAGAAACAAGGTTATAATCAAACATTTATCATGGGTTCAGAGGCAAGTTTTGGCGGACGCGATAAATTACTCACACAACACGGTAATTTTACTATTCAAGACTACAATTACGCCAAACAACATGGTCAAATTACTGACGATTATAAAGTTTGGTGGGGTTATGAAGATAAAAAACTGTTCCAGTTTGCCCGCGAAGAAGCCTTGCGCCTAGCCGCGTCAGATAAACCGTTTAACTTACAAATGTTGACTGCTGATACACATTTTACCGACGGCTATCTGGATGAAACGTGCGCTAAACATTTTAATAATCAGTACGATAACGTCCACGCCTGCTCATCCAAACAAGTGGCAGAATTCGTCAAATGGGTGCAATCTCAGCCATTTTATAAAAATACCACAATTATCATCTCGGGCGATCATTTGGGTATGCAGACATCATATTATGATAAAAAAACCGCCGGCACTAATTATCAACGAACAATTTATAACGCTTTTGTCAATCCTGCAGCGACCACTAATCATACAAAAAATCGCCGCTTTACAACCTTCGATATGTATCCGTCGACCTTGGCAGCGCTGGGTGTGAAGATTGACGGTGAACGATTAGGCCTGGGAACAAATTTATTCTCTGGAAAAGAGACTCTGGTCGAGCAATATGGCGGTATAGAAAATCTGAACGCCGAACTTGTCAAACGTTCAGATTATTACGAAAATAAGATTTTTACTAGATCTGGCAATTAGCCGCCGTAGCCGTTCGGATTATTGCTCTGCCAATTCCAGGCGTCACGGCAAGCATCATCAATGGTCAATTCTGCCCGCCAACCTAGTTCTGCCTCCGCCAATCCCGGGTCAGCATAGCACGCGGCGATGTCGCCCGGCCGGCGCGGCGTGATTTGGTATGGGACTTCCTTACCAGACGCTGTTTCAAACGCTTTCACCAATTCCAACACCGACGTGCCGCGGCCAGTGCCGATGTTATACACTTTATATTCATCCGGCTCGACCAAATGTTCCAGCGCCGCCACATGCGCCCGCGCCAAATCAACCACGTGAATATAATCACGCACACCCGTGCCATCCGGCGTGTCATAATTGTCGCCAAACACACTCAAATGGTCGCGCTTGCCGACTGCCACTTGCGATACGAACGGCAGCAAATTATTCGGAATGCCCGACGGATCTTCACCGATACGGCCGCTCGGATGAGCGCCAACGGGATTGAAGTAGCGTAGCGAGGTAAATTGCCAGCCCTGCTTGGTCGCCGCCACATCGCGTAGAATTTGTTCAATCATCAGCTTGGTTTGGCCGTACGGATTAGTCGCCGACAGCGGCATGTCCTCGGTAATCGGCAGCCGCGCTGGGTCGCCGTACACCGTTGCCGAGCTAGAAAAGACCAGCTTTTTCACATCAAATTCCTGCATGACATCGAGCAGCGTCAATGTGCTTTCCAGATTGTTCTGATAATAGAGCAGCGCCTTTTCCACCGACTCGCCGACAGCTTTCAAGCCCGCAAAATGAATCGCTGCATCAATTGTCTCAGACTTAAACAACTCCGCCAGCCGCGCTCGATCACGCAGATCAAACTCATAAAACGGCACCGACTGGCCGGTAATTTCCTCAACTCGGTGCAAACTCTCGGCGGATGAATTTGATAAATTATCAACTACCACCACGCTATGGCCCGACGCCAGCAGTTTAATGATAGTGTGGCTGCCAATATACCCAGCACCGCCAGTAACGAGAATGTTCATGAAGTACCCCTTTCGCTATGATTCTAGTATTATTATATCAGATGCACACTGTAACCATCCCGCCAAACCTGCTCGCAGCACTGACCCATAATCCATACATTAACGAGCTGTATGTTTTCGGTTCGCGGGCCGTATTCGATGATGACCAATTTTCCGACATTGATCTTACAGCCATAACCGATTATCCAGAAGTTGCCGAAGATTATACGCGCAAAACCCTCGAAGGTAAGTTTGGTATCATTGCGACATACACTATTTCTCAGAACAATCATGAAATCGCCCGATCGTTTTTCCTGAGCGGTATGAGCTTGTTTCATAAACTTGACATTGGTTTTTCCTTGCCTAATCAAACCAACTTATTCCCGAACTCAACCTTGCTGTTCAACAATAACCACGCCAAACAACCAGATGAAAATTCCGTCAAAACATGGACATAATCGCCCCGGCAGCATGAATATCTGGATATTTTGATAGGTTCGCTGCGTTATGTCAAACATCGGCACCGCCAGGAGTATTGGTCGGCGTACAAGTGTTATCACGGATTTATCGAGCAATTAGCCCAAGCGCGAAGTGCGGATCGCCCAGCTGAAAATATATATAAGGAACTAGACAAGCAGCATAACGATGAGATCGCAGGATTATTCTTTTCCAGCGACATCCGTAGTAAAGAGCGAACATATTACGAGTTTATCAGAGAATTGGTTGATGAGGAGCAAATCTTGCCAGAGTTTAGCGACGGTGTTTTAAGGGTTTGGGAGGAGTATCTGGACGCATCACACTAATGCCATTAAGTAGCGCCGCCAGCTCACTGCCCGGCCAAATATACCTAAAGTTTTGCGGCGGGCGAAATGCTGGCATAGATTGACGTAACCGCGCCAGAGAAATTGGCTGGTCGTAGCGCACCGACGCCAGTATCTCTAACGCGCCACACTGTTTCCGCCCCGCATAATAGCGCGAAAACCACTGCACGGCTTGCTCATCCGTATCATACCCAGTAAGCCGCATCAACTCATCAGTGGACAGCGCATGACACGTCCAACCCGAAATTCGCCAATAACCGCTCGATCGCCCCCTGACGAGTAAACGACTACGGTTAGCTCATCGTCTTTGCTGTGGCGCGGCAAGGATTTACGAAACTCCCACCGCTTCTCACCACGAAAAATTTTCTCGGCATAGCGGGTTTGAATCGACATCAGAATGCGAATTTGGCTCATGTCTTCAGTATACGGTACACGTTTATCAGGTGGCAAATCCCGAATTAGCACTCTTGCACTGAGAGTGCCAATTTGCTATGATAGTTATATCAATTATCCCCGCTCTGTCTCTCGCCGCGGCGCATCATAAATACGGACTTGGAAAAGCCCAAAAATCAAAGGAGGACCTATGCCACCAAATATGCAAGAAGAACTCGAGCAGCCGCTGGAAAAATTCGGCACTGATATCACGGCGCTCGCCAGGGAGCATAAACTGGATCCGGTCATCGGGCGCGACGAAGAAATTCGACGCACCATGCAAATCTTGAGCAGGCGCACCAAAAATAACCCGGTGCTGATCGGTGAGCCAGGTGTGGGTAAAACCGCCATCGTCGAGGCTCTGGCGCAGCGCATCGTCAAAGGCGACGTGCCGGCGTCGCTAAAAGACAAGCGGCTGATCTCCTTGGAAATTTCCAGCTTACTGGCCGGTGCGAGCTTTCGCGGCCAATTTGAAGAGCGCCTGAAAGCAATTTTGAAAGAAGTTGAGGAGGCTGCTGGCGAAATTATTTTGTTCGTTGATGAGATTCACACCATGGTCGGTGCCGGCAAAACCGAAGGCAGTATGGACGCCGGCAATATGCTCAAACCCGCCCTGGCACGCGGTAAACTACACATGATCGGCGCGACAACCTTGGCAGAATATCGCCAGCATGTCGAGAAAGACGCAGCCCTAGAACGGCGCTTTCAGCCAGTCTATGTCGGCGAGCCGAGTTTTGATGATACCGTGGCGATTTTGCGCGGTTTGAAGGAAAAATACGAAGTCCATCACGGCGTCAAAATTTCTGATGATGCCATCGTGGCGGCGGCGCGGCTGTCCACCCGCTATCTGCCCGATCGCTTTTTACCTGACAAGGCCGTTGACCTCCTGGATGAAGCGACCAGCGCCCTGAAGATGCAGCTGGAGAGTGTGCCGATTGCGCTGGATCGGCTGAATAACCGCCGCTTGCAGCTGGAGATTGAAGAAGCCGCGCTGAAAAAAGATAAATCCGACCATGCCAAGACCCGCACAGAAGAAATTAAGCAGCAAATCGCCGACCTTCGGGCTCAGGCCGAGGTGATTGACAGCAAATGGCAGCACGAAAAAGACATTCTCCAGACCGTCAATACCGCCACCGAAAAAATGGACAGTCTGCGCTCGCAACTGGAAATCGCCGAGCGCGACGCCGATCTGGCCACCGCCAGCCGCATCAAATACGGCGATCTGCCAGAGCTGGAGAAAAAGCTGGCTGCCGCCCGCCAAGAATTGGCCGCCATTCCGCCGGCCGACCGCCTGCTCCGCGAAGAAGTCACCCCTGATGACATCGCCAGCGTGGTGGCACGCTGGACGGGCATCCCAGTCGAACGACTAATCGAGACTGAATCGAGCAAATTAACCAAACTAGAGGAACATATCGGCACTCAGGTGATTGGCCAAGACAAAGCCATCGCCGCAGTCGCCAGCGCCATTCGCCGCTCGCGCGCTGGCCTCAGTGATACCAACCGGCCAATCGGCTCCTTCCTCTTCCTCGGCCCGACTGGCGTTGGTAAAACAGAGGTAGCCCGCAGCCTGTGCCGCGAATTATTTGACGACGAACACGCCATGATCCGTATCGATATGAGCGAATATATGGAGCGGCACGCCGTGGCACGCCTGATTGGCTCGCCACCAGGCTACGTTGGCTACGACCAAGGCGGCCAACTGACCGAAGCAGTGCGCCGCCGCCCCTACAGCGTGGTACTATTTGATGAAATTGAGAAGGCCCACCCTGATGTCTTTAACGTGCTCCTCCAGGTGCTCGACGACGGCCGCCTGACCGATGGCCAGGGGCGAACAGTCGATTTTTCTAACACGGTCATCATCATGACCAGCAATGTCGGCTCGCAGGCAATTATGGATTTTTCTGGCGACGATTTGTCGGCACTAGATAATCAAATGCTTGACGTCCTCAGACAACATTTCCGCCCGGAATTCCTCAACCGCATCGACGATATCGTGATTTTTGACCGCATTCGACCAGAGGCGATGCGAGCAATTGTCGATGTCCAGCTGAAACGCGTCGCCCGCCAAGTCAAAGACAGCCGCGACATCACGCTGGAATTTGACGAGAGCGTCCGCGACATGCTGGCCCGCGATGGCTACGACCCGAGCTTTGGCGCCCGTCCGCTCAAGCGCTTGGTACAAAAGCGGGTGCTTGATCCGCTGGCGCTGGAACTGATTGATGGGCGAATTCATGAGGGTATGGCGGTAACAGCAAGCGTCGCCAATGACCGGGTGACATTTCAGTACTAATAAAGAACCTCTTAACCTGCTGTTAGACAATACAGGAGACCACCGCTCCCACACTGGGTCATATTGTACCAGCTAAATCGCTTATGTTAGTATAGATATAGGAACTTGATGGTGTTTATGATTGTAAAAAATACATCAAAATAGTAAAATGAACATAATTAACAAGCATAGGTATTACGGGGATATATACTATGAACGATACTAAGCAAAAATCAGTTACAGTATACGACGTTGCGGCGTATTTTGTGCGTCTTGATGATGCTCGTGATATTGAGGACGGCATCACGAATCTTAAGCTTCAGAAATTAGTATATTACGCCCAGGGATATCATCTCGCATATTTCGGCACACCATTATTTTCTAATCGTATGGAAGCTTGGCAGTATGGACCAGTGGTGCCCGATCTATACTCAACGCTATCCTATTTCGGACGTAATCCTGTAGATCTTGACGAGCTAGAGGCTAAGCTTGGATACACTCTTGCAGAGTTTAGTTTTGTTGGTGAAACAAAAAATCTGTTAGACTCCGTGTTTGAGCAGCTTGGACAGTTTTCTGCCTGGAAGCTTATGGAAATGACTCACAAGGAAGAACCTTGGAAGAGTACGCCACTACAAGAGGAGATCACCAATAGTAAGCTCAAAGCATACTTTTCTTCACAGATAGGGTAAAATGTCTCGAAAGGCTTTCAAGTTAGTTCGTGGGACTATTCCTCCAGAAAAACCTAGCCTCAAGGAACAGAATCTCAAAAAAATAATGTTCTACTTTGGCGACGTACATAGCGATTACATGATAGCGTCTACTAAAAATAAGGTGTATAAATCACGAATTGCAGATACAATAGATACGTGCAGCCAGTTTGACTATATTGGGCTACTGAACAAGGGGCGACATACTACTGGCGGGACAGAGAAGATATCTGTAGGTCAGTTGAAAGTACCCCTGCCAAACACTATCACTCCTGATGTAAAACATGTATTTTCAATGTACGTAAGTAAAGATCATAGAATGATAGGAATATTTAGAGAGAATGTGTTTGTTGTGTTATTTGTAGACTATAATCTGGAGCTCTACCGCCACTAACTTGATAGTTTTACTATAGAGAAACATCGAACCTGAAAAAAGAATCGCCCTTTATGTAAAAGATAATCCGCATCATATAGATATGGTCCAGCATTCATCGTAAGCAAGGGCGAGTGCTTGTCATAGAGATGTCTCGGGAGAGACTATAGTTCTTAATAGCGGTAGAATTCTGATTATAAAACTTTGAGCTAAAAGCGCTCCAGCCATCAACTGGAACGCTTTTTATGAGACTGCCCTTCAGACCGGAGACAGGCTACTCGGTCTGGTTAGCCTCCGACCGTGTCAGTTTATCAACCATCGGCAGGATCAAGTAAATACCAATGATAGCTGCCGCCAGACCGATACCAACGATGGCAAAGTACGTTGGCGTTAACACCGGCTTCAGCGTCGTCGAGAACGTGCTGGTAAACACCGCTCCCGTCCACACGCCAAAACCGCACGACAGCACCGAAGTAATCAGCAGCGGCGCCACCGATTCAACCATCACCAAACGTTTCAATTGCGCAAGGCGCATACCGCCCAGCCGCAGCGTATACAGCGAGCGGCGACGTTCCATCAACCCGCCAATCGTCGAGACGATCAAGCTCGCCACCGCCACAAACAGCGTCACGCCGATACCAACATAGGCCAAGTCGGCAAACTCGCGAATTGTCGGATTGATATGCGGCTTCTTGGAATCAGTGCCGCTCACCGCATAGGTCAAATCGTACTGATTAGCTTTCGCCGTCACCAAGGTTCGCAGCTTCTCTATATCATTGTCTGACTTCAATGTCACCAAATATTCTTTTACGCCGTTCGTATCAACCTTATCGTTAATTAGCGACACATTTTTGACCACCGGCTTATCAAAATTCAGCAGCGCAAATTGGTCGGGCCGAGCGTTATTCGGACAAGTATGCTCGGTGTACTTCGCCAAATCCTGGCAGCGAATTGCGTCACCATCCTCACGCGGATAGATCTCCGCCACCGACGTGATGTAAGATTTTTGCTGCAGCTGCTCTGCCATGTCGCCTGGCAGCGATCGGCCGATGACAATTGCCGTGCCGCGCTTTAATTGTGAAAAGCCGTTATCTTTGACAGCTTGAGTGTTTAAGCCTTCAATACCACTGGTCGCTGTCAAGTAAAAGCTGCCCGCAAATAGTGCCAATACCACGCCGCTGACACTGCGGAAAATTGTCCGCGAATGCACCGCCGTACGCTTACCAGCGATCAACATCGAAGCGTTATTAGCCCAGCGCGCTGCCAACAGCGACAGCTTATTGGTCAGCCAGCCGCCAGCCAGAATCAGCCCGAACATCACCAGCAGCAGCGCCGCCATCAATAGTACCGATGGCAGAGCTGATTCTTTATTAGCCGCCAGCCAATCCCGCCCCGGTTTCGACGACAGCCAAGCAAAGAACGCGATACCAAGTGCTGGCACCAGCGCCCGCCAAGCGCGCAATTTCTTCACCTTTTCAACCGAACGCGACACACCCAGCGGCGAAATCTGCGCCCGGCGCATCCGCCGCCAGTTGACAAACATCGTTAGTCCCAGCGTCAAACCGATAATCAACGCATATTGCGTGCCAGTTAACACCAAATCACCAGGATTAAACCGCATGCCGTCCATCTTGAAATCCTGCAGCGGCGCTTGCAACAGCCAGAACGTGCCTAGCCCGATAATCACGCCAACCACCGACGCCAGTAGCGATTCCAACATCAACACCCGTCCCACCTGCCGCTTAGTCGCGCCGATCAGCCGCAAAGCAGCATAGCGTTTCTCGCGTTGCGCAGCGCCCAGCTGCGTTGCTACTGACACGAAAATGACAATCGGAAACAGCAGAATCGTCCCGCCGACACTAAATACGATGACGGCAACCGGACCTATTTTAGCGTCCGATTTTAATCCGTTAGCATCCGTCCGATAAACATCAGCAAAGTATGATGGCTGTCCCTGAGATTTGGTAAAAGCATCGCTCTCGGCCACTTCCTCGGCGCTCGCGCCACGTACCATCATCAATGCATCCGGGCTGGCAACATATTCGCTAGGAATTATGCCCAGGTATTTGGTGTTTTTACCAAAACGTGCCAAGATATTGTCCTCTGGATGCTGAGCAACCGCATCAGCCAACGCTTTTGATAAGTAGTATTCACCAGGACGCGGCGTTTTTAACTTAGCAAACTGCGGTGATTTAGCCGTACCATACATTGAATAAGACTGGATGTACTGACCGCGCCACTTCGACGCATCGCCGCGCCGGGTACCGCCAACTTTCAGCGACTCGACACCGTCAATCGGTTTTTGTGAAGGTGCGCCACGGCTCGCCTGGTACGCCGCCGTATTAATTGCTAGTCCATTAGCACGCCCCATTATACCGTTGACACCAGCTGTAAAGTAGCACACCATCACGATCCCCAGCGCCACCGCCACCGTAGTCAAACCCAAACGCACTACTGACTGGCGGCCAGATTTTTTGAGTAACATCCAGCTAACACTCATTTGGTAATCCTCGCACTGGCTTTGTTAAGATTTGGCTGGATATTCTGCACCATATTCACCGCTGTATCCGCACCAGAAATTTGCCCATCACGGACAATAATTTCCCGATCAGCATAAGCAGCAATCGTCGGTTCGTGCGTCACCATGATAACTGTCGTACCGTGGTCTTTGGCGGTTTTAATGAATAGCTCCATGACTCTCTCTGAATTCAGACTGTCCAGCGAACCAGTCGGCTCATCAGCGAACAGCACTTTTGGCTCAATCACCATCGCCCGGGCGATCGCCACGCGCTGCATTTGTCCGCCCGATAATTCACCGAGCATACTGTCAGCTTTACCCGCCAGCTCAACCTTATTCAGCCATGTTTTCGCCTGCTGATAGGCTTCTTTACGCTTGACACCGTTCAGTAGCAGCGGCAGCGCCACATTATCCAGCGCTGTCAGCTCTGGCACCAACTGTCCAAACTGAAAGACAAAGCCAAAGCTGGTGCGCCGTAAAATACTGCGCTGATCATCGCTCAGTTTGTCGATCCGCCGTCCGTCGAAATCAATCTCGCCGCTATCAACCTTAGTAATCGCCGCCAAGCTATGCAGCAGCGTCGACTTGCCAGAACCTGACGGACCCATAATCGCCAGTACTTCGCCCGCCTCGACGTCCAAACTAACACCACGCAGCGCCTGCGTTTGCCCAAACGACTTTGTAATATTTTTAGCGCTAATTATTGGTTTGCTCATGCAAAATTTCCTCCTTTAGCCGCGTTAACCGCGAAATAGTTAATTCAATCCAGCGCAAATCCGCCTCCAAATGATACAATGCATGATCGATCAGCAGCATGTCCGACAAGCTACTATCGCGCCGCTGCGCTGTCAGCTCTCGCATCCGCTGAATATGCGCCTGCCGTTGGTTATCCAAATACGGTGACGCATCGCCGTCTTTCAAAATCGCCAATACCGCCTTTATATACATCGTCGCTTGCAGCTGTGGTGACGGCGCCTCTGGTGATTCCAACCATGCTTGCAAATCATGCTTGCCCTCATCGGTAATCTCATACCGAACCCGATCCGGCCCGCCCGATTCACTGGTATCGGCAATTTCTTTGACCTTGTTGTCGCGTTTGAGCCGCGCCAAAGTTGAATATATCTGACCGGTTAAAATTGGCTTATCTTTGCCAAAATAGCCGTCATATTTTTTCTTCAACTCGTAGCCGTAATTTGACTCTTCCGCTAAAAAACCTAACAGTGTATATTGAACGCTCATACTCTGACTATACACCCAGTGTTTAGTTATTGCAAGAGTTTTATACACTCGGTGTATAGTTTATATCTACTCTACATGCAAATTACTTAAATCGCATGTCAGTGTAATTGATTATCTTATTAATCAAATCAAACGATAATGTCCGCGCGAGACAAAATCAATGTAGCCTTTATCGCGTAACATTTGCAGCTGTTGTCTAATTTTATCTTTAATATGGTTATTCTCTGGATGGGCAGCCGCCAGTTCACTCTCAAAAGCATACATATCGTCAAGTGTAAAATCAGCCCGATCGACCTTTTCAATGCACCGCATAGTATCAAGCATCCAGCCCCGCACTGACATTTTATTTTCCTCGCGCAGAAATAGTGTTTTCCGCCATTTCGTTAAGACTGTACTCCGCGGAATCACCGCCCCATCACGAACCAAGTATATTTTGCCAGAATCTGGGATACTGCTGAGTAGAATATTACAGCCAATCCACCCAGCCCGGCGAGCCGTCTTGACTAAAGGTTTCCGTCGCTCAATAATGCTCGGAGTAAAAAATTGCTTCGGGATAACCACAAAATTACAGACGGAATAGCCCGACGTATAACCCAGCAAAAAGAAATTAGGATTATTGTCCGATTGCAAACGCTTAATCATTGTTTCGTATGCCCCATCAACAATTTTCTTGTCAATTTTACCGTTCTTACTTTTCAACTCGAAATCTTCTTGGCAATTTTGGCAATAGAAATCTGCTACCGGACGATTGTTTTCATAATTTACGAGATGATCTTGGCCGCAATTCGGACAAAAAATCATTCGCTCAACCCAATCCTCGGTCAAAACACGCACCTTTTGCGAGGCACTAGTATATCTGACGGCTAAGGAAGTATCAAAAGTTAACAACATAATTTACATACAGAATACCACCTCCTGCCCCAAGAACAAAGAACCAAGGATAGTCCAATTCTCCAAATTTTAGCGTATAATAAGAATCATATGGAGCGTATTCGACAGCAAAAAGAAACTGTCAAAACTGCCGTCGCTGGTATCGGCGCGCTATTGAAATTGCCGCGCTACAGCGTGCTGGCGGCGGGGTTTTCTTTGCTATTTGCCATTGTTATTTTCTTTGCGATTAACGGCAATTTTTATGGACCGTTATTTTTGTCACGGCTATCAATTGTCGATAAATTCGCTGTTGCTGGTAACATGCTCGCCGAGCTATTCAAGCAAGGTTTCACCACGCCAAACGGCGCGCTGCTGCTAATCGTCTCTATTCTACAAGGCTTATCGCTTTCAGTTGTAATATTTACAGCACGACGCAACAAACGCAACGAACAAGATGTAGCCCGCCAACTCAGCGTCAGCGGTATTGCCTCGATCGCTGCTGCTATCGGCCTCGGCTGCGTACCGTGCGGCACCTCGTTAATCTTGCCAATTGTTACTCTGTTTTTCTCGGGCGCAGCGGCTGCCACCGCTGCCAATGTTGCCGGCACTATCGTACTCATCTTAGCACTTGTACTTAGCCTAGCGTCGCTTTACAAATCTGGACAAATCGCATTCGTTTATGCACAATTAGCCAAACAGGAGGAAAAATCATGAGTCATCAACAAGAACGCGGCATTGCCCCAATTTGGATTGTTTTATCGATCATCGTCATCGGCATCGTCGCTTTATTTATCTACGGCATCGTCAATCGGCCGCCGAATCAGCATATCGGAAACGGTAAACCATGGAACGAACATATGTCGCAAGGCTCAGCAGATGCGAAAAATGTGTTTATCGATTACACCGATTATTTCTGCTCGTTCTGCGCCCAGGTTGAAGACGCTACCAGCAGTGATTCTTTCAAAAACGACTATATCAAATCCGGCAAATTACGCTACGAACACCGAATAGTCACTTTGCTAAAGGATAAAGTACCAAACACCGAACAAGGCGCTAAAGCCGCCTTCTGCGCCGCCGACCAGGATAAATATTGGCAATACACTCACGACATCGTACCGCGTATTAAAATGGACTACTTCGATAAAGGCATCGGTGTCAAAAACGTCGCTGTACCAAAAGAAATCCCGCTGCTACCTATAAGCTACTTCGAAACATCTGCCAAAAACGCCGGCCTGGACACCGCCAAGTTCGCCGACTGTATGAAAGGCGACTCCCATCAACAAGAAATCAACAATAACACGCAAAAAGCCCTGTCGCTTGGCGTGAACGGATTGCCGTACATGGTCATCAATGATTACCAAACCAGCGGCTTTGCCGGCGGCGAGAATGGGCTAAAGGCGATCTTGAAGGCTGGCGGCGTTAATTAATGCTAAAATTTCTCAATTCATTTTCAGCGCCGCTGATCGGATCTTTAACTTTCTGGCCTTTTTTATGCATCCTCTTGACCATACCATTCATTATTTCCCGGCTAATCATGCGCCGGCGCGTAACGTGGTCGTATGTATTCTTTTCCTACGGCTCAATTCTCTATTTCACGGGGCTAATCTTTTTTACGCTATCGCCAGTACCAAAAGACCCGATTGCCTTTTGCCAAACATATCATATCCAGCCGCAGCTTATCCCCTTCAACTGGATTAACGACGTCGTTCAGCCTAACAAAGATACTCTATATATCACATTGCAATTAGTTATGAATATCGTTTTCTTCGTGCCGCTGGGCATTTTTATGAAAGCGTATTTTCACAAGCATTGGAAATTTGCGCTGCTAAGCGGCTTTCTTTTATCGATGCTAATAGAAGTGACGCAACTAACTGGCGTGTTCGGTTTATATCCTTGCAGTTATCGGCTGTTTGATGTTAATGATTTAATAACCAATACCTTTGGCTGCTTGCTCGGATTTATGTTGACATGGCTAATCGGCTATAAAGTTCCCAGCGTCAAACTCAGCGACGAAAACTACGCCGCTCCTAATCGCCGCAATAAATTCTTAGCTAGCTGCATCAATATAGCCCTTATTATCTTCGCCTCAGTAGTTACCCGGTCGCTAGTTTATCCGTTTTTCATAGACACCATACAGCCTGGTAGGTTCTATCTTACAGAGCTGGGCGTCTGGATTATTATTCAGTTGTTTATCATACCGAGAATCGCTAAAGGCTGGACGATTGGGAGTTATCTGGTCGGCATCCAACCGAAACGCCAGCGCAAAAGCGATAAACAACAGCCAAAAGACGACGCTAACCCAGAAAATTAACCTTTCAGCTGCCGCATAAATCCGCGCAGCTGCGACGATGTTCGTTCAATCCTTTCACTCGTCCAGTATTTATCTGGCGTGATGTTATCGTCGCCAGTTGACTCCTCTTTGTAGCGGCCGATAATCTTGCCTTTCTTGACAATCGAAACATCCGGTACAAATATTCGTGGCTTGCCGTTATCATCTTTGTCTAGGTATGGCTCTAGTTTCTTGACCAATTTTTGGTAAACTTCGCTGTTATTGGCGCGGGCATCGCGAATATTCAAATAGTATATTTTATCAATACCTTCAGCCCGAGCTGCCCGGTCAACGTGTTCGCTCAAATGCTGGCACCACGGACATTGCGGAAAGCCCAAAAAAACTACGCCGCTGCCGTTATCAAAAATATCGAGGACTTCTTTATCGCTGGCATAAACGAAGCGATTATTCGCCGCCACTCGCGGGTACTCTGATTTGAATTTGGCAGCGTCGGACATGATCTGAGATTGGTCTCTCGTGTTTTTTATATTACGATTATGTTTTATCCAATACGATAGCCCAAACAGACCACCAATTAGTGTAACCAAGACAATAGCTAAAATTATTTTCTGTTTTCTGTTCATGGTAATTCTATAATATCGAACTGAATCATAGTTTTCCATACCCCACCGCATATGAATTAGCCGAAAGGCTACCAAAGTCATAGATGCAATGATAAACATCTCTATCATGGCACCAGTGAACATCGTAGAATCACCGAAATAAACTATTACAAACCCGATAAATATCGCTCCTATGCCTAAGAATGTATCGCGCCACGACATAAATGATTTTATTTTCAACGCCCCAAAACAAGCTAAAAGTAAGGATACCAGCGCTATCATCACACTTAGCTCGCTCATATCAAGCTACTCCCACCGAAACAGCTTAATCGCCGCGATGTAGATAACGAGAGTCCAGGCGGCGACGGCGCCGATTTGCGGCAAGACTTCGATGAGACTAGCGTGCTCGGTCATGATCAGGCGGAAGCCATCAGTAATTGGCGTCATCGGGATAAACTGGGCGGCACCGCGTAACCACTCTGGGAACATGTACAGCGGGAAGAATGCACCAGACAAGAACATCATCGGGAAAGAAAGTAAGTTGCTCAGCGGTGCGGACTGATTTTCGTTCTTTGCCCAGCCGCCGATCAACAGGCCCAAGCCTACCATCATAAAGGCCGCCAGCACCGCCATAAGGACAAAGAGCCCCCAATCGCCGCGCATATTAAATTGGAACATCAACATGCCAACGACAACCATCATAGTCAGGCTAAGCAGCGAAATAATCGTGTAGTGAATCGCCATAGAAATAATCAGCTGACCCGAGGTAAACGGCGCCGCACGCAGTCGGCGGTAGGAGCCACGCTGTTTTTCGGCCGGCATCTGATTGGCCAGACCAAAGATGCCCATACTCATTAAACTAAATGCCAACAGTCCAGTGAATGTATAATCAAAAGCTTTCAACTGCTCATCGCCGACAGGTTTGCCAGCAGCCTTGAGCGGTGCTTCTGGCTGGCCCAAGTGCTTGTTTATTTCATTGGCAATCTGATTCATCACCGCTGTCAGAGCGCTACCAGTTTGCTCAGAACCTTTGGCGTACAGCACGTTGATTGTGCCAGTCGGGCGAGCATCCTTGCCCTCACCCTTCACTTCGCCAAAATCGCTGGGCAGTTCAATGATACCGTTCAGCTCCGAACGCTTCATCTTCTCACGAGCCTCGTTCATATCCTTGACATCTTTAATTTTGAGAATCGAGTCTTTGGCATTGTCTTTGGCGCCTTTGACGAAGTTTTTAGCAAATTCCGTCTGCGAATTATTGATAATCGCGATGTCAAAGCTGGTCGATTGATTATTAAAAATCGAACCGAACACCAACAAGAAGATGAGCGGAAACAGGAAGGTAAAGAACAGCGACATTTTATCGCGGATAAAGCGTTTTTGCTGGGCGCGTACTTGCCCGAATACACCAGTCCAATATTTTTTCATACTAATCCCGAATCGCCTTTCCTGTTAAGTCAATAAATACGTCCTCCAAATTGGCCTGCTCGACAACTTGCTTTTTCTTGAAGCCGCGCGCCAGTAGTTGCTGGATCAGATTATGCGGCGTATCAATGGTGATGATTTTACCATTGTCCATAATCGCCAAGCGGTCGCACAGCAGCTCGGCCTCGTCCATGTAATGCGTGGTCAGCACGATAGTAATACCTTCATCGCGAATCTCTTTGATCAAATCCCAGAGATTGCGGCGAGCCTGGGGATCCAACCCAGTGGTCGGCTCGTCAAGGAATAGCACCGTCGGGTTATTGACCAGCGTCGAAGCGATGGCGAAGCGCTGCTTTTGCCCGCCCGAGAGCTGCTCGACGTAGCTTTTGGCTTTGTCGGTCAATTGCACCTTGGCGAGCAGTGCGTCGGCGTCGACCGTTTGTCCGTACAGACTAGCAAACATTTTCAATTGTTCACGCAGGGTCAGCTTGTCATAAAACATCGTCGATTGCAGCTGGATACCAATGATGTTTTTAATATGCTTCGGCTGCTTAGCAACATCAATCCCGTCGATAGTCGCCGTACCGCCGTCAATCGGCCGGAGAGCCTCCAGCATCTCTAGCGTCGTCGTCTTGCCGGCGCCATTCGGGCCAAGGATGCCAAAGATCTCGCCTTTCTTGACCTCAAACGACACGCCATCAACAACATTTTTGCCGCTGTAGGTTTTGACGAGCTGATTGACTGTTATGATTGGTTCGAGTTGAGCCATATAAATTCCTTTCTGCCAATTTGGCCGATCTTAATCCGACCATCCTCCGCTACTGCTGATTATAACAAACCACACTAGTGCTATACTATATCTATGCGAGTTCAAAAGAAAAAAGTAAACCGCCAAGCTAAAAAGCAGCAATCGACTTCTCCAAAACATCTATTTATCGGAATTCTTATAATTGTACTATTTTTGACAGGATTATTCGGGATATATTATCTCAATTGGCTAAATTCGCAGAGAACAACCGCGCCTTCCGATGAAAAATATTACTTTGCCGATTCACGCTATGCCGGTATCCGTTCCAAATTTGTAACCAGGAATACTGCTCGAGAAAAGGTTTCAATTGAATATCCAGTCACAAAAAATGAAAAAATTAATCATACTATTGCTAATGCGATCGACAAGACTGATCGTAATTTTCGTGGCGCTGTTCTTTTGGCAACGACGTTCGACCAGCCGCTGACCGAGACGATTAGTTACCAAGTGACGCATAATAATTCGGTAGCTTTATCGATTATTGTCAATATCAAGCAAGACATGCACGGCGCGCATCCGGTGTCGTTGACGCATTTTTGGACGTTTGATAAAAAATCTGGCGAGGTGATTAGTTTGAATGATTTGACCGAGCAATCAGAGAAAGCGACTGAGGAAATCGTGGCGGCTGCCCGAAATAATATTAAGGAAACTATCAAGCAGCGCCGGCAAGCAGAACTGGATCTTAATGAAACGATTACCCAAGAAACGCTATCGAATTTCGTTATTACCGATGGCGGCAATAGTTTAGCTTGGCCAATTGGACAGGCGTCGCTCTTGCCGTCAGCCTACGGCGAAATGACGATCAAAGTGCCGATCGCCGCTGTTGCCAAATATCTGCAAAATCCGACAGCCCGGAAGCTGGCTAACATTCCCAAGCCGCCAGAACCAAAACCAAATCCAGCGCCCGCCGCGCCGCCAGCCGCGAATTCTGGGGGTAAAGTGATTGCCTTAACCTTTGACGACGGGCCGGGACCGTACACTGCGCAGCTATTGGATATTTTGGATCAGCATGGTGCTAAAGCCACCTTCTTCTTGATTGGTAGCAAAGTCTCCGCGCAAGCCGATGTACTGCGGCGCATGCACGCGCGCGGCCATCAATTAGGCAATCATTCATGGTCGCACCCGGAACTGCCTAAGCTGCCCGTTGACCAAATTGCCAGCGAAATCGACCGTACCAACGAAGCCATCAGACAAGCTACTGGGGTCAAGCCGAGTATCCTGCGCCCGCCTTATGGTGCCGTCAATGGTGTTGTCCTGGAACAGATTCGTCTGCGCGGTATGTCATCAATCTTGTGGTCGGTCGACACGCGGGACTGGGCTGATCGCAATAGCAACATTGTCTGTTCGCGCGCCGTCGCTGGCGCTCACCCTGGAGCCGTCATCTTGATGCACGACATTCACCAAACCTCAGTCGGTGCCGTACCGTGTATCCTCAGTGCACTGAAGCAGCAGGGATATTCGTTTGTGACGATACAGCGGTTGAATTAGCAATCCGGCAGTAAACAATAAAGGCCCGTGGAAGCAACCCGGCGCAGCCTCCAGCTATAGACTGCTTTTTATCTTATCCCGTATATCCTGAACTTCTTTCTTTAGAGACTCTATATAGTCACTAAATACCTCTTTAGCCATCTCAGAACCACCATCCTTCTGGAGATCTTTGATCTCAACATCTTTTTCCAATAACAATTCTATTATTTTGTTAAAAACTCCCTTCAAATTTTTTTGAGTATCTGGCTCTTCAGTGTCTATGATTATCTTATCGTCGCTTGGAAATATAAATTCTAACTTACAAATACCATCTTCCTGAAAAAGTCTTGTTTCTATCTTCACTACTTCTGAACTATCATTACTTGCCTGATTCATATATTTCCCCTCTATTCTTAAACGCTGCTTCTCCACCTTCAAGAGTACGCATACTTTCTTCTCTCCAAGACAACGCATCATTCTCATCGTTAATATTTAATAGTTTATTTGTAAATGGGTTGCCTACGTATGTCTTATATTCCCCTTTATCATATTTTCGATATATAGAGGTATACGGCAAGGTTCTGACGGCCATATTAGCATTATGTGTCGCTATAAAGACTGTCTTTTTTGCCCTACCAAGCTTGCTTATTTTCTCTCTAATGACATTATCTATATATTCTCCCCCTAGACTTAACTCAGGCTCATCCAAGACATAGAAATCCGCCTTGCAATCTAGTGCCCGCTGAATTGCAATTATCGCCTTTTCACCGTTAGACGGAGAATATTCTTTTCCATCGTTATTAAGGGTTGGGTATTTTCTTAACCCCACAAACACATCTAAGCTGTTGATTTGACTAAGACTACTTCTACAATTATCAAGTGCATCTTTTATACCATCAGAAAACACTCCATCTTTCATATTGTTTAAAGCTTCTCTAGCGGTTTTTAATTCTTTTATTTTGACGGGGGAACCCTTATACTTATCACGCCCTGTATCATCAAACATACTCCACTCCTTTTGGATATATAAGTCGCCTTTATCACCCAGTTCACCTATCTTAAACGATTTGGTTTCTTTTTTATCTTTCAACTTAAGAAAATCTGTAATTTTATCTAGTGACTGTTTAAGCTCAAGTTTATTCATAGCATATTGCGTAAATCCTGGAGAATCAGGTTTTGGCACTGTACCAGTTTTGTCAGACACCTTATCCTTGATAAAATCAATTGTATGGTTATATAGCTGGGTTACATATTTCAAGGTTAATTCATCTTTAACTTTCTCGGATATTTTGCCATAGAGACCATCAATCGCCCCTTCAAAACTAGTCAGTTCATGGTCGCTTACATAACGGACAGCTATTTGCTTTATAGATTGTGCATATTCCTTGTATTTATCTCTATCATTAATTACTTTCTTTAGCTTTCTACTATCATAATCATCAAGCAGCTCTGTTTCCGATAATTGAATTTTATTTTTAGCTCTACGCGTTTCGGCTGATTTAGCATAATCAGCATAGAGCTGAAGTGATGTGGGCGTTTTGTCACTCCATTGCTTTATGCATGCAAATTCTTCTTCACATGCGTCCATACTCAATTTACTAGCAGTTCTTTTCATATCAGAAATATCAAGAAGCTCATTAAAATAATCATCTTTCTCACTAGCAATATATGTTGATACTTCCTTACCACCCGCTTCAGCTTCTATTCCCACGCTTTTAAGAATATTGGTTTTACCAAGACCTTTGTCTCCAAAAAGTATATTCACTTCATTGTATAATTTGACTGGTATTGTAATACTAGGATCGTCTTCTTTAGGTCTGCCTGTGTACTCATATCTGGGGGTTTTATTTAACATTGTCTCTATGGTTGACTTATCTCTATCTAAAAAAAGACAAAATTGTTTAAATGTATTAATCGGAAGTCTTAAGCTCGATACTTCACAACCACTGTAGTTATCCCAATCTCTCACATCGCTACCAGTTATAGCATTGAATCCATGACTAGTAAGAATTCCTGCGGAACGAATATTTGTATCCTCTACTATAACTCGAGATGATTTTTCACGAAGTTTATCCTTGAGATACACCAGATTCTCCTCTGATATGGCAGGCCTTTTACTGCCAAAATGCGGGATATAGAGAATATTCTCGCCTGAAAAATGGTTAATTATATTATCTAATTCTATCGTGAAATCACCAGACCTACCATTAGTAAGCTGTTTTACTTTTTCATCAAACACATCCACATCGTCTGGGTCGCCCACTAAAATAAGATGAAAATTGTTTCTATTACGGCTAGTGTCTAGTTCAATCCCGGGCCATATTTGAAAGTTACTACCTACATACTCAACAAACTCATCGTACTGTTCTTTATCAAAAACGTCATGGTTTGTTATCGTAACTATGTCAACACCCGCGTCTTGTATGCTTTTCAAGAACACTTCCTTTGTTACTGCACGAGACCCCGGCTCACCACTGCGAATCTTTTTAGTATGACAATGAATATCTATTTTCACTATTGTTCTTCTTTTTTAACTTATCTATTTTGTATTATAACACCCTTGAATCTCTATGTATTATCCGTAATCTCAAACAGCTTATATTTCGAAGCTGCACCACGCACCAACTTTACCTTCGACGACGCCACGCCAAAATGTTTTGCTAATAGCTTCACCGCCGCCAAATTGGCCCGTCCTTCAATGGCTGGCGCCTTAGTATAAATCGTCAGCGAGCCATCATCGTTCTCTACGACTTCTTCGCGGTGGCGGGAGTTGGGTTTGAGATGGACGAAGATTCTCATGATTAATATCTTACAGGCTTTGTCATATCGCCTTTCCTTTAGCCCTATTATACCTCCTAAGACAAACTTTGCGTATTGTATTACCATGCGATAGGCAACGCAAAGTTGCTCGCCAAAATACTAACATTACGCTATGCTGTTAGAAAATAAATGAAAGGGCGCCAAATGATTTTTGCAAAAAAACTTAAACAATTACGTCAACAAGCCGATTGGTCACAAGAGCAACTAGCCGATCGGCTCAACGTTACGCGACAAGCAGTTGCTAAATGGGAACGAGGTGCTGGCTTTCCAGATATAGACAACGTGCAAGTGCTAGCAAAATTATTTAACACTAGTGTGGACGAGCTGCTTGACTACACACGAGCAGGACTGGCTTCGGCTATGCGCGAACCTCTTGATCTTGACGCCTACCCGACAGATACGAAAGGATATTCAGCATCCGACCTGGTAGTTGCAGACAAATTTGCCGACGCCGACAAGATTGAATCGCTAAATCGTCACAGACGACTAACGTGGTGGCAAAAAATCATCGACTTTTTCGTAGGAGCTGGAACGCTTGATGTGGCTTTTTCCGGCGAGGCCATTGGACAACTTAAAGGCGATAGACGCTATTATCTGGTTGAAAAATCTGGTCGCTCATGGATCGTCGAAGTTACAAAGACATACATTGAACGACGAGAGCTAGCCGAGACATTCCCTCGCAAAGGATTGGCGGTTGGTGATTATGTGTATCGGCGAAGCGGGTTTATTGTAAAACTATTAAATAAACACGCTCGGCATTAGACATCTCCGACCATAGTCAACGCCTGCCGCAAACTCCGCACTGGCGCCACATATGGTACATCAATTTCTGCAAAATGCTGGCGGGCTGCAGTAATTTTACTTCGCTCATTGGCGCTCAAGTGATTATCGTTAATATCATCCGATCCTTTCGTCTCCACCACAAAGTAAATCCGCTTATCCCCATCAAACGCCACCGCCCAATCTGGATTATACTTACCAACCGGTGTATCAATCTTAAACCAACTTGGTAGCTTAATATAAAACTTAACGTCGGCATTATCCTCTAGCGACTGCATGAATTCTCGCTCAACTTCTGAATCGACTGTCACATAATCGTAGACGGTTTTTGTTTGATCAGTCACTGCAATTGCCCCACTCTTTATCGCTGCATCATACAGGTATGTCTGTAGTTCATCATTCTCAAACAACGTCATGTCATAATACTCGCCTGTCCTGTGATATTTAACACCATCAACCGCCAAGCGCCGCTTCACACGATTAATCGCCTGAGCTGTTTCATCAATCACCTGTTGTGGATTAATAGCCATCTGCTCAAACATCCCCGCCCGATCAAGTACATCAAATATCACCCGGCGGGTCATCTGCGTCCGGAGCTGAATATCCGCTAATAAATTCGGTATCTTTACCTCAGTTTGACGTGCCGCATAGGCGTTAAAACCGGTCTCGCGCACCATAAAGCCTCTGTCGCTATTCATAGAATCAATCAGGGTTTTAGCATCAGCGATATGCGGTTTGCTGATAGCGACCTGCGCTAATTCATTAGCCGCCTCCGTTACTAACTTCTCTGTATCAATTGCCACCCGATAAGTCGTCTTATGCTTAATTTTATCCCATAATTCCTTAAAGGCCGAATCAAGCGCCCGTGATTTCTGAAACCTGACGACTCGTCGATTGTCACGATTCTTGATTCGTCCGCCGAAATGAATGCCAGTCTCTTCCTCAATCTCCGTCTGAAGCTTACGGCTAAACTCTGCATAACTCTCATTGGCCACTACCGTTAGCACGTTGATACTGTCATCATATACTCGCTGCCCATCAACATTAACCGGCAGGCGCAGCCCTCGTCCAATTTCTTGACGCTTTTTCATCTGACTCGACGTCTCATTAAGCGTACAAATCTGAAATACGTTAGGGTTATCCCAGCCCTCACGTAGTGCCGAGTGACTAAAGATAAACCGTAACGGCTCGCCGGTATCCAGTAGCCTTTCCTTATCCTTCATAATCAAGTTATACGCCGTATCGTCATCCTTGGTACGGCCACCCTCGCCCTTGGTGTCACGAGAGTCTTTCCACTGGCCACTCTTGTCCGCCGCAAAGTAGCCATCGTGCACCTCGCTCGCCAACAAACCATCCATCACACCGGCATATTTTGGTTTAGATGCCACCTTAGCGTAGGCTTCTTCAAACCACTTGGCGAATTTACCTTTCTGGGCGCCATTCGCCGTATACTCACGATAATTTGCCACTTTATCAATGAAAAATAGGCTCAGCACTTTGACACTACTCCCCAGTCGGCGCTGTTTATCAAAGTGATCGTCAATCGTCAATTCAATCTGTCGCTTGATGATGTCATCATGCAGACTTTCATCACGTTGACCAACGTAGACTACTTTACCATTACTAAACTCGACGCAATCATCGCCGTGATTGATCGACTCGACATAGTAGCCGGCATAGACTGGACGTCCCGTTTTCGCCTCCAGGTCGTCACCCGGAAACGCCTTGATGATCTTGCGCTGCAAGCCATACTCGTCACTCGCATCTACTTCAATTTTAGCAAACGAACGAGTCTTCGACTGGCGCTCTAGCGACAATACATTGATATACGCATCATTATAATTATCCTCACTCTGGACACTATGCACCTCGATCTTCTTGACCAAGCCTTTATCATAGGCATCGACCGGAGTCAGCCGATAAAGCAAATTATATAAGTGCTTGTGCGTGGCACTATAGCGCAGCGTGCACAGCGGGTTAAGGCTGGCAATAGCATTCCGCCGTATGTCAGTCTCCATATTCTGCGGTTCGTCGAGAATGACTACCGGGTGAGTGGCCTTGATGAAATCAAGCGGCCGACCATAATCGCTCTGCCGATTCATCACATTCTGTGCCTTGGCGAAGCTGTCGATGGTGATCACCATAATCTGCAAGGTATCGTTCGTCGCAAACTCACGCGCCTGACCAGTTTTCTTACTATCCCAGACGTAGTAATCCATCTCCGGCTTGTTATAGAGATCGGCGAAGTGCTCCCTGGTGATCGCCAAGTTCTTCAGCACACCCTCACGAATCGCCACGCTCGGTACCACGATGATAAACTTCTTCCAAGCATAGTGCTGGTGTAGCTCATGAATCGTCCGTAAGTACACATAAGTTTTGCCTGTGCCAGTCTCCATCTCGATGGAGAAATTCATACCGTGCTTCAGAGATTTTTCACTAATTTCTAGCGGGAAAGTCATCGGAATACCAAAGCCACCTTCGTTGGTTTCACTTTTCTCGACGCCATTTTTCTCTTGAACTTTATGCGTATTCTTAGTTATCTGCGCCATATCCAGCACCAAGCTATTTCCTCTAGCGATTGTCGCTTCCAAGCTTAACTGCCCATCCCGATCCATATGGCGAGTCGTACCATCGCTATCCGCTGGCTGCCCAGCAAATATATCCACCACCGCATTGATGGCGTCGAGTTGGTATTGTTGGTTGGATTCGAATTGGAGCTTCATAACACTACCCCAAATTCTAAGTTTTCTTTAACAAAAAGCTCTTCCATCTTTGTGTATCTGTTTATATTTAATAGCAATAAATCACTCGTATTGTCAGATAGTTGATTCATCATTAACCTCTTCCTGATAGGGCTTTAGTCCATAATCCCAAAAATCATTATAGAAATGGCCATTACGAGCAATCCTAGGTGGAACATCGTTATTGTAATATAGGTATGCAAGACCGGAAGATATAAAGCTTGAACCAGGATTGCCTAGGCCAGTCTCCTTGTCTATGTCTACAACACTCAGTTGTTCAACAGCATCACATATTTGAATAAACCTGTCCCAAGTGATCTTTTCTTCCAAAAGCGCTCTATATAGATGGGCTTGGATTTTAACATGCGCCACAGACCTCATACGATCAATACGAAATAATACCTCTTCTAGTATTTTTTTATCACCATATTTTTTCTTTAATCTTTCATAACATTCCTTATCTAGGTGCCCCTTTTGCAGTGTTTCTATAAATTTCACAATTTTCTTCACCGTAGAAGCTTCGCGTATGGATCTGTAAAATCGAGCTATCGCTGTTATATTTTTAACAACAGGTATATTAGTTAGTATATCTAGCTGCTGATCTGTTAGCTTATCACCAGAGATGCTCTTTGAAAAAATATCTATTGCAGCTTCTAAATTGTCTTCTACAGCACCCTTCATGAATTATCCCCTTCTTCTTAGCTCTTTTGTTGCCTTATCAAAATCACTCTCCAGTTGGCGCATTTCCTCATCACGGTATTTCTTAAACTCTCGCTTCGCCTTGACCATCGCCTGTTCGTGTTTAATTTTGCCAGCTCCGACCAGCACTGATGAATCGCTAATCTTCAGAAATTCATCTAGCTTGTCTATCCACTGCTGCATTGTCATCACTTTCTGCCTGGTTGCTTGCAACTCAGCAAAATCAAGGTACTGCGAGACTATCAAATTGAGGATATTCAACTCTTCTTCACTCAGATAATTCTTAGCAACTTCGACATCGTCCGAAGTAATATAATCACCTTTGAAATTCGTCAGCCCCATATTAGGTTTCTTGGCATCCGCTCTCTCGTAAACCAGCTCAGCCGCAGTCTTGCCGTGCGCTGCAACATGCATTTTATTTTGCACTTTTGCGAAGAATTGCCTGGTTAGCTTAGCATCCTTTTTATAATCAATGCTCGTCGCATAGATATCCGTCACCTGCTGATACAGATTACGCTCGCTACTGCGGATATCGCGAATGCGCTGGAGAAGTTCTCTGAAATAACGCCCACCACCTTGCTTTAGTCTTTCGTCATCCATCGTAAAGCCCTTGATGATATACTCACGCAACCGCTTAGTTGCCCACTGGCGGAACTGCGTGCCGCGTAATGACTTAACCCGATAACCAACAGAGATGATGACGTCAAGGTTGTAATAATTCGTCGGCTTTGTAGAAAATTCGGAATTTCCGAATTTTCTCATTGTTGCCTCTTCTGATAGCTCTTTTTCTGTATAAATATTCTTGATGTGCTCGTTAATCGTAGGCTTAGACTTACTAAATAACTCAGCCATTTGCTCTTGTGTCAGCCAAACCGTTTCGTCTTGGATTTGGACATTGATAGAGACTTTGTTGTCGGAGGTTTTGTAGAGGATGAAATTGTTCACTGCCCATTCTCCCGAGTGTCGTGTATATCTTTATATATACCTAAAGATATAGTGGTTTTAACCAAACTGTACGTCACGAATATTGCATATAGTGTCGAGAATATTACTCCTAAAATCAGAAACTTGTTCTCTGTTTTTATAGCTAAGCAAAATCCCACATATAGAATAGATGTCAAGTACACTACGCAGGAATACCAATAATGGAATAATATATTGCTTTGTTTACCCATTTTAGTTAGAAGTTTACCAAGTCCAGTCTCAGAAAAAGCCATCATTATAGCCAAGGCTGCAAATACAAAGGAAAACAGTCCTACTAAAACGTTTAGTATCGGCTCCAAATCAATGGAAACTATCGTCATATTGATAGTCGCTCTTTCTATCGCTATAGTTATAAAAAGAGCAAGCATAAAGTCAACTGACATAAATATTCTACTTATGCCAAATTGAAATAGGTTACGAAAGAAAGAGTTATACATTTCTTTGATCCTTATCCTTAAATCGCTTCATCACTATATTTATTACAGTACTGTTGTCTAGATCTTCACCAATTTCAAGCTTGTCTATTAAATTATCACCAAGTTGAAGCGTGTACGCCTTGTCATTGAGGTCAAAACCATGAATAGTGCCTCTGCCGTATCCGGCCGCTGCCATCATCAAAGACTGACGAACAATTGATTCTGGAGATTTGATATCTAGCTTACCATCTTCCCCAGCTCGATAAGTAAACTGTGCATTTTTCACATTTGACTTCTGAAGCTGATCGTCAAGCGGCTTGAATTCATCGTTGGCATGAGGATTGGTCGCTACAAGTTTAAAATTAGCAAATTTTGCTGATGAGAATTTATTAAGTTTTTCAATAATCCTATCGTCATCGTAAGTATAGTCTATAACTGGTTCGTATTCCTTTGTTGTTTTAAGGAACCCAGCAACAAGAACTTTTTTTATTTGATTAATTGTCACCATTTTTGACACTTCAAATGCCGCAAGATTCAGACCCACACATATATAAAAACTGCTTTCCTGATTCTTTACCTCATTAACCTCCGACTCCCTCTCTTCCTTTGTATCCTCGCTAATTGTTATATACTCCTGGCTAGGAATAATTTTTACAATCTTACCAATAATCACTTCAAGTCCATCTACCTGTTCTTTAGTGATAGACCTAATAAACCAATGATACGAGTCAGTGGAAATAAATCCATTACTTTTTTCTATATCACGCAGATCATTTTCTATATTATCTTTAAAAAAAGCTCCAAATAAACCATTGTAATGAATCCTAGCAAGTACAAATTTTCTCATCACACAACCTCCACCTCTACACCCTGCCGCTCAGCTCGCAAGAGCAAATTTACTTTTAGATTCACATCGTCACCGAAGGCTCGGTCGAGGAGGATGATGGATGATGGTTTGGTGACGAGGATAGTCGTAAATAGCTCTTCTGTCATGGAGTGCGCCAAACACATAGCCAGCTTTTCGGACGGGATAAAGCAGAAGTTATCGTACTGCTCAATCTTCGTCAACGGCGAGATGCCACGCTTGAGCAGCAGCTCGGTCAGCAGGTCGTCATCAGTCGTACCCTCCTCCAGAGGGTCAAGGTTGGCGAGCGCCTGCTGGCGAATTTCTTCTGGATCAGAAACCAGCTCGTTCCACTGCTTGAAGTTGCTATCATCCACCCGATACGCCCGGAAACCAAGGTCAAGCGGAGTGTCACGAGAGGCGAGCTTGTCCGCCTGGTCAGCCTGGATTTTGGCGCCCGCCCGACGGATACGCTCACGAGCAATGTCGGCGATAGTGCGGTAGCCAGATTTATACGCCTCCGACTTCTCGTCAGTCAGCTCAGGCAGCTGCACGCAAATCCAACGACGATTGCCGCCGTCTTCAGCATTAAGCTCGGCGACAGCATGAGCGGTCGTGCCAGAGCCGGAGAAGAAGTCGAGAATAATAGATTCTTTGTCAGTGGCAATCTGTAAAATTCTTTTTATCAGTCTAGTAGGCTTAGGCGTATCAAACAATGCCCGTGTCGCACCAAAAACTTGCTGAATCTCCTTGTTCGCACTATCGTTATGGCCAGCTTCATCGAAAGTCCACCACGTTGTTGGGACAAGCCCCTGCTGCACTTCTGATAGATAGCGTTTTAGCTGTGGAGCACCTTTACCGTCTTTACCAAAGAATATTCGACCTTCATCTAGCCATTTGGTAATAGTCTCTCTGCTGCCCCTCCAGCTATTACCAGGTCGTGGCATAAATTCCTCGCCCGTATTCGGATTAGTTATTGGAAATACTGCAGATTGCGAGAACGTCCGAACTAGAAGGTTGTCGGAACGATATCTTCCCCTACCATCATTGTCATCAAATTTATACATTGAGTTTTGCTTGTCCGTGCGAGGCAACAAGTTTCGGGTAAATCTGTCTGATTTAGAGAAGCAAAGAATATAGTCATGCATAGCAGCTATACCTTTAACGTCATTAGATGCAGCGTACTTCTTTTGCCACACAATCTGCGCTACAAAATTCTCCTCTCCAAATATCTCATTCATCATCAGGCGGAGGTTGTGGACTTCGTTGTCGTCGATAGATACGAAGATAACGCCGTCTTGGCGGAGCAGGTTGCGTGCCAAAAAGAGGCGTGGATACATCATATTCAGCCAGTTGCTGTGCTTATGTCCGCCGGTATTGGTGCGCAGGCCGTCATCCCGCACAACATTGCCCTCGTCATCGGTGATACCTGCTTCCGCCTCATAGCTACGGCGTGTCTGCTTGAAGTTGTCATTGTAGATGAAATCATTACCAGTGTTGTAGGGTGGATCAATATAAATCATCTTGACCTTGCCGTAATACGCCTTGTGCAAGATCTTCAGCGCCGCCAGATTATCGCCCTCGATAAACATATTACCCGTCGTATCCCAATCAACGGAATTCACCCGGTCGGGATGGAGCGTCTGGACAGTCTTCTCCTGGATGGCAGCGAAGACGTCGCTCTTACCCTTCCAGCCAAGGCCATAGCGCTCACCCAAATCAACCGCCTCGCCTAGTGTCGCCTGGAGCTTCTGCCAGTCGATTTTGCCTTCGGTGACCACCTCGGGGAAGAGCTGCTGGAGTTTGTCAACTTGCTGCTGATGTATGTTGTCGTTGTAGCCGTTCATTTTATTCACCGCTCCCGCCGTCTAGGCTTTCTTGCATATATCGGTAGACGGTAGATACAATTTCTTTCACATCTTCGTTAATATTTTTATAATACAACTTATCGTAGGCTTCATCACCATACTTACGGATTGGGTCGCTAATGAGAGCGTGAATAAATGACTGGGTTGCGCCATCAACACCTTTGAAATCTAATGTGACTTTTTTTCGTTGAGCCAGAGTTGGCATAATTTTGTTGACGCGCAGCTCCTTAGCTTTTTCTTTATTTTCGGCAAATGATCCGACGACTGGACGTAAATGGATGATCATATAAAATTTGGCCTCCTGTATTTTATTCTCTTTCGTTCACGAATCGCTTCGCCGTATACGCTGCCAATATGAGACATAATTGCTTTAAACTCTGGCGTATTATCCAACGCAATATCTACGGCAACTAGCGTACCGTGAAAATCTCCCAAATTATTAGTTCGCCTGCTATTATCGCGAAATGGATCAGCATATAGCGTAATTGATTTTTGGTCGGTCCTATTTTTCAGTAGTGTGTATTCTGCCTTGCCGCTATATATCGTAAAATAACTGCGTGTAATCTTGGCAATTGATTTAATAAAAAATAATCCAGCGCCAGCATTTTCACTCGTACCGCCCTCTCGCGAAGTCGTCCCTGTTATACCCGGAGTAAGACTATACCGCACCGCTTCCAGATCATCTTTTGGATGCCATGTCTCGTTCATACTTTTCCATATACCTATACCGGTATCGCAGATGGCGATACTAACTTTATTCGTTTTTTTATAGTATTGCGCGGCAACGATGGCGCCGCATCTCGTATTAGCATGTTCTAAGACATTACGCACCAATTCGCCAATAATATATTTGATAACTATCGCGTCCTTCTCCGGCAGATGTAGTAACGGTATCATTTCGGCGATAAAATGAGATTGGTCTTCAGGTGTTTTTATAACGGTTAGCGGCACAAATCGCCCAGCTGCCTCTTTTTCTTGATATGTAAATGGTGATGCTGTGCTTGTTAAACCGTAAAGTCCCATTCTATCAAGATAAATACCAGTAGCTGGAACTTTACCAATAATTTTCGTTTTACCCTTGCCGACTTGCATAGCCAAAGCAGCCACCAAAGCAAGGTTAGCCGGGTGAACGGTTATCCACTTATCATGCGTTGCGATTTCCAGCTCTTTAGGCTTAGACCAGTCAATAGACCGCAAAAAATTTTGTATATTACGTAAGTTCCCCTGGTTTGACAGAAACACCCTCATGCTACCACCAGTATACCCGTAGGATACATTTCCTGTCAATATGTATCCTACGGGTAAATATATGCTCTTTTATACAATTGACTTATATGAATATTTTGTCAATACAATATGATCGACTAGGCTAATCCCCAGTAGTTCACCCGCCTGATATAAACGCTTCGTTACTTCTCTATCAGCAGCACTCGCCTCCAAACTCCCGCTCGGATGATTATGCGCCACGATGATGCTGGCGGCACGGTCGGCGATGGCGTCGGCGAAGACCTCGCGCGGGTGCACCAGGCTGGCGGTCAGCGTGCCGATGGTCACTACCCGCTTGGCAATCAAACGATTCGCGCCGTCCAGCGTCAGGCAGACAAAATATTCCTGCTTTTTGTCGCGAACGTCGGCTAGCAGCTCGACGGCTTTTTCTGGACTGTCAATAATTGGCTGGTCGCTATCCAGCAAATACCGTCGCGCCAGTTCTAAGCTCGCTAAAATCACCGGAATTTTCGCTTCGCCCAAGCCGACCACGCCGCGCAGATCATCATACAAAACATCACCGCCTTTTTGACGCAAAATTTTCAGCACCTCGCGCGCAATTTTACCGACATCGGCCCGAGCATTACCGCTGCCAATAATCGCCATCAGCAGCTCCAAATCGCTCAGCCGCGCCGTACCGTAACGCGCTAGTTTCTCGCGGGGACGGTCAATTTTCGGCTTATCGAGCACATTCATAATCTTATTATATCAAGCTTCTCGCCGTGCATCAGCCACTAATCTTCGCGCTACCATTTCGTGCAGTCCTATTCACCGCTTACACCAGCCAAGATTATCAGCTATTCGGAATCGCTCTGGCTTGCCGGCCGCGCACCACACACATCGCCACCACGAACATGCCAACCAGCCGCGATACTAATGACGTATCATCCGCGCTTGATTGAGTCGTTGACGCAGACCCTTCTTCTGGATTGAGCCGGCTGTCGTCCGTCCACAAACCAGACAATGGGCGAACATCTGTAGCCGGAATATCACCATCCACAATAGTTTCGCCGGTATAAGTCTGAGTAACGTCACCCTTATCCATAACCAACTCGTCTTGCCTGAGCAGTTCACCATCAACCACCTTAGATTTGGACACTTCCTCGTCAGCAACATTAACCTCTCGCTCCTCGGTCATGCCAGTGATTATCTCTAAGCCAGAAAATTCATCAAACAAAGCTTCGCCTTTCACGGGTGATAGTCCATTATCTGGTGCTTTTATCGGCACAGCTTCACACTCCTTACGAGACGTCTCACATTCCTTTGATGTCGCCACAGCCACTTCGTCATCAATATAATCTGTTTCTTCAGCGGTTGGTATCTCAGACGCTATTGGCGGCCGCTCCACCGGCTCATCACCGCAATCCACAGCTGTGCCATACGCCAATATACCAGCACTATCCGTCCGCACCACAGGTTCAACCTCGATAACTTCATACAGCCCCTCAATCTCCTCGCGCAGATCAGAAACCTCTGTTACTAGCCCGATAGTCGCTTTTTCAGCCGAAACCGGCTTCATGTCTGGTGCTGGCAATTCTTGCTGCCGAGCCAAAACCACCGCTTCGTCTTCAGCCCAGATCTCACTCTCATCGTAAACACACTCTACTACATCATCGCGATACACATCCCTAACCGCCATAATTTGCGGCTTAATATCAGCCTGATTTACTACTGGTTCAGATTTCATTTTCTGAGGTAAATTATGCTGAATTTTAGTATCATTACTTGCCACAAAATCAATAGGCGGATCAATATCTATAGCTTTCTTTCTTTTTAACGAAGCCTCTTCAGATACTGTATTTATAATATCACCCGTAGATGGAAATTGTTCTTTTTTCACTTTCTGGGTCGGCTGCTCCCTTAACGAAATCTCTATATTTTGTTCACTATTGGACGATTGTATGCCAGAAGCCCCGCGGTAATTTGCTTTATTAGACCTATCGCTAGCTTGGGCCCCCTCACGACTAAGTGTTGTTGAGTCAACAGCAGCTTTTTCACTCCGGCTATTATATGGCAGAATATCCTCAATAATCTTATCTTGCGGCGTTTTTGTGATAATAGCTTCTCTCTCCACTGGTAAGCGATCGCTGGCAGACATCTCGCCCTGTTCAACAATAGGGGAGTTGTCATCGTCAACCGACTTGGTTTCTATTTCTTGTGGTGATATATCTATAGGTTTTGATTGTGATTGCACATTTTTTTCTGGTAATACGTTAAGGTTATTGTGTATAGCTTTTAATTCTAAATCCACTCTACCACTATCATCAGCGGCTTCCCCTGTTTCGTTAGCCACTTTAGATACCACATCTACATGTCCTGCCTCAATTGGTGTTTCTGATGTTTCTTCAGTGTTCCTTTGATCATAGAGTCGCACTGGACTTGGTAGTACTAGCTCTCCACGACCATCTTCATCAAGGTCGTCAATACTGTCTGGAGCCAATAATCTATCACGTATCGTTTCTACGCCTTCCTGGCTTTTTGGTTCTTTTTCCATCGCAGCTTGACGATCTTGACATAATCCTAAGTTGACACAACCAAAACACGCCGCGCTGCCAAAATTTCGACAAAACTCAGGATTAATTGGCGTACAGTCTTCTTTTGTGTCGTTATCAGATATAGCAACATCAAGCTCTGCCTCACCGCCGGCCACCGCCACCAGGTCAAGTTGGCTTGCATCATTAGCCACTGCTTCACTAATGCCAGACGAAAAATCCTCGCCACCAGCACCGTCTCTCAACGACGAAAACACATCAAAACCATCACCGTCAATTCCTGTCGGCGATAATTCTACTGCAGTCGCCTCCCCAATCATCGTTCAAAAAATGTCTCCGTTGAAATATGTGATTCATCGACACCGGCGGCGGTTAGTTTTTGCCAAACATCGCGCACAAACGGCAGGCTACCGCAGACCAGGAAGTGCGCCTCACTCGGCACTTCACTCACAATCTTCGCCACCTCAAACCGCCCATTCCGCCAGCCGTTCTTTTCCTCAACCTGCTGGCGGGTGCTAAACTTATTGACCTGGATGGATGAGGCCGCCAACTCCTCCGAGAACACCATATATTCTGGCGATTTTTGACTCAAATAGAGAAAAGTCGGTTGCTTGACATCCGCCAAAATACTCCAAATCGGACTGAGCCCGCATCCCGCCGCGATGCCAACCAGCGGCCGCTCGGTTTGCGGGTTGAAATCGCCGTACGCCCGGCTAATGTGCAGCGTGTCGCCAACTTGGCGCGAACACAAATAACTCGAGAATTCGCCGCCAACATTTTTCACGGTAATCGACATCAGCTCCTCATCTGGGCGCGAGGAAATACTATAGGCCTTGCCTTCACGCACCTGACTACCCTCAATGAACACCGTGATATATTGCCCCGCCATAAAATCAAACGGCCGCACAACATACAGCGTCGTCACCTCGGGATTTTCCTGGCGCACCCGCACAATTTCGACGGTTAGTGAATCACGCATTCGTCAACATACCTTTCCATTATTTTTTGGGCGGCTCTGAATTCTTCGTCGGTAAAGGTGTGGTAATTGGCAAATTTCGGGCTAATGGTGGTACCGGTACGAAAATGCTGCAAAGCAAATCGCTTGGCACCTTTGACTAGCTCGCCAATCTTTTCGAAATCCGCCACCTCCAGCTGCTCGCGAACGATGGTCGTCCGGAATTCATGACCGATCCCTGAATCAATCATCAGCCGCACATTGTCTTTGATGGCCGCTAGATCAATCGGCCGCGCTGCAATCTCCACGTATTTTTCCAGCGGGCCCTTGACGTCCATGGCGATGAAGTCAATCGTCCCCTCCTCGACCATACCGCGCACCATGTCAGGATGCGTGCCGTTAGTATCCAGCTTGACATCAAAGCCGAGGCCCTTGATCATCCGACACAGTACCGGCAAATCCTCGTTAACTGTCGGCTCGCCACCAGAAATCACCACGCCGTCTAGCCGACCAATGCGCGATTTTAGGAAAATCATCGCCTCTTCAACCGGAATGCTCGGCGCTAACCGCTCGGGTAGTACCAGCTCCGGATTATGGCAGTAGCCGCAGCGCATATTACAGCCCGAGAGAAACAGTGCTGCCGCCACGTGTCCTGGATAGTCCACCAGCGACAGCTTCTGAATCCCGCCAATCGCCACCTTAAGCTGGGACAGCGACGGCGCAAGCTCGCTGATGTTCGGCGGCATCGTCATAATGCTCCCTCATGTCAAATTCAGCTTGTTTGCCATTGTTCCACTGAGCAACCGGACGCAAGAAACCGACTACCCGCGAGTAAACCTCAGTCGCTTCGCCGCAATTCGGACACTCTGGATGCTCTCCGACGATATAGCCGTGATTGGTGCAAATCGAGAAGCTTGGCGTGAAGGTAAAGTATGGCAATTTGTAGTTTTCGCAAATTGTCTTGACCAATTTCTTGAGCGTTTGTGGATCATCCATGCGCTCACCGAGGAAGAAGTGAATCACCGTACCGCCAGTGTATTTGGTCTGCAAATTATCCTGCAAATCCATCAGCTCGAACAAGTCGTCGGTGTAATTGACCGGCAAGTGGCTGGAGTTAGTGTAGAACGGATGCTTGACCGCCGCGCCGAGGCCATTGGCAAAGTGTGCTCGGTCAGGGAAACTAGCCTTGTCAAGCTGCGCCAAGCGATAGGTCGTACCTTCAGCTGGTGTTGCCTCTAGGTTGTAGTTATTGCCCGTTTCTTTCTGGTATTCCACCAAGCGGTCGCGCATGAAGTCAAGCGTTTTCTCGGCAAAAGTCTTACCCTTGTCGGTACCGATATCAACACCCAGCAAATTCAACGCCGCTTCATTTGTACCAATCAAACCGATGGTTGAGAAGTGATTTTTCCAGTATTGATTAAAACGCTGCTTGATGTTGCGCAAGTAGAACTTGGTGTACGGGTAGAGGTTAGCGTCGGTCAATCGCTCCAAAACCTTACGTTTAGTCTCCAGGCTATCTTTCGCCATATCCATGAGTTCGCCTAGGCTCTTGAAGAATTCTTTCTCATTCTTTGACTTCAGCGCCAAACGTGGCAAGTTAATCGTCACCACGCCAACCGAACCGGTCATTGGGTTTGAGCCGAACAGTCCACCGCCACGATATTCCAGCTGGCGATTATCAATGCGCAGGCGACAACACATTGAGCGCGCGTCTTCTGGCTTCATATCAGAATTGACAAAGTTTGAAAAATATGGAATGCCGTATTTAGCACTAGCTTCCCACAGACTTTCAATCACTGGATTATCCCAGTTGAAATCCTTAGTGATATTGACTGTTGGAATTGGGAAGGTAAAGACGCGGCCATTAGCATCACCCTCAGACAAGACCTCGAGTAACGCCTTGTTGAGCATATTCATCTCTTCTTGGTAATCGCCGTAGGTAGTGTCCCGCATCTCACCGCCGATGATTACTGGATTATCAGCCATATGCTCCGGACATTCGAGATCAAGCGTAATGTTGGTAAATGGCGTCTGGAAACCAACTCGTGTTGGCACGTTAACGTTAAAGACAAATTCTTGCAGCGCTTGCTTGACCTCGTCATAGCTTAATTTATCAGCGCGAATAAACGGTGCCAAGAGCGTGTCAAAATCAGAGAATGCCTGAGCACCAGCCGCCTCACCCTGCAAGGTGTAGAAGAAGTTCACTACCTGACCCAAAGCTGAGCGGAAGTGCTTGGCTGGCTTGGAAGCCACCTTTCCGGCAACACCAGTGAAGCCTTCTTGCAACAAGTCAGTCAAATCCCAACCGACACAGTACACGCTGAGAAGGTTCAGGTCGTGAATGTGCAAATCACCCTCTTTGTGTGCCCGACCAATCTTTGGTGTGTAAATTTTGTCCAACCAGTAGGTTTTAGTAACTTCTGCCGAGACGTAATTGTTCAAACCCTGTAGGCTGTAGCCCATATTGGAATTCTCATTTACCTTCCAGTCCAGGTTGCCTAGGTATTTATCAATCAAATCAATATGTGACTCAGAGGTAATTTCACGCAGTTTTTTATGCTGGTCGCGGTAAATAATATAGGCTTTGGCAGTTTTCTTAAACTTAGAATCAATCAAAATGTCCTCGACGATGTCCTGGATATCTTCAACGCCCGGCAAGCGTTTTTGATTGCGAGTTTCTAGTACCGCCAGCACCTTGTCGGTCAGCTTGACGGCCTGTTTGGCATCAAATTCGCCAGTCTCCAAACCCGCCTTCTCGATGGCTTTCTCAATTTTTTTACGGTCAAATTTAACAGTCCGACCATCGCGTTTTTTGATTGATTTGTACATACCCCTCCTTATTATGGCAATAGCAAACCAGCCCCAACCTCCCCGAGGGGCTTGTGTTGCAAAAAACGTTATTTATTTTCTAAGACACCATATGTAGTGCTTAATATATAATATACACGCGATATATAGCGTTTGTCAACGAAAATACATTGTATTATTTACATGCGAGACAAGGAAGTATTTGCTCCCTCTGATAATGCCAAGACGTCGCGGTGAATCATATCAACAATTTCGGCCTGAGCCAGCTGTTCGCCAATTCGCTGCTCGCCTGACACACCTAAGACGTCTTGGTCTTTCCACCACTGGTGCATTTCCGATTCGCCAAATTCATGAGCGTTTGGCTTAGTGGCGTGACGGCGCACCGTTTCCTCAAATGATATGTCAAAATAATAAATCAGTTTTTCGCCCTGAAAATCATTCAGCAACCGTTGCAGCGTCGCGCCGTATTTTTTATTACTCAAAATACCTTCCAAAATCACCGTATAACCAACGTTATTGCCGTACATACAGAGATCATAAATCAACTGAATTGCTGGGTTGCTTTCACTGTCTTTCACGCGAAGCATCTCCCGCCGCACCACATCCTGCGACACCAACATCGTGCCGTAGCCTAGTTGACGCTGGAGCAAGCGCGCCGTGCTGGTTTTACCGCAACCAGAATTACCGCGGAGAATGATAAGTGGGGTCGTCACGTGCGCTCCAATAAATCATAAGCGGTAGCTGCTGACAGCGCCTGCATTTGGCGAAGAGTATCACCTGGCTGGAGTGGCGGTTTGAGACTGCGGATAAGATAGAAACCGACAAATGCCGCCAACATCTCCGCGTTGACTTCACTCAGCCACGGCGTTACGTCATGACCGTGCCGTGCCATATCGATTAAAAACTCCGTCGCCCCAGAACCCCGCGGTGCATAGGAAGCCCAATTCCAATCGACCAATTTCAGCTCACCAGTTTGCGGATGAAACGCCAAGTTATCACTGCGCACGTCAGAATGATTAAAACAATCTTCTGGTTGTTTAGCGAACCGTTTAGTACGTACCGAAATATCAACTAATTTATCGCTCTCGCCCAGTAAATCAATCATCTTCTGGCAGCGCCGCTGGTTGACTTCTGATTGCTCCGGTAATAATGTTCGATAATTATCAATCAGCTGACGGCGAATATCAGCATCAGTAATAATCTGATCAATGCCGTCATCCAAGCCAAGTTCCGCCGTCGTAAACGGCTGTAATTGCAATTCCTCAATCACCTTATGCGGCAACTCCGTTTTTTCCAACTCTCGAGTTGCTGTTACCACTGCTGAAATATATCGTTCTGCCAGGAATTTTTCCGCTGGCGGCCGCCACAACCAACCCTCTGATGATGCATAGCTACTCGTCATCAGCACATGCCCATCACCGACCAGCGCAGTCCAGTCAGCCACATATTGCGGGTGAAGTTTCTGCAATAACCGCGTCACTTCGTAGTCTTTTTTCAGCCAAGCTAATTCCCGCTCGCCGTCATCCGGCAGTAAATCGACATCAACTTCTTTGACAAAAATCGTCTTATCGCCCGCCGACACCAAGGCACGGCGATTACGCGAAAAGCCACCGCTTACCGATGTAATTTGCAAATCAGACGCGTCAACGCCAAGTTCTGCTGCTGCACATTGCAACGCTCTATTGGTCAGTAATTTGTTGGGGCTGAGCGAAGTTTCCATATGGAAATTATAGCATTTACCATATACCTGTTCTATTGCGCCATATAATCAAACAGATCTATGCCAGTCTATAACGTCAGTTTCCTGAATTATACTCCCGTATCTCGCCGATAAAATCCGATCACTGCCACGCCAAGAGACACCAAACTCACACAAACCAAAACGACCAATTTCCCTAAGTCCAGTCCGTCCATCAAAGTACCCGGAATGTTGTAGTAATGGATCAGCGACCAAACGTCGTAATCTTTCCAGCTTTCAATCAATTTAGCAGTAATCGACAGGGCGTACATTGCTAGAAAAAGCAGGCTGCCAACGCCAATAGCCAGCCCGCGCCGGCCCGTCACCGCCTGGGTGACAAAGGTGAGACTGCCAAAACTAAGGCCCAAAAGCCACAAGCTCACACAGGCCCCGGCAACGTGAGTGAGGTTTGGATGAAAGTCGAACAGCGGACCGATGAGCGCAATCGTCATACACAGCATCACTGGAGGAATCACCAATAACCCCGCCATCGCCGCATATTTTTGCAGTACAATCGTCACCCGAGTCCGTCGACTAGCAAGCAACAACTCCAATGTTCCCGAATCCTCTTCCCGACCAATTACCCCAGCGCCCAAAACAATCGCCGTAATCACCACCCCGACCATCGCCACCAGCGGAAACAGCTCAATACTCAGCCAGCCTTCTGGCGTGGTGCCAATCGCCAAATCGCCAACCACCGCTTTCATACCAGCCGGCATCATGTCGATGAACGGGCTTAGCTGATCGCTAAATTTATTGAACAGCGCTGAAAACAACACCGCCACAACACTAATGCCAATACCCAAAAACAGCGGCAGTTTGTAATTTTGCCGCACCGTCTGCCACATCATCGCTTTGCCTCCTCACCTTCATAATACCGCATGAATAATTCCTCTAGTTCCAACTCTAATTCGCGCAATAGTTTTGGTTTGTATTCGGCGATGAACGAGACAAACTCCGCTGCGTCGCCCTTGACAGTAAATTCGTATTCGTCGCCGCGACGTTGGACGTCGGTGATGGATGGTAGTTTTTTGGCTGCCGCCAGGAGCGGTTTTTTGGCAAAGGTCACAATGTAGCGGTGTGTTGACAGGTTCTTCATGGTCGCGATGTGTTCAATGGCAATCAATTTTCCATCACGAATAAAGCCAGCGCGGTGGCAAATTTTTTGCACTTCAGCCAGATCGTGACTGCTGACAAACACCGTGGCGCCTTGCCCAGAAACTTCGCGCACCAAATCGTAAAATACTTGCTTCATCAGCGGATCCAGCCCGCTGGTTGGCTCATCCAAAATCAATAGTTTCGGACGGTGCATAAAAGCTTGAATCAGGCCAATTTTCTGACGATTACCCTTGGAAAGTTGACGAATCGGTCGATCCAGTGCCGCCTCAAAACGCCCAGCCAATTCATCAACATAGCGCCAATCAACCTTTCGACCCGTCCGCGCCAAAAACTTCAGCAATTTCCGGCCAGTCATAGTTTCATACAGGGCGATGTCGCCCGCCAGATACCCAACCTGATCATGAAGGGCTGTTCGTTCCGCGGAATTCCGTCCACCCAGCAACTCTACCCAGCCGTCCGTCGGCCTCAAAAAATCCATCACCGACCGAATCGTCGTGCTTTTACCCGCACCATTCGGCCCAAGAAAACCAAACACCTCGCCTTCACGCAGCTCCAGCGACACATTGTCGACTACCAGTTTATGACCAAAGCGCTTGGTCAGCCCGTGTAAGATTAGTGGCGAATTATCACTCATAACGACTCCTTTTCATAGTCATTATTTGCTATGGTTTCAGTATATCGCATAGTGGACGTTTACACCACCAAACCAAAACTTAACTTTTATTAATTGTAAGCGATCAACTGGTCAACTATCAGAAATGTAAGCTGAAGGTAGAGCCCTGACCCGCTTCGCTTTTAACGCTCAATTGATAACCGTTCTTATCAGCCACCGCCCTAGCGATAGCCAGTCCGAGTCCATAGCCCGAACTGTGCCCACGTGTGCGCGCTTCATCGCTACGGTAAAATCTGTTGAAAATTTTCGCCTGGTCTTGTTTGGTGATGCCAATGCCTTGGTCGATAACTGATAGCGTTTGTCCGTCCAGCCGAATCACCACTGTACTACCTGATGATGAGTATTTGATAGCGTTATCAATCAGTGTGCCTAAAATTTGCGTCACCGCCGTGACCGCTACTGTGTGTGTTATTGATGCCACTTGCATATCCAGTGCCACTCGTTTCCTGTCAGCTGCCGGCTGGTAGCGATCAACTGTGTCGTGGACAAGCTCGGCCATATCGACTGCCCGTTTTTCAATCTGCTGATTATTAACCTGGGTAAGTTGCAACAAATTATCCGTCAGTGTGCGCAATTGTTCAACCTCGTCAATGTTGCGCTGAAACACCACCCTCGCCCTGTCGTCATCCAGCGTTTTTTTGCATAGCGCCACTTCGTTGGTGGTCATCAATGCTGTCAATGGCGTCCGCAGTTCATGGCTCGCATCCGACACAAACTGTACTTGCTGCTCAATCGACCGCTCAATTGGTGCCAATGTCCGACGTGCCAATAGCAGACTCAGCCAATAGCCAACCAGCAGCATCACCCCGTTCAATACCGCCAACGACATGATCACCGACCCGCGTGTCTCGCGGTTGCGCTGCTCTAGGCGGCGACTAAACTGACGCTCAATAAGCTCTGGCGGTTGCTGAGCCTGTTCGCCCGGCGGCAATGGACGATTTAATTGTACGGAAGTGATAGCATAAATAATCACACTAAAGGCCAGTGACAGCGTCATAATTACTGCCAGATAGCTCAGTGCCAACCGCCTGACGCGCTGCTGTTTCATGATTTATCCTCCAGTTTGTAGCCAAAGCCCGGGACGGTGTGGATCAATTTTGAGTCAAATGGTTTGTCGATTTTTCGGCGCAAAAACATAACAAATAATTCAACATTGTTCGGCAAGACATCGGCATCAAAATCCCACACATGCGAGATGATCTGCTCTTTGGACAGGACCTTGCCGGCGTTGCGCATCAGATACTCCAACACAGCGTATTCTTTGGCAGTTAGGCTAATTTCCTGCGCGGCACGCGTCACTTTTTTCAAACTCGGATCAAGCGTCAAATCACCAACCCGCAAAACTTCTTCCAGCTTCTCATTCGGACGGCGCAGCAAGGCGCGAAGACGCGCCAACAACACCTCAAAACTAAACGGCTTCGCCAAATAATCATCAGCGCCCACGTCCAAGCCTTCGACAATATCCCGCTCGGCATCACGTGCTGTCAACATCAAAATCGGCGTCTGATTACCATCTTTGCACAGCGCCCGGCACACCTCGTAGCCATTCATTTCTGGCAGCATCACATCAAGAATAATCACGTCATAGTCATCCGCCGTCGCCGTCCGATACCCCTCGTCACCATCATGCGCCACATCGACCGCATAGGCTTCATCCTCCAGGCCTTCTTTCAGCGATTGGGCAATCGCCACGTCATCTTCTACTAGTAAAATTCTCATAACCTATCCCAGCATCTTTCCTAACGTATCAAATGTTCGCCCATTGCGGATGGTGATCAGTGGGTAAAACTTTTCTTTCAGTAGTAGCCTATGGTATGAGGTACGCAAAAATTCTTTCTCGCTATATTTACCCCAAAATATCGCCTTTTTTCCAAAATGAATAATCTCATCGTGAAGCGGCATCTGACCGATCCGTTCCTTGATGTATTCAGGCTCGACGCCATCGGTATAGAACAATACATCTTTTCGCGCCAAGGGTTGGTGCCACCACTCTGGTAGACCAGACATCTCATCTAAATACTCGTCTTTCGTCAGAACGACGTGTTTGATGGTAAACGGAAAACACCCTAATATGCCAGCGATATTCTGTTTGATTGTCGTCAGGTCATCATCAGTATCAAATATGACGTTACCACTATTGATATAAGTTACGACATGCTGATACCCCAAATCTTCGAGGCTTGCCGTGAGGTTTTCCATGGAGACTTTATTTTTACCACCAACATTAATTCCCCGAAGCAACAGGATATATCTCATACCCTTTAGTATACTATCGCTTGCACCTCTGGCCAAATTCGCTGCACCAGCCGTTTGCCACGCGTCGTTAGCCGCACCCAAGCATCACCATAGGCTTGGTCGATTGCCATCAAACCTTTACGCCGCAAGTCCGCCAGCACGTTCATCGCCGTTCGACGTGGCATGCCCATTTGCGCTGCCAGCATGGCCGCATCGTCACCGCCGTCTTCATAGACTTGCTGCAACACCAGCGCCTCGTTAGTGGTTAAGTTGATTTCGTTTGCTTGCACATTGTTCATGATCATCCTTTCTGTTAATGATTAGTGTATGATAGCCAAACAATCTGTAATTTTGCTTAAAAGGTTGGGGCTGGTGTTGGTTATTGGTGCGAGAATTACCGCACGAAAAAGCAGCGCCCGAGGAGGTAGACGCTGCTTTTGTGTTAGTTCACCGCTGGTTAATTGGACTGCGGCGCGGTGTTGGTGGTTGGCGGCTGTACTGAGCCGGTCTGTGACGACGGCGTAGTTTGGTTATTTTGTCCTGTACCGTTATTATTCTGCGTCGCTGGCGTTTGTGAATTTTGACCAGTCTGGTTCTGGCCGCTAGTCGGTACGCCGCCCGTTTGTCCACCCGGCCCACCTGGCTGACCATTCTGACTTCGACTCATACCCGGCGGGCCACCAGCCTGATTGTTCATGCCACCATTTTGCGAACCACCGACCTGCATACCGACGACAAAGCTGAGCGCACAGGCCACGACGCCGCCGACCGCTAGGCCGGTGATTGCCCCGGCGCTCAACCCATTCTTGCCAGAATTCGTACCATTCGGACGCGGCGCAGGCGGCTGATCATAGACCGCTTCTGGCGTGGTGAGCTGTGCTTGTTTGGTTTGTGAAATTGCCATAATTTCTCCTTTCGTTAGTTTACGTTGCAGACAGTTTGTATAGTGTTACATCGCTACCTCCATAATTAACGACTGTAACCGTCTGCTTGACCCATGCCGTGATTTCATTATTACCGCCGCCTGGGCCGCCGCCACCGCGACGATGTAAGCTGATGGCGTAATAGCTGACCTTGCCATCCTTCACTAATTGCTTAAATTGTTCCAGCGTCAGCGGCGTATCGCTACCGTTAAATCCACCGACTGCCATGACCGGCTGGCCGCTGGTCAGCTGAATCGCTGCCGACTCGTTGGCGCTGGCTACTGCCACCAGCCAAGTTGCGCCATTTTGATTACGTAAGAGATATTGCACTAACTGACTATCGGCCTGTGATGTTTCATTATTACTGCCCCGCATCGCCGTCGAACTCGGTCCGGCCGTCGGAATACTACCAGTGCGCGCGACGTTGACTGTCGCTAAGGTATACACCGTCAGAGCGAGTGTGCAGGCAGCTAGGGCAGTGACGATTGCCAAGTTTTGCAGCCACCGGCGCGGTGCGTAAAGATTGATTAATAATCCAATCATCCCCGCCAGGCCCAATAGACCCACTATCCACATCAGCCACGTCATCGTCCCAGCGTAACCGAGGATCATCACTGCAATCGCTGCCGTCACACCAACCAACACCGGCAGTAGCCACGCATATGGTTTGCATCTGGTATACGCGCCCCACAGAAACGGCAGGCTGATACCAACGAGTGCCGCCACCGCTGGCGCCATCACCACTACGTAGTACGGGTGAATTACGCCGCTGGTCATACTGAAAATCACGATGTGAATCAGTAGCCACAGCATCCAGAAAATTACTGCCGCCCGCCCACGATTCGTTCGGGGTGTTTTACGCAAAATCCACAGCAATAATCCGCCTCCTGCCAGAGCCAATACCAACAGCCAAGCAATATTTGGCCCAAAATCATTGTTAAAGATCCTAAAAATTCCCGTCTGCCCACCGAAGCCCGTACCGCCTGGACCGCGTCCGCCACCGGGGCCACCGCCCATACCACCCGGTATCATACCGGCGCCATCTGTCGCAGTTTGCGTGGTATTACCAGCAGCTTGAAGTGTTGTACCACCGCCCATACCGCCACTTGGTGGCGTACCACCTGGGCCACCGCCTCCACCACGCCCACCAAGTAGTCGACCAAAGCCGTTATAGCCAAAAATCAAACTCCAAATATTGTTATCATTAGTGCTACCCACCCACGGCCGGCTACCAGCTGGCGTCAGCCAGACCAGCACGCTCCACCACAGCGTCGACATTGTGGTGATGACGCCGGCAAACATCACGTGTAAAAATCGCGTTACAATCGGCGGCCTGGCAAACACCAGATAGACCACTACCATCGCTGGTAACACCATCAGCCCTTGGAGCATTTTGGCGTTAAATGCTAGCCCGGTGAATAGCCCTGCTAGACCCAACCACAGCAGTGGTCGCTTCCCTTCCAGCGAGCGTAAAAACGCGTAGCCACTAGCGGTCAACATCAGTGTCAAAATTGCATCAGGATTATTGAAACCAAACATCAGCGCCGCCACTGGCGTTAGCATCAGTGTCGCTCCAGCAATCACGGCACTAGTGAAGCCGAACTGCCGTTTTACTGCCCCGTACACCAGCCACACCGAACCAACTCCCGCCAGCACACTTGGCAGCAACATCGAAAAGCTCGAAAAACCAAACAACCGAGTGCTCAGTCCCATCACCATCGTCGCTAGTGGCGGCTTATCAACCGACACATAATTGGCCGCGTCCAGACTGCCAAACAACCACGCCGTCCAATCCTGACTGGCCGCCTGCACCGCCGCCGCATAGTAACTATTCGCCATGCCATTATGGAGCGCACCAAACAAGTACAGCACACCAGTCAGCGCCAACAGCACCGGTAGCGTCCACCTCTCAAACCACGACCGTTTGTCTAGTTCCTTATTGACGCGGTATAATCCCTTCAGATCATCGACAGCCGTTTTCACAATTTTCACGCGGCTATCCGTATCCTCAATCCAAGTCACCGGTTGCTCATGAATCGGCACACCCGCCCGCTCAGTTTTGATCAACAATTCAGTGTCGAAAAACCACTCATTGTCTTTGATTTTCGGTAAGAATTTTGCGGCAACATCCCGTCGAATCGCCTTGAAACCGCACTGCGCGTCACTAAACTTGGTACGCGACGTCCATTTGATGATTTTATTATAGCAACGCGAGATGAACTCCCGCTTCACGCCACGACTAGTTCTAGAATCTTTCATCAGCCGCGAACCAATCGCCACGCCAGCTTCGCCCGCCACTAACGGCTGAATCATCGGCAGAAAATCATCCAAACTGGTCGACAGATCAACATCCATATAGGTCAAGATGTCGGCTGAGCTATTCTGCCAGACCCTTTTGAGCGCTCGTCCGCGACCGCGCTCCGCTAGGCTCACCACCATCACTGACTGGTGCTTTTCCGCTAAGTTCTTGGCGATTTCCAGCGTCTGATCCTGGCTGCCGTTGTCCGCGATGGTGATTTGATAGCGATACGGCAGGTGTTTCGCCATATACTCATCAAGCGTCGTGATACTTTTTTGAAGAATCTTCTCCTCATTTAACACTGGTACGACAATGTCAATAAGCGGACAGGTAATCGCCCGAAATGACGGCTGGCTCTCGGTAGTGGCGAGGTGTCGCGGCCGAGCCAGCGATTGGGGTATGGTTGCTGCTTTCGTAGTCATGTAAGCAACTATAGATGAGGAGTCTGTAATTTTGCTTTAAGCTATTCACCGCTTCTTTAGCTATTAGACTAATCACCTTTACTTGTGTTACCCTCTTTAATGAAGAAAGCTGCACAAAAGTTACTACTTAATCCTGTTAAAATTTACTGAATATATCAACAAAGCTTTACTTTTATCCTACTTATTGTTATAGTGCTATTGAGCAATTAGTCCGGAGGGGATGTATGTTAATAAAAAAACAACTTTCAAATATAAAATTAAAGTTATTGTTTGGGCTGATGACGGTTGGTTTAGTCGCTGGCGGTACGCTTTTTGCATTGCCAATGAATAAAGCCAACGGAACCGATCCAACAACCGAATCAAACTATGAATTAGTCTGGCAAGACGAGTTTAACGGCACGTCGCTTGATACAAATTCTTGGAAATATTATACCGGAAAATGGGGAGCGAGTAATGTCCAAACCTGCTACAGAGATTCAACCGAAAATGTCAATGTGAGCGGCGGTAGCCTAAACCTAGTCGGCTTATATAAACCGGGAGGATCTTGTAATGGACAAAACTTCGACTTTACGTCTGGATTTGTCCAAACCCAAGGTAAAAAATATTGGACATATGGCTATTTTGAAGCCCGCATAAAAATGCCAACGAATAAAAGTACTTGGCCAGCGTTTTGGATGAGTCCAAACACGGCCACATACGGTTCATGGCCAGCAAGCGGTGAGATTGATGTCGTAGAATCAAAAGGCTCTAATTTAAATTATGCCGCAGCCGACGCCCACTGGGGAATTGCGCCAGGTAACAAACGTCATAAACAAGGCCGCGTGAGTTCAGATATCTTTAGTGACGCCAGTCAGTGGCACACATATGGCGTCAAGTGGACTGAGGGTAAACTAGAATTTTATATTGATGGAAAATTATTCCACACAATCAACGACTTTAGCCAACCAAACGCTACGACTCACCCTGGACCGTTCAATATTCCGTTTTATCTTCGCTTTAATCTAGCGATTGGAGGTGATTATATTGACGCACCATGGAATGATGCCAGCAAATCCATTGCCGATTTTCCAGCAACTATGTCAATTGACTATGTTCGTGTGTACCAGAGAAAACAACGTCAGCCAAAAACAGTTTCCGTGCCGGACAATAACTTGCGTAGCCTGCTCAATCAAAAGTTAGCAGCACAGCTTGGAACAGCTCGCACGAACGACCAGACTATTACTGACATTGAATTAGAAAGCCTAACAAGCCTTAACTTAGATGCTACACCAAGTACTCCAGCTGGTCAGTTGATTAGTAATCTAACAGGACTAGAGGCGGCAAAGAAACTGACATCACTATCTCTTCAAAACAACGCCATTAGCGACCTGAGGCCGCTTGCTGGACTTAATTCCTTAACATCATTGAATCTCAGCAACCAGAAAATCGTCACTAGTGTTACTGTCGATTCATTTGCTTCACCGTTGAAGAACCAGACGGGTGCGACTGTTGCCATTCAAGATTCATCTACGCTTATCAATGATACTAACACTGCTGGCAATCTAAAGCTCGTTTCACCGATTTATGACGGCCAAATGCATACCGCTCAAGCAACGTGGACAAAGAGCATCACTATTGGCGGGGCCACTACTAACTTCTCCGGAACGCTGACCGTTAACGCCACCCTACCGCGACCAGCTGGCCTTTCATCCCTGCAAGCCGCCATTACTGCCGCTGAAGCTGAACCTGAATACATTAAGAATGACGACGATGTTAAAAATGCCTTGGCTGCTGCCAAAGCTGTAGTAGTACAGGCTAATCCAAGCCAGACTGACATCCAGAATGCTACCAACAACTTGAACAATGCTGTGGCGGCTGCCAAGCAGAAAGAGCGAGACGCCCAGGCTACCGCTGAAACCGCCATTGTCGCTGCTGAAAATAGCAAGCGTCCATCTGACGTCTCTGCTGCCCAGGCCAAGGTCAATACCGTCCAAGACTCAAACAGGAAAGCTGTTTTCCAGGCAAGGCTAAATGCCATCACCAACGCCATTAACTCAGCAAAGACCAGTCTATCTACACTAATCAGTCAGGCGCAGGGCCTATCGACAACGGGCATGACTAGCGCTACTGTTCAGGCCCTCCAAACCCAAATTACCGCCAGCCAGCAAGCACTAGCCGGTAACTCCTCAGTTGCAGAGCTACAAGACTCGCGCGACAAGCTGCAAACTGCCATAAATAACCTCAGAGCAGACAAGACTGCCCTACAAGCTGCCATCACTGCTGCTGAAGCCGAATCTAACTACATTAAGAACGACTCTGAAGTTGCCGCTGCCTTGCAGCAAGCCCGCAACGTCCAATCTAACCCAAATCCAACTGTTGCCGATGTAGCAACCACTACTGAACACCTGCAACAAGCCGTCAATGAAGCCAAGCAGAAAGAACAAGCTGCTCAGACTGCCGCCGAAGCTGCTGTCGCTAACGCTGAAACGAATAAAACTCAAGCTGCCATCGATACTGCCAAAAATATCGTTAATAAAGTTCAAGATCCAACTAAAAAGGCCTCTTTTCAGAATAGACTAAACGCCATATCTGTTCCGAGTCCAAACCCTAATCCAAATCCTAATCCTAACCCGAACCCGAATCCAAATCCAACCAACCCAACCGCCTCGGCTACCATTACTCAGCCACATGGAGGATCTGTAACCGTCTCCACTTCTGGCAACAAATGTTATAACCTGGCCTCTGTCAAGGCAGTACCTGCACCAGAAAGATACAATAATCGTACTCTAAGAGACGTTGTCGACTTCACTATCAATTGTACCAACCAGACAGCCGCCACTGGCTACACTACTCAGGTTACTCTAACTCTTAGTCGACATTATAGCGACACCAAAAACCTTATTGTTGCTAAAATAGCCAATAACACTCTCAAAGAAGACATCACCAGCCATGTCACCTTCGGCATCTCAGCTGACGGTAAATACACCACTATTTCCTACAGTCTGACCGACGGTGGCTTTGGAGACGAAGACGGAGCAACCAATGGTGTCATTGTTGACCCAGTTGGCATCTATGAAAGAGAGGCGGGCAATAATAATAGCACTACTAACAGCAAGAGTAGTGGCAGCCGTACGTCGCTAGCTAATACTGGTAACAGCTTACCAATTGTCCTCTCGGCTGCAGCTATCATCAGCCTGGCTGGAATAGTATTAGTACTATTAAAGCGTCGCTAAGCTATCCACAACTACATATAAATCCGCACAAAATACCACCCTATAATAAGGGTGGTATTTCATAGGACTATACAGCATTCATGAGGCCATTATAAACGTAAAATATTACAAACAAAAATCACTCAATAAGAGTGATAAAATATAAAATCTGGCTCCGGGGGCGGGGTTCGAACCCGCGGCCTATTGGTTAACAGCCAACCGCTCTACCGCTGAGCTACCCCGGAATATGTGTTGTATTATAGCGAGTTTTCAATCAGTTGTAAAGTTACCGGCGGACAATTTCCAGGGCTTTTTTCAAAACCTCCGCTTCCGAGCGCGATTTCTCATCATCCGCCGCTTCCCGCTGCTTAATCTCCTTCACCAAGTTTTGCCACCAAGCCTCTTTTTCCGCCTGACATAACACCAATGACCGTACCTCGCCGTCGCGCTTATCTAACATCCCGGCCGCCACCAAATTATCGACATGCTTCGCCACCGTCGAGACCGACTTATACCCCAGCGCCCGCATAATTTCCCGCAACGTCGGACTATAGCCGTTACCCTTGATAAACCCATCGATAAAATCCAGCATTATTTTTTGCTTTTTCGTCAGTTGCATATCTAAAGTATACACCATGCGTTATACTTACAATATGGCAAAAAACTTTATGAGCGACGCTCGATTTTGGTTTCTGGCAATAGTTATTTTTGGCGGCGTCTTTGCCTTAAGTCCCAGCCTAAGCTTAGCAATCCTTGATTTTCCCTCTCTACGCCTGGGTTTGTATCAAATGTCAGCTGCTGGCCTCCTTGTCACATCTTTACCGCTATTATTTACAAACTGCCAAAGATTCCTTAAAAATCGTTACCTAATTGGCGGGTTCTTAGCAATTTTTCTAGCCATGTCCATCGGTGTCTTTTTCGCCGAAGCGCATCTTCGCACTATACTTTATTCATTATCGCTCTTGTTTTTACTAGCTATCGGTTTGGCGGCCGCTGTAACCTACCGCCAATTATCTAAAAACCAAAAACATAAGTTCATCCGCATTGGCTTATGGAGCGGTTTGGTTTTCGGAATCTTAGCTATCATCCAGCTTATCGCCGCCACCTTCGAACCAACTGGCTTTGGCACGCTTTGCCCTGGCTGCAAGGCCAACGTTTTTGGTTTTCCCCGCATCAATCTATTCGCTGCCGAACCGCAATTCCTAGCCAACGCCCTGCTACCCGCCTTTTTCTTAGCCCTCTTCCAGCCAAAATCTCGCCTCGCTCAATTCAGCCTGTTTTTCACCGCCACAGCCATCGCCTTGACTTTTTCTCGAGGCGGGTTCTTAGCAATTTTTCTAGCCATCATAATTTTCATCGCTATAGCCTCAATCGAGCGCCTCAATATTTCTTTCCTCTATAAAAAACTTCCTCTGATTATCATCGGCACATTTTTCGGATTTACTTTACTATTTTTATCCGCCAACGTTCGCTATAGCAGTTCGCCGTTTATCGCGCACAACACGCTTGTTAGTATGATTGACCAGCTATCGCTCGGCCGAATCAAAATCCCGCAAAAAACCACCGTGAAAAACCAGCCGGCACCAGCGGCGAAAAGTCCTTCTCCGCATAACACGCCGGATATAAAGTCAGCTTCATCCGGACAAACCTTTCAACCTGCCGGTTTCGTTGAAGCCTCAGCCAACGATCGTCTTAGCGCCAGCGACCTAGCGATTAAATCCTGGCTAAACTCGCCGCGCACCTTTTTCTTCGGCGTCGGTCTTGGCAACCTCGGCAGCTTCATTCAGAAACATCTCCACGTTAGCGTACCGACCGACCAAACCGTCTACATTTTCTACATTCTACTACTTAGCGGACTGGGTATTGTTGGACTGCTGCCGCTCATCATTACGCCGTTTATTATTCTCTTCTTTGCCATAAAAAATCTCCGCCAAACTAAAGCCCAATTTATTTTATCGTTGACAGTCGCCTTATTTATACACTTTTGGTTTTTCGGCAGTTTCATTAACACAATCCATTGTTTTGCTATAATTGGTATATTTTTGTATAATTACCCCAAAGATTATGCGGAAAAAGTCTGATTTTTACTTCAAAATTGCCTTAGTTGTCCTGGATATTCTGGCTTTAGTGAGCGCCTTTACCATTGCTTATGTGCTGCGAATTTCCTTAGACCCCAGACCGTTTCACATTAGCATTAATTCTCTAGATTTTATCACTTCTATCATCATGACCTTGCCTCTATGGATTATTATGTTTTATTTCTTCGGACTTTACGACCGCGAAAGCTACACGCATCCTTTGCGCCAATTTGGACGAATTCTTCTGGCGTCAGTTACCGGAATTATGATTATGATTTCAGTAACCTTTTTCACCAACACGCCGCTGTTTCCGGCCAAGCTTGTCGCTGTCTATGCCGCGGGAATCGGCTTCATTTTACTGATGATGTTTCGAAGTACGGCAAATATTATTCGCTTGCGTCTGTTAAAACGCGGGTTGGGAGCACGCCGAGTTGTGCTGATTGGCAATTGCGATTTAACTCATGTTTTGGCCGATTTTATTGAGAACAATCCATTGACTGGCTTTAAGATTAGCGGGATTGTGGCGAGGGCTGAGTTTATTCCGATTGAACTGAAGAAACTAAGGCGATCGTCGCTGGAATCGGCGCTGACTAGAGATAAAATTGACGTTATCATCCAAACCGATTCAAAAAAAGTCGGCGAACATTATCAACTTGCCCAAAAACACTATCTTGATTTTTACCAATCGCCAGAACTTGACGGAATTATGACCGCCAAACACACTATTGACATCATCGATTCCGTGCCGCTAATTCACGCTCATCCGACGCCGCTGATGGGTTACGGCCAGATTGTGAAACGAATTATGGATATCGTTGGCGGAACGATTGGTATTATTTTAGCCTCGCCGATAATGCTTTTGGTAGCAATTGCCGTGAAAATTAGCGACCCAGTCGGCCCAATCTTGATGCACGGCAAACAACAAAAGCGTCTCACTCGTTATAACCGGCCATTCAAAGTTTACAAATTCCGCTCGCATTACGCCAAATTTGACGGTAAAACCGACGAAGAAGTATTCCAAATGGTCGGCAAACCGGAACTGATTGAAGAGTATCGTAAAAACGGCGATAAACTTGATCAAGATTTTCGCGTTACGCCAGTCGGCCGATTTATCCGCCGCTTTAGCCTGGATGAATTGCCGCAGTTGTTTAATGTCCTAAAGGGTGACATAAGTCTGGTTGGTCCGCGCGCACTGGTACCGCATGAACTCAGCGCATACGATAAAAAACATGTTTTACTGGCGGTAAAATCCGGATTGACTGGGCTGGCGGTAGTCTCTGGCAGGCGCAGTATTAGCTTTGAGGAACGGCGGCGAATTGATCTTTATTATGTACAGAACTGGAGTTTATGGCTGGATATTACTATTCTATTAAAAACCTGCTTGGTTATTTTCCAAAAGGACAATTGATGAGCAAGCCGAAAATTGCCATAGTTCACGACTGGTTGTATGGCGGCGGCGCGGAAAAAGTCGTCTTAGAAATTCACAAATTATATCCAGAGGCGCCAATTTATACTTCATTTTGTAGCGACGAATGGCGAAACAAGCTAGATAATAAAGTCATCACTGGCTATTTGCAGCTCTGGCCATTTTCAAAACTCCGTCGCTTTTTGCCGCTCTTGAGGCAATGGTGGTTTGCACAGCTTGACCTTAGCGAGTATGATATTATCATTTCTAGCTCAGGTAACGGCGAAGCTAAATTTGCCCGTAAGTCCCGCCCCGAACAACTGCATATTTGCTATTGTCATACACCAACGCATTTTTATTGGCGGCACTATGATGAATATATTAAGCGCCCCAGTTTTCGTCCGCACTGGCTAGCCAGATTAGGCTTAAAAACTTTGGTTCGTCCGTTGAAAAAACGCGATTTTGCTGCTGCCCAGCAAGTTGATATTTTCATTGCCAATTCCACCGGCATACAAGCTGATATCGCAGAATTTTACCAGAAAAAAAGTACCGTTATTTTTCCGCCAATCGACTTATCAAATTTCTCGCCGCTGGCTAAAACTCGTCAGAAAAAAATCATTCCTAAAAAACCACGTTGCCTGATTTGGGGAAGAATTGTACCAATGAAGCGACTTGATATAGCTATCGACGCCTGCCAAAAACTTGGTTGGCAGCTGGATATTATAGGCAAAGGCCCCGACATGGACCGTCTAAAAAAACTGGCTGGACCACATACAAATTTCTTAGGATTTGCTGCTGATACAACGCGAGAAAAATATATTAAAAAAGCCGATCTATTTATTTTTTGCTCGCATGAAGACTTTGGTATCGCGCCAGTTGAGGCCTTAGCGGCTGGAATTCCAGTCGTCGCCTACCAAGCGGGCGGCGCACTTGATTATATTAAGCCAGAAAAAAACGGCTGGTTTTTCTCAGAACAAACAGCCGAGCAATTGATAAAAACCTTGAAAGAATTGCCGGGTAAAAAAGTTTCGCCAACAAAAATTTCTGCCACTGCCAATGAATTTTCAGCCGCCATTTTCCGCAAATCAATGAAAAATATAGTTGAAAAATCATGGAAGGAGTATTCTCATGAAAATCGCCATTGACGCTCGCACATTACGAACAAGTACTGGCCGCTACATTGAACGCCTGATTCATTATCTACAAAAGATCGATAAGAAAAACGATTATATTATTCTATTAAAGCCAAAGGATTTTGACAGCTGGCAACCAACTAATCTGCGTTTCCAAAAAGTAGCCTGCCCTTATAAAGAATATACTTTTTCTGAACAAATTGATTTTAAAAAACAATTGGAGGGGCTGAATCTAGACCTGGTGCATTTTGCAATGGTTCAGCAACCGGTTTGGTATCATGCTAGTCCAGTCGTCACCACCATGCAAGATTTGACCACCGTTCGGTTCAAGAATCCTGATAAAAATCCCGTTATCTTCTGGATAAAGCAGCAAATTTACAAATGGGTCAATAAAAAAGTTGCTCGAAAATCCGCTCATATAATTACTATTTCCGATTTCGTGAAAAATGATTTGGTTGGATTTACTGGCATTAGTCCAGATAAAATTACAGTGACGCTGGAGTCAGCCGACGAATTGCCAAAGGCCAATGATCCTGTCAAAGAACTGATTGGAAAAAAATTTATTATGTATATTGGCCGGCCAACTCCGCATAAAAACCTACGGCGATTAATTGACGCTTTTGCATCATTACAAAAAAAATATCCAGAGCTGACATTAGCCTTGGCTGGCAAGAAGGATAGTAATTACGCTCGACACGAAGCTTACGTTAACGAACATAATATTAAAAACGTCATTTTTACTGATTTTATATCAGATGAGCAATTACGCTGGATGTATGAGAATACGGCTGTTTATTGCTTCCCGTCGCTAAGTGAAGGTTTTGGTTTGCCAGGCCTTGAGGCCATGCTCCATGGTGCGCCAGTTGCTTCAAGCACCGCTACTTGCCTGCCAGAAACTCACGGCGATGCCGCTCATTATTTTGATCCGTACGATGTCGAGGATATAGCATGCGCTATTGATGATGTTTTGACTGATGAAAAATTGCGCCGCCAGTTGATTAAAAAAGGCAAGCAGCACGTCAAAACTTTTTCCTGGAAGAGGATGGCCGAGCAGACACTGGCGGTTTATGAACAATATGGTAACCAGAATAAAAATTAACTTTCTTGACCAGTAGCCTGATTTATACGCGTAGACGAATCTGCTTTATTTGTACCGCCAACTCCATATACCATTTCGATGTTATATTTTTCACAAACATCACGCTCTGGTACAACCTCTGGTGCCGATCGATCACCACCATTAGCAAACACCAGCTTACAGCCCGGATACTGTCGCGCAATCATTTCTAACGTTTCTGTAACTGGCGGCTCTTCGTCAATAGACAACATTACTTGATCAACACCTTTTAATGCTCGCATTAATCGAAGCCGATTTTCCTCATTGAGAATGATTTTTCCTTTTTTAAGTAATTGCTGTTTGTCGTTATTAACAACCACAATCAAATAATCACCCATTTTTGCCGCCGCTTCAATCATATCCAAATGCCCACCGTGCAATGGATTAAAATAGCCGCTAACAATTACAATTTTCATATATCCTCCTCTATAACTTCTATATTATACCTGATATACTATAGCTATGACAAAGATGCTAGTCACGGGAGGCGCGGGATTCATTGGCTCGAATTTTGTGCATTATACCGTCAAACACAAGCCAGAATATGACATCACTGTTATCGACAAGCTAACTTATGCGGGCAACCGCGCTAATTTGCAGCCAGTAGCCGATCAAATCAATTTCGTGGAGGGCGACATTTGCAATGCCGAGTTGATGGATAAATTGGTGGCTGAAAATGACATTGTGGTGCATTTCGCCGCTGAAAGCCACAACGACAACTCCCTGCGTAATCCGTGGCCGTTTGTCGAGACCAACGTGGTTGGTACCTACACTATCTTGGAAGCTATCCGCAAGCACGGTAAGCGCCTCCATCACATTTCGACCGACGAAGTGTTTGGCGACTTAGAGCTCGACGACCCCAACCGCTTCACCGAGGACACCCCGTACAATCCGTCTAGCCCCTACTCCAGTACTAAAGCTTCCAGCGACATGCTGGTGCGTGCTTGGATCCGCAGCTTCGGCATCAAAGCGACGATTTCCAATTGTTCAAATAATTACGGACCCTACCAACACATCGAAAAGTTTATTCCGCGCCAAATCACCAATATTTTGAGCAATATCAAGCCAAAACTGTACGGTACCGGCGAGCAAGTCCGCGACTGGATTCATGTCGATGATCACAACTCAGCAGTTCACCTCATCTTAGAAAAAGGCGAGCTGGGTGAAACCTACATCATCGGCGCTGACAACGACCATGTCAACAACAAAATGGTAATTGAACTGATTTGCGAGCTGATGGGCAAAGGTAAAGATTGGTATGAACACGTCAATGACCGCCCAGGCCACGACATGCGCTACGCCATGGACTCCAGCAAACTACGCCGCGAACTCGGTTGGCAGCCACAGTACACTGACAACCAAACTGGCATGCGCGATGGCCTGCTGCAAACCATCGAATGGTACCGCGAACACGAAGACTGGTGGAAAACCCAAAAAGAAGCCGTTGAAGCAGCGTACGCAAAACAGGGACAATAATCATGACAGATGTGCCGTCAAAAACAAAAGTCAGCAGTAAAATCGTCTATCAAAATCCTTGGATTACCATTCACGAAGACCAAACTGTTAGTCCAGACGGAAACACTGGGATTTATGGTTACATGGAGTCGCGAGACTCGTGCATGGTTATAGTGGTAGACGACCAAGAGCGCTTGTATTTGGTGCGCGGCTTTCGCTATCCCTCACAGAGCTTTGGCTGGGAGCTGCCCGGCGGTGGGGGTGACAATGAAGATCTATTAGAAGCCTCAAAACGCGAACTTGAGGAAGAGACCGGTATCATCGCCCAGTCCTGGCAAAAACTAGGTGAAGCGTATGTTTGCAATGGTTTAATGACGGAGAAAATGGCCGTTTGCCTAGCCCGAGAACTAAGCTTCACTGGCCAACGTGAACAAAGCGATGAAGTGTTTAGCGATATGCGGTTTTTCACGCTTAATGAGATCGATGATTTGATTCGAGAAGGCGAAATTAATGATTGCCAAACCCTGGCAGGACTACACTATTATCAACTATGGCGAAAGGACAATCTATGAGCTTTAATCCAAGCGACTACAACGAACTAACCGTCACCAAATCGCCCATTCCAGGGTTGTTCGTCATCAAACTGCCCGTTCACGGCGACAACCGCGGCTGGTTCAAAGAAAACTATCAAAAGGAAAAAATGGAAGCACTGGGACTGCCGTCATTTACCATCGTGCAAAACAACATCAGCTTCAACGACAAAGCCGGCGCTACTCGCGGTCTGCACGCCGAGCCGTGGAACAAGTTCATCTCCACCGCCAACGGCCGTGTGTTCGGCGCGTGGTGTGATTTGCGTAAAGGCGATAGCTTCGGCCGAGTTTTCACGCACGAAATTAACCCTGGCACGGCAATTTTTGTACCCAAAGGCGTCGCTAACGGCTACCAAGCACTTGACGATAATATCGCCTACACGTACCTAGTTGACGCGCACTGGTCACCAGACGCCACATACACTTTTGTTAATCTGTTTGACCCGGCACTTGGTATTAAATGGCCAATCAGCCAAGAGCAAGCGATCATTTCTGAAAAAGACGCCGCTCATCCACTACTTACAAACGTAATTCCGATGGAGGTTTAATGAATAATAAGACGGTGGTTATTACCGGTGCTAATGGCCAACTGGGGCGCGCACTCCGTATCATTTTCCCAAATGCCATTGCCTTAACTCGTCAAGAATTAGACATTACCGACGAGGCTGCTGTCAAATCATTCAAATGGCAACCTAATTCGATTATTATCAATGCTGCCGCCTGGACTGACGTCGATGCCGCCGAAAAGCCTGAGAACTTTCACCAAGTCGACCTAGTTAATCACCAAGCGGTGAAGTATTTATCAGAGGCTGCAACAACTCACAGCTTAACATTGGTGCATATATCTTCGGAATATATTTTTGATGGTTCCCAGCCAATCCACAACGAAGACGAAACTTTTTCACCACTCAACATTTATGGCAAAACTAAAGCTGATGGCGACCTAGCGGCCGCCACCACAATCAAACATTACATCATTCGCACATCCTGGGTAATCGGCGACGGCAGAAACTTTGTTAACATTATGCAAGATCTAGCAGCGCGTGGTGTCAAACCTTCCGTCGTTAACGACCAGATTGGTCGCCTAACCTTCACCGACACTTTGGCACGCGGCATCAAACATTTACTAGCAACAGGCGCACCGTATGGCACGTATAATCTAACCAATGAAGGCCAGCCAGCCAGTTGGGCAGAGATTGCTAAAATTATCTTCGAGAAATCAGGCAAATCATCTTCAGACGTACAGCCAGTTTCTACTGCTGAATATTTCGCTAATAAGCCAGGTGTCGCTCAGCGACCACTGCAAAGCACATTAGACTTAACCAAGATCGAAAGGCTTGGCTTTATGTCAGAGAATTGGCAGGATAAATTAGACAAGCTGCTTAGTTAATGCTATTTGATTTTTTGCATTTTGAAGGTTTTGATTGATCTCTTTATTGCTAACGCTATTCTTACCCCAATAAGCCCTATCTGCCAATTCACCAACCTTGGCTGGATTTCTAGTTCCCATTTGATTTGACAACCAATTACTGCCAAGCATAAATGATCGCTCTTCACGTTCCATTGATTTTTGTAGTGCATCTTCAGTTAAATCTGTTCTACTCTCGATGAATACTAACTTAAAGTTGTCTGGCATCAGATAATCTGCCAACCACATCACCCGTGGCATATGCGCAATATCTGCTACGATAACCGCTGTCATTTCAGAATTAGCCAATAATTCCATTTTTTTCTCAGTACTCATGACGCCAACTTCGTCAGCAGCATAGCCATCCTTAATCAGTGCATTCGACAAGATCATCGGGATGCTATTTGTAAAGTTAGTGACTGTATCAACCGAGTCAGGCTCCTCGTCTGTATGAGCATCCAGCTCTTGAATCAACTCACTAGCCTTGTCCGCAGTCATACCAGAAGCTAACAATTGCTCGGCGACATTATGTAACATTTGCTCCTTCATTAATGTCGAGGTACTGATGCGCGGATATTTCTTATATTCGTCCAGTAGTGCGTCAGCCAGCTCAGACGAACTCGCGGTATCTGGGTCAATATTACGAGCCTCATATATTCGCCGAAGCGCCCGCACACAAACCTGCATATCCTGCATTGTTGGGTCAGCGTCAACTTCATACATCAAATATTTCAAATCAACTTGTTTCTTCTCTACCAATTGGCGTATTTTCATATCAGAGGTATGAATCACATCTTCATAATTCAGCCCTGCACTCTCAGCTAAAACTGGTATTGCTGTCGCCATAGCAATTGTCTTATTATTCATCCTACCAGTGTGGATAACTTGTATATCAGTATTACCCGTCTCAATCGCCTGTATATACAGATTACTCACCATGTCAGTATTTGCCACTGACTCTGGCGGTAATTTTACATTCCTGTCAGGGTGATCAATCTCCGCTTCAATAACTTCTTCACCACGAGCAATATTAATGATGACGTCTGTCCTAGAAAGTATTTCAGAAGGTATTTTAGGATTCTCAGCTTTCACTGAAGCCTCGGGAGACAGCAGAGAGAATTCACCTTCATCATATTGGTCACCCAGGTATTTATCACGTTGTGCTTGCTCGTATAGGCTCAAGTCTTCAGGGTTCTCTTTAAGGTTATCTTTAGGAGAATCTGTAATAAAAACAATTTCTGGTAGGCTCTCCTGTAATGATTTAGAGACACCATGATACGGCACATAAACAATTGAGCGGTCTCTTGGCTCCTTTTCAGGATGGTCAGGGTCTTTAAACAGGTTATCAATTACCTTTGTAAGATACTCTTCTCGATACTGTTCAAAACTGCTGAGATTATTAGCTGCTTTTTCTATACTCATAACTGGCTTACATTTTAACTTATTTTTGTACTTTTGTCAATTAGCTAACCTATTTGTTATACTTATTGTTAGAAAAGCAGGAGGTTTATGAAAGGAATAATTTTAGCGGGTGGATCAGGAACGCGCCTTTGGCCAATTACTCAGGCGATCAGTAAACAATTAATGCCAATTTACGATAAGCCGATGATTTATTATCCGCTGACCACACTGATGCAGGCAGGAATTCGCGACATTTTGATAATTACCACGCCAGACGACCAGGCTGGATTTCAACGACTCCTTGGCGACGGTTCACAGTGGGGTATCAATCTGGAATATGCTGTCCAGCCCAAACCAGAGGGCTTGGCGCAAGCTTTCATCATCGGTGAAGACTTCATTGGTAACGACAAGGTGGCTTTAGTCCTGGGAGATAACATTTTCCACGGTGAGCGGCTGGATGAGTCTCTACAGGAGTGTACTAATCCTGATGGGGGTACGGTCTTTGCCTACAAAGTTTCTGACCCAGAACGGTACGGTGTTGTCGAGTTTAATGAGCAAAATCAAGCTATTTCCATTGAAGAAAAGCCAGCCGAGCCAAAATCAAACTTTGCCGTTGTTGGTTTGTATTTCTACGATAATGACGTGGTTGAAATCGCTAAGAATGTCCAACCATCCGACCGCGGCGAGCTAGAAATCACCTCCATCAATGCTGAATATCTCCGCCGCGGCAAACTACAAGTCCAAACTTTAGAAAACGGCGATGTCTGGCTGGACACCGGAACGATTGACAGTCTGACCGATGCATCTGACTTTGTTCGCGTCATTCAAAAACGAACCGGCCGCATCATTGGTAGTCCGGAGAAAATTGCCTTTAAAAATGGCTGGATTGATCGGGATCAGCTTAACAAGCTCTCTGAGCCGCTGAAAAAATCTGGTTACGGCAAGTATTTATAAATAGTGTTATACTATTAACATGAAGAGGGTTTGTGTTATTATTCCAGCTTATAACGAGGCAGCTGTCATTGAAAGTGTTATTAAAAAAGCCAAAAAAGTTTTCTCAAAAGCCAAAAAAGACTACTCGGTTGATATAGTTCTAATCAACGACGGATCAAAAGACAATACGCTCGAACAAGCTCGAAAAGGCGGCGCAATTGTCATTGATCATATCTTGAATTCTGGAGCTGGCGGCGCCACCTTGACTGGGCTTGCCTACGCGCGGCAACACGGCTATGATATTGCCGCCACCATGGATGCTGATGGCCAGCACGATCCAGAAGATGTTTTGGCGGGAATTCGGCAGAGCGATAGCTCTAACACTGATTTACTTATCGGTAGCCGACTCATCAATAGCGAAGGCATGTCTAGGACTAAGGTTTTGGGAAATAAAGGCTTAAGTTTCATCACTTATGCCCTGTTTGGTATTAATGTTACTGATTCGCAATCTGGACTGCGGGTTTACTCGCGAAGGGCAATTGATAACCTCGACTGGAAATCGACTGGTTATGAGTTTTGTTCAGAGATGATCTGGCGTGCCAAACAAGCAGGCATGGTTATTTCCGAATACCCAATTAAGGCAATTTACACCAACTATTCCCGAGCCAAAGGCCAAAACAACTGGAATGCCATCAATATCGTCAAACGACTATTTAAGCAACGCTTAACGGAGTTATTCGAATGAGATATCTTATCCTAGTACTACTCAATGTGCCGATTATTTTAGCAGCATTGATCAATATCATCACTCAGTACAAGCTGCGCAAAGTTAGTGTAACGCGCTTTCGCCATCAATTAATTATCTGGATGGTTATCATGGTTGTACTGATTGGGTCATTTCCTCTGTATAATATTTCGATTGGCCATCCGCCGCTGGATTCGTCAGAGTTAAGCTTATTTGATATTCTGCAAACTACGGCGATTATTTTGCTATTCTACATCGCCAACAACCAGCGCCAGCGTATCGACCAAAACGAGCGAAGACTGCGCGATTTGCATCAAGAATTATCAATCAGGCTGTCGGATGAAAAATAGTATTGATATCATCGTACCGTACTGGGGTGAGTCTTCACTATTGAAGCAAACCGTCGATTCAGTACTAGCACAAACCAGCAAAGCCTGGCATTTGACTATTCTTGACGATCATTATCCAGATAAAACCGCCTATAATTATTACAAAAAGTTAAACGATAAACGCATCACGTATATCAGACACCGTAAAAATATTGGTATCACCGCCAACTTTAATTACGCTATTCAACACGCAAGCGCACCGTATTGTATGATCGTCGGCTGCGACGATAAACTACTACCTAGCTACGTTGATACTGCGCTAAAAAACATTGGTGAAGCAGACTTTTATCAGCCTCGCGTACAGATAATCGACGACAAAAGTAACGTATATCTACCGCTTGCCGATAAAGTTAAAAGAATACTGCAACCTGAAAAATCTGGCATACTGTCTGGCGAAAAACTTGCTGCGTCGCTTTGCTGTGGAAATTGGCTTTATTTTCCATCCATCACTTGGAAAACCGATACTCTCAAACAATACTCATTTGATACAAAGTATAAAATCCTTGAAGACGTCATCGTCGAATTAACCATGATTATTGATGGCGCTTCGCTTTATTTTGACACAACAGAAACTTTTCAATACCGCCGTTTTGCCGAGTCGTTATCCAGTAAGGAAAAAGGTAAAAATGGTATCCGATTCAAGGAAGAGAACGAAGTCTATGATAATTTTTCCGATAGGTTTAATGAGATTGGCTGGAAAAAAGCCGCACGAGCAGCAAAACTTCGCGTGACATCACGCATTCATAGTTTCTTGTCGCGGCTTTAGTGCTTATCCTATCATTTAATTTATTTACTATTTTGTCTTTGCAAACTTACGATTAACCGCCCACGCATACAGATTGACGATTATCGATTGCGGCAATAGGTCATACAGTCGCCAGTTTATATCCTTCTTCGCTACTGGCATTTTAGCGTTTTTCCAGGGCGTTAGTTTCAAATATTTACGCCACAAAAAACCAACTGGATTATCATTACCCTGCTGCCACGGCCTACCGTTCACACCAAACTGCGAATGAACGATCTTCGGCGCGTAGTAACTCTCCATGATTTCATCATAACTGTAAAAGCTCTCGGGCAAGAAACCGTTGGCTTTAATGTATTTTTTAATGTCATAGCCATAGAAAACGGTCGAGAAATTATACTCTACACCGACTTTCTTGATCTTGCCTTTAAAAAACACGTTACATAAATCTTGGTCAGCCACCTCGTAATGATTGTGCCGTAAATGCTCGCGCATCTTAGCATCAATCTTATCTTTCATCCATTTTTTGTGATTGATAAGCATAATTCCACAGTTAAAGTAGCCGTCGGTTGGTTTCAAGCCAATAACGTCCTTGTGTGCGTTTACCATGGTAGCATCGTATGACAGCGCCATCACATTATCCTCAAAATCAAGCTCCAAAAGACCATCAAGCGCACCGCTAATCACCGTGTGCGGGTTAATGTACAAAAATCGGTCCGTTTTGATATCAAGCTTAGCAAACGCTAACATCTTATACCATGTGATATACAGGCCTTTCCAGGCCTTAACGCCAATTTCTTTCAATTCATCAGGATAACTCGATACGTCAACAAAAGTAATTGTGGCATTCTTATAATTTCCAGTCATTTTGTTGAATTTGTTAATGCTATCTTTTTTGAGCTGGTGTCCGAGATAAAAAATATTAATCTCTTTCAAATGTTTGTTGTTCTCCAAAAGTGACACAATAGATATTGCACTGACTACGGCATAGTTGTCATCACTCTGATATATAACGTTTAAAATTCCTTTATTCATAGTCACAGTCTCCTATTCGTTTACTGGTAATTGGTTAACATAATCTTTTAATAGACCGGTGTAATCACTTGGCGTGAAGCCTGTTTGGCGTAGTTTTGATAAGTCCATGTCGCTATTAAGTGGCCGTGGTGCAAAACCCGGTTTACTGGCTGCATATTCCTCAGTGGAAATCGGCTGCACACGGTTACGGTCATGTCCGGCATATTCGAAAACATCGGCAGCAATTTCATACCACGACTTCACTGGACCATCATTAGATACGTTATACAGCCCATACACAACATTATTATCTAAGAAATATTTAGTGGCTCGAGCAATCTCTGACGCAAACGTTAGCCGACCAAATTGATCATTGACGACTTTTGGATTGATACGCATATCCGCTAAATTTTTCATGGTTTTTGGCATATTGTGACCGTCACCAACGACCCAAGATACTCGCATAATGTAGTGTTTTGGTACCAAACTGACCACCAAATCACCGGCTGCCTTACTTTCTCCATAGACCAGAAGAGGTGCAACCACTTCATCGTCTTGATGGTTTTTCTCCCGACCGTCCCAGACATAATCTGACGAATAGTGAACAAGGGTCTTGTTCTGCTCAATGGCAATCTTAGCTAGGTTGCGTGGACCATAAGCATTGGCCAGCCACGTCTTGGCGCGCAGTTCTTCTGTCTCAGATCCATCAGCGTTAACCAAGGCTGCTGCATTTATGATAACGTCATATCTTGACCAATCAAACGTGTCTATTTGTGCTTCATCGGCTATATCCAATTCTTCTCGTGACAGTGCCTTGGCGTCCGAGAACATTACACGTAATGCTTTTCCCAATTGTCCGTTTGCCCCCAGAATTACATACTTCTTACTCATAACTCCCCTTTACTTTGTAAATTATTATAGCATCTTTTAGCGACCACTTGTAGATAAACAACAGAAGTGCTACTTGCAAAAAGCTAATTATCATGAAAACTAGCACACTACCCAACATCGCCAACTGCTCAATCAGGCACATAGACATCACTACCGCCAAAATATCCGTAAGTAGCAGTGTGTAAAATTGCCCCTTAAACCGACGCATAATTATCAGCAAATTAACATGAATCGACACAAAAGCGTTCGCCGCCGCGCCAATAACCATAATTGTCAAATCAAGGCGGAAATTATTGATATTGATGCCAAAAATAACGTTAAGCATCCAAACACCAATCAAATAGCTCAGGACAACTGAAAGTACGCCCATCCCAAAAGTTATTTGATTAATCTTGCCGACGATTCGCGCGAACTCCTTCAATTTTCCTTTTGCTAATAGTTCAGACAAATTGACGACATTCGGCTGAATGATAAACGATATGAAGAGTCCAAGGAGCGTAATTGGCATTGCCATAATGCCAAAATAACCAATTTGATCAGGATGAGACTTGTCCAAAAAATACCGCGGGATATTGAGTGAAAACATCGTCAAAAACACCACAACAAATACCGCTGAAGTACGTTTCATGATTACAACAGCCTGACCGGCGTATTCTTTGATGAACTTTTTATTCATAGCGATAGCTTCAACACGTCGCACCCATAACACATCGTACAGAAGGATAATGAGTGTATTGACTAGTAGTATTGCCAGCGCGCCGTATATGACATTCTTAGTTAAAATATCAACCACTATAAATAACCCAAAACCAAGAATCGCTTTCATGGTTAGTGAGATGCCAGCGATATACAATTTACGATGGATTTGCAAAACACCATACAACGAATCGGCAATTGATTCTAAAATTTTAAAGGCTACCAAAATCATAATCAAGCCTGTTTTAGTAGCGTTATATCCATTCAATACACAAAACACCACTGCAGAAACTGCCACAATAAGCGATGCAACGAAACGCACAGCGACATAACCGCCGCTGCAAAACTCCCGCTTGACATCAGATGCCTGATAAGTCCGACCACCCCATAAAGAAACCGCCCAAAACACCACTGAAAGTGATATTGCAAATGAAAACAGTCCAGAATCGTCAATGCCGTTTAGTCGAGTGATAACAATTAGCAATACTGGAGAGATCGCACTCTGTAACAATGAGCCTAGTGAGTTCCAGATGTAATCCTTTTTTTTCGACTGCATGTCATTAGTATAGCAAGTTTGCCCAATATACTACTCTACTTTATAATTTGCTTAGTATATGAAAAAATATTGGTCTCACTTTCTATTGTTTATTAAAAAGCCTGAAAACGTCTTTATATCTTTGTCATTGTTCTTTGGAGTGTTGTCGGCAGCCACCGTACCTCTGCTGTCAGTCAATGACGAAGGCGTACATTATATGCGGGCCTATGGATTATCCCAAGGAAAAATTGAATCAGGAGTTGCCTGTACTTTACCTAAAGAAGTGGTATTAAAAGCAAAAGAAGCAGATGTAAATAATTTCGTAACTAGCTATAAGAAAACTATAAATCGCAGCGATACAGAGACAGGGAAATGCAGCAGCGCAACCGGCTATCCTCCAATTATGCATCTGCCGCAAACAATCGGTATTATGTTTGCAAATCTCGTACATGGTTCACTTGGAATAACTATTATATTTGGAAGATTGGCCAACCTAATATTTTATTCATTTGCTCTTTATTTCGTCATAAAATGGGTACGAATTGGCAAATGGGCATTCGTAGCAACCGGCCTATTTCCGCTAATGATACATTTGGCAGCGTCGCTTTCCGGAGATAGTATGACAAATATCGCAATTTTTACCGCTATCGCTGCTACGCTAAATCTCTTTTGCCAAAAAAGCCCGTTAACTCGACAACAGCAGTTGCTTATTATTGCTGTAGCCTGCTTGTTAATTCTCACAAAGTCGGTAACAATACTCTTATTATCACCAGTCATTTTCTTGCCGAAGCGCCTCTTCGTTCCAGATAAAAAATCAAAAATATCTTTTATTCCGCAAAAATGGTTGGTTCTCTCGGCAGCAGCAATATTAGCAGGCCTTTGTTTAATAGCGTGGCTTCATGTATACACACAACCCCTACTCACCACTGGCGCACCGCATAATCCGCTTCATAGCAATCCGCTCAAATTTATCCAGATATTATTTAATACTTACCTAAACCCAAACCTGCCCGTATCCGACGATATCCTGAGGGGCGTGATTGGCGCATTCTCTGCTTTTAAATATGGGCTGCCGCTTTTTATATTGCTACCATCATTTTCCCTCCTCTTCCTCTCTCTCCTTCATTACAACAAGAAAGACCAGGAGTTATTGGGAGAGCAGACTGGTAAATTGGCAGTGTATAATTTGGCGACAATTGGGTTGTTTGTTTGTGCAGTGTCATATGCTATGTATACAGCGTGGGCCTTATTGCCGTTTAGGTTTGGCGAGGGAGCGTATTATGCAGATGGTGTTCAGGGTAGATATTTTACAGCAACGGCAGTTATGTTAGTGCCGGTAGGGTTGTGGCTGCAGAAGTATATTAATGTAAGAACTAAGAATGAAAAAGTATTTAACCTTATTATGTTCTTTGGGCTAGCTTTAGTGCTTGGGTTTTATGTTTTTGAGACGGTGTGGAAATTTAAGTAGCTACCCTAATCATGACAATGTGCTAGAATAAAAACAGTTATGAAAAAAAGTTGGTCTTTATTCTTATCTTTTATTAAAAAGCCTGAAAACGTCTTTATATCTTTGTCATTGTTTTTTGGGGTGTTGTCGGCAATACTAGTCCCTCAGTTATCTGTAAGCGATGAAAATATGCATTACCTGCGAGCTTACGGAATATCTCAAGGCCGCGTAGAATCTGGATCACATTGTACGCTTCCAAAAGATGTCGCTAAAAGAGCTGGGTCGGTTTACGAAGGTAATTTTTCTGCAGACTACTCTAAGCCTATAGACCGCAATACATTAGATGTTGATAAATGTAGTAGTGCATCTGGCTATCCGCCAATTATGCACCTGCCGCAAGCAATCGGCATTAATATAGCAAATCTATTTGGAGGATCTACTGGGCTAACTATTCTGTTTGGACGAATTGCTAATATAATTTTTTATTCAGTAGCCGTCTTTTTCGTCATAAAATGGGTACGCGTTGGCAAATGGGCATTTACGGCAATTGGGCTTATCCCCCTTATGGTTCATATGGCCGCTTCACTATCAAGCGACTGCATGACAAATGTGGCAGTCTTTACAATTACTGCTTTTACCTTGAACCTATTCACTCAAAAGGATAAGTTATCACATAAACAAACAGTCGCTCTTATCTGTATAGGAGTGTTCCTTACTCTAACCAAATCTGTAAATGCCTTACTACTGTTTCCTCTTCTGTTTTTACCAAAGCATCTATTCTCACCCAACAAAAACGAACGTCTGCCATTTAGTATTCAGAAGTGGACTATATTGGTAGTAACTGGTATCGCCGCGATAATTAGCATACTAATTTGGCAAAAAATATTTGGACAGCCGTTACTTACGTTAGGCGCAGCGCACAATCCGCTCCACAGCAATCCATTAAAGTTTATTGCCATACTGTTTAACACCTACATTAGCCCAACTATCGGATACACGGATGTTGTATTACGTGGTAGCGTTGGTGATTTTTCATCCTTTAAATACCACCTGCCTTTGTTTGTGCTGATACCGCTCTTTTCCCTCCTCTTCCTCTCTCTCCTTCATTACAACAAGAAAGACCAGGAGTTATTGGGAGAGCAGACTGGTAAATTGGCAGTGTATAATTTGGCGACAATTGGGTTGTTTGTTTGTGCAGTGTCATATGCTATGTATACAGCGTGGGCCTTATTGCCGTTTAGGTTTGGCGAGGGAGCGTATTATGCAGATGGTGTTCAGGGTAGATATTTTACAGCAACGGCAGTTATGTTAGTGCCGGTAGGGTTGTGGCTGCAGAAGTATATTAATGTAAGAACTAAGAATGAAAAAGTATTTAACCTTATTATGTTCTTTGGGCTAGCTTTAGTGCTTGGGTTTTATGTTTTTGAGACGGTGTGGACTTATAAATAAACTCGATCCAATCTTTGCACTTATGCTTGCTTGTGTTAAAATAATGTAAATATGAGAATTACAAATAAAAAACTTTCAAAAAAGCAAATCCTAGTAGCTACCCTTGCTGTAGCTGTCGCGATTTGCGGGAGTGTTTTCGCGCTTGATAAGATCGGTATTATCTCAATTTTTCCAAAAGAAACCGTACCAAATATCAGTAAAGAGCCAACGCCGCAAGAAAAAAAATCTGAAGAGAAAGCCAATCAGGACACTAAAGAATCATTCCTTAATGCCACAAAAGATGACGGAAAAAAGTCTGTTGAGGAAAGTAAACCCGCTCCAGTGCCAAAAAATAATTCATCAATCGAGCTTTCAGCCAACAGAGATGGAGACAGCGTTACAATTATCGTAAAATTAAAAGAACAGGGTTATTCACAAGGCAAATGCTCTCTAACCGTAGCCGCTAATGGAAAAAATGTTGCGCAGAATGCTGATATTATATACCAGCCAGAATACTCTACCTGTGCTGGATTTTCAGTACCCGTATCTTCAGTAGGCGGCGGCCAATGGACTATTTCATTATCGGTAACTCCACTCAATGGCAAGCCTATAACTAAAACTTTAATAAAGGAGATTTAATGGTGAAAACGAGAATATTTATCTCTGCCATTGCCGTTGCTGCAATTGGTGTTTTTAGTTTAGTGTTTTTTGCTAATCAATCTAGTGCCGTCACCGCTAGCGATTGGCGCGCTGGAAACATCGTTGACGACTTTGTGTTCACTAATTCTGATGACATGACAGTTGCTGATATCCAAGCATTTCTCAATAGTGTTAACCCAAATTGCGACACATACGGAACTGGGCGCGCTATTGAAAAAGGTAGAGGTGATATTACACGCGCACAATATGCCGCTTTGCGGGGCTGGGCAGGTCCGCCTTATGTCTGTCTAAAAGATTACTATGAAGTTCCTAAATACTCGCCAGGCAACTACATTCCTGCCAATAACTTTAGCGGTTCAATACCAGCAGGGGCTGTCAGTGCGGCGCAAATAATCTACGATGCAGCGAAGCGTAATAATTTAAGCCCGAAAGTCATCTTAGTTAAAATCGCTACTGAATCGGCCGGCCCGCTCACCACGGATAATTGGCCGCTACAGAGTCAGTATACTTACGCCATGGGGTCGCATTGTCCCGATAGCGGACCTGGCGGCAGCGCAAATTGCGACCGCAATTATGCCGGCTTCTCAATGCAAGTCGAATCTGGAGCCCAATTAATGCGCTGGTATCTCGATAATATGGATAAACCTTGGTGGACTTATAAAAAACCATTCGCTACTAACTCAATTTTGTGGAATGTAGTGCAGCGCGGCTGCGGCGCTGGAGACGTATATATCGCCAGCAAGGCAACAGCCGCACTATATACTTACACTCCGTATCAGCCAAATCAGGCCGCTCTTAATAATATGTACGGACTAGGCGACCATTGCAGCGCTTATGGCAATCGTAACTTTTGGCGCGTTTGGAACGACTGGTTTGGATCGACCCAGTACAGCCGTCCAATCATTAGTTTCAAATCGCATATTAGCTACTATGGCTGGACCGGACTAGTACACAATCGCGGCATTACTGGCTTTACCGGCCAAAGTAAATCCATGCAAGCCTTCACTATTGACGGTGAAGTTACCTATTCGTCGTATAGCGAGGAACGCGGCTGGCAGCCAACTGTCTATGGAAGTATGCAATCTGGCACAACCGATCTCAACCGACCTATTCAAGCAGTCAAAATTCAACCAGCTGGATCGCTTGCTGCAAAATATGACTTATACTACCGCGCGCATGTCAGCTATGTCGGCTGGATGGGCTGGGCAAAAAATGGCGAGCCAGCCGGCATAACGGGCGGACCTGGAAATAACATAGAGGCCTTAGAAATCCGGCTTGTTCACAAAGGATCTAGCGCCCCAGAAGATTCAGGCCAAGCTTTCAAGAATATTAGCACAAAGGGAGATTCTTCGCCGTTAGCAGTCTCAATTAGCTCGCACGTTGGCATGGTTGGCTGGCAACCAGCAGTCACTGATGAAATGATTAGCGGCACTACCGGCCAAAGCCGTCGGATTGAAGCCGTCAAAGCTTCTCTTATTAATAAAACTGGCATTTCTGGCAATCTTCGTTACTCGTCTCACGTCTCATGGGTTGGCTGGCAAGACTGGAAAAATGCAAACGAAATATCAGGCACTACTGGTCAGTTCAAATCAGTCGAAGCAATTCGTTTTATGCTCACTAGCGACCTTGCAAAATCATACGATATCTGGTATCGTGCTTATTCGCAGTATGTCGGCTGGATGGGCTGGGCAAAAAATGGTGAACCAGCCGGATCAACTGGCGCAACCAGACAGCTTGAGGCCATCCAGATTCGTATAGCGTCAAAAAATTCAATCGCCCTACCTAGCGGTGCATTCTACAACCCAGCCAATACGCTTGTCCCAGATTTGTATGATCTCAGCTATTCAACCCACGTCAGCTATGTTGGCTGGATGCCGAACGTCTCTCAGGGTGTCATGTCTGGTACAACGGGGCGATCGTTCGCCGTTGAAGCACTACGCATTGCCAAAGCTATATCACAACGTGACGGATCGACCATCGCCATCCGCTGCTCGTCAAAATCGGCTAACGACCCTTGGTCGGCAGATATACCTGTGACCGAACAACAAATCTGCGGCACTACCGGCCAAACAAAAGCGCTCAATGGTATAAAACTATCCCTCAGTGAAACCGACGCCAAGAAATATGATATTTACTACCAAACTCACCTATCATGGATCGGTTGGCAAGAGTGGAAAAAGAACGGTGAAGTCGCTGGCGATAAACCAGGATCACACATTGAAGCTGCTAGAATAAAGCTTGTTGAAAAATAAAATTTCTATTTATATATATCAACAATCCGCTGCTCGAGCTTACTCCACTGATAAGCTTGAGCAGTTTTTTGACCATTTTTAATGATTTTATCGCGCATTTTTTTATCGTTTAGCAACTTTTCAACAGCTGCAACGCCCGCATCGATATCGCCTTGGCGATAAAATAGACAGTTATAACCATCTTTTAGATATTCAACATTACCGCCGTTTGGTACTACAACAGATACGCCGCCAGTCGCCATCATTTCAAGCGGCGGATATGAAAAGCTCTCAACGATACTAGTTTTAATCAAAATATCGCAATTTGCGTACACTTCTCCAACTTTTTCTGGAGCAATACGATTATAAAATCTATCGACTCGGTACCAATCTTTTGGTTCCTTGCGGTATGATAAATACGAAATCTCAAATTTATCAGGGTCAAGCCTCTCAACAATACGAAAAGCTTCGTCAGTATTTTTATACTCACTTTTACTGTCGCCTTCAATAAGTATCTTTATTTTGCCTGTAAAATCCCGTTCGCGATATGGGTACAATTCAAGATCAATTCCATTTGAGACATACTCGGATTCTTTATGAAAGACATCTTTCAACCACTTCTGACACCATAGCGACATCGTAATATACCGTATACCAGATTGATCGCAGTAAGAAGCGTTTGCCAAAAAGCGCGGTTTACCAGTGCCTGGTATATAAAAATCCGTTTCAAAGTTTTGCACAAAATAAAGCCGATTACGAACATTAGGCTGCTTCTTAACTAGCTCAACAGTTGACCACAACGTTGCAACCTGCGTGTCGAAAAACGCTTTCATTTTAGTTTTGTGCGTAGCAACGACATTAAATCCAGGCAATTCATATCTATAGTTATAGGTTTTCTTAGCGATTTTTAGAGCGTGCTTACTGACTGCATCAATTAGCGTCACGTCCCAGCCATGCCTTCTTAGCACATCAGCATGCTTTAAGGCGACAATTACTCCTCCTGAAATATCAGTTGAAGGCAGAACAAAACCGATATTTCGCGCCAAATGCTTTCTAATAAACGAAGCTAGGTTATAGCCAGTGTACACCGTCGAATAGTTATGAATTATCTCCTCGTGAGCTTTATCTGCAAGTTTACCGCGCAAAACCGAGTCTGATACTAGTAAGTTAAGCGCTTTAAACCACTCTGCGTCAGTATTGTTTACTAGTATGCCTGTTTCGTTATTCTGAATTTTCTCTGCAAAAGCGCCAATATTGCTGGCTATGGTTGGAATCTTTACAAGAGCCGCCTCAACCCATTTATTCTCAGATTTTGCGCGGTTAAAAATCGTATCAACCAGCGGCGCCAAAACAATATCGCACTCCGCCATAACAGCTGGCAATTCTCGCCAATCAACAAATCCTGACGTAATAAGACGCTCTTTATACGGATCAAGGGCGTCTGGAACATCCAGAATACCAGCAATCTTAAGATAAACTTGCGGATACTTTTCGAATATTTTAATAAGACTAGGAATAACGAGATCGAAATCTTCATTATGGGTAATGCTACCACTGAAATAGCCGACGATAATTTTGTTATTATCTTTACTAACCGCCTTAAGCGCTAAATTAGATAGCTTAATCATTTCATCAGATGCGACATTACGGTTGATCAACACACTACCCTTCGTGTAATGTTGCAACTCCTCTTGCAGTTGAGCGGTCGTGGTAACAACATGATCGCACAACTCCAGCGTTTCGCGCATTCGATTAACACCGTCGTCGTAGAGCTGCTTATCATCGACACTCATCTGTTGAACATATTTAATTGAATCAGTATATTTCTGGTCAATTACCAAATCATCGATATCAAAAAAACAGGTTTTATTAAAATAATGCGCCTGCTTGATAAACTCGCGAATCGTATCAGTTATTGGGCAGCGGAAAAATACAAATCCGCGATAATACTTCAATTGATTAAGCGATAATCTATCATAAAAAATGCTCTCAACAGTTAACTCCTGCGACATTAGCTGCTCCATCTGGTGAGCGACCCGGTAGCGTTCTGGGTGCGGTAATGTGCAGCCGTTAATAAATAAGATGTCTTTATATACTTGCTGTTTTTTATCAGGAAATTTCTTATAATATGCATACTTTGCTGCACGTTTTACAAAGCGGACAGCACCATCGTCTTTAATTATTACAACACTTTTCTTTACAAGATTATTAACTTTACGTATCATTATTATTCCTCCTTAGCTGTCATATATGGATTATATAACGTTTTTAGACCTTTATCGCAAAGAGCTTTAGTTAGCAATCGGCTAGTTGTTCTTGTTGATTCATCAATCAAAGCCAACTTGTTCCGTTCAATAAATAGCACGGGAAGATCTATCATACCTAGATTATACCTAGCGGTTAGATAAATATGTTTCGTAAAGGATCGCCGGCTTAGCGTCTGTATGCATTCTACTATTTTTTTATCTAAGATTGACGTAAGGTTTTCTATAACTCGGCTCTCGTCAAGTGCAGACGGAACAACTGCACCGATATCAGGTCGCATCACATCGCCCATATCGCTATAATCATCAATATCTTTAATCATAGTCTCTGAGAATACTATTATATCAGCAGTTTCATCACGAATGACATCGCCGGCAGCGGTTGATTCGCTAAATAACACATTTTTTATAGTAAGATTTTGCGGCATAGAATATCTCAGCCGCCACTGAGCGCCATATGTTGAATCGCGCATAACTTGAGCTTGAACTTGACGGCTCTTGATATCGTCATTTAAAGCCCTCTTCTGAGCATCAATAACATAAGGTTTTGCATCCAACCCTTGTGCAGTAGAATTTTTATGGACACGCCAATAATAGAGTATTTGCGAAACATGCGCAATCTGCTGCGGCTGCAGTATTCTTGTTATGCGCAAAAAAAGCTCCCAATCTTGAGCTCCGTTGTAGTTGCCATCTTCACCTTCCAACTCCAACAAAAGTTTCCGCTGTATGACAGCAAAGTGCGTAATATAGTTGACCGACCGCAAGAAATCAGCATTCCAATCAGGTTTGAAAAATGGTTGATATTGTCGTCCATGCTCATCGAGTTTAATTTCATCAGTATATACAAATTTTATATCTGGCAAATTATTTATCTTTTCGACAATTCGCAATAAAGCGTCTGGGTGCAGCACATCGTCATGATCAAGTAGCGCCACGTATTCCCCGCTAGCTTTATGGATACCGTAATTTGTCGCCCCGGCAATATGACGATTGGCCTTAAGAAAAAAAGGCTTTATCTTTGCATTAGTCTTTGCTATAGCGCTGATTTCTTGCTTCAAGCCTGTATCAGGCGACGCATCATCAACAATAATCAGCTCCCAATTATCATACGTTTGAGATTCAACCGACTGAACCATTTCCCTCAAGTATTTCGTTGGAGTATTATAAGCTGGCACAATAATCGACACTAGCGGCTGTCTGCGTAATTTATAATTTATAGGCCTATCTTCATACCTGCACCGCCATGACTCATATAACCTGCGCTGACGCGAATCAAGATAGTTGCGATATGGCGAAATCAATAACAGCAAGAAAGAGTAAAGTGCTCTATTGTGTTTTATTATATTTTTTAAGCGTTGCAGCATATTTTATTTCCATGTGTGATCTAGCTTCGTCACACCACCCCAACGACCGTGCTTATAGTCACGCTGAACAGAAAAATGAGGACCTTCTTCTATAAAAGCTATGGTATCTATATCCCGTTTTCCAGTTAATCCAGCTTTTATGAAATAATCCCCTTCGTTAAGATTCAGTTTTACAGTATATTCTGCCTCGTTGATATTCTTAATTTTATATTTATCCTGATATGTATTTGGACCAAATACATATTCGCCATTCTCTCTAAATATAGCAACTCCAACATTTTTAACGTCAGGATAATTCCAAGATAATTTTACTGTGATAATTTCATTATAACCAAAAGAGCTAGTTTCATTACCCTGACTGTCATACAATCTCACATCAAAAGGAGCTAGTGATCGATCAAAATTATGCGATTTTGCATGTTCAGCTTCGTTGCTTCTACTATAAGCAGCAGCAACCACATGAGGTTTTCCCTGAAGTTTAATTTTACCATCCTCTAATAGCACTGCTTTATTACAGAATCGTTCAACAGCTCCCATGTCGTGGGTAACTAAGATAACAGTCTTTTTTTCACGCTTTAGTTTATCGAAGTATGCGTAGCATTTTTTTTGAAAAGCTTCATCACCAACTGCCAACACCTCGTCAAGCATTAATATGTCACCTCTTGCTTTTATTGCAATAGAAAATGCTAGCCGAACTTGCATACCGCTTGAATAATTCTTTAACCGCTCCTCCATAAATCCGTGCATTTCCGCAAAATCAACAATCTCATCATACATCAAATCGACTTCTTTTCGACTAAATCCTAAAAGAGCGCCATTCAAGTATACATTGTCTCTGCCGGATAATTCAGGGTTAAACCCAACACCCAACTCAATAAATGGAACGAGCTTGCCTCGAGTATGAATATTACCTTCGTTTGGAGTATATATTTCTGCAATCAGCTTCAGTAAAGTACTTTTACCAGATCCATTTTTACCAACTATTCCAAAAAAGTCACCTTCTTTAACAGTAAAAGATACGTCTTTTAATGGAGTAAAATCCCGATAACCTTTTTTTCTTAGTAAGAAGCCCACTATTCTTTGTTTGAGCATTGTTACTGATTCGATCGGGATTCTAAAAGTTTTTGTTACACCGACAACCTCAACTGCATTATTATTCGCCATCTAAATATCCTCCGCAAAATATCGTGATCTTTTAGAAAAATAATAAGTTCCTAATAATACCGTAATCAATATTATTAGCCATGGTATAATAATCCGCCAATCATGGATTAGGTCAGTTATTCTTATAATCGAACCATCCTGATTTATTAAAGCATATCGAGCATCTTGAATAATTTGTGTTACTGGATTTATAAATAGAAGCTCTGCTGCCGCACGACTACGCTCTAATGCCATTTGTAGCGGATAGATAATTGGTGCAGCATAAAAGGCTGCTTGTAAGAATATTTCCCAAATATAGCCCGTATCTCGATACTTAACGTTAAATACAGACAATAATAACGCTATACCAAGCGAGAATACATACAGCTCAGCTACAAGTGGAATGATCAACAATGCTGACCAAGAAAGGTTTACCCCATTTAATAGTATAAAGACCAAAACCACACCTAAATTAATAAATAAATTAATTAAAGAAGATATCGTTCCCGATATTACAATAATATATTTAGGAAAGTTTAATTTTCTAATCAAATCCCCCCTATTAACAATAGACCCTAGCCCGTTACTTGTCGCCTCTGTAAAAAATGACCACAAAACTATACCTAACAGCATAGTTACAGGGAAATGTGGTATACCTCTATCTAGTCGCAATATATGTACAAAAACGATATAAAGAATGGCAAATAAAAACAATGGCTTTAGTACACTCCAAATATAGCCCAAAACTGATCCTTGATATCTTAATTTAAAATCTGTTACGACAAGTTCTCGTAATAATATAAAGTTCTTACGACCTAAAAAATTTAAAGACCTCCACATGACTATTCTAGTATATAATAGTTAATGTATTATGAATAGACTTGCAATTATTGTTCTAAATTGGAATGGGTCTGATGACGCCATAGAATGTGTTAAATCATTAGCTAAGCAAACTTTAAAGCCTACTATTATCATCGTGGATAATAATAGTAGCGACAATTCTGTTTCTGTATTTGAGAAATATATTTCAATACATAAAAGAGAAGAAATTACTTTAATTAAAAACCCACGAAACCTAGGGTTTGCTGGCGGAATTAACACCGGATTGGTTTATGCGCGTAAACAAGGATTTGAGTATATTGGTGTACTTAATCCTGATGCTATTGCTGACAAAAAATGGTGTCAAGTACTCGTCGACGAACTGTCAAGCCAGCCAAAATGCGGTATTGCAACTGGTATTTTACAGCGGCGCAACGGCAAGACGCTTGATACAACTGGCGACTTTTATACCACCTGGGGACTGCCTGGTCCACGAAACCGCGACGAGCCTGTTGAAAATGCGCCGAGTAAGCCTGGCGAGGTTTTTGGCGCGACTGGTGGCGGAGCGATTTATCGCGCGGCAATGTTTGACGATATCGATATGTTCGACGAGGACTTTTTCATGTACTACGAAGATGTTGACCTCAGTTTTCGCGCCCAGTTAGCTGGCTGGAAGGTCCGCTTTACGCCCAAAGCCATCGCTTATCACAAGGTTGGCGCCAGCAGCAAAAAAGTGCCTGGTCTCGCCGTTTACAATACTTTCAAAAACCTGCCGTTAGTTTTCATTAAAAACGTTCCAGGAAAATTATTTTGGCATATTGGCCTGCGCTTTTTCTTGACATATTGGCTAATTTTCGCTAGTGCTGTCCGCCACGGTAACGGCTGGCCAGCTTTCAAAGGTATATTAGCCTCAATAATTCGTAATCCTACTGCCTACCATAAACGCTGGTCTATTCAAAAAAACCGCAAAGTCTCTGTCAACTACATCCGCGATATCATCCACGATGGGCCGTTACCCAATCAAACCGGACTGCTGAAATTTAAGCGTTTTTTCAGGATAAAATAATACACTCAAAATCATGAAATCAATCACTCTCCTCATTCCTGTCTATAACGAAGAGTCTGTCCTCCCGCAGCTTTTTAGTAGGCTGGACAAGTTTGCAAAATCTACTCCCAATTACCAATTTGAGTTTCTGTTAATCAATGATGGCAGCGTCGATGAATCTTTATCTATTATTACCAATCAAGCCCAGAAAGATACGCGCATCAGCTACATCAACTTGTCGCGCAACTTCGGTAAAGAAATAGCGATGCTCGCCGGAATTGACCATGACGAAGGCGATGCTGCCGTGATTATTGACGCCGATTTGCAAGATCCGCCAGAGTTAATAAAAGAGATGATTGCCTACTGGGAAGATGGTTATGATGATATCTATGCTCGCCGCAGTAGCCGGCAGGGCGAAACTTGGCTAAAGAAAAAAACCAGCCAATGGTATTACATAATCCTCCAAAAATCGACCAGCATTCCTATTCAGGTTGATACCGGCGATTTTCGCCTGCTGGACCGGCGCTGTATTGAGGCGCTGCGGCAGTTTCGCGAATCTCAGCGCAATACTAAAGCAATTTTCAGTTGGATTGGCTACAGAAAAAAGGAGATTTTTTACGACCGCGATCCCAGATTGGCCGGCCGAACTAAATGGAATTATCGTAAATTGATCAACTTAGCCATTGACGGTATCACTAGTTTTACCACTGCGCCGCTGCGGATGGCTACCGTTTTTGGGTTTATCATTTCCTTCGTGGCTTTCTGCTGGATTATATATCTTTTAGTTCGCCCTTTGTTCGGAGCTCCGACTGGCGCCGGCTACTCTTCCTTAATGGCAGTCATTCTGTTTTTAGGCGGTGTTCAGCTATTATCCCTAGGAATAATCGGCGAATATGTCGGCCGGATATTTATTGAGACTAAAAATCGACCGTTATATTTAATAGAGGAATATCATGCAGGAAACCGTAAAAAAGCACGCCGATAAACTACGTTTTACTATTGTCGGCAGTGTTAATACGGCGCTTGATTTCAGTATCCTTTTTATCTTAACGATGCTTTTTAATATCCCAAAAGAATTGGCTAATTTTATATCAACATCTGTTTCTTTTTTGTTCTCATTCTTTGCTAATAAAAAATATACTTTCAAATCAACGTCTAAGAATCTAAAAAAACAGTTTCTATTATTTACTATCGTCACGCTATTTGGTTTATGGGTCATTCAAACGATTATTATTGCTGCCATCACGCCAGTATTCACAAATCTTGGCATAAATAAACCAGCAGCCTTACTTATTAGCAAGTTAATCGCCACCGCCGCCAGTCTTATCTGGAATTACACCCTCTATTCCAGAGTAGTTTTCAAAAAACCTAAGAACTCTTCTGACTAATAATCAGCTGGCGATCTCGGCCTTCACCCTCGGAGTGCGTCTCAATATCGCTATATTCACTTGCCAAATGATGCACCGTCCAGCGATCAGCCGCATTCAAATTGACGATCTTCGATTCACCAGTCCGCCGAACTTCTTCAATCCAACCGCGCGCCTTCTCAATAATTTTCTCAGCATGCTGTTTTTTATAATCAGCGATATCCAAATTCACCCGAACAGCCGATGCTTTTTTATGATGAAGTGCTGTCGATAAAAGTGTTTGGATACTCCTCAATGTTTCCGCACCCCTGCCAATCAAGATACTACTCCGCTCACTGCGTGGAATTGAAGCTATAATAATTCCATCCTCAATTTTTACCTCAACTTCCAAGTTTAAATCAAAGAATGTCAGTAAATCCTCCAGATACTTTTTCGCAAACTCAACTGTTTCAATTTGATCCATAATTCCTCCTTAACCCTTAGCCTTGATCCGCGTTATCCGAGCCTCTGTTGCCTGCTTAGCACGCTTCTTTGTCTTCACTGACGCTGCTGATTTTCGAGTAGTTGTCTTTTCACTAGCAATCGCCTGCATCTCCAAAGAATCCTGTCTAAGAATAATAAAATTCTGAAGATATCCTGCTGCACTAGCTGTTGCCAAGTAGAGAGCTAGCGCTGCTGGTAAGTACACAATCACGAAGAACATCATCACTGGCATAAATTTCATCATTTTTCGCGTCATTATGGCATTTACCTCTGACTGATCAGCTTCTTTACCGTCACCGGCCTCAGCTAAGACGTCACGTAATTTACGTGTGTTATCAGATTGCGGAGATAGCTGCTTCGATGTTAGATATTGTAAATAAGCTGCAACTCCCGCTAAGACTAATAGACCGATAATCACACCATTTTTAGAGATAGCGTGCTGTGTTAGATCAATAATCCCTAAGAAGTTCTGGTTAAATTGATCAGGATTATTAACTAGGTTATTTGCTACTGGTAGGTTTTTTACAAAATCATAAACATATTTTCCCAGGTCTGAACGATTAGAAACAAAAATCTGCACTACTCGGTACATTGCAATTAAAATCGGTAGCTGAATAATCATAATACCCAGCGAGCCAAACATGCTTACGTTGTGTTTTTTATAAAGCTCCATCATCGCCAGGTTGCGCATTTGCGGATTTTTAACGTATTGTTTCTTAATCTTTGCCAATTCCGGCTGCATTTTTCGCATTGCTTTGGCTTGATGAAGTTGCTTCTTAATCAGCGGCCATAGCAGTAGTCGTACTAAAATTGTGAAAATAATAATACTAACACCAAAATCCGGAATTAAGCTATAAATAGCCATCAATAGATTGAAAATTGGCCGAACGATAAACTCATCAAAAAAACTCATGACCTATATTATAGCAAAAATACCACTATTTATACAGTTGAGCCTGAGAGAAAAGACCTTTTATTGCCTGTTTTAATTCTTTATGTGGCATTAATAACACCTCTGGCGAAAAAATGATAACGACAACATCTTGATTGTTTTTTAAAAATGCTAGTTCCAGGCGAATAATTTCATACACCCGTCGGCGTATTCTATTCCGCCGGACTGCTGATTTTAATACTTTTTTACTAACGACCACCGCAAACCGGCTGTGATGGCGATATGGATTATTAATATATTTCACCGTAGCCAAAGATGAGCGCACTGCTTGTCCATTTTTATACACGAACTTTAAGCTGCCGTGTCCGTGAAACCGATTACACTGTTGTAACATATTTTACAATTATATCAAAAAATCCCGCCTTCATCGACGGGAGCTTTTGTTTGCTAGATTAGATAGCAATTTTTGCGCGACCCTTCAAGCGGCGGCGCTTCAAAACCATCCGACCAGCCTTTGTAGAAACTCGCGCCCTAAAACCGTGCGTTTTTGCACGATGCCGGGTGTGTGGTTGAAATGTTCGCTTTGGCATATCAGTGCTTAGTATATATTTTTTTAGATTTTTTTGCAAGCTGCGTGAAACTTTTCCACTATCACCCCTTCTTTTTCCACAAGTTTAACAGATACATTTTTTACCTGTGGAAAACTCCACCTCTGTTTTTACCTATAGTATTGTAGTCAGTGCACTACTTGTGGAAAACTCTATGTATTTGCTATAGTAAAGATAGTTAAATAGAATTTGAGGGAGTAAGCTTTCGTGGATAGTCATGCAGTCTGGCAGGGTGTGTTGGGTGAGATTGAAGTAACTGTATCGTCATCATCTTTTACAGCATGGTTCAAGAATACAAAGCTAGAGATAATCTCCGATAAAGAAGTTCTGATTGTTGCTCCAAATATTTTTGCTCGTACTCAACTTGAAAAACGCTTTCATCCGCAAATTCTTGAGGCTTTATCTCATAATGGCATAAATGCTCCATCAATATCTTATAACGTTGAGTCTAGCAATAAGAAACCGCGCGTTAATCGAGAAATCACTAAAGCCGAACGTCAAACGTCATCAGCGACGCTAATCTTGCCATCAAAAAAATCGCACTCCAACAATCTTAATCCCCGCTACACATTTGACAGCTTTATTGTTGGCTCCAGTAACGATCTGGCATATGCCGCTTGTCAGGCTGTCGCTTCAAACCCTGGTAGCAAATATAACCCACTATATTTATACGGAGGTTCTGGACTTGGTAAAACTCACTTAATGCAAGCTGTTGGTAATGAAATAATTAAAAAACAACCGTCAGCCCGCGTTCTTTATATCACCACGGAGACGTTTGTTAATGAATTCCTTGATTCCATTCGCTTTAAGAAAAAAGGTTTTTCGGACAAGTATCGTAATGTTGATGTACTAATCGTTGATGATATGCAATTTATTGCTGGTAAAGAAAAAACCCAAGACGAGTTTTTCCATACATTTAACGACCTTCACCAGAATAATAAACAAATAATCATCAGCTCCGATAAACCGCCAAAAAGTATTCCAACATTGACCGATCGTTTGCGTAGCCGATTCGAGTGGGGTATGGCGATTGACATTCAAATGCCAGATTATGAAACTCGTTGTGCAATCGTAAAAGCGAAAGCAGCTCTCAGTAACGCTGAGTTGGATTCTGATGTTGTAGAATATTTAGCGACCAACTTTAAAACAAACATTCGCGAATTAGAGGGCGCATTAAACCGACTCTTAGCCTACGCAGAAATGCAAAACTTCACGCCAGACTTAATGGCAGCCGAGGGTATCTTAGGCGACATAAAACGTAGTCGTCCGCAACATGTCACCGCCAAGCAGATTATTGATAAAACTGCTCGCTATTATAATATTGACGTAAAAGATATGTGTTCATCCAGGCGCGACAAATTTATTGCTATGCCTAGACAAATCGCCATGTTCTTACTGCGCAGTGAACTAAAGATGAGTTTTCCAAAAATTGCCCAAGAACTCGGACGAAAAGATCACACCACCGCCATGCACTCAATTGAAAAGATTACTAAAGAGAGTCTCACTAACGTCAGTATTCGCGAACAAATTAATGATATTAAGGATAAAATATATGTTCATTAATTGTGGAAAAGCTGTGCAAACTCTGTGCTTTGGCAGTGAATTAGCAACATACGAATCTGTGGAGAAAAAATCCATCATCACCAGTCAGTGGAATAACAATCAATTATCCACCACAGAAAACACAGCCAATACACAGGGTTTTCCACTTTCCTTTTCCATATTCCACCCCTGTTTGAATACATTTTTTACCCAGTTTCCACAACGCCTACTATTACTAACACTAATTAAAAATTAAGGAAAGTATAATGAAAGTATCAGTCACTCAGGAAAAACTTGCTAAAGCGCTTAGTCTAATCAAGGACGTTGCATCAAGTAGGAATGAGCTACCAATATTGAATAATATTTTGCTACGTACTGATGGCGGACGCTTGTTGGTTGCCGGAACAAACTTAGAGATTGCCTCTACTCAATATATTGGTGCTAAGATTGAAAAACCTGGCTCTATCACTATTCCTGCTCGCTTGGTTTCGGAATTTGTAACAAACCTACCGAGTGGAACGGTGGAGCTTGAGGCTAAAGATGATCACCTTCATATTACTTCTGGCAAATTTTCATCAGTCATAAATGGCGTGGTGGCAGATGAATATCCAGAGTTGCCAACAGTTGACGAAACAACAGCGATACAATATGAAATTGATGTTGAAGATTTGAAAAAAGCCATCGTGCAGACGAAAATTGCAGTTAGTTCTGATGTGACGCGGGCGGTCTTGACTGGCATATATTGGCACAATTACGAAGGTTCGCTGTATTTGGCGGCTACGGATGGCTATCGATTAGCAGAAAAACGCTTAGCAAAGTCAGACAGTGAGGTGTCGGCAATCATCCCCGCTTCAACACTATCTGAGGTCAGTAAAAGTATTGGCGATGAGAAACAAATCACTATTTTGTTTGATGATTCCCAGGTTTGCTTTCGGACTGGTGATATGGAAATTGTTAGTCGCTTAATTGATGGAAAATTTCCTGATTATCGTCAATTGATTCCGTCAAACTCAGAGACAGAAATTATCATTAAAAAAGCTGACTTTAGTCGTGTAACAAAAATTGCCGCGTTGTTCGCGCGTGAATCTGGTGGTGGAATTACGGTAATTGCATCAAAGGAAAGCTCTCTACTCTCTATCCACTCAATTGCGTCTGAGTTGGGCGAGAATACCTCAGAAGCGTCAGCGGAAATATCCGCCGATGGCCAAGTGACGCTTAATTCGCGCTACCTAACGGAGGTGTTGAATATTGTTGATGCTGATGAAATTACATTCTCGTTTAACGGTAAGCTTTCTCCGTGTGTTATCCGAGAGCAAGTAAAAAACCCTGACTACACACACATTATTATGCCGCTTAAGAGTTAGTTGAGAACGGCGATAATCTAGAGGCAGCTTCTGATAAAATCTCCTCTGGAATATCTTTAGTGTTGTAAGTGGTGTTGATAATTTGTGGGCGAGTTTTAACGACCCACTGGTTATTATCTTTTTTCATGATAACTGTGTAAACATCACCAGAGTTTCTATTGACCGCTGCTCGCTGGTAAGTGGCTGCATACCAATTGATATCTTTACCCAGGAGAATTTCTCTTTGTAGTATGAAACTAGTCTGCAGATTTGGATATTTACTAAACAGCGCACGTAGAATGCTATCTCTATACTCTGTCATTTTTTGTGTAATAAATTTCTGGCTGTACTCGGTTTTTATTGGTATTTCCCTGCCTTTTCCTTCGACGGTAAATTCAACAGAACTTTCCTTGATTATGCCTGATTCTGAGGAGGTTTTAATCATATATTGTCCATCTTGGAGCTGAATCTTAGAGTCACCACTTAATGTAGTTACTTCAGATGGATTTTTATTAACAATACGATATAGCTTTGCGGATAAATTTGGTTTATCGAAAGTGATTGATACGGTATATGTTGGCCGCATAAAAAGCAGAGCTAAGATGGTTAACAGGATAATTACAGCGCTGACGATAATAATATTTCTTCGATTCATATCTACTCCGTAAATGTATTAGCGTAATTCCTAAAGGTGATGTTGAGAGTTGCTGGATCAAAACCCTGCTCTTTAAGTTTGTTAATGGCAGCATTTCTGTAACCTTCGGGTGCGTCAATTTCTATAATAACGCCATTTGGCTTATTTGGGTCCATCTTATAGCCGATTGAATAAAGTAAATTTTTTATTGGCAATTTCTTAATAACCGGGTTGGTTTTTTCGAGAGTCTGTTGTTCGCTAGCCAGTCTATTAGTGGTTGTCTTGTCTATCTCTGATATTTTGGAGGATGATAAAGCTTCTTTAGATGCTTCCTGCGTTAGCGGTTTTAATGAAAAAACAATTTTTAATGGTGAGCCTTGTTTCACTTCTGTGCGGATAGTTTTATCTTCAAAGCCGCTTCTGGACGCCTTGAAGTCGTAAGTTCCCGGCTTTATGTGGACAACTTGAGAGCCTGTTACTTTTTGATTATCAAAAGCAATTTCGGCTTTATCTGGTGAGATGAGCAGGGAAACTGGTGTAGTGTTGGTTCTCGTGGCGCAAACGATTATGCCATACAGTAATACTCCCACTGATGATAAAAACAATATTTTATTGATAGTTTGCTTATTCATTATTTCTTCCTGAACCAAGTTACGCTTGGTGATGTTATACTTTCTAGACCCGCCTTTGGTGCGTACTCACACATTGAGGCAGAGGCAATGAGCGAGTCAAATCCATCAATTTTACCGACATAAACAAAGGTATGTCCCGGACTATGGGCGACATCGCCCGGCTGAAGATCGGCTGTATTAATTGAACTGCCGTTGCCGAGAGTCTGCCAATTGGCCTCCGCCCAAGCGCGTTGCTTGCTTGTCGGTCCAGCCTGGCCATTCTTTGCGCCGTAATTATAATTTTGATCAAAGCCACTATCATATAGTAAAGTTGTTACAAACCCGCCACAGTCAACCCCACCACCAAAGCAGTCAGCCCCAACAAAACGGTTTTCGCTTTTTGCTTTCTCAATAGCCTCGGCGTATTCGGGTTTTTTATCGGTACGAGTTCTTGTTTCTGGCCAAGCGTAGCGCTTAACGTATTCAGTAAAACTGCCACCAGACGATGAACAATTTTCTCCACCTACCGCTGAGTCTTTAAATCTTTCATATATCGCTTTTGCAAACCCGCCTCGCGTTCTTAAGACTCTTTCTGCTGAGTCAGCTGACACCTCAAAGTTATTGTGCCAAAAAACAGTAGCGTCTTCGACAGTTTTTATTTCTTTTAGCGTATCCCACTCTTTCATTCCCAAGAACAACCCAACAAAACCGAGTGCGGTTACTGGTCGGTTCTTACTCTCTTCCATTAGGTATTCCAGCTCAAAAATCAGAAGCTTGTCGTTGTCTTCAATTGGAATTGAATCTAATGTACCATCATTCTTTGCTGCTCCGCCGTACGCTTGGTTATAATACTTTGTTAATTCTGAAGGTATTTTACTAGCAATCGCAGTTCGCCTCCCGCCAGTCCACTGAGCAAGTCCCCAGCCGCCACTGCCCCAGCCCTGACTTTCTTCATGCCGGGTCGGACTAAACCCTGACTCAGCCTGAATATTTCCCATTACGCCCGCTGCCTGCTCGGCGCTCAGGCCGGCCTTACGTAAATATCCCCAAATCTTCTCTTGATTGTCGGCACCAGACACGCCATTAGCAGATGAGTCTGAACAAGTCACATCATCTTTTTTATACCACCGGATGTCGTTAGTAATGTAGGGTCCTGGGAAATCAGCTGCAAAGGATACTGGCTGAATAGTTATCGCAAAAGATGCCATGATACAGATAGCGACTGATATTTTTTTATACATCAGACCGATTCCTCATGTATTCATTGATTATATCTATAGGAACGCCAGTTTTCTTCAATGTATCTATTGATTTTTCGTCATTTACCCCGGTAATCACTGCACTGCTCCTCATAATAGCGTATGAATCATAGGTGGATTTGGTGGTATCGCTAAAAATCGTCATTTTTATCAGTTTAAATCCGTTTTGCTCTTTAACTAAGGTGTATTTTTTTAGTTCACGTTTTCCGTATTTACTGGCAGTGGAATTAAATAGATCAATGATAATATTCTGCTCGGTTGGTTGTTGAGGATTGGTGTTTTGGGCGACTGGCTTTTTATTAGCGGTTTGTTCGGAAGACAAAACTGTTGTGTAGTCTCCTTCGGCGGGGTTTTTTGTAATAAAAAACACCACTAGAATACTCATAAAGAGTATGATAGATAATATTAAGATGGTTTTATCTTCTCTATTCATATTAAACATTCCTTGCGTACTCCCAATGCCACGGTTCTGGTTTACTGCCACCCGGTTTTGCCCAAGCTGGGTGAACGTAGCCATATTTATGTGCGTTCGCTTCCAGCCATTTATAAACACTAGAACCAGTGCCCCCAACATTAATATCTACTGCCAGACCCCAACCGTGATTTGATATGCATGGAGGAGCTGGTGCTGCTGCTCCGCCCTGGTATCTTGGATTGCCTGGAGTGGCATAAGCGATTTGTGTATCGCAATCCCGATACGCCTCGTTGATAGTTAAGTCAGTACCGGTCTCGGCTTTGTAGGCTTTATTCATTTCTTCCATGGCTTTTGCGGCTTTTTTATGCATTTTATCGCTTGGTGAGAATGATAGTGCCTGCATTTCTGAATCTGGAATTCGGCCATTCTGATGACCGCCCCAGCCAGTAGCAGCCTCTTCCAGTTGCGGTTCACCTATTGCGTCACCATCGTCTGTTGGCTTGGCTGAATCTGAACTACCGCTGCTCGTTTCTTCGTCTTCGCCGTTAATTGATTGTGCAACTTGGAAGTCGATAAGCAGGACTGACATTGCAGAAAGTTTTCTGTCGCTGTAAGTTTTTGTGCCGCCACTCACGCCTGCCGACTCGTCAGTGATGGCTGATCCGTCAGTTGGGTTGGTGAGAGTTGGTTGCTTAATCGTACCCATTGCTGTCGAGCTAGATGGAGCAGTACAACCGCCACTCTTGAACCAATATTCGCCAGTGCTAGCGTCGCTGCAGTCGGTAATGAAATCATGAAGTGGTGTATTCTCGACGATATAACCGTTTTTTACAAGATCTGCTATAGTTGCGCCGTCTGGAATATCTTTACTATTATCAATCCAGCCTTCTTCTTCAGCAATTTGCAGCGCCTCCTCAGTTGACATATTAGCCTGATCTTTAGTAATACCAGTGCACGGCAGCCCCGCTAAATTGATTGCCGGATCATCTGGCGAGCCGCTACCCATATAAAAATCTTTCGCATAGCCGCAATATTTTTCCGAATATATACCACTTGCTGCTTTTGCGGTTGATGAATATGATAGCGCCATTGATGGCAACCTGAGAATATTCGACAGCATTGCTAGTGGAGTTTTATTATATGTACCATTTGCCAGCATCATCGTTCCCATATTGTGAACAATACTGCCTAAGAATGTATATTTGCTGGAGGTATCGAACGGACTTAGTGAGGCAATATCCATTTCTTTCTGGAATTCTTCATTGGCAATTTGAATACTATTGAATTCTGCTAATTGACTACGTTTCAATCCTGGCAGCATTTGACTCATAGAGCCGCTAGAAAAGAAGGCTGCTGCGCCAACACCGAGCGAATCTCCCAGATCCTTATACTGGGCATTGTTCGGAACGAGTAGACTTTCTGCCAACTTTAAAAGTAGATTCTTTACTATATCACCGGCAGCCCAAGTAGCTATAGCCTTGACTGCTTCTTTAACGAGAGTTTTACCTACAGTCCGCACTACTACCCCTAGTCCACTAGTTAGGCCAGTAGCAGATAACTCAATTGCCGAAAAGGAGTACATAACATATGGACTGAGGATATAATTACAAGCTGGGTCAGTCGCCTCCTTAATACCGTTCAAGGTTTGAATTGCTGGATTGGAGATTGCTAAATAGCCAGGAACATAGTTTTTGGCAATAGCTGGTTTGTTTTGATTTATACCCATTGCCGCCAGCATTGATGGTGAATCGAGGGCCGATCCCTCACTATTTTCAGATCCCGACATTTTTCCTCTTTCGGTTAGCATTGTGCCAATAGTGTCCATCGCTTCTGGAGTAAAGCCACTACCAAACCCGGCCGCTTTTGCCTGTGATCCTGGAGATAACACGACATCCATAAGCAAAGAGAATAGAGGCGCTAGGTAAATAGCGGTAACGCCCGCGGTAACAATATTTGGAACTTTTGCAATTGCACACCCACTGGCAGCAAAACCATAAATCAGGCCACCTTTGCCCACTCTTTCACTAAGGTTATTAATGCGCTCATTGATAGCCTCGCTTGCTTTAGCACCATTAAATTTCGGTAACTTTTCCTTAAATTTTGTAATTCGTTCTTTTATGCCAAGCTTTTTATCAATTTTATTAGCAATGCCACCATTTCTGTTGAGCTTTAGTTTACTATACACTCCCTGCATATGCTTCCCAACCCAAGCACGAACTCGCATATTAAATAAACCGGATCTTCCGTAGACTTTACTGGCGATCTTCCGATTCTCTTTTTTTAACAGCTCATCTTTTAATTTAGCTGATTCAATTGGTTTACCGTTATTAATTCCCTCAACAGTATAGTGTGACGGGTTCTTATCCGGATAGCCTTTGCCTTTTATATTTATCTCGCTACCATCAGCATTGACGGGCTTAATTCCTTGTTTTGATAATTTTCTTAGAGCACTATTTGAGAATCGGCTAAACCTACAACGCATAGTTATTTTGCTACCTTGGCAAATTCCTGTACTGTCGCCACTATTAAAGACTCGATTAAAATGCTTTCGCATGCGGCTTTCTTTAGTAACTGAAGCGGAGTCATTATGATCGGTAAAATTTTCAACGATATTATGTAGCATAGTTGCTGGGCCAAAGAAGGCACCCATTAATCCGCCACCTACGCCAATCGCCCCGGCAATTGCTATAATTGGCCCGCGTTTTTTCATTAACGACTTAAACGTCATCGGCTGCTTTTTATTAGATTTATTGGATGGTTGATAAAAACCATTCTTGTTTGGTATGGATGATTCTTTGTTATTTAGGGATTCGCTGGCGTCATCAACCCGACGGCCCGCATCTGAGTCGGTGTCGTCAAATTGAGATTCAAGATCATTTATGGCGGCTTTTTCTCGGTCGCTTAATTCTGATTCCGCATTACCAGCCTGAATTTGGTCAAACCTAGCCTGCTCGGCGGGATTCAGTCTCTCGTCAGCCTTATCATCCGTATCGTAAGAAAGTAGTGCCATATTCTCTTATAATTATACTATACTGGTCCGTATCCGCCGATTGGCGTTTCTGATGGTTTTACCTGTTGAGCTGCTGGATTAGTGTTGATGAGATTATATTCAGTGTCGCTAGCTTGGATTTGGATGTGAACATGGTTTTGTCCAGCAAAGAACAACCCTTGTCCAACTGGGAAATTGGATAGACGCTTCTGCTCTTCTTCTGTCAATTTGAACACCTGAGACAGGACATCGACAGCGCTAGTAGACTGTTTTAAGAGGAGCTGCATTGATGAGTTAGAGACAATTGCCCGCCCCATTTTACTGCCCACGAAGTCCTCGACGTCCTGAGTGATAGTCGTTAATCCCAATTGATACTTTCGGGCGCGTTTTGCTAGTGAGAACAGGAAGCTGGCGGAATCATCATATTTCATCAATTGCCAAGCCTCATCAACAATCAGCATACGTTTCTTCTGATCGGTGCGCGTAATATTCCAGATATGATTTAAGACAATATACATTGCTGTTGGTCGCAACTCATCTTCCAGGTCACGAATATTAAATACCACCATATTGTTATTAATGTCAATATTGCTTTGTTGTGAGAAGATACCTGCAAATGTTCCAGAGGTAAATTTACGGAGGCGCTGCGCCAAGCTCGGACCGGTGCCGCCCATATGAAGCAGCGTATCGTATAGGTCGGAAATTGTTGGCGGCGTGGAATTGTGAGTTAACGGATCTGAGGTAATACCAACTCGCGCATAAGTGTCAATCAACGCCTGATCGATATCAGCCTCCTCGGCTGGTGTTAATCCCGCCATGACTTGGCCGCCGGCTGTTGCCTGAGCTCCGCCCAGCATTTGTCGTAATAATCCATGCAAGGTCACTAAATTTGCCCGAAGTGCGTCGTCCGCCTCATCAGTATCAATCACTCGTGGCAAATCAAATGGATTAATTCTTGTGTCGCTGTTTAAGCTCAATCTAATATAACTGCCGCCCACTGCATCGCATAATTTTTGATATTCATTTTCTGGGTCGATAATCACTATGTCCGATCCAATCATCATACTGCGCAGCGCCTCTAGTTTCACTGTAAACGACTTACCAGCACCAGATTTAGCAAATACTACCATATTGGCATTTTCCAGAGAAAAACGGTCAAAAATCACCAGGCCGTTATTATGCATATTGATACCATATAATACACCCTTGCCGTCGGTTAGGTCGGCTGAGGTGAATGGGAAGCTGGTGGAGATGGCACCAGTGTTCATGTTGCGGCGGATTTGTAATTCATCAGTTAATTGCGGAATAGTGCTATTGAGTCCCTGCTCCTGCTGGCTGGAGGCGACTTTTGAGAATACTAATTGCTGACCAAAGATCGTTTCGATTTTATGTTGCACAAAGTTTAATTCGTCCATGCTATCGGCATAAATTGTAATATATAGCCCGTAGCGGAAGAACTTCTCTGCCCCAATCTGTAATTGATCGCGTAATTCCTCAGCGTCTTGTAAGGCCGCTTCCAGACCCGGATCACGCACGCGACCTTTTTCGGAGTTAATATTCATGCTTGCTTCCAGCTGTGTTACTTTTTTGCGTAAATTATTCAGCACAATTTGCGTGTCGACTGGATAAATAAACATACTAATGTCTAGAACTTCGTCAATATTAATCACTGAACTAAGCCAGCCGGTGTAAATCTGACGTGGATAGCCATAAACATACATGGTGCGGCCGTATTTTGAGCCCAGACGGAAGTGGTCTGAGTGCAGTTCAATACTACTTGGCGCAATGAAATCTCGGAGTGTTCGTACTCCGGTCAAAAACGCCTGTTCAACTTCAGCCTGTTCGCGTGCTCGTTGCTGTGCTGCAATGTCTACAGCGTCTAGCTTTTTCTTTGCCATTATAGTCTTCCTCCTGTTGGCGGTTGACCTTGACCTTTGGTTACGTAGGCTGTTGTGAGTTGGCTCGGGTCAATTGCCGCCAGTGATTCGCGTGATGAAGTGTCAGGGTTATATGAGGTATAGAATAGTTCACCCAATTGTCGAGTATTTAATTGTCGACTTTTGACACCTATTTGGAATAGTCCGCTCATCACTAAATCAATTCGATTCTTAATCTCATCCTTAGCTTTTGCGTACGTGACTTGGTCAATCTTTGTTACAGTTGCTTCTTTCTTGCCGCTGAAGAAGCTACTAAACAGGCCCTTTGCCTGCTGTTTCATGACATTTGTATCACCGGCTGGATAATATGGTACGACGACATAGAAACTTTTATCCATAATATTGGCTTCTTGTGCTAAAACATCGATAAAATCCATGTAATCGTCCATTAAAACATTAAGTAGCATGTTGTCTTGATTGCGCCTAATTTCTGCCAATCTGTCCAGATATGGACCAATATCCACGCGGCGTGAACGAATGAGGATTTGGATTGGGAAATAAAGTGAATTGATAAAGTTCTGATAGCTAAATTCGATACCTTCTCGTTCACGGGCGCTCATCAGATCAAAGTTAATCGACTCACATTCTACTACTGCCCGAAAACTACCATCGCTCATGATAATCATATTCTCACGCATTTCGGAGAAAAGCAGCGTATTTTGGGTGCTAATTGGCCCACTCTTTTTTTGTTCTGGGGCTTTATCGGGTGTGGGTGAGGCTGGAGTGGGACCTGAAGCAATTGTACCCGGTACTGGTGATTGCGGTGCGCCTTGAATCACCGCATTGGCACTGGCCTGCGGAACTTGCTGATGTGGCTGTTGATTCTGTAACTCTGGTTGCATAATCCCACCTAACGTAATGAAATCACCACTTCCTCTTCTGCTAATTTATTATTTTCTCGCTCAATTCGATTTGCTTCGCGCGAAATAGTTTCAACAGAAAGGTCGCTATGATTGTTTGCCAAGTCTATTATAGCAGGCGAGACGTTGTTTAGGCTAGTTTGTGGTGTGGCAGTTGATTGATTGCTCGAATTGCTGTGGTTAGATATTGGATTTAATGTTGACTGGTGCATACTCGGATATGGGTTTGTTTGAAGCTGTATGTGAGAATCTGTTTCTGAGTCTTCGTCTGGTTGGAATACAGATTTTTTATTTGACTGGCCTGATTGCATTTTCTGAATCATGTCCTGCCGTCTGCGAGCGTCTGACTCGATGATTAGATGATTAATATTCTGTGCGGTTGTGCTGTTTTCATCTAAAATATCGTGCGCTGCCTGACCTGTATTAAAAAGGTCTGCATGCATGGAGCTATTTGGATTATTAACACCGCGAATCGACCACCCCTGGCTGTCCACCAGATTTGCCAAATATGACAATCGACGCTGAACTTCGGCTTGATCGTAATTGTTTCCATAGGTTTTTTCTTCGACTTTTGGCGCAACTACCTCTACTAATGCCTCAATTCCATCAGGCTGCCACAAACGCTTTTTAGGCTTTAAGAGGAAAGAAACGACCGCCGCCAAATAGACCTCCATCGGCTGATCTTTTTTAAGTGGTAATGCTAGCGCTCCAAAAAACAGAATAACGGGCACTGGAATTAGAGCCATCGGTAGTAATATTCGCCCAAGAGCATATGCAATACCAATTCCAGCGACTGCTATGATTAAAAACACAAACTGACGGAAACTAAACGGTCCGAGCAGCTTATCTTCCGCCTCTACGTCTTGAGGAACTTTATATACCGACATACTGCTTATATTATAGCAAATTGTAAAGATTACAGCATACTCTGGAGTATTCTGAGCTGTTCTTTGGCAGCATCAGTTGCACGTGACGACAATCGTTCATTATTGAGAATCTCATCAATATTATCCCTAATCGACTGACGTCTTGTAGCGCTAATAATACCACCAGATGGGCTATTAATAGCCTCCATGAGCAATTTAACACCGTCAGCGTCGGTAGAAGCCAAATCTTCCGCTTTATATTTACCACCCTCCAACCATTCAGAGCAGTATTTCATGAGATCGCCGCGGTTATTGATAGCACCTCTGATAAGGTCGTCAATAAGCTTACCGCCCATGAACGAAGCCTTATTTTTAACTCCAGAAGCTGCCAATGCTGCCGCCGCTGAGGAATTAAATTCTGGAGGTAATTCACTTAACAATTGAGCCACTTCTGTTACAGTACCATACTTAATTTGTTCTTCAATCGCCGCCTCACGGACATATATATTTTTACTATCAATAACAGTGCCGTCGGCCGTGGTGACACTTTTACCCAGAGCCAAGTCTTGTCGTTGTCCGGAACTTAATTTATGGTGTTTCATAATCTGATGAGCTTCCTCGATAGATTTAGAAGTTTCACCTCTAGTTGTAGAAATAGCGCTTGCCAATGCCGCCTCTTTGCCATATGGGCTAACATTACCAGCAGCCTGATCCTGGAGGGTGCTATTCGATAAGAGGTCTTCTGCAAATTTCTTATTAAGCTGACGTTGAGCGTTACTCTTGCGCAGCCCCTCTGCTGCTATACTGGTTTCTAGTTCGTTAAATGTATCCATAAGGTCAGAATTCTGCTGGTGTTGTTTCATATCTCGCTTAATTGACCAGCCAGGAAGTACACCCCGTGAGATACGATCAGGTAAAGATCGCTTCGTGCTCATGTCACTCGGCCAATACCCCTGAGCTGCCTCTGCGTAGCGGTTAGCCTCTTGTTCAGATAACAGTTCAGATCGTCGAGCTGTTTGTTTGGCTAACAAATCTTCTCGTTTGTGCTTTGCTGATTCTTTGTAAGAATTCTCAGCTGTTTTTTGTGACCTATCTAGGCGCTCCTTACGCAGTCTACTGGCGTGATTTACACGTCGGCGTAAGCGGTTCGGATCAAATCGCCACATCTTATCATTGGCCAGTTTATTGTTCTTAGTGATTTCGCGTCGCTCTTTTGCCCAGTTCTTAGTTCTGTCGTACAGACCTTTATTTTTGTCGTTAACAAATCCAGCTACCCTATTTAATACGCCACCACTAAGTTTCAGAATTAGAGGAGTCAGCGCTAGTGGTGCTACCTGCACAATCATGCCTAAAATATGCATCATTCCGCCATTTGCTCCAGTCGCACTCTGTATAATAATAGTACCGGCTAATTGCGCTCCACCAAACGCCACTGCAAATGCTGGAAAGAAAATCAGCATTGTTGTAAAGAGACCGCGCCATTTCTCAAACCATTTCTCTGTTCCTGGTAGTAAATAACAAACAAACGCCAGAGGAGAAATAATAATCAAGATAATAATTAATGCCTGTCTTGCAGCCATAATTAAGAGTACTAAGAGTAATGTTAGCCCCAGGCCAACCAAAGCTAGCATTAGCATTGGTACCAGCTCCGCTCTAAGTGTAAACGCAGTAGCCACCCCAGCAACCGCTCCAACGCCTAATAGTCCATCAGCCAATACCGAGCTAGTGACATCAGTCCAATTTGTCGGCGAAGTATTCTCGCCCAGCGTGACTACGGTGTTCCTGATGCCCATAAATGCATCTTGTAGAGCATATCCAGCAATATTAGATAGGTCCAGTAAAATAGCACAAATAGTAAAAGATAAATTCACCAGTACCGCGGCAATAATCAAGCGTGGTAGTAGTTTTTTAATACCATAATTACTAATACCAATTGACGTCATCTGAGAATAAATAATCACTAAGAACGCTACAATAAACGCCACGTTGCTAATGTTGCGCATAATTCCCCACGCCATATAAATGCCGCTGTTTTGGTTAGTTGTTTCTAGTGGCTGAGTTTTTAAGAACTCTTGAAGTGCACTATACATCCAGTCCATAGATCCCGCCAAGAAATTAGATACAGGACAAATTATCCACCCTAGACCCTGTACACTACAAGAACTTCCCGTTGAGTTATCAGACGGTGATTCAATCGAGACTGTTGAGTTACTGGTTTGAATATAGCCGTCTGGCGCCACGAATGAATAAACTGCGTACGTAGCTGAGCTTAATGAGCTAATCTCGCTTGCGGGGAAATAAATTACCCGAACTTCTTTTTTGGCGTTATCTTCGTGTAAAAAAACAATTGGCTTGTCCGGAATCTTTAACTGTTTGATTTTATTATTATCAGTTAGTCTAGTATATTTTTCTTGATTATAAGTTAAGTCGCGGTCATCCCATGTTACATCTGCTGCACGGGCAGAGTTTGGCTGTATAAAAGCGTTCATAAAAACGCTCACTAGCAAACCTGCTGTCAGCAACATAAACCATCGCAACCCTGTGTTAAGAAGTTGCCTACGCGAAATCAACCACTCCATTCGTGGATATAGTAGCATTTTTAGGTGAAAAAGTCAAGAGAAGATACTTAGACTAAGGACTATTACGGTCTATTCTGTCTTTTCGTCTGTTCCTCTACTGCTTTTCTAATATCATCTTGAGAATGGGCGATAAATAGTCCAGAACCTTCGTTATTAGCAGGAGGAGTATTCTCTGTTCGGCTATTTTTATTCTCCTGGCTAGTTTTAAGCGTATCTGCTATTGATTGTAAAGCTTCTTCTGTTGATTTACTCATAGTAGAGCGAAGCCTTTCATTATCCAGAATTCTGGACGCTTGTTCAGGACTGAGTTTACTACTATTTATAGCGTTAGCACTTTGTTTAGCGATAGCCTCTCCTGATAGCTTACCCACGCCTGAAGCGGCAAATTCGCTAAGCTTGCCCGGAGAGAATCCAACTTCCGATGGTCCATTTTTTGCCTGCATTTGTCTAAGCGCTTCAGTTCCAGCTTCGCTAACACCTGCATGAGCCCCTTTCATAGTAGTTAGGGCATCGGCCATTCCAATACTGGTAATTTTTCCTCCACCCTCCAAATATTGAGCCATCTGTGTTGCACCCCATTCACCCTTTTTAGCAAGTTCTTCTGCAGCAATTTTTTGAACATGCTTGTTTTTACTTTTTAACGCAGCTACAGCGTCGCCGTTATGTTCATATATGAATGATCGCTGAGCCTCTTCTCTGGCGAATTTATCAGAAGCCTCCTGTGCGGCATTTACTCCTTCTGACAGACCGAAGAATCTACCAGCCGCGCTACTATCAAAAGCTCTTCTAGGATTCAATGCAATCCCGGCTTTTTGCGCAAGCCAATTGTCGCTCCCCCTAAGACTATCAGCCTTCCTTCCCAGCCAAGTATTGCCAGATCTTCTATCTGCTAGTTTTTTAGCTGAACGCAACTTCCATTTATTCTTAAGGTCGCCAACTCTTGATTTGTTTACGACTGCACTTCCTACTCGTCGATTAGCCAAGCTACTTAATTTACCGATTTTTCCACTAATACTACCTAGCGAACTTAAGGCATTCTGGAGGACAAATGGCGTAGCAAGGAGCGGCATAGTAGCAGCACCCAAGGCAGCTACCTGCATGGTCTCGGCAGGGTTATTTGGATCAGAGGTGGCACTCGATGATAGGATAGCGGCTGCTAGCTTGCCCGCTCCGTATAATAAGGAAACAACAGGAAAGACTAATAACAACCCCCTAAACATCTTCATCCACTGCTTAAATAACCCTTCTGTGTTTGGCAGTAGCCAGGCAGCAAACGCCACGGGCGAAATAGACACTAGTAAAATAACCCCAGCCTGTCGGGCGATTAAAATAATAAATACCATTAAGATGGCTAAAAATCCAGCCAAAATGGTCGGTATACCGACTGCCAAAAGTATAAATATAGTTACCCCTGCTGTCGCCAATATGGTAGAAAATATACCCCAGCCCCCCACGGCTCCTGAGCTAGTGCCAATATTTTTTGCCGCAGTTTCCAGCATCTCTTTTAACGAGTAACCTAATATATTAGATAAATCAACAGCGATTTGGCAGATATAGTACGAGATATTTACCAGTATTGCTCCGATTATTAACCGTGGCAGTATCTTCTTTATACCATAGTTGCTAAGGCCGACATTAGATATTTGAGAGAATATCACCCATAAAAATACTACTGCAAATAACGCATTGGCGATATCACGGAAGAATTCCCAGCCCTGGCGCGTGCCAGTTCTGCCGCCATTTGGGTTGTCTAGTATTGTTGGCTTTATATCCAGAAATCCTGACACGGCACTGTACGCAGCGTCATTGATGCTCGCCATGAAATTTATTAAAGGACAAACTAGCCACCCTATACCGTCAATACCGCAGGAATTTTTCTCTTCTCCGTCTCCTCCCTCCTCTGTTGAGACGTCGACTTTAGCGGTTTGGCCTTTTTGGCAATATGTAATTAATTCAGGGTTATCACGAAAGTGTTCTCCACAATAGCCTGAATTATTTCTATTTTTTGCTCCGTCTTGGCAAGCTTTTAGCTCCTTTCCCGCCAATCCTGCACAGGCAGCATCCGTAGCCGATTGCTGTAAAGCCTGTCGGTACTTTGGCGCTGATTCGACTAATCTTTTGTGGATATTCATACACTGCCATTCGGGGATATTTGAGTCATAATGATTCTGAGGCCACTCACGGTTATTAGAACCACCCACGTTATATCCTTGACCATCGCCAGGCAGATAATATGAATTAGACAGATTGCCGCTGCTGTCGATGTTTGGTATTTCCCATTCCTGCGGATTATGTCGCTGAGGTTGGGGATTGTCGTCTTTTATGCAACCCTTTATCATTGACCGGGATACCAGATATTTTATACCAGGGTTAGAGTCCTCTGAACCAACAGTATATCCTGAAAGGCTCGCTAGTGCTTGGAATATTTTTCCTTCTGAATATGTGGCGGTTCTCTGATAAGATCTGTCTAGGCTAACCGTAAAAGGGTTTGTGCTGTTTATACAGGCTTCTACAGATCTATCGGTAGTGCCACTTCTTGGGTAGCCTAATTCACAAAGAAGTACTTCTACTGCAGAAGCTCTTCCTCTTGGTTGTATGTTGAACTGACTGAGAGCCGTATTTATCAGATCTGGTGAGCTGCAATCAAAATATCCGCCAGAACTATTATATCCTGCAAATCCTGGAAATGTTCCCACGTATGCATATACCTTGCCCAATATTTTTCCTTTTTTTAAATCTTCCATGTTGTTGTTGGGAGGTTCTGAGCCTGACTGCTTAAAACATCTATTTAAGACTCGTGCATAAACATAAAACTTATATTTATCTTGAGTACTGAGACCATCGAAATATCCATCGGCAAATGCTGGTAAAGAAGTAAAAATTGTAGCAATTGGCATAATAAACAAAGCGCTCATACACAGGTAGAGGATTATATTCTTTAAGCTGCGCTTATAATTATGCCCACTAATAAACATAAACACCTTCATTTAATCATATTTGAAGGTGTTTATGCAAATGTTGGATTTTAGCTATTTTTTCTGGATTCTTGAACCTCTGGAAGACTGTTTGTATTAACTTCTTGGCCATCTCTAGTTATTGTAGAGCCCTCTACTACGTTTCGAATTCCTACGCCGAGAGGGGTAACATATACTTCGTTAGAGTTAGAATAGTCTACCAATTGATTGTGCTGAGGGTCTTTATTATATCCATTTTTATTTTGGCTAGTTTGCAAAACGAAAGTATATTCTCTTAAGGGCTTACCGCTTAGACCTCCTGCTTGCTCTCCGCTTATCACCATTACTTGGCTAATCTGACAATCTCCAAAATTTGTTTTGTATTTATTATCTACACCACTATCACCAAGACCATATTGGAAGAGATCTCTCTTGCTGTACTCCTTGGTTGTCTTGAAGTTGTCGCGACATAGGAGTGTAGAGTCTCCATCTAATCCAGTTCCTTTGACTACAAGATTGGATAGTCCTGGTATACTACCCGGTTCTTGGTGGCTATTGTGCGTGAATTGAGCCTTAGTAGATGTCTGATATTTAGGGTCTTCATAAAGGCCAATGGCCGCAAAATCCATTTCCTCTCGCGCTTGTCCTATAAAATATGCCTCAGTAAGAGCTTCCCACAAACGCTTTCCACGCTCAGGGCTAACACCCTCTAATGTTGATCCTTCTGCTATTGCTGAAGTTCCTGCAATAAGCCATTCAGCAAGCTCTTCAGCAGTCTGTGCACTATTCTTTTTGTTCATAGTTCCTATTCCGTCGCTATCGAATTGGTAAGCCAACGACGGATCTATGTGATTATTAATATAGACACTTAATAATCCTCTTCGTTCGTTCAAGCTGCTAGCCGCCTCTAGACTATTGATAAGATTGTTTACCTCTTCAGCTTCTTTACTTATTTCTGGTGATGGTGGTTCGGTGTTATGAGGTCCTGGAGATGGCGGGACTGCGGATTTCTCGGCGTCTTTGGTTGGAGATTCGGGTGCAGTAGATATAGTGTTTGTTGGGGCTTCGGTTGGTTTTTTTCCACCGTTACATCCACCTATCCCAATTCCCAACACAAGAGATAGAGCAGCAAATCCCACAGTCAACCTTTTGGATATGTAGCTTTCTCTTTTTGGATATTTCTCAGGATTACGAACCATAATGATCAGGTCCCTTCCTCTGACATTGTCAGGTATATTTTATAAAACTCCTTAGACCTCTGGTCCAATTGCCGATATCGTAACATAAAAAGCAGAAAAATGCAATAATTAGAACATATTTTCTGTAAATAATCCAGTTTGTGATGGAGTAAACGGCGCAGAGTATTCTTGCTTAGGTGCTGATTTGCTGGAGTAGCTAAATACTTTATAATTTACCGGTTTTGACCTAGTGAAACACCTGTTTTGGTCAACTCTCGTCTGTAGATGTTTATTATATAACGGAACAGGTGTAAATTAACTAAATATATCAAGATAATCTTTGTATACCCATTTTTGCCCGTAGGCAACATCTCTGTTATGTAATGGATATAAAATATCTTCATCTACCATTCTCTGGATTATTGTATAGGATCCTGGCTTGGTTGTATTGGTCCAGCTTGCAATTTCTGCAATCCCGACTATAGGCATTGTATAAAGATTAGTCAGTACTGACATTGTTGAAGCCGAGGCTCGTTTGCTCATTTTGTGTATTTTTAATAAATCTCTATCTCTTAATTTTATGATCTTTTCACAAGATTCAATAGAAGATTCGGCGACTTCAATCAGTCCGTCTAGGAAGAATAACAACCACTCCTCAATGTCACCTTCGTGGTAGTTATTGATTTTATCGTAATAAAGACTTTGGTGTTTTCTGAAATAGGCAGACAAATATAATACTGGAATATCAAGAGTCTTTTTGAAAAGCAAAAACATTGTAATAAGCATTCTTCCAGTACGTCCATTACCATCGTTAAAAGGATGGATTGTTTCAAATTGTGCATGAATTAGGCCTGCCTTTATCAACGGTAGAAAATCATCATCGGCATGAATGAAATTTTCTAAATCTCCGAGCGCTCTTTTCATCTCATGAACTGGTGGTGGTACAAATCTGGCGTTGTCTGGCTTGGTTCCTCCAATCCAGTTTTGTGAACGACGAAATTCACCCGGGTAAGGATTTTGTGTAAAACGCGCACCAGACATTAGCTTGCTGTGTAGTTCTCTTATGAAACGCAGAGAAAATGGCATTGTTTTTGATTGTTCTATACCAAAGTTTAAAGCCTTTATATAATGTAGTATGTCATCTACGTCGTCTGGTAGGACACGGGCTTTTTCTATATTTTCGTACTCAATAGACTCTTCCATGGTAGCATTTGTGCCTTCTATGGCACTAGAGCTAGAAGCGTCTTTCCGAATAAACATTGTTAGGAAGAGGTCTTTGTCTGGTAGAAATCGAGTGATTCCATCTAGGACCCCTAATAGGCGAAGCGCTTCATTGTGTTTCGATATCAGTTCTCTAGACGGATGGAAGTCTTCTACTGGCGGGAAATCAGCTGGAATAAAGGCTTTGAATCCTTGAGGTTGCTGTATATATCTTCCAATAATATTACTCATTATGCGCTAAATTATAGAAAAAATACTTTAATTTGACAAGATGAAATTAAAGTAAAATCGATTTTACTTTAATTTGACAAGATGAAATTAAAGTAAAATACAATCCCATAAAAAAACACCCAAATGGGTGAATCGTGGCGCGCTCGACCGGATTCGAACCGGCGATCTCCTCCGTGACAGGGAGGCGTGATAGGCCAACTTCACTACGAGCGCATAGCACAGCTCCTATACTACCAGATTATCTATGCCTTTTCAAGGAAAATATTTGCTTTTTTCGCTTGACTATTTTACAATTTCTGTATAAGAGAAATTTTATATGACAAAAAGAAATATTATAGTTAGCGTATTTATAACGACAGTAGTCATAGCAGGAATTATGGTGACTCAGCCTGCTTTAGCGGCAAGTTGTGCTGGTGCAGATACGTCGGTTATCTCTTGCGATGGCGAAGGGAGCACGGCCCTGATTAATATCGTAAAGCAAGTTATTCAAATTTTGACGGCTGGTGTTGGTGTTGCAGCGGTTGGAGCAGTTATTTTTGGCGCAGTTCTCTACACCACCTCTGAAGGAAGTCCGGATAAAGTTAAGAAAGCGCGAGAAATCTGGACAAATACGGTTATTGGACTACTGATGTTTGCTTTTATGGTGGCAATTACTAACTTTATTATTCCAGGAGGAGTCTTTAACTAATGAAAAACATTATAATAGCAATTTTCTTGGTTGTGGTTGGCTCTGTTGGTGCTAATGTTACATTTTCTCATAACTCTCTTGCCTGTCCTGACGGTAAGATTTTGACGTTAAAGCCGTGGTATGATGGCCTGTTAGAAAGTGACTGTACCGTCAGAAGTCCCGGTAATGACACAACTTCTCAGGCTAATTTCATCTGGAAGATTGCCCTTAATATTGTGGAAGATTTACTGCAGGTCGTTGGATATGCAACTACTGGCTATATCATGTATGGCGGTTTCATGATGATGACTAGTAATGGCTCCCCCGATAGGGCGGCTCATGGTCGAAAAACTATCATGAACGCAGCAATTGGTCTGGTTGTTGCTTTGTCGTCTGTGGCGGTTGTTAGCTTTATTTCATCAAGGATAGGAATATAGCATGAAATATATAGAGTTTTTTGCTGGTTTGTTGGGTAGTGCTGGTGAAGTCGGTGTACCAGATAATCAGGTTAATATTATGAGTATTATCAATTTAGCACTGTGGGCGGCCGGTGTTATCGCGGTGATTATTGTGATTATTGCTGGGATAAATTATTCCCTATCATCCGGTGATCCAACAAAAACTGCCAACGCTAAGAACGCTATTTTATACGCTGTTATTGGCCTGGTGATTATTTCCAGCGCAATTGCTATAACAAGTTACATGATAGGAAGGGTTTAAGATGAAAATTATCACAAAAATTCTGATCGTTGGAGCGTTGCTGGTTGGGTTATTTGGCGTCCTTTCTCGTGTTGCTTCAGCTAACAGTGGTATTGATATTTGCTCGGGAGATGGCGCAGGTTCTATTTACTGCGAGAATCGGTCTGATGGTGAAACAAAAGTTAACAGTATTGTCGGTAATGTTGTCAATGTTCTCTTAATGGCGGTTGGTGTTATCTCTATTATTATGATTGTTGTTGGCGGTATTTTGTTCGCTCTTTCTAGCGGCGATGCTCAAAAAGCCGCAAAAGCCAGGAATACCGTGTTATATGCGGTAATTGGTTTAGTGGTGTCGTTGTTTGCAGCAGCAATTGTTAATTTCGTATTTAATAGGTTTAATTAGGAGGAAATATGAAAAAAACAGTAGTATCAATAGCAATTATGATCTGCGCAGTCTTTGGGCTGGCGACTTTATCGACCGTTTCCTTATCTAATAATGTCTCTGCTCAGGTGTCAGACGGTATTGGTGCTGCCACTACTTCGGAAATGGAAGGCAGAAAAATTGATGGTGATAGTGGCTTAGTAAAATCAGTCGTCAATATACTCCTATGGGTTATTGGTATTTTGTCGATTATCATGATTATTTTTAGTGGCATTCGCTACGTAACTTCGTCCGGTGATGCTTCAAAGACTAAAGCCGCTCAGAACACGCTCATTTATTCAGTAGTTGGACTAATTGTTGCAATCATGGCATGGGCGATTGTTGACTTGGTTGTGAATAAGTTTGCGTCGGGCTCATAAATAATTTTGCAAATAACAGATAAAAATGTATAATAATAACATCATTAAAGAAGGAGAACAAAACATGAATAAACTGAAAATGATCTTGGCCGGACTACTGATTGTACCAACAGTCGCGTTGGCAGTAGCACCAACGACTAGTGCTGCCGACTTTACTCTGAGAAGTGGAGTTGATAATGCGCAAGGAACGGGTGTTGATAACGTTGCTAAAGACCCTCAGGATTTGGTTAAAAATGTTGTTAACATATTCTTATATGCTGTCGGTGTCTTAAGTGTTATTATGCTTATCTGGGGCGGTATTCGCTATACGACATCTGCTGGTGATAGCAACAAGGTGACCTCCGCAAAAAATACGGTTCTATATGCTATCGTTGGTTTGGTGGTAGCTATTCTAGCCTGGGCAATCGTTAATATGGTTATTACTCGATTCACGTCAGGCTCGTAGTTATTTTATTAATAAAAAGGACCTCACCGGTGAGGTCCTTTTTTATGGTCAAAAAAATACCGCCAGCGTGTGACGGTATTTTATCTTCGATGATTTATAGAACCTGAATCTTTTTTGCTTTTTCTTGTTTTACTTTTTCAAAAGTAATTGTCAAAACGCCATCTTTCAATTCTGCTTTTACACCCTCTTCGTTAACCGCTGTTGGCAGGGCTAATGTGCGACTAAATTCACCCCAGTAGCACTCTTGAATATGCCACTGGCGAACGTCAGCTTCGTCACCGCTTGATAGAGTGCCGCTGATTGTCAGGATACCGTCAGAAATACTGACGTCTAAATCGTTGCGGTCTACACCAGCAGTACGTGCTTTAATAATCAAATCATTTTCGGTTTCAAAGACGTCAACTGCCAACTGCCCCATCAAATCGTCGGCTTCATCTTCCCAATTGTCATCAGTTGCTACTGGGCCATTTGTGTTGGTAGTTTGAGGAGCTGGTAAATCTTGGTCGTCTCCACCAAGAAACGCCGCTGTTAGCTCGTCTTCTGCTGTTAGTAGTAGATCATCATCTTGCTTTCGGGCCATAATTTCCTCCGCGTTTATAATAAGGCTCATTGACAATAGTCCCTACAATTATACCTGTAATGTGCGCTATAATCAACAGTGAGGAGTATAAAACGTAAAAAATACAATGTTTGACGCGCTACTATCAATCATTGCTCCCCACCACTGTTATAAGTGTGGTAAAACAGGGGGTATTTTATGTGTAGATTGTAAAAAATACATCATCAGTAAAAAATATAAAATATGCGTATTTTGCGGTGAGCCAGTAAAAGACGGGAACTTGTGCCAAAAGCATAATGTGCCCTGTGATATGGTCTGGTGTTTTGCACGACGGACTGGACCCGTCGCTAAAATAATTGACGATTATAAATTTCGGCGTGTGCAGGCAGCGGCTGGAGTATTAAGTGATTTATTGGATGTAAAATTACCTCCGTTGCCGCCTGAGACGATTATCGTGCCGATTCCAACTATTTCTCAGAACATTCGCCGTCGGGGCTTTGATCATATTCAAAAAATCGCTATGAAATTATCCAGGCGTCGAAAAGTGGATTGTCTTTTTCTTCTCCGCCGCCGAAATAACGTTACTCAGCATTTTACAAAGTCGTCTCGCCAGCGACGTCGCCAGGCAAAAGATTTCTTTGAGGTAAGAGGTGTAATTGATAAAAATCGTCGATACGTTATTATCGATGATATTTTTACGACTGGATCAACGGTAATGGCGGCAGCAGACTGCTTGAAAAAAGCTGGCGCTGAACGCGTAGAGGTTGCTGTGATTGCGCGGCACGGCCGCCCGAAGTTATAGGTGGTGATAATGGCTGCCCCGATGAATTTCCTGCGCGCGGTACAACTGTTCTGCTAAGATTAGACGGACTAACTGATGTGGAAATACCAGTTTTGATAACGACCAAGTTACATTGGGTCGCTGGCGCATTTCATCGGTAATGCCGTAAGCCCCACCGACAATGAAGACAATGTGTTTATTGATGTGATTAATAATTAAGTCTGATAATTCTGGTGATGATAAGTTTTTACCGCGTTCATCAAGCAAAATGACAAAATCATCTGAATGCAGACGGCTGGATATGCGCTCTGACTCTTCTTGGCGCGCTCTGTCGCCCTCAAAGCTTGAATGTGGTATAATTATCATCTCTGCGGCAAACGGCGGTCTCAGGCGCTCTAAAAAACGAAAAACGCCTGGTTGAATCCAGGGTTCGTTCTTTTTACCGATTGTTAGAATGGTTATTTTCATCTTAAGTAGTTGTGGCGGAGAGAGAGGGATTCGAACCCTCGATGAGTTGCCCCATACCGCTTTTCGAGAGCGGCCAGTTCAACCACTCCTGCATCTCTCCATAAAGCTAATGTGGTACACCCGGCAAGATTCGAACTTACGACCTCTGGCTCCGCAAGCCAGCGCTCTATCCAGCTGAGCTACGGGTGCATACAGCCTTTCGGAAACCCGATTGGCCATAACAAAAATATAAGGTACCTTCGCCGCTACAAAGCATTGAACTTTCGTATTCTACCACATAAAATATGGTCAATCAAGCTATAGCTTTATTAGTCTAATGAACTTTTCTAAGGCGTCGGGCTTGATTTCTTGCATTGGTAAACGTGCCCCCAACATGTCGACAATTTTTTCACCTTCTGCTTCAGAAAAATAAATAGTTAGCCCTGGAGAGAAGCGCTTGACTGGTAGTAGTAAAATAGAATGCTGGTTATTTTCATGTAGTAAACCAAAGGCGCGAAACTCGCTGAAGTCATGTAGTGTATCAGCTATATAAATACCTTTTGGACTAATAGCGTAGTTGATGGTTTGAGGGTTCTTGTTTGATAAGACAAACAATGCCACCGCCATAATTGGCAGTAAGATTGTAAATGTCCAGTTCTTAAACACTAGAATTGCCAAAGCCATTAGTCCAACTAGTACAATGGCAAAAAGTATATACCAAACCGCGCCACGCTGAACTCGCACTCCCTCTGGTGCATTCCAGGCGATTGGTTCAGTCAAATCAATCCCGTCTGATGGTGATGGTTTAAACTCTTGTGTCTCTGGACTGTCATTCATGATGTTAGTATATCATGAGTAGAATGAGCTAACAATTAAACGTTAGTGGTTGATCCGCCGCTTAAAGCTGCACCCAAGATAAAGTTAATAATTGCATAAGCGAAGACTGCGACTAGCAAGCCAATAATTGCATATAAAATAGTGTTCTTTGCGTTCGTGACTGATTCTTTTTTACCACCAGAGATAACATAGCGAAAACCACCAAAAATCAGCATAATTACGCTCAATACACCAACACCAAACAGCATAATGTTAATGCCACGTTTGACAATTGATGTATCGCCGTTGATTAGATTGGTCGGTGTGTTGTCGCCACGCGCTGCATTAACGCCAGCTGGTGCGCCACCTTCTCCAAGTGCAGAAACTGGAGTAGCTATCAAGGCTACGCCGAGTCCAATTGCGAATAATCCTGTAATAATTTTAGAAATGTATCCGTGTATCATAATCCTATTATACCTTATTTATTCCAAAGCTGTTAATTGTCACACTTCTATGGTACACTAAATAGTGAATTTGGAGGAGTACCCAAGTGGCTGAAGGGGACGGTTTGCTAAATCGTTAGTACGGAGAGATCTGTAGCGGGAGTTCGAATCTCCCCTCCTCCGCCAAAATTCAAGGAGACAATTGGAAGGGTGACCGAGTGGTTGAAGGTACCGGTCTTGAAAACCGGCGTGCGGTAAAACGTACCGAGGGTTCGAATCCCTCCCCTTCCGCCATAATGACTAATCCGCTGAGCAGAGCGGATATTTTTATGTCGTGAAATATACTTGACAAAAAACAAAGCTTATGATAGTATAGTAATCAGTATTCTAAAAAATAGATACCAAAAAGAAAGAAAAATATGAATTTAGTACAACAATTATTTACCACCGCAACCATGCTTGTGAGTCTGAGTACGGCGTTCGGCGTGTTGTTGCACGATACTAATATCGATAAAGCATTTTTATCATCTTGGAAACCGTATAGTGTTCAGGCAAATATCGAGGATGAGACGAAATTGCCAGAGACTAATCCACATACCCACCCGGAGCATTCGCAGCTTTCTGATATGCTAAAGGAAGGTTCGGCGCGACCACGGACGACACCGCGTAGTAACGATAAAAAGCGATTACGCCAAAAATACGCTGCTCGTGGACAACATACTTTTGATGGGTATCATCTTAATCTTGACGCCGCTGGTTGCCCTATTTTAGGCTAATTACTTCTAATTCTGCAACAAGTCGAGTGATGATTTTCTCTTGCTCGGCTAGTTGCTGACGAGTTTCTTCAACAAGATGCGCTGGAGCCTTTTCGACGTAAGTCGGGTTATCAAGACGTTTCTGGAGACCTGTCAACTTTTGACGAGCTTCGGCTAGGCGTATTTCCAAGTTTTCTTGATGTTGGTATAGGGTTTCACTGTCAATATCCAACCATGCCTCCCTGTTTGCCGCCGCCAACCTAAGGCCCCGTGGCTGGTCGGTGTGTGCAATTGACTCCAGACGTATGAGGTGTTTGATGGTGTCTTGATTATCAGCGATGAGGCTGTCATTACCGTATAACAAGCGGTATTTTTTATTGCCCGGCAACTCAGCGATTACCCAGCGACCTTCCGCGACTAGTGTTTTCAGCTGCTCAAACTGCTCAGCGGCGATGGGGTCGAACTTCTCTGGGGTTGGCCAGTGGTCGCGCATCAAAATGCCATCGGTGTAATTAAGCGTCTGCCAAATTGTCTCGGTGACGAATGGCGCGAACGGATGAGCGATTTTCAAGCTGGTCGCCAGCGCCCATGACAGCAATGGGCGGTTGATGGCGGTTTTTGACGATTCGATATACCAATCGGCTAGGTCGTCCCAAATAGCGTGATAGACCGTATCCGCGGCTTCAGAAAAGCGGTACTGCTCCAGGCGGACGGCAACATTATTGGCGGCGTCGTTCAGCTGGCGGATAATCCAGTGGTCGGCTGGTGTCTGCGGCTCCAGGTCAACGATTTGGTGTTCATCGCCGATTTGCGCCTCGACGAAACGAGCGATATTCCACAGCTTATTACAGAAGTTGCGAGCAGCGATGACCGCGCCCTTGTTGAAGGCTTGGTGCTGTGCTGGCGCGCGGCCAGCGATGATGCCCATGCGGGTGGCGTCCGAGCCAAATTCTGAGACTAGCTCCATCGGATTGATGACATTGCCCTTGGATTTGGACATTTTTTGATTATGTTCGTCGTTAACCATGCCGTGTAGGTAAACATCTTTGAATGGTAGTTTGCCGGTGCGGTACAGGCTAAGCATAATCATGCGCGCTACCCACGCCCGCATAATATCCATGCCAGTTTCCATCAGGCTGGTTGGGAAATATTTGGCTAGTTCCCCGCCGTTTAGGTAATCGGTAACGATGTACGGCCACTGGCCAGACGAGAACCAGGTGTCAAAGGTATCTTCTTCCCTGATATATGTTGTACCATTTACAACTATCTTTCGTTCGTCAGTGCGGATGTTAAATATCCAATCGCGCGGGTCGCTTTCATTGACGAATGCTGGAATCGGGATGCCCCACGGGATTTGCCGGGAGATATTCCAATCTTTCAATTGCTTGAGATAGGCGATGAGTTCTTTGCGCTTGGCGGCTGGATAAAAGGTAATCTCTTCCCTCTCTAAGGCTTCGATGGCTGGCTGAGCCAACGGCTGCATTTTAATAAACCACTGCTCTTTAACCATCGGCTCAATGACGCTGCCGCATTTGTAACAATGTCCGACGGCATGTTCAATGTCTGTTTCGCCGCGGCGCAGCTCCAACGATTCCAAGGCCGCCAACACGCGAGTACGGGCTTCTGCCGGCGTCAGGCCTAGGAATTGTGGCGGTACGTTGACCATCTTGCCTTCTTGGCTGATGATTTGTTTGAGCGGCAGGTTGTGGCGCTGGGCCATCTCGAAGTCGTTCGGGTCGTGTGCCGGTGTAATTTTCACTGCGCCAGTGCCATAATTCATATCGACATACTCGTCGGCGATGATCGGGATTTCCTTATCAACAATTGGTAATAAAATTCGTGTACCAACTAGCTTTTTATATCGCTTATCGTCTGGATGGACGGCCACCGCTACGTCACCGAGCATGGTCTCTGGGCGAGTAGTGGCTACGATAATTTCGCCAATTTTGTCTAGCGTCGGATAAGCGATTTGCCACAACTTCCCTTTTTCATTTTTATGCTCAACCTCGATGTCAGCAAAGCTGGTTTGGTGTTTGGTGCAGTAATTGACAATTCTCTCACCTCTGTAAATTAAATCGTCATCCCACATTTTCTTGAATGTGTCGTATACCGTGTTGATGACCTTATCATCTAGGGTGAAGGTCAAATGTTGCCAGGAGGCGCTGATACCTAGAGCGCGTAATTGTAGCTCCATGTTACCGCGTTTTTCTTGGACAAAATTCCAAACCTGACTATATAGTTGTTCCCTAGAGAAATCAAAGCGACTCTGTCCCTGCTTTGCTAGCTCTTTTTCATAGACAACCCATGTCTCGAAGCCGGCGTGATCAGCCCCAGGAATAAACACCGCATCGTCGCCCTTCATGCGGTGATAACGGATAAGGATATCCTTTAGATTCATATCTAGGGCGTGGCCAATATGCAAGTTGCCATTGGCGTTAGGTGGTGGCATCACGATAGAATATGGCCTGCCAACACCAGTCGGTTCTAGGGCGCCACTAGTCTCCCACATGGCGTAAATGTTTGGCTCGTAATCATTTGGTATGTATTGTTTGGCTAACTGCATAGATAATTCCATAATTTTTCATGTGAAAAAAGACAAAAGAAAATACGAGAACTTTTCACGTGTAAAAGCCCCTAATTATACTACCTTTAAATTTCTCCACATGTTTATATTACAGCTTAATTATACCACAGACCGCGGGAAGGAATGAAGTGGTAAAAGGGGTTACTTTCTGATGGTTTGGTAGATTCGATAAAGCCAATATTGAAGTGGCTTCAGGGGAAGCTCCCAAGCTGCGCCAGAATAGACATCTTTGCCGCCAAATGATCGCTTGAACCTTGTAAAGCCAGCCCAAGGATGATTTTTTGGTGCATTTTCTGGAGCGATTCCATATAGGTCAATTTTGTCCATGTGGCGATGTTTCGCGTCAATGATAGCTTCAGTAAGTAGGGCAGTGCCAGCGTTTAGTTTGCGATATTCTGGTGCAGATTCAGCGGCGGCATGTGCATAAATTCGTGTTGTTTTTGAGTCGAAAAATAGGGCAGTAGCAATTATTTTATCGTCGTATGTCGCATACCAAAAAGAAGCATCGCCGCTAGGCAGTAGAGAATCTGCCTGTTTATGGAAGTATGAATCTGGGTGTGGTGACATGCCGGTTCGTTTGGCGACCTGATGAATTAATTTAAGGAAATATTTAATATCTTCTGGGTTTTGAGAATGTTGAACGGTAACACCTTTTTTACGATAATTCCGATAACAATTTCTGACAGGTTGTGTCATGTTAGATATGATGTCATCTTCTGACGGCTGAAGGTCAATAATGTGAGTGTATTCTGGCTGTAGGTGTATGTAAGTGGCTTTTTTCCAGTGTTCGTCGGATAATGCCTTAGAAAAATCTGGTTTGATTGGCCCGACTCTGAGAAATGTTACGTCAAGTTTTTTACCTAAATCAGTCAAGTTTTTTAGGGCTAATTTTAGACTCTCTTCATTGGTGGCAGTTGGGCCAAAAGGGCAATATAGGCGAGAGTTGCCAGTGCCATGTTCTAATATCGCGAAATATTCCCAATTTTCGCCTCTGTTGTGAAATACTTTTTGTCCGAGCGATTCCTGAAATCTTTTCCAGGCGGTTGATTGTAAAAAATGTTGATTCATGTTGTAATCCTCACAACGTTAGCTTGCTATCATTGATAAACTTGGTTGCACTTCCAGGTCGTACGGGTCGGTGGGCTGGTCGATTTGGGCGCGGAAATAGCCGAGCGCGGCGATCATGGCGGCGTTGTCGGTGCAGAGCTGGATGGGCGCGTATTCAATGTCGATAGGCAAGGCTTGGCGCAGCTGGCGGCGTAATTCTTGGTTGGCGGCGACGCCGCCGGCGATGACGACGGAGGCGGGTTGAAAATTGTCGTAAGCTTTCTTAGTCTTATCGACCAAGGTTTTAACGGCGGTGTACTGGAAACTGGCTGCCATATTATGCCTTAGACTGTCGTTTACTAGGGCAGGGAGCTCGTGCGACGGAAAGGTGAAGTCTTTGCCAACTTGGCGCTGAACGGTCCTCAGAACGGCTGTCTTGAGGCCGGAGAAGGAAAAATCGTACTCGCCAGCAAGCTTGGCGATGGGTAAGTGAAAGGCGCGAGGATCGCCGAGTTCGGCTGCTTTGGCAATGGCCGGGCCGCCAGGGTAGGGCAGGCCAATGATTTTGGCGACCTTGTCGAACGCCTCGCCGACGGCATCGTCTTGGGTTTGGCCGATGAGCTGGTAATTGCCGTGATTTTGGAATAGGACCAGCTGTGAATGGCCGCCAGAGACGATTAACGCCAGGAGAGGGAAGGCGGGTTGATGGTGTGGCAGGATAAGGTTAAGGCAAGCTGGCGACCTCTCATCGGCGCCGATGGTTTTGCGGACGGCGCTGCCGGATGCATTCGGCGCAGAGGAGACGGTTGCCAGTTGCCGGTTAGAGGCAGGGACGTCCGTCTCGGAGTACTCTTTACGGGTGGTTTCGCCAGCCCGTGGCGTTCGGCTGACGGGGCTTGGCGCGCCCGTCACAGCCTCCTCAAAGACGACTGCTGAGGCTGGCTCGACAGTTTTTGACTTGTCAATAATATGACGAGATCCTTGTTTTGTAATAAAATTAGCATACACATGCGCCTCGACATGGTGTATCTTGTAAAGCGGCTTATTGTGAATGATGGCGAGGGTGCGGGCGGCGAGCGTGCCGATGAGCAGCGAGCCGATCAGGCCGGGCGCGTAGGTGACGGCGATGGCGTCGATGTCGTCCCAGGTGCAATCAGCGTCAGACAGGGCTTTTTTGATGACCGGGTTAATAACCTCCAGATGGCTGCGGGCGGCAATTTCTGGGATGACGCCGCCGTATTCGGCATGGATGTCGATTTGGGAATTGACTACATTAGAAAGCAAGCGTTCGCCGTCTTCAACGACCGCCGCCGCTGTTTCGTCGCAGCTGGACTCGATTCCCAAAATCCTCATTTGCTTTTATTATAGCAAATATAAGTGGTAAAATAGGGATATGAAGAACAAGTTGGTAAAAATTGCGAGGAAAACATTACCGAAGGGGGCTTTGAAAAATACGGAGAATGTCTACAGGATTACTCGCACGAAGATGGTTAGCCTGCGGTATGGCAATCCGGCTCGCGGCTTGAGAATCATTGCGGTGACCGGGACTAACGGTAAAACGACAACCGCTTGTTATATTAATGAGATTTTGAAAGAGGCTGGCTTTAAGACGGCGTTGTTTACGACGGCAGTGATTGAAATTGCCGGCCAGGAAAAACTGAACGATTTGAATGCAACGGTACCGACGGTGGCGAAGTTGTTTCGTTTTTTCCGGGCAGCGCGGCGTAAAGGCGCGGAATATGTGATTTTAGAGGCGACCAGCCACGCTTTATGGCAGCATAAGTTTGACGGTGTGCCAATTGAAGCGGCGGTGATGACGAATTTGACGCAAGACCATTTGGATTACCATAAGACGATGAAGCAATACGCGGCAGCCAAGGCGAAATTATTTGAGAAAAAGCCAAAATATATCGTGCTGAACCGCGATGATGCGTGGTTTGATTATTTTAATCAGTTTACGGCGCGCGAGCAAAAGATGACTTACGGTATGAATCCAGAAGCCGAGGCGCACATCACGCACGTCAAATTGTATAAGAAGGGGACGGAGGCGAGTTTGCTGATCGACCATCAAACTCATCTGGAGCTGGCGACAAATCTGCCAGGCGAGTTTAACGTGATGAATATGTCGGCGGCGGTGTCTCTGGCGTATCTGTTGGGGATTAAGCTGGAGGATATTCAGGAAGGCGTAGCGAACTTGGAGGTGATTCCGGGACGGTTTGAACGGGTGGATAACAAACTCGGGATTGATATTATCGTGGACTATGCGCACACGCCAGACGCGCTGGAAAAATTGTTAAAAACTACGCAAAAGATTACTAAGGGGCGGTTAATTTTGGTGTTTGGGGCGTGCGGCGACCGCGATCAATCGAAGCGGCCGATTATGGGAGAATTAGCGGCTAACTTGACAGACAGGATTTTCCTGACAGATGAGGAAAGTTATAATGAAGATCCGGATGAGATTCGGGCGATGGTTCGCCAAGGGATTGAAAAGACGAAAAAATCTCATAAAATGACGGAAGTGGCTGACCGGAGGCAGGCGATTAGTCAGGCTTTGCAGACGGCAGCGCGCGGCGATACGGTTTTAATTACCGGGATGGGTCATGAGCAGTACCGAATTGTTAACGGTAAGCGGATTCCGTGGAATGATAAGGCGGTGGCGAGCGAGGTTATTGCTGAGATTGGTCAAGAGAATCGTAAAATTTCGCTTTAATTCGCTGCCAATTTGATGATTGGCGGACGAGCTTTTGGCTGTCGGCGGGATTTTTAAGGAGCGGCTTGATGGCTTCCTCGAGGTAGATACCGCCCTGCGAGCCTTTGAAAAGGATGGTTGCGTCTTTAATATCGCTGTTTTTTAAGAATTCGCCAGCTTCTGGGGCTAATTGGAAAGATATGACTTTACAGCCGTTTTTTTCGGCGGTTGGCGCCAAGTGGTTTTTTGATAGATTGCCGACGGTGATGAGCAGGTCTAATTGCTTAGGGTCGCAAAGTTTGCCAATTTTTTTATGCTCTGCTTCGGATATGCCGCCAAGTTCGTTCATATCGCCTAAAACCGCGATTTTATGCTTAGCTTCCAGAGAGTAGAGGGTTTTCAAGGAATGTTCCATGGCGATGGGGCTGGCGTTATATGTGTCATCTAGCAATGTACAACCCCGTATGCCGTGCAAGATGTTCATTCTGCCAGAGACGGGTTGGATTTTTGCTAGGGCTGCCGCCACTTCTTCAATATCCATGCCGCAGGCCAGTCCCGCTGCTGCCGCGCCGGTGATGGAGCGAATGTTATGCTCGCCCAGCATGGAAATAGTAATCGTGCGGGACGTTTTTTCAGAAAATTGCAAATTTGCTACATGGCCGCTGCCGGTAAACTTTTTGATTTTTAGGAAAACGTCGGCGGCTTGATCGCCATAACTAATACGATTTCCGGCGATGAGAGAATGATATTTTTTATCAATGTCATGAAGATTAAAGATGGTTTTTTTAGCTGCCTGGCTGATAGACAACTCTTCACGCGCTACCGCGTCCATTGTTTTGAAAAATTCCATATGCTCCGGCGCAACAGAGGTGATAATGGCAATGTCAGGCCGCATATACTTGGTGAATATTGACATTTCGCCTGGGCGGTCGATGCCGCATTCTTGAATAATAATATCAGGCGCGTCTGGAGTATGAATGCTGGTGCGGGTGTTTGCAAAGACCTTCAGCCAGGCTAGGGGAGATTTGGCGTTTTTCGGTCCGTCGATGCCAAGGATTTCCAGAGGTGCGCTTAAGGTGGTATTCAAATTGCCGCGGCTATGGCGGACAGTGAACTTTTCTGCTAAAACAGTAGCGGTCGCCGATTTGACGCTGGTTTTACCGACGCTGCCAACTACGGTGATTAGCTTAACTTTGGGGTGAGATTTAAGATATTTCTTAACGTAAGAACCGAGGATTTTTTCTAAAAGACGTTTGAATAATTGCATGGGGATATTATAGCAGAGTGATAGTAATTAAAATTAGCACTCACCCTTGACGAGTGCTAATTTAGTGCGGTACAATGGGTGTATTGTTAACGAAATGGAGGATGATATGGATACACCTATCAAGCCTCTCGGCGACCGCGTGGTAGCGGTGCGCGAGGAGGCGAAGACACAGACGGCCAGCGGATTATATTTGCCGGACAACGCCAAGGAGAAGCCAGTGGTGGCTGAAGTCAAAGCGGTTGGCGGCGATGTCAAGAGTGTAAAGGTGGGCGACAAGATTGTATATAAGGAATATTCGACCACGGATTTGAAAATTGACGGCACGGAATATTTGATCGTCCGCGAGGAAGATATTTTAGCAACGGTTGTTTGAGAAAAGGGGAGTTTTTATTATGGCAAAAAAAGTATTTTACGATGACGATGCGCGTGCTCGCGTGTTGGGCGGTGCCGAGGCGCTGTATAACGCAGTTAAGGTAACCTACGGACCAAAGGGCCGCAATGTGGTGATCGCCAAGGGGTTTGGCGGGCCAACCGTGACGCACGACGGTGTGACGGTGGCGGAAGGTATTGAGCTACCAGAAAATGATGATGAGACGCTAGGTTACAAGGTTGGTGCTGATTTGATAAAACAAGCGGCCAAGAACTTGAACAAGCAAGCCGGTGATGGTACCACGACGGTGACGGTGCTGACGTATTCAATTTTGAAGGAAGCTAACCGGCTGATTGCAGCGGGGCACAACCCGGTGGAACTGCGTAAAGGCATCGAGCAGGCTGGCGCGGAAATTGTCAAAGAGCTGAACAAATTAGCTGAGCCAATTGAGGGTAAGTCTGAGCGCGTGGCAGAGGTAGCGACCATCTCGGCAGGCGACGCGGAAATTGGCAAACTGATCGCTGGTGTCATCGAGAAAGTTGGCAAAGACGGTGTGGTGACAGTCGAGGCTGGCCAAGGTTTGGAGTTGGAAGCCGAGGTTGTTGAAGGCTTTAGCCTGGACAAGGGCTGGGTCAGTCCGTTCTTCGTTACCGACACTGGTCGGCAAGAGGCGGTTTACGAAAAGCCGGCGATTTTGATTACCGATAAGAAAATTTCCAGCGTGCAAGAATTCCTACCAATGCTGGAGAAATTGGCACAAAGCGGCAAGAAGGACGTGGTGCTGATTGCTGATGAAGTTGAGGGCGAGGCGCTGAGTATCTTGGTACTCAACAAGCTCAAGGGTGTATTCAATACTGTGGCGGTCAAGGCGCCAAGCTTTGGCGACCGCCGCAAGGAAATTTTGCGCGACATCGCGGTGCTGACCGGCGCAACGGTGATTTCTGAGGATCACGGTTTGACCTTTGAGAATGCTGGCCTGGAGGTCTTGGGTTCAGCGCGCAAGGTGATTGTCGGCAAAGATGAAACCACCATCGTTGAGGGTGCGGGCAAGCCATCAGCCGTGAAGGAGCAGATCGCTCAGATCAAGGCACTATCTGACAACGCTTCCAGCGAATATGAAAAAGAACAATTCGACAAGCGGGCAGCAGCCTTGAGCGGCAAGGTGGCCGTCATCAAAGTCGGCGGCGCGACCGAGACGGAGATTGACGAAAAGAAGTTCCGTGTGGACGACGCCGTGGCAGCTACCAAGGCAGCCTTGGCCGAGGGAATTGTCGCTGGTGGCGGCGTTACCTTGGTGAATTTGGCTGGCGGCCTGAAGGTGACTGGCGCAGACAGCATCGCGGCTGGCCGGCAGATTCTAAAGGACGCTCTGAAGCAGCCGTTCCTACAGATTATGCGTAACGCTGGCTTGAATGCCGACGCACTCCTAGCGCAAGTCGAAGCAGGCAAGGCTGGCTTTGGCGTTAATGTCATGAAACCCGAAAATGAATTGGTAGATGTTAAAAAAGCTGGCGTCATCGACCCGGCGCGCGTCACCAAGGAAGCGGTGCAGAACGCGGTGTCCATCGCCTCGACCGCAGCAACCATGGGCGCACTAGTCGTCGACGTACCAGAACCAGAAGCTCCAGTTGCACCTGGCGGTATGCCGGGTATGGGGATGATGTAGGTTCTCGCTCATCTAAGTTTCTTGAAAATATCGCTCTAATTTAGGGCGATATTTTGACATAAAAATATCAGGTTTTATTTCCATTAATACTACAAAAAAGCAATCTCACACCTGTAAAGTTAGCAATAATTTGTCAAGACTTTTCTCGTAATTATGATATAATAAGTTGACTTTTTATAGAAATTATGCTAATAATATATCACAAGACAAAGAAAGCGAAAGAATAAGATTTTATGAAAGGAATACTGTAATTATGAGCGAAACTTTAACGACTGGAGATTTTTGGAGGGAAGAGCCCGATCCCATCAGCCTCAATGCTGAACAGCGTCGTGGATTAGACCAGGAGGAGGCGTATAAAAAATGGTGGGATCAGCATTCTAACAATAAAGAAGGCAATACCACTGCACCAGATAGTTCACTAGATGGGTACGTAAAACGCCTTAATGGAGAAATCTCTGGGTATCCTGTAGCGCTTCGTCAGGTGTGGGATTTGGCAGCAGATTTACAGAGCAGGAATCCAGACGATCCACTTTTGCCAGGTGGAAGAAATGAGCTAAGGCGTAGATTATCAGACTATAAAGCATATCTTGATTTAGGTTTTGAAAAGATTAAAGAATTGCAAGATGCTGATATAAAAGATGTTGCTGATGATGATAAGTCGGCAAAACGTCTCGTTGACCGATTTATGAGGCGAATAACAAGAAAGAAGTGGGATTCAGATGAGAAGAAGGTGATAAAAACCAGGGAAACGGTTCCTGTAGAAGATAAAGATGATTACCGAGAGCTTGTTGATCAATATGATACAGTTGTAAAGGTTCTCGAGTTGGCGTATCAAGATGGTATTTTCTCTGGCTATGGATATAAAGAACCGAAAGAGGCTAAAAAATCGCCTAAATCACCTGAAAACGGTTCGCAGACTGACAATGACCTTAAGGCCTTAGAAGGACGATTAAAAACATTAGAAAAGGATGTTGAAGATTTATTAGCTACGCAACGCGCAGGTAAGAAGCCGCCCAAGAAGGGAAAATCCGAGAAATCGTCTGATGAGAAAAAATCCGATTCCAATGAGAAGCTTGGTTTATGGGGAAGAATTAAGCGAGCTCTGGGATTATTTGGTCTAAAAGGTGCTGGTGTCGATAAACCTAAAGCATCACCATCTACGCCGGAGTCTTCTCAAAACAACAATGGCGAGAAAAAAGATAGTCAGTCTAAAGGAGGGTATGATGAGGCAAAAGACGTCTTTAATAGCCCAGATAAGCTTGACGATCTTTACATGAGTGTTCCTATAAATTCAAAGGAAATGAATGTGGATGAGGTGTTGGATAAGCTGAGTGAAAATGCGATTACGTCTCCAGGAATTATGGCTATGCTGATTGAGGAAGTATATAATTTTAAGGATACTAACGTTAACAAGATGTCTGCCGCTATGCGTCTTGATCCAGAAGTTTTCCAGCGCTCTCAGGACATCGTCTCCAGTATATTTGAAAAACTTAAGGAAAGCGGGAAGGTTAAGCATTCGCGCGTTGGGGGCGGAAAGAGCTATTTGGCTTACCGACAGAATAATCAAGGTATGCTGAGCTTATCCGAAACTGGAGTTGACACTGATACGGTAGTTCTGACGGAAGATATTGAAATTGACACGGGTAAAGGGAAGCTTCGTATTCCAGCCGGTTTAAGAATTAGCCTTGATGGTGGACATATAGTCAAGTTCAAATAGGTAGAGCATTAATAAAAATCCCGCCGTTTCTGGCGGGATTTTTATTGGAAGAATAAGCTAACGAGGGTTTGAAAGGTAGTCAATTTCCTTAATGATGTCTAACAACGCCTGAGCACGTCGTGCTTCATCAACAATTGCTACGGCTGCGTCATGTGCAGGCGCAATAAGACTCTTATCATCCGTCGAGCGGATTAGTAATAAGTAAGTATCAAACTTTTCCTCTGGGGAAACATCAAGTTTATCGACTAGTGGACGAAGCTCGCTAAGCGCGGTTTGTTTGATAGTATCTAGTGCAGGATCGGTTGTCGTGTCTGTTGGAGTAATGGTTGGTGATACTGAGTTCGTCACAATTGTCGGAGTGACGGCTGGTTCGGCAGTAGTTTGATTATCGTCTTGAGATGTAACGACAGGATCTGGGGAGATGGTCGCTGGATTAATAGTTGGTTCAACTATGTTACTTGTTTCTTCAAATTGTAAATTATTATCAGTGTCCTGTGAAACGCCAGCTAGCACCTTTGCTAATTCTTGGTCGTCACTGATTGATTGACTAGCTCGAGAATCCATTATAACCCACCTTATATATTTAAATTGCTTATGCTTATTATGTTATACTATAGCATGAGCGAACTAAGGAGTGCAATATGTTAGATGATGTAAATGTAATAAAACAATATGATCCAGGTGATGTACTGGGTGCTGTACTGAATATTCCAGAGCAGGCTACGTATGAGGCTTTGGTTCATGAAGGAGTAAATCAGCGGCGTGATTTTAAGAATATTGTGATTGCTGGCATGGGTGGATCAGCATTAGCAGCGGATATGGTGCGGGTATTAACTACTGGTTGGTTACATATTCCGCTGGTAGTAGTGAAGGGTTATGATTTGCCGGGGTTTGTTGGTGAAGAAACGCTGGTTATTGCAGTCAGCCATTCGGGTAATACTGAAGAGACTTTGAGCTGTTATCAACAAGCGCTGGAAAAGCGGGCTTGTTTGGCGGTTATGTCAACGGGAGGGAAAATAACTGAGCGAGCAAAAGATGATAATGTAACGTACGTTCAAGTGCCAGCAGGCGGGCAGCCACGGATGTCAACGGTATATCATTTGCGAGGGTTGTTGAAATTATTACAACATTTTTGGGTTATTGATGGTGATTTATATAATCAAGTGGCAAATAGTGCTGATTGGCTGCGGGGCGAGATTGCTCGTTGGACGGTTGAGTCTCCAGAAATGTCAAATCAGGCGAAGCAAATTGCAAAGTCTACCATTGGTAAGACTGTAGCTATTTTTGGTGGTGAATTAACATGGCCATTGGCGTATAAGTGGAAAATTAGTTGGAATGAATCAGCGAAGAATTTGGCATTTTCTAACCAATATCCAGAGTTTAATCATAATGAATTTATTGGCTGGTCGTCACATCCAGTGGAAAAACCGTTCGCCATCTTTGATATTCGTAGCAATTTAGAGCGTCCGAGGATTCGAGAGCGGATGGAATTAAGTGACCGCCTGTTGAGCGGTAAACGACCAAAGGCACATGTAATTGAGCTTCAGGGAGAGACTTTGATGCAGCAATTGTTGTGGGGTTTGGTGTTGGCTGATACAGCAAGTATTTATACGGCAGTGCTTAATGGTGTCAATCCTGGGCCAGTGTTGCTGGTGGAAAGACTAAAAACGGAATTAAGTTAATATTTCAATGATTCAATTGGGTCTCGTTTGGTGGCGTGAGCTGCTGGATATACACCTGAGAGAATACCGATGACAATTGAAATTCCAATAGCCAAAACCGCTGTCTGCCAATAAATATATGGCGTGAGTGGCAGATACAGACTTATGATGTGGGCGCCAACCAGGCCTAAGATGTAGCCAAAAATCCCACCGAGTAGTCCAATGATTGCGGATTCGATTAAGAATTGATTAATAATGTCCCAGCTAGTGGCGCCAACAGCCCGCCGTACGCCAACTTCGCGCTGACGTTCAGCAACATTAACAAGCATTACATTCATGATACCAATACCGCCAATCAAGAGCGAAATCCCGCCGATTATCGCTAGAACTACTGAGAACAGGCTAACTAAATTAGCTCTCTTTTCGTTAATTTCATCACCAGAAACAATACGGTAATTTTTATCATTGTCATGATTTTTCTGCAAAATGGTGTCGGCGGTCTTTATGTTAGAAGCCAGATTTTGGTGACTGCTGCTGGTCATAATAATTTGTTGAATTTGCGGTGTTCCTTGGGTGAATTTCTTAATTGATGAAAGTGGTACTATGGCGGCATTATTAAAATTGATATCCAAGTAGCTCACGGGATTTTCAATATTTTTTAATACACCAACGACAGTTAGCGGCTGATTACGGATAAAAATGACATTTCCAATAGATTTTTCGGTGCCAAATAAATCGACTGATAATTGCTGGCCAACAATAACACCGCCTGTATCGTCGATAAATTGTCCGTAAGCAACTTGTAGATTAGCAACATCTTTAAGCGAACCGGTACTACCAATTAACGCAGCGTTTTGAGTATCAATTTTACCATCACGAGCACGTAGCTCAGTGTGTAAAAAAGCAATTGGGGCAGCTTTTACGCCAGTGATTTTACCCAGATCATTGGCGTCTTTCTCGGTCAGGGTATTAACCGTAGTGGCACTATCAGACTCAGTTAGCAGGTTGGTGCCAGTCTTTTTATTGCCAGATTTAACGATGGCAACAGGGGAATTAGTAGATGGAATATCGCCACCAAACAGGCGGCTGATACCACCAGCTAAAGACAAGACTATGGTGATGCTAGCAATACCAATAGTTACGCCCATGACGGTCAAAAATGTTCGTCCGCGATTGGCTTTTAGGGCCTGAGTGGCGTTCTCAAAATGGTTATTTATCAATATTTTCATGACTTTTTCGATCCTGTTTTCTTTGAAGATTTTTTCTTCTTTGGCTTTGGCTTGGACTTTGATTCTTCTTCGTCTTCAATTAATTTTTTAGTGAACTTGCGTTTCTCTTTATGCTCATCGGTATCGATTTTGCCGTCTAGCATGGTAATCACACGGCTGGCATAATGAGTTAATTCTGGGTTGTGAGTAACCATAATAATAGTATTTCCACGACGGTGTAGGTCGGATAATTCTTCCATAATGAGGTGGCTAGACTTGCTATCTAAGTTGCCAGTTGGCTCGTCTGCTAGGATAATTGATGGATTATTGACTAATGCCCTAGCGATTGCCACACGCTGGACTTGTCCACCAGATAATTGATGAGGCATGTAATATTCGCGCTCGCTTAAGTGGAAGGTTTTAAGTATGCGACTGGCTTCCTGAAGTCGCTTAACTTTCCTCAAACCTTTGTAGGTTAAGGGTAGGGCTACGTTTTCAATCACGGTTAAGCGGGGGATAAGGTTAAAGTTCTGGAAAACGAAACCGATGTGCTTGGAGCGAATTTTAGCCCGATGTCGTGAATTGAGATTATCAACAGCAACGTCGTCCAGATAATACTCGCCCTCAGACGGTTGATCTAATAGACCAATCGTATTTAATAAGGTGGTCTTGCCGCAGCCGCTAGGTCCCATGATGGCAATAAATTCGCCTTTTTTGACTGTCAAATCGACGTTGTCTAGAGCTCTTATTTCAGCATCACCAAAACCAAACCTTTTAGTGACATTAATAAGTCTGATACGTGGTGGAATTGATTCTTTCATCTATGTTCTATTATAGAGGCTAAATAGCAATATATGCAACCATAAGGGTCAATATAGTTGTGGTATAATTATCAACAAGGAAGGATGCAGGAGTGGTTGAACTGGCACGCCTGGAAAGTGTGTAGGCTCTTCACGGGGTCTCCGGGGTTCGAATCCCCGTCCTTCCGCCAGGGGGATTAATTCATGTCAAAGCAGAACACGATATTAGAATCAATTGCAAAAATCCTGATCATCAATGGTGACGGTAATGCTTTAACTTTGACTTTGAGCGAACACTTAAAATATCCAGAGAAGTCATACCAGCCAGACTTGCCGGGTGGAATCGTGGATGCGGGTGAGCCGGAACATCTGGGAGTGATCCGCGAGGTACAGGAAGAATGCGGAATAGACTTAGATCCAGCAAAAATACAATTAGCGTACGCCGAGACTACATACGATGAGAAAGAGAATAAGTCGGTTACGAAGCTATTATACGTCACGCATTTGGATAATACGCCGGCGGTGAAGTTGAGCTGGGAGCATAGCGATTATAAATGGGTGTCTGTCGCTGAGTTGCAGAACATTAATATGCGTCCTTTTTTCAATCAAGCAATTCAGTACGTAATCGAACACAAGATAGTTTAGTTAATAGTAGCGATTTAGCTTGCCGCAAATTCACTCACTAAATAAAACGACCCAGCAACAACGACGTATGTATCAAGTTGCCGGGCTTTTTTGATGGCTTTTTCTAAGGCTTTGTTTGGATTATGTTCAATCTCGACGGCAGATTTCATGACATGGCGGATGTTTTCCGGCGGTACGTTGCGGTGGTTTTTGCCGTAATTGGCGCTGAATGTAGTGGCGTAGGTTAGTTGCGTCAGACCGTCAATTATAGCAAGCGATTCTGCCAGCGACGAATGCTTATTTTGCCCGAATGCTACTACGAAGATAGGTTTTTTATCCGGATACAATTTGCGCAATGAATCAACCAGGGCGTGGATTTTCTGGGGATTATGCGCAACGTCAAATATGATGTTAACTCCATCAACATTGCGCTTCTCTAACCGTCCGGGAATAGTGATATACACGGATTTTTCCAGAACTTCTTTTGGCAGAGGCGGCTTTTTATCTAGCGCCAGCCGCTTTTCGACGGCGCGGTATGCCAATGCCCAATTCCGCTGCTGAAAATCCGGCAGTATTTTCAGAAAATCACTAGCCACTGGCGAAGCAATTGATAATTGTGCGCGCTGTGCATCTGTTTGCTGCTGAACAACTACTTCAACGTCAGGAGTTTGTCGATTCATAACAACCAGGTCGTTTTGGTGGATAATGCCAGCTTTTTCTTGGGCGATTTCTGTCAGAGTATTACCTAATAATTCCGTATGGTCCAGTCCGATATCAGTGATGACGCGTACAGTTGGCGAACGGGAAATCACGTTGGTCGTGTCCAGCCGTCCGCCAATTCCAACCTCAATTATGATATAATCAATTCCCATTTCCTTAAATAGCCAAAAACTAAAAATCGTCAAAAATTCAAAATACGATAGATGCAGGCTGTGTGCTATATAAAGGTTGGCAAACGCTTGAAAATAATGCAAATATTCTTGTTCAGGCAGCGGCTGCCCGTTTATTAGCGAGCGCTCGGCAACGCTGGCGATATGCGGTGACACTAATGTACCGGTAGTATAGCCAGCCCGGTTCAGTAAACTGGTAGCATAATAAGCAGTCGAGCCCTTGCCGGAGGTGCCGGCGATGTGGATGGCGGGAATTTGATTTTGCGGATTACCAATAATCTTCAAAATATGCGCTACATATACCAGCCGATCATGCTTTTCGGGTGGATGGGCGATTAACTTGTCCAAAAAATAAGTGACGTCGCGCATTGAGGAAAATCTCATACCGTATCTGATTATAGCAAAAATAGGTTGTAAAATTTACCAAATGTCTTGAAAAACACTATATGTAGCGGCTATAGTTAGTGTTGTACGCTATATATGTAGCGAACCCATAAATAAACAAAAAGGCAAATTATTCTATCAAGCCACCAGATAGGGTACTGGCGGCTGATTTTTAGCAGGGCAAATTAAGGAGGGTACATGCAACAAATCAACGTCATCAAACGCGACGGAACGAAAGAGCCGTTTGATGCCAATAAAATTAACGCGGCGATTTTGAAGGCTTGCGACGGGCTGCCAGATCAGGTTTCTAAGGTGGTGCAGGTGGCAACCGAGCTGCAGCTGACGCTATTTGACGGGATTACCACCGAGCAGCTCGATCAGGCCGTCATCCAGACGACACTACAGAATGTCAAGGATGATCCAGATTATGATAAGATCGCAGCGCGATTATTGCTGAAAAATATTTACAAAAATACACTAGGTGATTACGAGACAGCAGACGAATTAAAGAAATTGCACGCGCGGGAGTTTCCGAAGTTTGTTAAAGCGGCGGTCAAGGATTGCTTACTTGATGAGCGGATGGCTGATGGTCGGTTTGATTTGAAAAAATTGGGCGAAGCATTACGGCCAGAACGCGACGATCTCAGTAAATACCTCGGTGTGATGACTAATAAAAACCGCTACGCCTTGCGCAAACAAAGCGGCGACCCGCTGGAAACGCCGCAATTTACTCATATGCGTATCGCTATGGGACTTAGCTACAATGAGCCAGATCCAACTGCGGCAGCGATTGAATTTTATGAACACATGAGTAAGTTAGAATACCTGCCGGGCGGCTCGACACGGGTTAATGCTGGCGGCTCCTTCCCGCAGCTCAGCAACTGCTTTTTACTAAATGTCGACGATGATATGGAATCAATTGCCAAGAGTGTGCGCGATACGATGTTTATCGCCAAGGGTACTGGCGGTATCGGTATCGGTTTTACTAAATTGCGGGCAGCTGGCAGTCCGGTCAAAACGACCAATACTGAGTCAACCGGCCCGATTCCCTTTATGAAGATGATTGATACGGCGTTGTTTGCGGTTAGCCGTAAGGGCAAGAAAGCCGGTGCAGCGGCCATTTATATGGAGAATTGGCACCTCAATTTTGGGCAGTTTATTGATCTGCGTTCTAACTCTGGCGATCCGTATATGCGCACGCGTTTTGCCAACACCGCGGTATTTATCTCTGATGAATTTATGAAGCGAGTGCAGAAAGACCAAGATTGGTATCTGTTTGACCCAGCGGAAACGCCAGATTTGCCAGAGCTGTATGGTGAAGAATTTTCCGTGCGCTACAAAGAGTACATCAAGTTGGCTGAAGCTGGTAAAATGCGCGTCTTTGAGAAGACATCAGCTCGCCAGCAATTTAAGCAGATTTTGACTAGTCTGCAGGCCACTAGTCACCCGTGGCTAACGTGGAAAGACACTATTAATGTGCGGGCGCTGAATAATAACACCGGTACAATTCATCTGAGCAATCTGTGTACAGAAATTACCTTGCCTCAAGACAAGGATAATATTGCCACCTGTAATTTAATTAGTATCAATCTGTCGGCGTTTTTGTGCGAGGATAAGACGTGGGATTGGGATCGGCTGCAAGAGGCGACACGGGCGGCGATTCGACAATTGGATAATCTGATTGACATTACTGAAACGCCAGTTAAAGAGGCGATGCACGCCAACCAGCAGACGCGAGCTGTTGGCTTGGGCATGATGGGTTTTTCGGACGTATTGGAAAAACTCGGTTATTGCTATGAATCGAGCGAAGCCTATGAGCTGATTGACCAATTGACCGAGTTTATTAGTTATCACGCCATCGACCAGTCAGCGGACTTGGCGGCCAAGCTGGGTAGTTATCCGACATATAACGGTAGTGGCTGGAGTAAAGGGCTACTGCCGATTGACACGCTGGAGACGCTGTCTACCGACCGTAAGGTTAAGGTGAAAATTGATAACAAAACCCGTCTAGATTGGGATAAATTACGTAAGAAAGTTAAAAAAGGCATGCGTAACGCCACTTTGATGGCCATTGCACCGACCGCTAACATCGGTCATGTGGCGGGGACGACGCCGGGGATTGATCCGCAGTTTGCCCAGATTTTTAGCCGCTCAACTTTGAATGGTAAGTTTTTGGAGGTGAATAATAATTTAGTACGCGACCTCAAGGCGCTGAATTTGTGGGACGAAATAAAAGAGGAAGTGTTCGCCAATCAAGGTGACATTCAACACATTGATGCTATTCCGCAGAAATTGAAAGATGTGTATAAAACCAGCTTCCAATTAAGCCCATACGCGTTCATTGAAGTGGCGGCGCGGGCGCAGAAGTGGGTTGATCAGGCAATTAGCCGCAATATGTATCTTGAAACTCGCGATATTGATGAATACGTGGAGATTTATTCTGAAGCCTGGCGGCGCGGTCTGAAAACCACCTACTACCTGCATGTTAAGCCGCGTCATCAATCAGAGCAGACCACAGTGTCGGTGGAAAAATTAGCAGAACAGAAGATTCGAACTGGCGCTAAAACGCGCGGGTTTGGATTTGCCAAGGTTAATAAATAAAATAAAGGAGGAACGATATGGAATATCAAGATACATTACCGGGAATTGATTTGTTGGCGAAGGAAGCAGCGCAGCGAGCTGTTGGGCAAGAAGCATTATTTACAGTAGCTATAATAGAGGAGGATGAATAGATGGGTATTTTAGGTTCAGGACTACGCGACGGTTTATCACTGCACCCAATTCGTTACCCATGGGCATACGACTTATACAACCAAGCAGTGGCTAACACCTGGTTTCCAAACGAGGTGCAGTTAGTACAGGATTTGGCGGATTTTGAAAAACTCAGTGACGAGGAAAAGCATGCGCTCAAAACGGTCATTAGTTATCTTAACCCAAACGAGTTACTGATTAACAAGTCGCTGGCATTTGGTATTTACCCGTATGTCAATGCCGCTGAAGCGCAGCTCTATCTGTCAAAACAGATGTGGGAAGAGGCCAACCACTTCATGACCTTTGAATATATCATTGAGACGTTTCCGTTTGACCGGGAGGAGATTTACGCGGCCGGCTTTGGCAAAAAATCGCTGGCTGACAAGGCAGATTTCCAGAACAAGCACCTGGATGTGATGCTGGATCCAAATCTTGATATCTACACGCTGGAGGGTAAGAAAGACTTTGTCCGCTCACTGGTGGCCTATAATATTGTGCTCGAAGGCATTTGGTTCTACTCGGGCTTTATGGTTGGCATGAGTTTCCGCCAGCGCAACTTGCTGCGTAATGTCGGCACACTGCTGGACTGGATTACCAAGGATGAGAATTTGCATCTAACCTTTGGTATCAATTTGCTGCTGACCATTTTGGACGAAAACCCAGAACTACAAACCCAGGAATTTGCTGAGGAAATTCGCGGGCTTATCCTACAGGCGGTGGAGCTGGAGAAGGAGTACAACAAGGACATGCTGCCAAAGGGCATCTTGGGCCTGAACGCTGATTATGTCAATCAATACGTCATGCACATGACTGACCGCCGCTTGGTCGAGCTTGGCTTTGAGCCGGAGTACAACGTAGCCAACCCAGCCAAATGGATGGCCACCGCAAACGACACGTTGGAATTGGTCAATTTCTTTGAAAGCACTAACACTAGCTATGAAGTAAACACCACGAAGTAACCACTATGGACAAAATTACAACAGATATCTTAGACACCGTGGAAGTTGGCGCTTTGGCGACCGTCAATCGTGATAGAACACCTTTGATTACGTCACTTCACTTCGTCCGTTATAAAAATGACAACATTATTTGGATCTCTGACCGACAGTCCCGCCATGCTGTTAACGCCTATCGCAGCGGTGTTGTAGAATTTGTCGTTTGGAATGATCAAAAGAGTGCTGTATTTTTGACAACAAAGGTGCGAGAGCTACCAGAGGAAGAGGAGGCGGCGGCCTTGGAGGTGTATGCCAACAAGCTGGGCGACTTCATGCCGCGGGTGGAACATAGGCAAATTTACATCATGCCAATCGGTAGTCTTGATGAAAAAACTACAACAGGAAATTGGCGGCACTATGTTGCATAAGCGCTACATATAGCGTATTATAAGCATAAGCGATACTAGATATATAGAAAGACAGGAACATGAACGCAAGTCAAATTATTTCTGACGACATGACATTGGAAGAAAAATTGAATGCCATCGATGCGGCGATGCAGGCAGCGCAGGCGGTGGCTGATGAGCAGGCTAAGGCGAGCGGGGGTGTCGCTGCGCCCATTGATCCGGCGAGTCTGACGATTTGCGATGGTTGTGAATAAGGTACGTCTAAGAAGTGCCTATTATTGACAATATAGAGTTATTTATTGTATAATAACTGGGTTATGGAGTTATCTGAAAAAACGTTTTTATCTAGACATCCTGCAGTAGAGAAACTTAAAGCTGCCGGTAAAGAACTGGGCTTGCCAAAAGCAGGTCTTCGGTTGCGCCTTGGACTTGCGGCTCTGGTGGGTGTAATGCATGGCCGTGGTGGAGTTGATGTATCTGGTGAAGATAATCTAATTGAGGCAGCGAAAAGAGCTAAAGAAGAGGGTAGAGGTCTTGTGATTGTTTCATCACATGAGTCTGGGCTTGATGTGCCTACTGCCAGTTATCTAGCCTCCCTGATAGGAAAGACTGCTATTGGTATAGCGTCAACAAATAGTGATTGGATCAAAAAGGATGTGGGTGGATTTAACGCGGAGACTATACAGTATGTTTTAACGGGAATAAAAAACTTTATCCGTGTACCGTATAAATGGATAGATCGAAAAAATAAAAGACCAGCTCCCTTTTCTGAAGATGATTATAAAGAGGTCGTTGAACGAGTTAAGAATGGTGAAATAGTCGTTATGGCAGGGTTTTCGGATCACGAGTCAGTGACGCATCGTAATATTGGTTCTGCAGCGGCACATATTGCCCTAGAGGCCGGTGTTGAGATTCTACCGATATCTGTCTCAAGCGATAAGGCGGAGGATTTTTCTGGTGGACCATCTGCGGCCGTGTTGAAGGATCATAAACTAAAAATTGATATTGGTGAGACTGGAGACGATTGGTCTGACGTAATTAGCCATTCTTATAGAAAAGCCAGCCCTAAAACAAAGAAGGCCATACGACGCATGATTAGGAATGATTTGGCGAATCATGGGGTATTTAAGAAGATAGTCAGTAAAGGTAATCGTCAGTTGTCTAAAAAGTAAACTGACTTACATACACCTCATTGACAAATTAAAAATAATGTGATATCATTTTACTATATAAAAATTAAAACAAAAAGGAATAAAATGGCTGAAGAAAAAGATGTTCATGATTTGGCGGAAAGTGTCCTAAGTCGAGATGACATGTCGGCATTGGCGTATGTGTTACAGCACGTCAAGGGGTCTAGCCCAAGCTCAGTGACAAGGTTGGGTTTGGAAATGAGCGAGCTTGATGACGCGGCGTAGGCTGTTTTGTTTGAGGTAGATAATCGTTCGCCTCTGTTGTATACTAATGAGGTATGGAACAGATTATTTCTCAGGCGGTGAAGCAACTTTTTGATCAAGATGTATCGGTGCAATTGACGCGCCCCGATCCGAAGTTTGGCGATTTTGCGACCAATGCGGCGCTACAATTAGCTAAGCCGCTGGGTAAAAACCCGCGCGAGATTGCTGAGGCGATTGCTGAGGAGCTGCGCGGCCGCCAGGAATTTAGTGAGGTTAGCGTGGCTGGGCCGGGTTTCATCAATGTGAAGTTAAGCGACCAAGCAGTATTGGATTCGCTGAAGGTGCGGCCAGCGACTAATCGCGCAGGAAAAACAGTCATTATTGAAACCAATTGTCCAAATCCATTTAAGGCCATGCATATTGGTCACGCTTTGAATGCGATTTTGGCAGATACCATGGCGAATTTGCTGGCGGTGGATGGTGCATCGGTACACCGAGTCAGTTACCACGGCGATGTCGGCACGCATGTCGGTAAGAGTATGTGGGCAATTCTTCGCGAAATTGACGGTGATGTCAGCAAGTTAGATGTTATCCCGGCTGATAAGCGCAACGAGTTTATGAGTCGTATGTATGTTGAAGGGGCGCGGGCAGCTAAAGAATCGCCAGAGGCACGAGCGGAAATTGATGAGCTAGCTAAGCAATCGTTTGTGTTGGACGATCCGCTGTACAAGCAGGTGTACGAGATTTGTAAAGCCTGGAGTTTTGATGAAATTGATGCCAATGTGGCGCGGCTGGGAAATGTGCCAATTGAGAGGCGTTATGTCGAGAGTGAAACCGAAGTGCCAGGCAAAGCCTTGATCAAAGAAAAAACCCCAGAGGTCTTTACCAAATCAGATGGTGCGTACATCTTCAAAGGTAGCCAATACGGTGCGTTTGACAATGTATTTATCGGTTCGCACGGCAACGGATTATATGGTTCGCACGACATGGGGCTGATTCAGTTGAAACATCAGGATTATCCGAACTTAGATTTGTCAGTTACCGTCAACGGCGAAGAGCAGGCGGCATATTTCCGCGGGGTGATCGCGGCTAGTGAACTCGCGATTCCAGAATTGAAAGGCAAATTATTTAACTATGCAACTGGCCTGGTTAAATTAACGACTGGCAAGATGAGTTCGCGTACTGGTGAGGTAATCACTATCGATTGGCTGTTTAACGAGTTCAAGAAAGCCATCACCCAAGCTGGCGGCGAACCAACCGACGCGGTGGTGGCGGGTGCACTGCGCTATCAATTTTTGAAGGTGAAAATCGGTAGCGACGTAGTGTTTGACATCAATGACGCGGTCAGTTTGACGGGTAACACTGGTAGCTACTTGCAATACGCGCACGCTCGGGCCCGGGGTATTTTGGCAAAATCTGAGCAAGCAGTTGCATTTCCGACAGAATTGTTCGACGAAGATCGGCTGTTAGTCAGGAAAATGAGCGAATACGCTGAGGCGGTTAACCGTGCTACCGAAAGTTTGGAGCCGCATCATATCTGCGCCTATTTGTTTGAGCTGGCACAAGAATTCAACCGCTACTATGAGAAGAACCAAGTTGTTGGCAGCGACAAAGAAGCGCATCGTGTTGGTTTGGTGGCGGTGTATGCTGATATTTTGAAGGCAGGATTGGCTGTTCTGGGTATTGTGGCGCCGGAACACTTGTAAAATATAGTCTTTTATTATATAATAACGCCGTTATGAACGAACGATATCTGGCGGCTCAGTTGTTAACGCCGAAAAGTAGTATTACAGAGCAGAACCCTCATATTCATCGAGAATTGTTACTGGAATCACAACAACTTCGCGCTATAAACGATGAGTATGAGCAGTCGCCAAAAACCTTTGATGATACAGCTAGAGCGGCCATGTCCGTCGCGTCACTTGTTCGGGAGACGCTTGACTTTGCTCCAACAAGTAATTCTTCGCAGCCACTCCGAGCGGAAATTATTGCCGAGACTGAGGTGGCCAATTGCTTTGGGCATACAATTGTGACGTCCGAGTGTTTGGAGAGGCTGGGTATTGAGCACTTCATTAGTTACGCTAATCAGCACACATTTATTACGTTATTTGATAGACAAAGCGACCGGTCATTTATGATAGACGTTAAGACAGAGGAGCTATGTTGCGAAATGACGGGAGCGGTTGGTCGTGAGAATCCACTTGATCAATTATGGGGTGGGCAATTGCGGGCTGAGAATAGCTTATTTACTGATGAATTATTAATGCGGCAATTGCCGCAGTCAATTAACCGGGAAAATTTCTTGGCAGTGCGTGGATGGTTGAGGTTTCCGGATCCTCAATTGGAGCATCGTGATTCTCGACGAGGCTCAATATTACAAATGTTTACGTTGCCATCTATTCCTGGAAGACTGTTGTTGCTTGATGAGTATAATGCCCGAATTGATCAACTGCACGGGAAGTATGAGGCAGCAGCTAGTGCGCTGGTGGATTTACCTGGTTTATACCTTGATGTCGATCCGCGAAATAAATTGGAAGAAATGGACAAATTATGCAAACAGCTTATTAATCAAGGTTATGATATCTTGGCTATTGAAGTGGCTAGAACGGTTAATGAAAGTTTACCGGAGGATGATCTTTCAAGAACTAAGCTATTCCTACCTGACGTTATGCGGCGGGTTGCCAAAGAGAATAAGGACATTGGTCTAATGGAGGAGGCTGTACGGCTATATAAGTCTTTACCTCGTAATAGTTTAACTGAGGGTAAACTAAAGGCCGCTAAGAAGGATCTCTGCGAGCTCATGATAAAATTAAGCAAATAACCGTTACAAAGGAGTTTTTATGGTAACAAAATCTACTGAGTTTAAAAAGTCGACTGCCAAGAATACTAAAACGGCAAAGACTACTGCCAATAAATCAGCTAAAAAGTCGGTTGCCATCAGTGCCAAGGCTGTCGTGAAGGCGGTGTCTGCTAAGGATAAAAAGGTCGTGCGCGAGGTAATCAAAGATAGCCATATGGGCGGGTTTGTTAATTTTATCCGCGAACAAGGTGTGGTTGGTATGGCAGTTGGTTTGGCAATTGGTACAGCAGCTGGCGATACGGTGAAGAAGCTGGTGACGGCATTTATTGATCCGCTGGTACAGCTGATTGTTGGCTCGCAAAAGGGATTACAGTCAGCATCATTTACGTTGGAAATTGCCGGGCGTAAGGGCGAGTTTCTGTACGGGGCGTTTATTAGCTCGTTGATCACATTGCTAGCGGTGGCGTTTGTGGTATATGCGATTGTACACCTTTTTAAACTCGATAAATTAGATAAGAAAAAAGATTAATTGGGTTTTGAAAAACATATCCGCCGGACAAGTAAGGCGGATTTTTATATAAAACGATTTATGCCAGGACAAGGTATATTATGCTCAATAAGCTAGGAGATAAGCGTACCGACTGGCTGGCCGCTGCTAGCCCGGGTGATATTACCGTCGGTGAGTAAGTCGCAGATGACAACCGGAATGTGCTCGTCCATAGCCAGGCCGATGGCGGCTTTATCCATGACGGTGATGTCAGGGTTGGTCAGCGCTTCGTGATAGCTGAGCTTGTCAAATTTAATAGCATCAGGGAATTTGGCGGGATCTTTATCGTATACTCCATCGACTTTCGTTGTTTTAATCACAACATCGCATTGCATTTCTAGGGCGAGATTGAGAGCGGCGGTATCGGTGGTCAGGAAGGGCCGTCCAGTACCGCAGGCAACGATGACGACGCGGCCTTTTTGAATGTGGCTGAGCGCTCGGCGGAAAGTGTAGTGGTCGATAAATTGATTGATTTCGACAGTGGACAGGGCGCGGGTTGGCAAGCCAGCGTCGTTGAAAACGTCAGCCAGAGCGATGGCGTTCATCAGGGTAGAGAGCATGCCGATATTATGTGCTGAGACAGGCTGAATACCGTGACCGATGATTTGGTTGCCGCGGACATAATTGCCGCCGCCAACCATGATGACGACTTCGGCGCCAGTTTCTAGCGCTGGTTTAATTTGTTCGGCGATCCAACGGGCTCGCTTAGGGTCGAAGCCGCTGGTGAACTCGCCCTGAAGCTGCTCGCCGGATAATTTGAGGAGAATGCGTTTGGTCATGGTTTTAGTGTAGCACGCTGCAAGGAAGTGGTAAAATAGAAACATGAAAGCCAGTTTTAAGCCGAAAAAGATTTTATGGATGGATTTAGAAATGACCGGTCTGGATCCGGTGCATGATGAGATTTTGGAGGTGGCGGCGATCGTCACGGATTGGGATTTTAAAGAGATGGCGACGTATGAGGGAGTTGTACAACATGACCCAGAGAAGCTGAGTAAGTTACTGGATCAAAACGCCAGCTTTTGGAACGAACATCCAGAGGCGCGGCGTGGGCTGGAGGAGCAAAATGCCTCGGGCAAGCCGCTGGCCGAGGTGGAACGTGAGCTAATTACGTTTTGCGATGAATATTTTGCGGATGAGCCGCGGATTTTACTGGGTGGTAATTCAATCCACCAGGATCGTCGGTTCATCGACCAATGGTGGCCTATGTTGTCAAAAAGACTACACTACCGGATGTTGGATGTTAGTGCCTGGAAGGTGGTGTTTGAGGGCAAGTACGGCAAGAAATTTGCCAAGCCAGAGGATCATCGGGCATTGGAGGATATCCGCGGCAGCATTATGGAATTACAATATTATCTAAAGAAGGTGAAAAAATGACCCATAAACAATTTGAAGAGTTTATCTTGAGTTTGCCAGGTGTGTGGCTGGACTATCCGTTTGGCGAGGATGTTGCAGTGTATAAGTTCGGTCGGGACAATGACGGTGCAGGGAAGATGGTGGCATTAGTGGCGGAGGGTTCAAAGCCGCTCAGGGTCAGTCTGAAATGTGATCCATTATTGGCACAGAATTTGCGGGAAAAGTACGAAGCGGTATTGCCAGGTTATCACCTAAATAAAAAGCACTGGAATACTATCATCTGCTCAGGACAATTGAGCGACGAAGAGATTTTTGACTTGGCGCGGCTAAGCTATCGGCTAGTGGCGGAAGCCTAACTCGACTTAATTATTTGATTGATTTGTTTTTGGATATTTTCCAAATCAGTGGCGGTTTTTTCTAGCCATTGTCGCATGGCCTTCGACTTGGTGGATTTATACACCTTTGACATCATGGCAATAGTATCGGTTATTTGTATGTTCATTTCATGGGCATAAGTAATGTCTAGCTGTGTATTAAGCGCTGCGTCGTCTAGCTTTTCTTCCAGCTTATCTGATGGGTCAAGGGCGAGAATTTCCTTTTTCTTATCTTTGTAATCGATGCCAGTTGCTTGCAGTGGATCACTCAAAGATGCTTCTGCGGTAGTTAAGACAGATACTAATGAGCTATTTGTAGTCTGTAGAGAAGTTGATCGGAATTTATTATTATATTTTTGGGAAATAGTTAGCAATTTGTTAACGCGCGCCGCCACATGAGAAGATGTAGTCTTAGGCATAGCGTTCTGTGAGAAAATAAAAATTGCAACTAACGTTAAGAATCCTATGAGTCCTAAAATAGCCATGATTATTTTAGTTTTTTTATCGAAACCTTCTGCCGGTGGAGGCGTAGCAATTTGATTGAGATAATCAATACCTTGAGATGGATTATTAAAATTATCTGGATACATGTATCTATTTAAGCACAAACGGTAACAGGGGTAAAGAGTGATATAATAAAAACCATGAATGATGCCAAGGAAGAAGTGCGGGCGCGGCTGAATATTGAGGATGTGATCGGCGAATATGTTCAGCTGAAGCGGGCGGGCCGTAATCTGAAGGGACTGAGTCCATTCACTGATGAGCGGACGCCAAGTTTTATGGTCAGTCCGGAAAAACAGATTTGGCATGATTTTTCTTCGGGCAAGGGAGGCGATATTTTTACGTTCGTGATGCTGGTGGAGGGGATGGATTTTCGCCAGGCGTTGGAGCATTTGGCGCGCAAGGCGGGCGTGGATTTGAGCTTGTTTTCTCATGGTGATGGACGGACGGCCAAACGGCGGGCGCGGGCGCGGGAAGCGCTGAAATTGGCGGCAAATTTTTATCAGCAAAATTTGGTAAAAAATCCGGCGGCACTGGAATACGCGGTGAAAAAACGGCGGCTAAACCGGCATACGATCGGTGATTTTATCATCGGCTATGCGCCAGATCAGGGCGATGCGCTGACGAAAGCGCTGGAGAAGCGGGGATTTTCGCGCCGGGAACTGGCTGACGCGGGGCTGGTTAATCGGTTCGGCGGCGACTTGTTTCGGGGGCGGATGATGGTGGCCTTGAGCGACGGCAGCGGCGAGGTGGTTGGCTTTACGGGGCGAATTATTCATGACGATCCGCGTGCGCCGAAATATTTGAATACGCCGCAGACATTGCTATTTGATAAATCGCGCCACATTTTTGGGCTGTATCAGGCGAAAGAGGCAATTCGTAAGAGCGACGCGGCGGTGATTGTCGAGGGGAATTTGGATGTGGTTAGCAGCCACCAAGCCGGCGTCAAAAATGTGGTGGCGACGGCGGGGACGGCGATGACACTGCAGCATTTGAAGGCGCTGAGCCGGCTGGCAGGGCGGATTCGCCTGGCATTTGACGGTGACCGGGCGGGCGTGAGTGCAACGGAGCGGGCGATCAATTTGGCGCAGGAAATTGGCGTGGAATTAGAGGTGGTGAGTCTGCCGGATGATGTAAAAGATCCGGATGAATTGATCCAAAAAGACCCAGCCCTGTGGCAAGCGGCGGTTGAGCGGGCGCAGCCAGCGGTGGACTGGGTGATTGCTCGGCACGCCGAAATGGAAGATTTGAAAACGGCGGAGGGGAAGCGGCGATTTTCAACAACTGCGCTGAGAATTGTGCGCGGCTTGAAAGATCCGGTGGAGCAAGAGCATTACTTGGCGGTGATTTCTAAAAAAACTGGCGCTTCGATTACTGCCTTGAAGGCGAAACTGGCGGGCGAAAAAACGGTAAATCAGCAGCTGAGAAAAACTAAAATTGACAAGGAAAAACCGCACCCTGTTCAAGATGAAACTGAGGATATGCTAGCGGGGCTGGCGGCAAGCGAAAAAACAGTGCGGCGCTGGCTGGCAGCGATTTCCGGCGAGATGCTTGAGAATGACAATGCGCGGCAGCTAATTGGCTATTTACGGGAAAATTTGGATATTGACCTAAGTAATATTCCTCAAGGCTTGCAAAAAATTGAGCAGTATGTGAAAATAGTACAGTTAAAAAGTGAAAGTCGTTATGCCAATTGGGAGCAGAAAAGCTTGGATGAAGAAATGGCTCGGCTAGTCAGGCAAATAACAATAAAACATCGCGAAAACCAAAAGAATCAATTATTAACCCAGCTGCGGAAAGCTGAGGCGGCAGGTAACGAGGTTTTATCCCAGCGTTTGCGCCAGAATCTAAACCAGCTGATTAAGGAGAAAATGTGAGCGACGATACGACTACTAAGCCGGCAAATTTGAACGACGATGCGGATTTTGATCCGGCAGCTATAGACGAGGAAGAATCGGAAGATTTAACCTCGCTTTCGACTGGTCAATATTTGGATGATGTGTCGGACGATTCGGTGCGGCTGTATTTAAGGGAAATTGGTAAAATTCCACTACTAAGCGCCGAAGAAGAGATGGAGCTGGCGCGCCGGATTATTAAAGGCGATAAGAAGGCCAAGGATAAGATGGCCGAGGCGAACATGCGTTTGGTGGTGTCGATTGCCAAGCGGTATTCGGGGCGCGGTTTGGATTTCCTAGATTTGATTCAGGAAGGAAATACTGGTCTTTTGCGCGCGGTCGAGAAATTTGATCCGGATAAGGGTTTCAAATTCTCAACCTATGCCACCTGGTGGATCCGCCAGGCAATTACCCGGGCGATTGCCGATCAGGCGCGAACGATTCGTATTCCAGTGCATATGGTGGAAACCATTAATAAATTGCTGCGTACGCAGCGGCGAATGACGCAGGAATTGAACCGCGAGCCAACGATTGAGGAATTGTCCAAGGAATTGGACATGGAGCCGGAGAAAATTGAATATGTCATTAAGATTAAGCAAGATATTTCTTCTCTGGATGCTGGTGTTGGTCGTGATGGTGAAGATGATGATTCGGTGCTGCAGGATTTTATTGTTGATGAAGATACTGTTTCGCCAGAAGATTCGGCGTCAAACCAGCTACTAAAAGAACAAGTTCAAGATATGTTATCCAGTTTAAGCGACCGCGAGCAAAAAATTGTGCGTATGCGGTTTGGGCTAGATAATGGTAAGAATCACACATTGGAAGAAGTTGGCCAGGAATTTGCAGTGACGCGCGAGCGGATCCGACAAATCGAAGCCAAGGCTTTGGCGAAGCTCAGGAAGCATAAAGATGCTAAAAAACTTTACGAATACTTGGACTAATTAGCACTGTTCGGGTGATTTACAGAAATGGGCGTCGCGGGTAACGGCGTCTATTTTTTGGTGTAGTTGCGTCAAATCGCTGTCGTTAATGATGAAATAATCGGCGATAGCAATTGGTCCGCCCTTTTCCAGATTTTCAATTTCCGACCAATCGCGCTGGTCGACTTCGCGCGGTTGCATCGGCCGCTCCGGGCGTTTTGCCATTCGCTGGTAACGGAGATGCTTCGGCGTAACGATAGCGATGACGACGACTTGTCCGGGAAATTCGTGCTTGAGGATTTTATACTCGCTCCAAGTGTATAAGCCGTCCAGGACAATTTTATTTTGCCCAGCATTGATCAAATCGCGAATATTCTTAATTACACGCCTGATAACGAAATCTTTGCCTTCGCGCTGGCGGATTTCTTCGCGGAATTTTTGTTGATTATCCCAGGTTGGCTCAATGCCAGCTTCTTCCATGGCTTTGTAAATAACACCGCCAAAATAAACTTTGGGGAAGCCTTTTTTTGCTAAATATTCGACTGCCGAACTTTTGCCGCTACCAGCCAGGCCAACGAGGGCGATAATCTTTGCGTGTGGTTGTGTCATAGGCTAATTTTAACAATTTGTTGACATTCTTCCAAATACAGCGTATGTTTAGGGTAAGTATTATGGAAACGCTTCATGGACATACTGAAGAGTTGTCTCAGAATTATCCTTCTGACCTTGATACTAAGGGTCAAAAAAATCCGATAGAGAAGAATTATAAGATAATGGCTCAAGTTGAGGAGTTGGAGTCGAAATTTGATTATAATCCAGACGGCAGTAAAGCATGGGAAAGATTTGTTAACGAACCTATTGTTGATCAGTGTGGTCAAGTGTGGATGATTTGGAAAAATGGGGACCACCGCTATCAGATATATGTAATTCCACCCGACGCTGGGAGATTTAAATATGTTATTGTAGATAATGTTTCGACTACTAGTTATCCTGAGGTAGGGTTTGAGTCTAGCCAATTTTCTGTTGGTTTTGACAAGAACCGTGAACCAATAATATTGAACATAGTTGTTGATGGTCAAGGTGGAGTATGTTGTCATCTTTATAATCAGCAAGAAGAAATTGAAAGAGCGGCTCGTAAATCACTAGGAGATACAGAAACATCAGGATATATACAAAGAAAAATTGGTTTGAAGCCAGTTGCTGCTCTAGTTACCGTTGCTTAAATGCTACAATAGAACTATGAAACGTCTAGTGGTTATTGATGGTAAGTCGGTGTTTTACCGAGGGTATTATGCCATGCCGGGGCTGAGTACGGCGGACGGTACGCCGACCGGCGGAGTGTATGGATTTGTCAGTTTGGCGATTGAGCTGATTAAAAAATTAGAGCCGGATTATGTGGCAGTAGCGTGGGATAAGCGCGGTACCAATATTCGCAAGCGGCGGGAACTATATCCAGAGTACAAGGCAGGTCGTAAGCCAGCGCCTGACGATTTTTATCAGCAAATTCCGATTTTGATGGAACTGCTGGATGCGTTCGGCTGGCCGCTGTATGAGCTGGATGACTATGAGGCGGACGATATCATGGGTGCGTTTGCCAGGCAAGCGGAGGCGCGCGGCGTGCAGACCTGTCTGCTGACGTCAGATTTGGATGCGCTGCAATTAGTGTCGCCACTCACCAAAGTCTACGCCATGAAAAATGGCCTGAGGAACATCGAGGAATTTACGGCGGAATATTTTGAACAAAAATATGGTATTCGGACGGACCAGTTTTTGGATTTGAAGGCGCTGAAGGGTGATTCGAGCGACAATTTACCGGGCGTGCCAGGTGTTGGTGAAAAAACGGCGGTGAAATTATTGCAATCATATGACACGCTGGACGGTGTGTATGCGCATGTGGATGAGCAAACAGGCGCTTTACGGACAAAGCTGGAAAACGGCCGCGAGTCGGCGTATTTGACCAAGCAAGTGGCGGAGCTGTGGACGGACGCGCCGGTGGAGCTGGACTGGGAAGTGGCGGATGTTAACGACTGCGACTTTGCTCGGGTGGCGGAAATTTTGCGGAAATTGGAGTTTCATTCGCTGATTGGGCGGTTGCCGCGAACGATGCAAGCGGTGGATGAGGTGGCAGAGACATTGGAGTTGGAGCTGCCGCGCGTCAAAGATTTACCGACTGAACCATTGTTTGAGGCGGAAAATAGTATCTATATTGACCCCTTAGAGCCGGACACGGTCTATATTAATTCCAAGCCGGGTGTGGCGTGGCGGGCGAAGATTAGTGAGATTGGTCAACATGTTTGGCAGCTATTGGTACAAGGTGTGGTTATCGCGACGGACGTTAAGCAGCTGTATCATGCGCTGGATATTCACGATGTGGCGGTGCGTTTTCATGAGGTCTGGGATGTTGGGCAGGCGGCGTTTTTGATCGATCCGCTCAGGCGTGATCGTAGTTTGATGGCGCTGGCCGGTGATTTTTCAGAGGATAATTCTGTGCCGCGGCAGTTGGCACGACTACGGCAGATTTACCGCCAGCAGCGGGATTATATGGCGGCGCATCAGCAGGTTGCCCGAGTGCTTCGCGACTTTGATTTTCCGGTGATTTGGCCGCTGTTTCAGATGGAAAAGCGCGGCATGAAGTTGGACACGGCGCTGCTTGAACAGATGGGTGAAGAGCTGAGGGTGGAGGTGAGCCAGCTTGAACAACAAATGTATGCGATGGCCGGGCGCGAGTTCAATGCTGCTAGTCCGGCGCAGCTGTCTGAGGTGTTATTTACCAAGTTGCAGCTGCCGACGGTTGGTATTAAAAAGGGTAAAACTGGCTACTCGACGGGGCAGAAAGAGCTGGATAAGTTGCGCGGGCGACACCCGATTATTGAGCTGATTGAGCGGTACCGGGAGCTGACTAAATTGATCAGTACCTACATTGAAGCGCTGCCGAAGTTGGTGGCCGAGGATGGGCGGATTCACACCACGTTTAATCAAGACGTCACTAGCACTGGGCGGCTAAGCAGCACCAACCCCAACCTACAGAACATCCCCGTGCGAACGGAATTGGGCCGGAAAATTCGCCAGGCGTTTGTGCCGAGCCAAGGTAAGGTCTTCGTTGGCGCGGATTATTCGCAATTTGAACTGCGACTGGCGGCGGTGCTGGCGGGCGATGAGCAGTTAATTAACGATTTTAATAGCGACGTGGATATTCATACCAAGACGGCAGTCGAAACTTACGGCGTGCCGATGGCCGAAGTGACGAAAGCACAGCGGCGTGCGGCCAAGGTGATCAACTTTGGCGTGCTGTACGGAATGAGTCCGCATGGCTTGGCGGCGGCCACCGGCATGACCTTTACCGAGGCAAAAAAGTTCATTGAACACTATTTTGCGGTGCGCCAGCCAATCCGCCACTATTTGGACACAATTTTAGTTCAAGCGCGTGAACAAGGTTTTGTTGAGACCTATTTTGGTCGGCGGCGGCCAACGCCAGACGTTAAGTCGAGTAATTTTATGGTGCGTTCGGCGGCCGAGCGGGCAGCCATGAATATGCCAATTCAGGGTACGGAGGCGGATTTGATGAAATTGGCGATGATTCGGTTGGAGGATAAGCTGGCTGGGCTAGCTGAACCGGTCTTGCAAGTCCACGATTCGATTTTGGTGGAATGTCGGGCAGAAGACGCCGAGCGAGTTGGCGAAATAATGCGCGCGGAAATGGAAGGGATTTGCCCGGAATTGCCGATTAAATTAAAAGTTGATGTCGGCGTGGGTACGCACTGGGACGAAGTATAAAAAATATGGTATAATTACGCCATGAAATACACGCAGCGACGCAATTCATTTTCTCGATTTGTACCCATTTTATTAGTGATTGTCATTACCATTGTAGCGGTAGCGGCGGTTATTGCAATTGGTCGGGCGCTGTTTGGCGGAAACGAATCAGATCAAAAGGATAAAAATATTAATGCCGGTCAGATTGCGCTGCTATCAACAGACGAAGGGCGAGCTGTGCGCCTGACGGTTCGTGGGCCAATTGTAGCAAACGAGAATTTTCGCTCATATAGTGTTATAGTTTCGCCAAGCTCTCGGCAAATAACGACGTATGAGGGCTACTTGGATAAAGAGATTAGTCAGAAAAAATTGGATAATAACGTAAAAGCCTACACAGAATTAGTTTACGCGCTAGATAAGCGGAAGATGATGAATGGAACACAATTGACAGAGCAGCAGAACGACTTACGTGGTATTTGCGCGAGTGGCAAAGTATATAAGTTTGAAACATTGAGCGATAATTCAGTTGTGAAGAGTTTATGGACGTCGGATTGTAGTGGCTCTAAAGGCTCAGCGCAGGCAAATGTCAATGAAATTTTGGATATGTTTTTGAAGCAAATTCCTGAAGGCAAGAAGATGGTTGCTGGTATTGGCTTGGGCCAGGAAGAGGCCTTGTTTAAGCTGTAGGAGTACTGTATGCCGGAACTTCCTGAAGTCGAGACGGTTCGCCGCGGTTTGGCGGAGTTATTGCCGGGCCGAGTGGTGGCGCGAGCGATGGTGTTTGATTCGCCGAAGAGTTTTCCGAATGCGCCTAGTGACGTCGAACAATTTTTATACGGTGCGCGCGTGACGGCGGTGCGGCGGCGGGCGAAGGTGTTGATGATTGATCTGGACACTCGCTACTCGCTGGTGGTGCATTTGAAGATGACGGGTCAGCTTATTTTTCGTGGAGCGCAGAGTTTTGCTGGCGGCCACCCGAACGATAGCTTGATCGGCGAGCTGCCAGATCGGTCGACGCGGGTGCAAATTGAGTTTAGCGATGGGTCGCGGCTATTTTTCAATGATCAGCGCAAGTTTGGCTGGGTGAAGTTGCTGCCGACTGATGAGGTGAAGAACTTGCCGTTCATGCAAAAAGTTGGGCCGGAACCGCTTGATCCCAATACGCGCGCCGAGGATTTCATCCAGCGGATTCGTCGCCGTCAAAACTCGATGATCAAGCCGGCTTTTCTTGACCAGACGGTGATCGCAGGCGTTGGTAATATTTATGCGGACGAGGCGCTGTGGGCAGCACAGATTCATCCGCAAACGCGGGTAAAAAAAGTTAATGATCAGCAGTTGAATACATTATTTACGGAACTTAGAAAAATTTTGCAACTCAGTATCGATCAGGGCGGTTCGACGGATAAAAATTATGTTGATGCCAAGGGTCGAAAAGGAAATTATCTGACATTTGCTCATGTGTTTCGCCGCGAAGGTCAGGCTTGCCATCGCCATCCCGACCAAGAAATTATCAAGCTAAAAGTCGGTGGCCGTGGTACACATGTGTGTCCAGTGTGTCAAGTGGAGGTTGAATGATTCATCTTCTCTACGGCGATAACGAATTTGAGAAACAGGCAGCGTTAGTAGCGCTGGTTGGTGATGCGGACTTCGTGCGGTATGATGGCGAGGAATTAACGCTGGCGGATATGCAGGAAATAACGATTGGTCAGACATTGTTTACGCAGTCTTCGGTGTACGTCATCTCGAAATTGAGCGAAAATTCTGACATCTGGTCGCGATTGTCAGAGTTGCCGTTTGATGATGATAAAACCGTTATCTTGCTAGAAAGCAAACTTGATAAACGAACAAAAACCTATAAATGGCTACAAAAAACCGCTAAAACCCAAGAATTTATGCCACTCAGTGACCGCCAAAAGCCGCAGCTTATATCTTGGTGTGAAGTACAGGCTCGTGAGCGCGGCTATAGGCTGACGCGCACGCAAATAGGAACGTTGGTTGACCGTTTGGGGTTTGACCAGTTGCGACTCAGTAATTTTTTGGATCAATTGGTGCTAGTGAAGGAGATTACTGACGAACTAATCGACCAGTTGGTACCGTTGGCGAGGTCAGAAAACGTGTTTGATTTGTTTGTTGCCGCTTTGTCGAAGGATTATGAAACGGTGCACAATATCATCAGCTATTTGGAGTCAGAAAGTGGTCTAGATGGCGCCTACCAGACGATGGGACTATTGGCCTCGCAAGCAACTAATATGGCGGCATTGGTGTTGGCAGGTGGTGACAATAAAACGGTGGCAGCCGATTTATCGGTCAATCCATATGTATTGCAGCGCTTGTCCTCGTCAGCTCGGACTATTGACATTGAACATCTCAGGCAGATCAACGATGCATTGTTTCAGGCAGACCTTCAGATGAAAACGACTGGGATTAATCCGTGGCTGTTGATAGAGGCGGCTTTAGTCCAGACTAGATAACTATAGGACTATCGCAATTATTGATTTTATTTTGATAGTAAGTATAATAATCTTCACGTTGTAATAGAGAGGAGTTTGAAGAAAGATGGGTAGGTTACCTAAAGGAGAAGGCTTACATAGGGGAAATGATCATAATAAACTTGGGCCTGTTTTGGGGTGTGCCGCGGTAGCAGTATTTGCGGCTGGAAGTATGTTCCCAAATGGCTATCCTGAAGAGCCACATGGCATACCCCCAGCGACCCCAGCGACAACTTCATCAGAACAATCGGCCAGTGTGCCAAGCGAATTTCCAGTTAGGCCAGAGCGAAAGGCTGAAATTGACGAAAAGGCTAAAAATATATTACAAGATGAATACTGGAGGGGATATACTGGAACTGACGCGTACACTGGCACTGATACATATGGATCTCTGGTTAGTTATTTTTATACTGAAGATGGAAAGCACATGACAGAGGTTGCTGTTGATAATGCAAGTACGGTAGAAAATGAGTCGGTGTTAAAGGCAAAAATAACAAAAAGAGATATAAAGAGTGGAGGATGGAAAACTACATCAGAACTTTTGCTTACGTTTGATGTTAAAGATTCGTCTGTAAGAAAAGAGACTCCTATGACGACCACCAGCCTAGAGGAGTTTTTGGGTGCTGGACTGAGTCTTACTGAGGTGTCTAACTTAGACCATAAAGGCGGAAAGATTGTAGTAGTGACCTTTAATAAAGATGGAACGATCTCTGTTAAAGAGGGGCAAGGAGTGGTGATTAATGGTAGTATGGAGTTTGATAGTACAAATTTATATAAGGTCGGTGGCCCAGTTAAGGCCCAGCTTTTGGCTAAAGGAGTATTGGATAGTTAGGCTTTGTGCTATGTCTATTATCTATAAAAACACCCCAGTGAACTCTGGGGTGTTTTTAATAATTAGTGTAAATTATTTTTCAGTTTTCTTAGCTGCTGGCTTTTTTGCTGGAGCTTTCTTTGTGGCAGCTGGTTTTTTCGTAGCAGTTGTCTTCTTGGCTGGGGCGGCTTTTACAGCTGGCTTTTTAGCAGCAGTTTCCAACTTAACGCCAGCTTTTTTAGCAATTTTGCTCAATGCGCTTTTACGACGAGCAGCGGTATTTTTCTTAATCAGACCTTTTTTAACGGCTGTATCAATTTCACTTTGAGCAATAGCAAGAGTTTTGGCGCTTGGCGCTGCGATAAAAGCTTTAACAGCAGTCTTAACGTCTTTTTTAATGCCGATATTGCGCTCGCGACGTTTTAAGGTTTGCTTAGCGCGCTTAATGGCGGATTTGATAATTGGCATGTTACTCCTTTACCTCTATAGATTTGTATCGTTAATCAGGAAGAATTATACAGAAAATGACATAAATTGTAAAGAGGTGGTATAGATATTGACTTTATGGTAGTGCTTATGGTATAGTGATGGAAAGTATAACGACAAAACAAAAATAGGAAAAATCATGCCAAACGGATCAGCAAAACAGAAAGTAGTCCAAAGCATAAAGGATGTAACTAATATTTTGGTGACGGTGAGCGCTAGTCCGTCAGTTGACGAATTATCGGCGGCGCTTGGTTTGACGATTTTCCTCAACAAGCTCGGCAAGCATGCCACGGCCGTGTTTAGTGGTGATACTCCACCAGCTATCAACTTTCTGAATCCTGATAAAACATTTGAACAGACAGCTGATAGTTTGCGTGATTTTATTATTGCTTTAGACAAAGAAAAGGCTGACCATCTGCGATATAAAGTTGTTGATGATGCGGTGAAGATTTTTATTACGCCATATCGGACGACAATTTCTGATAAAGATTTAGAATTTTCCCAGGGAGATTACAATGTCGAGTTGGTGCTGGCGTTGAATGTTGAGAATAGCGACAGTATTGATGCGGCGTTGACGGCTCATGGTAAGATTTTGCATGATGCCACAGTTGTTGCGATAACGGCGGGCAGCGTGAAGAGCGGACTGGGGTCGGTTGACTGGCATGAAAATAGCGCAAGTGGTGTGAGCGAAATGGCTATTGAGTTGATTGATGATCTAAAAACTCCGAAGGTAACGCTAGATGAACAAATGGCGACAGCACTGCTGACGGGAATTGTGGCGGTAACAGAGCGATTTAGTAATGGCAATACATCATCAAAGGCGATGACCGCGGCGGCAGAACTTATGGCGGCAGGAGCCAATCAGCAGTTGGTAGTGTCAAAGATTGCCGAAAGCGAGGGAGAGGAAAAGCCACAAGAAATTGAGAAAATTGAAGATAAAAAGCCTGATGGGGAAGAGTCAGCCACAGAAAATCCAGAGAAAATAGAGGATGACGAATCGGAGCAGGCAAATGGTACGCTGTCGATTAGTCATGAGAAAAAGGGCGATATTGATGAAGTAGCGGCACAAACAGCGAAAGAAAAGCAGGAAGAATCGGCACGGGTCGCCGCAGAGAAGTTGGCTAGTATTGAGCCAGCTAAGGATGTTGGCCAAGCAGATGAGGATCTTAGCAAAAAATTAGTGGCAAAGGAACTGACTTTTGAAGAGACTCCGCTAATGGGTGGTACGTTGAATGCAACGACCACACAGGCTGCTGAAGATAAGCAGAAGGAATTGTCCGGTGATCAGAATAAAACAATTTTAACTCATAGTAAGCATGTGGGTGATAGTGCGCCGTCATTTGGGGATACGCCGCTGAATGCTGCCATGGGAGTGTCTGATGAGCCGCCGAAGGTTGACCCGTTTGCTAATACTGCTGGTGAGCAGAAATTGTCTTCTATTCCTGTAGCACCTCTAGCACCTCAATCAGATGAGTCTATCATTGAGGCTATCGCTAGCGATACTAATAAATTAAACGCTTCTGGGTTGCCAGCGCCAAATCTAGCCAGTGCGCCAATTGAACCAGCGCCGATTAGCGCACCTTTGCAACCAGGACAAACATTGGCAGATGTTGAAAATAGCGTAGCTGGTGCTGCTTTACCGATGCCGCCGGCAGTTCCGGATTTTGGTGCATTGCCACCGCTTCCACCAGCACCGACAGGAGTTGATACAACAGGAGTGCCTCAGATTGCACCATTAGGGGTAACGCCCGAGCCGGTAGCTGCGCCGCCAATCTCGGCAATGCCAACTCAGCCAGTTCAGAGCGCGGGGGAGTTTAACCCAGCACAATTCCAGATTCCAGGGCAAAAATAGTTGATGGATGAAGTCATTCTTATCGATAAGCCACAAGGTTTGACTAGCTTTGGGGTGGTAGCGCGCCTGCGGCGAGTTTTATCAAATCAGGCGGGCAAGAAAGTAAAAGTTGGCCACACGGGCACGCTTGATCCGTTTGCAACAGGATTAATGATTATTGTGACAGGAAAGAAGTGCCGGGAGGCTGAAACATTTACCAAGCTAGATAAATGGTATGAGGCGGAGGTTATTCTGGGTAAAAATAGTTCAACTGGTGATCCTGAGGGTCAAATTACCGAAGTATCTGATTATAAGCCGAGTTTAGAGGAAGTCCAACAGGTAATTGGTCAGTTTATAGGGAAAATTGAGCAGACCCCGCCGATTTTTAGCGCAATAAAAATTAACGGTCAGCGAGCTTATAAATTGGCGCGTGAAGGGAAGCAAGTGGAGATTCCCAAGCGTACGGTGGAAATTTATTCATTGGAACTATTATCCTACGAATATCCTAAATTAAGAATTAGAACTCATGTTTCCAGTGGAACTTATATCCGAACATTAGCGGTGGATATTGGTAATAAATTGAGTACGGGTGCGTATTGCGAGAATTTGCGTCGTACACAGATAGCCGATTATTCTGTTAAGGAAGCGAAGACCTTGGCGGATTTTGGAATTACTAGCTAATTGCAAAAAACAGAGAAGCTTGGTATAATTACAGAGCTATGATTAGCAAAGAAAATAAAGCGAAAGCAATTGCTTTGACTCAGGTCAATAAAAACGACGTCGGTAGCCCGCAGGCTCAAGTGTCGGTTTTAACGGCTCGTATCAAAGAAGTCACAGAGCATTTGAAGGCGAATAAGCACGACTTCATGGCTCGTCGCGGCTTGATCCAAATGGTTGGTAAGCGTAAGCGCTTGCTGAAATATTTGGAGCGAACTGATTTTGAGAGTTACAAAGCAGTTGTTGCCAAGTTAGGTTTGCGTAAATAATTTTACGCCAGAAAACTGCTTAAATCCCCTTTGACGAGAAGGGGATTTTTGTTGTGGTGATTATTTCTTCAATTTGGCGATAAGTACGTCGCGACCGTCGTTGGCACCGCCTAAAGTACAGGAATAGAGGGTTAATTGTGACTGAGTGGTTCGTTGCTCGATTTCTGTTGCTTCTGGTTTAACGCTGAGCTTTTCCCTGATGGTGTAGGCGTAGCGTACGCCTTCATAATCAATGATAATTTCATCACCAACCGTCAGCTTATCGATATTGTAAAACGGTGATTTTCTAAGTGTTTGCTGAGGAGTCAATCCCATGATAAAACGGTGCGCGGATAAAACAAAATTGCCGCCGTCTTTCGGGTTGCCGTTCTCTGGTTTGCGCCACCAAGCACCATGTTCCATGACTTCTGCGCTGCCAGATGCGTACGGCAAATTAATGTCAATTTTTGGAATATAAAGTCGATTTTCAGTGATTTTATTTTCTGTTTTGCTGATAAGTTGGGTGGTGGAGTTATTCTTTGGGTTAATGTTTTGAGACGAGATGAACGGCGATATAGCAATCACAAGCATGTATAATCCGCCGATAAGTAGCATAATTGCAGTCACAGAAATCAATCGGCCCTTCCAACGTTTTGGCGGTTTTTCGAAAGATTTTAGCTGGAGTGACATGGGATGATTATAGCACATCTCATCTGTTTAATAGGGCGGTAATAGTGGTGTTGTCGTGTTGGTTGGCTGGTGTTTGACTGAAGGTTTTAGTATAATAGAAATAGCAATTTGTAATGCGGAAGTGATAGAGATGAGAATGTGTCATTAACATGTTGGCATGGTTTCATCCCTGTTACTACCGCGAGAAAGGAGCTCTTTTTATGAGTATTATTAACCCGAGCGGCAAGGAGATTTTTAGCGTTACCACCGAACTGTGCGGCCGGCCGCTGACGCTGGAGGTCAACCGGGTCGGTTTTCGGACGACTGGTAGTGTGCTGGTTCGCTACGGCGATACGGTGGTCTTGGGCAGTGCCCAGGTGGGCAGCCGGCCGGTGCAGCTGGATTATTTCCCGCTGTCGATTGATTATGAAGAACGATTTTATGCGGCAGGCAAAATTTCTGGCTCGCGGTTTATCAAGCGCGAGGGCCGGCCTAGCGACGAGGCGGTGCTGATCGGTCGGTTGATTGACCGCCCGATTCGGCCGCTGTTCCCGAAAGGATATCGCCAAGAAGTACAAGTGGTGGCGACGGTGCTGAGCATGGATCCGGATTTCCGCCCGGATGTGGTGGCGATGATTGCGGCGTCGAGTGCCTTGATGCTCACTGGGACGCCGTTTGACGGTCCGGTGGCGGGCTTGCGGGTAGGTCGGGTGAACGGTGAGTTTAAGGCCTTTTTGACGCCGGAGGAGCGCCAGCAATCTGATTTGGATTTGGTGGTGGCGGGTATCGAGAGCGGCATCACCATGGTGGAGGCTGGCGCCAAGGAGGTATCAGAAGAGGTGATTGTCGATGCCATGGCTTGGGCGCACCAGATGATGCAGCCAGCGATTCAGTTGCAGCGAGAACTGGCCGCCAAAGTGGCGCCAGCTGCGCAGGAATATGAATTAGTTTTACCTGATGAAGCAATTCAGCAGACGGCTGATGGGTGGGTTGACGGTAAATTAGGCGAGAAAATTCGCCGGCCGTACCCGGAGCGTAACGAAGTAGTTAACGAGATTCGCTGGGCATTCCATGAGGCAATGGCCGAAAAGTTGGGTTTGAATGCTGAGGAGTACGACGAAGTGCGCGACGAATACGATGAAGCATTTACCTTGGCGCTACATAAAGATGTTCGCCGCGGTATCGTCGAGGATGGCAAGCGCCCGGATGGCCGCGCTTTGACGGAAATTCGCCCGCTCAGCTCAGAGGTTGGTTTGCTGCCGCGAGCGCACGGCTCAAGCCTATTTACTCGCGGCGTGACGCAGGGTATGAACATTGTGACTTTGGCGCCGCTGAGTTACGCGCAGCTGGTTGATACTATGGAGGTCAACGACGGCGAGCGGCGCTACATGCACCATTACAATGCGCCAGGTTATACGGTTGGCGAGGTTAAGCGGATGGGCAGTCCAGGCCGGCGCGAAATTGGCCACGGCTACTTGGCAGAGCGCGCCTTGACACCGGTGTTGCCAAGCGAGGAAGACTTCCCATACGCCATTCGCAGTGTTACCGAAATCATGAGCCAGAACGGTTCGACGTCGATGGCAGCGACCTGTTCGAGCTGTCTGGCGTTGATGGATGCTGGCGTGCCTCTCTCGGCGCCGGTTAGTGGTATTGCCATGGGCCTAATGATGGACGGTGATACGCCGTACGTGTTGAGCGATATTGCTGATGCCGAGGACTTTGCCGGTGATATGGACTTTAAGGTGACTGGTACTGCTAGGGGCATTACGGCGCTGCAGATGGATATGAAGGTGCATGGTTTGCCGGTGGCGGTGCTGCGCCAAGCGATTGAACAGAGCAAGGCGGGGCGGGCGCATATTTTGCAGCATATGCTGAGCGTATTGGCAGCGCCGCGTGATCAGCTTAGCCCGTACGCGCCGCGGATTGAAAAGTTAAAGATTGATCCAGATAAAATTGGCGCGGTGATCGGTAAGGGCGGCGAGGTGATTAACAAGATTACCAACGAGACCGGTGCTGAGGTTGATATCAAGGAAGACGGCCTGATTACCATCGCCAGCCCGAATGGTGAGTCGATTGAGAAAGCACTAAGCTGGATCAAGCGCCTCGTGGAAGAGCCAGAAGTTGGCAAAATTTACGAAGGTAAGGTGGTCAGTATCAAAGATTTCGGGGCATTCGTGAATATTCTGCCGGGAGTTGACGGGATGGTGCATATCTCGAAGCTGGCCGACCACCGCGTGGCTAAGGTGACTGATGTGGTCAAGGAAGGGCAAATCGTTCGCGTGAAAATCACTGGCATCGATGAGCGCGGTAAGATTAACTTGACGATGATCGGGTTGTAAATATATAATAGCGAGATAAGTTTAGGAGGTTAATAATTATGGATGACAGTAAATCTAAGACTCAACAATCCCAGCAAATCCAACCAACACCAAACCAAGTTCCACCACAACCAACTCCAGGTATGCCGTACCAAATGCCACCGAAGAAGAAAATGAGTAAAGGTGCCCTATGGGGAATCATTGGTGGCTCCATCGGACTAATCATCCTCATTGTCGGTATAGTCCTAGCAATCATCTTCCTGGGTGGACCAAGTAAGGCGGACTACAAGGACTTGATTTCGCAGATTAATGACTTTAATTCTGACGCGCTTCGTGAGGTGAAAAATAGTAGCAATGGCGGTAACCTTCAGGACGGTATTAATAAGTCGATTGAGCGAACTGACGAGCAACATAAAAAAATTGAATCTCATAAAGCACTTCGTGACAAGGAACTAAAAGACGTTTACGATAAGTATAATAATACCTGGAAAAATGATACGAAGCCGTACTTCCAATATTTAGCGCTTATTGCGGGTAAGCGATCGGAGTTTTCTAACAAATGTCAACGTCGCAATAAGATTAAATTCATGGATAAAACCAAAGCGGAGATTGAACAAAGCTTCGACTCTATCATGAAAGAGTGTATGGACTTGGTAGATGAGACCTCAAAGTCTGACAATAAATTTGCTGCAGAATATGGAAATAATTTAAAAAATTATTTTGCAGAGGTAAAACAGTTTTATGTAAAACTGGCAGAGTATAATAAAACTGGGAAACTTTCTTTGAGGCCAGATGTTCCAAAGCCGCCAATAGTTAATGGTAAAGAAAACTTGGTAAGAGATTTAAGGAACAACTATAACGATTTTAAAAAATTGTTAGAGAAAAAGGCTAACGGTTAAGCGTTTATCTTTGAGAATAAAATACCCTAGCTTGCTGGGGTATTTTTGTTTGTATCGTAGTACTGTATAATAAAAATATAATTACCTTAGGAGGAATATGGATAATAGTAATAACAATCAATCGCAACCAGCCCAGCAGCAAGTACAGCCGCCTGTTGTTCCTATGCCTCAGCCGGTTCCACCACAACCAACTCCAGGTATGCCGTACCAAATGCCACCGAAGAAGAAAATGAGTAAAGGTGCCCTATGGGGAATCATTGGTGGCTCCATCGGACTAATAGTCCTCATTGTCGGTATAGTCCTAGCGGTTATCTTCCTGGGTGGCCCAAGTAAGGCGGACTACCAAGCTGCCCAAGAAAAGATGAACAGTATTATAACGACTTATAATAAAGCATCGTCGTCGCTTTCGTATATTTCGACTTCAGAAACCAAGTCGTCATTAGAGTCTAACCGTGACAAGATTGCTACAGTGAAAGGCGACATTAATAAAGCATTGACCGATCTGGGCAAGATGAAAGCCGTCACCAACGACAAAGAGGTTCGCGAAAAATATGACAATATAAAGAATAAGCTGGAAAAGTTCAATGAAGTCATGGATGCTCTTAGTGAGGTTTATGGCAAGCTGCTACCAGCAATGAGCGAATTCTCGGGTGCAAGCAGCAGCTACAATCTTTCTAACCTAGCAGCCTCAATCAAGAAGACCAGACAAGATCTTAAGAATGCTGACATTAAGCATGAGTATAATAAAAAATTTGTCAAAGATTTTACCGAACAGCTAGAGAAGATGGAAGAAATGCTGCCAAAGATTATTGAAATGCGGTCTGATTATAAAAAATACGATTCTAGTTATATGACGGAGTTTTACACAATCAATACTAAGATTCAGAAAATCGCTCGTGAATGGCAGTCAAATATGCAAAAAATAGGAGAAGAAGGCGAACTTCGTAATGAGCTAAATAGCTTAGAGGATACCTTAGTAGATAAAGTAAATAAATAAGATTCCTATATATTGTAAATGCCTCGTTTTTGCGGGGCGTTTTTTGGTAAAATAAATATATGGATAAGCAAGCTGAATTAGACGCATTAGCGGCGGAAATTGTCGAAGCTGGGATTTGTTCGGAATTGGCGGCTCAAGCGACGCAGCTGGTGATGGGCGATGGCAATGCTGATGCTGATATCGTATTTATCGGCGAAGCACCAGGCAAGAATGAAGATTTACAAGGTAAACCGTTCGTCGGCGCGGCGGGGAAATTCCTCGACGAGATGCTGGCGGCAGCTGGTTTGCAGCGCCCGGACGTCTATATTACCAACATTGTGAAGTATCGGCCGCCGAATAACCGCGATCCGCTGCCAGAAGAGAAGCGCCAGTTTTGGCCGTATTTGATGCGGCAATTAGAAATTATCCAGCCAAAAGCGGTGTTAACATTGGGGCGGCACAGCGGCGGCGGTTTTATCCCTGGGCTGCGGATTAGCCAGGACCACGGCCGACCGCGGCGGGTGCGCTTGCATGAATTGGAATTTGTAGTGATTCCGCTATATCATCCAGCAGCAGCGCTATATAACGGTAGCATGCGCCAGACACTGATTGATGATTTTATGCGGGCGGCGGCGTTTGTGCAGCAGGATAATATTGAATCGTAAGATTGGCACGCTGGCAGCCTATAGATATCTGCTCAAAATCCGGGGCTTATTCCCAATCTGTTTATTAAACTCTTGCCAAAATTAACCAACCGTAGTATAGTGGATAATCGATATCCACTATATCTAATTTACGGAAGGACTAATATGAAACTATCGGGAGCTGTTGAACAAGCCTGCTGTATCATGGCAATTTTGGCTGACCCGCAGCGAAAAGCACCGATGACCAATGATGCTTTGGCGGAAAAGATGGCAGTATCGCCGACGTATCTGAAGAAAATTAGCCGCAAGCTGGTGGTAGCACGGTTGATTACCTCGACGCAGGGCGCTGGCGGCGGTTTCATTTTGGCGCGGGAAATGGGCCAAGTGACGCTGCACGATGTGGTGTTGGCGATTGAAGGCGAAGCACCGTTTTTTCAGCCTCAAGGAATTGTCGAGCGGGTGTTTGCGTCGCGGCCTCGCCAGGTGGAAATTGGCATGACTATGATTGAAAAAGTCTTTTCCGAGGCGCAAGAGAAGTGGAGCGAATATCTAAAAACGGTAACGTTAGAAGACGTTGTCAAGGAGGTAATGCATGGTTGAAAAATTAAAGCGGCTGTCAAGCAGACGCCGCGTCAATATGGTGCAGGCTGAGTGGCAGCACCTCTGCAAAAACAAAATATTACTGCTATCGATGGCGGTTATTTCCTTTATTCCGATTATGTACAGCGGTTTTTTCTTGGGTTCAATCTGGGATCCGTATGGACAGGCGAAAAATCTGCCAGTAGCGTTTGTTAATGAGGATAAAGGTGCGCAGCTAAACGGACGGACGATGAATATCGGGCAATCGGTTGAACAAAAACTTAAAAATAACCATGATTTGGGCTGGGAATTTGTAAATAAACAGCAGGCTGATGACGGAGTCAATAGCGGGCATTTCTATGCGGTGGTGACTGTTCCGACGGATTTTTCGGCAAAAGCGGCGTCGATTACTGCTACTCAACCGCAGCAGGCGGTGATTCGCTACACGACTACGCCAGCCAAGAACTATATCGGTTCGCTGGTCAGTAATCAAGCGGCTGAAAAAGTCAAAGCTTCGGTGTCCGAGCAAATTACTAAGGCCTATGCTAAAGGCGTTCTGGAGAATGTAAATAAGCTCGGTGGTGGCTTGGAAACGGCGGCGGCTGGCGCAGCTACTTTGCGCGGCGGTTTGACACAGCTGCAAGCGGGCACGCAGACGTATACTGGCGGTGTTCGGCAATTGGCGGTAAATCAGCGGGCGATGGCTAATGGCTTAGCGCGGCTCGGTGATGGACCGCGCCAATTGCAGGCAGGTTTGGGACAATTGTCGAACGGCTTGCCAAGTGAATCGCAAGTTGCGCAGTTAACAAGCGGCATGAAACAGTTGCAGGCAGGCCTTAATCAATTGAATACTAGCGTCCATAATCCATCGCCGACGCTTGTTAATCAGCAGAGCAAAGTGCAGAGCGAAGCACGAGATCTGGTGCAAACTATGCAAACGGCAGCAGCGGATTTGACGGCAGCGGGCGGGACGCTGCAGACACTGGGAGCTAATGCGGCAAATTCTGGCGGTTCGACAACCATAACTTTGCCGCAAATTGGCCAGCTTTCCCAGGCACTTAATAAAACGCAAACGATCAGTATTCAAGCGGCTGTGCTGCTTAAAGATTTGCAGATACTTACTCAAAGTCTGTCAACGCAGCAAGCACAATTGCAAACTGGCGTCTCTACGCTGAACAACGGCGTTAACCAGCTGGCGCCGAATGCAACCGCTGCTCTTAATGGCTATAACAGCGTAAGAGCGGTGAATAATCAGTTGCTGGCCGGCTCGACATCGCTAACAAACGGTCTGGCCCAGGCGCAAACTGGCAGCCAACAGCTAGCAAATGGTGCAGGTCTGTTAGATGGTCGCTCTGGTGTACTAACGAATGGTGTGTCGCAATTGGCGGACGGCGCGGATACTCTGGCTACGAAGCTAGCAGACGCTTCCCGGCAACTCAAAATTCAACCAACTGGCGCGGCCACGCAGCAGCAAATGGCCAGCCCGGTGAAGTCGGAAACGACCAAACAGGGCGACGTGCCGAATTACGGCTATGCGCTAGCGCCGTACGTGTTGTCGCTGAGCTTGTTTGTCGGGGCGATTGCTCTGAATATTATTTATCCAATCCGCAAAACTTTTGCCGAGCAAGAAAACGCTTTTCGCTGGTGGCTGGCCAAAGCTTCGGTTACTGGCGTAGCGGCTTTCGTTCAGGCAACGATCTTGATGCTGATTATGGTTTACTGCCTGGGTCTAGTACCAGACCATCCGGTGAATTTCATCGGGGCGATTTATTTGACGTCGTTTGTCTATATGTCGATTGTGTCGCTGTTGGTGATTGTACTGGACAACCCGGGCCGGTTCTTGGCGATGGTGCTATTGGTGTTGCAGCTGGGGTCGAGCGAGGGAACATTCCCGATTCAAACTGCCAACAACTTCTTCCAAGCAGTCAATCCGCTGGTGCCGATGACTTATTCTATCCGGGTGCTGCGCCAGGCTATCTCGGGAGGATTGGGCAGTTTGTTCTATAGCGATAGTATGTGGGTGCTGGCGGGATTCTTGCTGGCGGCTAACCTGTTGACGATCGGTTTCTTTATCTACCGTGGCAAGCGTAAATTCGCTCACACTTCGGTAGATGGAGACGATTAAACCTCTTTCAAATTTCTAAGGAAATGCCGGCATCTTAAGGGAAAATGGCGCTGGCATTTTAGTTGGCGCAGGGTCATTTTTGACAAAATACCGACAGTTTGCTAGAATAAAGCTACTAACGAGAGGGATTTCTAGCGAGTAAAATAACACCTCTTTACCTGGTTTTTAGATTATTGTAATAAAAAAAGGAGTATAACAATATGGGTCAGCGGCGACTGGCAACACCGCAGAAGGACGATACTAAAAAGCGTCCACAATCGAAAAAAAGCAACAATGCAGTATTAAACAGCACTACCACTCGTAAGGGTGAAGTTTTTCGCGCGCAGCGACGAACAAGCGAGAACGTTAATCTCAGAGCGTCGCAGCACGTGATCGATATTCCGGTCAACAAATCAGTTTACAACGGCTATGGCGGCGAGCAATTTAGCGCCAAAATGCAGCCAAAACGTACTCGCGGCGGCAAGCCAAAACTACGAATCATCCCAATCGGTGGTGTCGGCGAAATGGGCATCGGTAAAAATATGAACGCCATTGAGTATGACGATGAGATTATCGTTGTCGATATGGGCTTCCTGTTTCCAGGTAGTGATTATCCAGGCATCAACTACATTACGCCAGACATCACCTGGCTAGAAGAAAATAAGCACAAGATTAAGGCGCATGTGTTTACTCACGGACATCTGGATCACATAGGTTCTTTCCGGCACTTTATTCACCGAATTCCAGCGCCGGTCTACGCGTCGAAGTTTACTATCGGTATGCTGGATAAGTCGATGGCTGATGCCGATACTGATTTCCAGCCAGACTTTCGGGTGATGGATCCATTGAGCCATGAAATTGTTCAGGTATCGAAGCACTTTTCGGTGGAGTTGGTGCGGGTAAACCACTCGATTCCTGACTCGACAGCGGTGATTATTCGGACACCATTGGGTGTGATAATTGACTCTGGTGACTGGCGATTTGAGGAAAGTCCGGTTGACGGTCAGAAGTTTGATCTCAAGCGGATGACCGAAGTGGCGTCCAAAGAAGGCGTGTTGATGTTCATGAACGAATCGACCAACTGTGAGTCGGCTGGTACGCACACGCACACTGAGTTTGATATTCAATATTCCATTGGTCAGGTGATGGATAAATTCAGTAACAGTCGAGTGATTTTGAGCTGTTTCTCATCGCAGGTGCACCGCTTGCAATTGATTTTGGAAGAAGCGCATAAGCATGGACGCAAGGTAGCGTTTGCTGGTTTTTCGATGATTCAGAACTTGGAAGTGGCGCTGCGCTCAGGCACTATCAAGATCCCGAAAGACACTGTCATGAAGATGGAAGATATCATCAAGCTGCCGGATAGCCAAATCACCGTGGTTTGTACTGGTTCGCAGGGTGAGTTTAATGCCGTGCTGAGCCGTATGGCGACTGGCGCGCATAAATACATGAAAATTAAAGGCTCTGACGTGGTGGTGTTTAGCTCTAATCCGATTCCGGGCAATGAGAAAAACGTGGTGCGAACGGTCGATGGCTTAATGCGCGAAGGTTCTGATGTGATTCAGAACGGTAAAACACACTTGACAGGGATTGGTCCGCTGCACTTGTCGGGACATGGTTATTATGATGACCACGTTAAGTTGATTAACGCTCTAAATCCAACTTATTACATGCCAATTCACGGCGAATTCCATATGCTGGTCTATAATGCTCGGCTGGCAGAAAAAGAGTGCGGTATTCCACGAAAGAACATCTTTGTGTGCGACGCTGGCGATATTATTGAAATTGATATTGAACGGCAGGCTAGGAAAGCCGGTCGAATTCAGGCTGGCGGTGTGATGTATGATGATACGGGTGCTATTGTGTCTGAGGTGGTACTGAAAGACCGCATTCATATGTCTCAAGAGGGAATGTTCGTGGTGGTGCTGACGGTGCAACGCGGCACGGGTCGGTTACTGACTAGCCCGGATATTATTTCCCGCGGCTTCATTTACCTGCGCGATTCTGAGGAATTGATGAATATGATTCGCCAGTACTTGAAGCAAAAGGCAGCGCGCAGTTTTGCTGGTAAATATGATCTTGATGTGGTGAAGAAAGAAATTAAGGATGAAATTACCCATATATTATATGACCAGACCAGGCGGACGCCGATCGTTATCCCGGTAATTAACGAAGTTGGCGGTTTGAAAATGGTAAAATCGACTGCCGCTTCGAGTACTTCTACCATAAAGACACCGGTGCGCAGCAAAAAATCTGCCGCCGCTTCAGCGGAAGAGCCAAAAATGACTCTGTCAACTATGCCGCGCCGCCGTTTCCCGCGCCGCCAGGTGCCAGACACCGAGGCGAATGATACCAAGGCTCGGGAGCGACATGACGTGCGTCCGTACTAGATTGATTTTATGAACAAATCATGTTATAATATGGAAGTGTAGTAAGTTAATGTTTCTATCTGTTAAGAAGCGTTAAACCAGTGTATAATAGAAACAGTTATGGCAAAAAAACGAAAGAGTTCAAAAAAATCTACACCTGTTAAGCCGCAGCACAGTTTGCCAGCAGGCTTTTGGTCGCAAGTTGGGGCGGTACTGCTAATATTACTATCGTTGTTATTGGTGGTATCATGGTTTGGCGTTGGTGGTCCGGTCCTTCAGTGGATTGACATGGCGTCCACCAAGACAATTGGCTACACTGCTTATACTTTACCGGTATTATTGATTTATTTGGCGGTTGAGACTTTTCGGGCGGAGGACAACCGGTTGCCGGTGGTGGTGAAATTTGCGGCAGTTTTAGAGATTGTCTGGTTTTCTGGGTTGTTTGGGTTGCTAAAGACATCTTTGCGACCAGATGCTGGCGGATTTGTTGGTGATATATTGAATACGGCTACACTGAAGATGGTAGATTCGGCAATTGCTGCAATATTTTACCTAGTTATGGCGTTTATTACAGTGCTATTTATTACTCAGACGTCGCCATTTACGGTATTTAGCAAGTTATGGCAAATGATTAAAAGCGATAGGTCAGAAGACGACAAAAATCGTTCTATCATGAAGCAGGCGGCAAAAGCCCAATCAACGGATGAAGATAAAAAGGTGAGTTTGGGGGATATTAAGCTCAATGCTGGTGTGCCAATTATTAATACAAATAAAGAGAAAAAGAGTTTATTAAAGCGAGCAGAAAAGCCAGAGAAAGTCAGTGAAGAACAGGCCTTGGTGGCGACTCGTGATCCAAATTGGCAAGCACCAAGCTTAGACTTATTAGAGAAGAATGAAGGTGGTGCGGATGCTGGTGATACGAGGCAAAATGCGCAGATTATTCACGATACGCTGTCGGAATTTAACATTGATGCAGCAATGGGCGATATAAACGTTGGGCCGAAGGTAACTCAGTACACCCTAAGACCACCAAATGGTGTGAAATTGACGCGAATTACAGCTCTGGAGACCAATATTGCGCTTAATTTGGCAGCACAAAGCTTGAGGATTGAAGCGCCGATTCCTGGCCAAAAAGCAGTGGGAATTGAGGTGTCAAACCGTAAGGCGGCTGAGGTGCGTCTTTATAGTACTTTGGTTTCAAAGCAGTGGACTACGTCGCGCGATCCGCTGAGTTTTACTATTGGTAAGGATATTTCTGGGCAAGTCGTAGTTGGTGAACTGGGGAAGATGCCGCACTTGTTGATTGCCGGACAGACTGGTTCAGGTAAGTCGGTGATGATTAATACGCTGCTGACGAGCTTATTATATCGTAATAGTCCGAGCGACATGAAACTGATTTTGGTTGACCCGAAACAAGTGGAAATGGCGCCGTATGAGGACATTCCGCATCTGCTTACACCTGTTATTACCGAACCGGAAAAGACGATTTCAGCTCTGAAGTGGGCGGTTAACGAGATGGAGCGGCGATATAAATTATTGGCGGCAGAGAAAATTCGTAATATTCGAGACTATAATAAAAAGTTGCAGTCGCGCGCTAAAAAGATTGCCATCGCTGATGAAAACAGCAATGTCCAGCAGCATGAGGACGGTTCGATGCCGTACATTGTGATCGTGGTGGACGAAATGGCGGATTTGATGATGATTGCCAAACGTGATGTTGAAGCGCTGATTGTGCGGTTGGCCCAGAAGGCCCGTGCGGTTGGTATTCATTTGGTGCTGGCGACGCAACGCCCGAGTGTTGATGTGATCACTGGTCTGATTAAAGCAAATGTACCAGCGCGTATTTCGTTTACGGTGGCTAGCCAGGTGGATAGTATGACGATTTTAGACCAGGCGGGCGCCGAAAAGCTGCTGGGCCAGGGTGATATGCTATTTTATACGCCAAGCATGAGCAAACCGAAGCGTATCCAGGGTGCGTGGGTAACCGACGATGAAGTGAATAAAATAACTGATCATTTGCGAATGCAGATGGCGCCGCAATATAACGATGAGGTGGTGGCACAGCTAGTACAATTGAATGGCAAGGGTGGCGTCGTGATGGACTTCTCCGAGGGTGGTGATGATAAATTTAAGGACGCGGTGCGTGTGGTGGTTGAGCGGCGTAAGGCTTCGACAAGTATGCTGCAGACGCGTTTGGGGATTGGTTACCAGCGGGCGGCGCGGATTATTGAGGAAATGGAAGAGCGGGGTATTATTAGTGCAGCGAACGGTTCAAAGCCGCGCGATGTGTTAATCTCTAGTGTCGAAGAATTAGATGAACTGTTGGCGGAATAGTATAAAAGATTGACCAAATAATATCTATATTGTAAAAAAACTTTATGAATGAGCATTTTCCCGGAAGTTATGACTTAGCTCCTGACCAAGATACTCTTGTCACTATAGTACAAGCAGCAGGTAAAGTTCTTAAAGAGAAGGGTATTGAAGGGCTAGAGAATGGTCGCTATAAAATAGACGATAGTAGTGCTGCTGCGAACATTTTTACATGTAAACTATCGCCAGAAATAGTACATCATATTTTTTCAATTCCACTAGAAACCATTCGCGTTTCTTCGGACGGTCATGCGGAGGGGTGCGAAATAATCTATTTACCAGAATCTATGTTGGAAGATGGTAAACAATGTTCCGCTGAATTAGGTTTGTACGTTACTGAGGTGGTAGGTCGTTCAGGTGGCTTACCGCCACTTCATATAGAGCACAGCTGGATTATTAGAGGTTGGAAAGGGCAATCTCTTGAGGGAAAATATAAGGTCGAGTATTCCATAGATGGACGAAGAGTAAGTCCGAGTAATCTTGATCTAGAAAGTTTGGATTTGAGAAACCCTGAAGATACCAGAAGATTAATCGCCGACATAAGAAACAACGCTCAATCTCTCAGTGCTGACGATATAGATACTATCTACAGGCTAATTGACACGATATCGCAGAGTGGGTATAATATAAGCAAATATTAACCTAAGCTTATGTGAGACAGCGTAAGCATCCGTAAATGGATTCCAAAGGAGGAAACATGAACGAATATGAGCTAACCGTTCTTATTCACCCGGATTTAGAGTCTACTTTAGATTCGGCGTTGGATAAGGTTCGCGGTTTAATCACCACCAACGGCGGTGAAATCACCAAAGAAGATAATTGGGGCAAGAAAAAATTGGCTTATACCATCAAACGTGAAGATTTTGCGATTTACGTTTGTTTTGAGGTAAAATTGCCAGCACCAGCTTTATTAAAAATTTCAAACACACTTAACATTACTGACGAAGTATTACGCTACCTGTTGGTAAAAACTGATGAAAAAACTCGCCAGGCATTAAGTGAGCAAAAAGCACGCAACGAAGAGGCTGATTCAAGCGAATCAAGTAAATAAACCTAACTGCCGCTAGGCAAAAGAGAGGGTAGAAATATGGCACGAAGTATCAATCAGGTAATTTTACTAGGTAGATTGACACGCGATCCAGAGCAGCGAACAACGGCTTCTGGAAAGAACGTGGTCAGTTTTAGTATCGCGGTTGATCGACCAACTCAGGATGATCAGGCAGACTTTTTCAATATTACCGCCTGGGAAAAACTTGGTGATTTGGTGATGCAATATTTGAGTAAAGGTCGTCGGGTTTTAGTGCAGGGACGACTACGGCAAGACAGTTGGGAAGATAAGGAAACTGGCAAAAGACAGAGTCGAATTGAAGTTACCGCTTCAGACGTAACATTCTTGGATGGTCCAAGTGGCGATAATTCAGGCTCTGCAGCACCAAAGACTACTAAAAAAGAGGAAATTGTGACGGAAATTGACGATAAGCCAATTGACCTGAGCGAAATCCCATTCTAATAAGGAGATAATAATGGCACAAGTGAAGAAAAATCCACCAATTATTTTTGATTATAAAGATGTAAAGACTTTACAGCGCTACATCAATGTTTATGGTCAAATCGAGCCGATCAGTAAGACCGGCTTAAGCGAAAAGCAACAACGAAGTTTAGCGGTAGCAATTAAGCGCGCTCGCCATTTGGCGCTATTGCCATTTGTGGCTAGCAACTAGGAATATTAAACAGGATATCTCGTTGCTATTACATATTTGGCAGCGAGATATTTTATTGGAAAGGAATATGTATGTATCAACCAACTGATTTGAAAAAAGGAGTAGTCTGTCAGATTGACGGTAAGCCGTATCGAGTTGTGGAGTATGGGCAGAAGGTCATGGGTCGCGGCGGCTCAATTGTCAACGTAAAGTTGAAGAATTTGATTGACGGTAGTGTTATTCCAAAGACGTTTAAGGGCCAAGAGCGTATTGAGGTTGCGGAAGTAAACAATAAGACTGCGCAATATTTGTATAACGACGGCGATAAATTCTACTTTATGGATCCGGTTAGCTTTGAACAATTTGAATTAGCTGCGGAAATTGTGGACGATGCCAGCAAATATTTGAAGGAAGGTGACGAGTTAAGTTTGCAATTCTTTGACGGTCGAGTAATTAACGTCGAATTGCCAAAGAACAAATATTTGGAAGTTACGTATACCGAGGACGTAGTGAAGGGCGATACGACCTCATCAGTATTAAAGGATGCTACATTGGAAACTGGTTTGGTGGTAAAAGTTCCAGCGTTCATTAAGCAGGGCGATATTATTAGTGTCGACACATCAACGGGCGAGTATCGCGAGCGAAAGAAGTAGTAATTTTTTAAATGAAACAGCGATTAGATAAGGTTCTGGTCGAGCGTGGGCTAGCGTCAACACGTTCTCAGGCGGATAATTTTATTCGTTTGGGATATGTTTATTTGAATAAAAAAGTTGCTCATAAATCAGGGGTTATGGTATCTGATACTGACAAGATAACGCTGAAAAAAGCGGAAACTTATGTATCACGGGCAGGCTTAAAGCTGGCTAGTGTAGCCAAATATTTTAAGCTTAATTTTCAGGATAAAACAGTGTTAGATATTGGTTCAAGTACGGGCGGATTTACTGATTATTCGTTGCGCCATGGTGCTAAGAAAGTTTTCGCCATTGATGTTGGCACCGATCAGCTTCATCCAAGCTTACGCTCCAATCCAAAGATTATCCTCAACGAAAAAACCGACATTCGTGATTTTTACACAGATGAGGTGATTGACGTGATTGTAGGAGATGTGTCGTTTATATCACTACGGGAAATTTTGCCACATGTAGCTAGCGAACTGATGAATGAAAGTACCACACTCATTGCTATGGTTAAGCCGCAATTTGAGGCAGGGCGACATCAAACTAATAAAGGCATTATTAAAAACGATAAGGTGCGACGGCAGATCTTAACTGATTTTGAAAATTGGGCAAAAAAATATTTTGTGATTTTAGACAAAAAGGATAGTGAAGTTGCTGGCAGCAAGGGAAATATTGAGCGATTTTATAAATTGCAATCAGCTAAACGTTAAACCTAAATTCAACAACATCATTTGGTTGCATAATGTAGGTTTTACCTTCGGTGCGAATCTTACCAGCCTCGCGAGCTTTTACTTCTGACCCGGCAGTAATCAAATCATTAAAATCGACAATTTGCGCCGCAATGAAGCCTCGTTCAAAGTCTGAATGGATAACTCCAGCAGCTTGTGGCGCTGTCCAACCCTTATGAATCGTCCAGGCGCGCACTTCTTTTTCTCCGGCGGTCAAGTAGCTTTGTAATCCCAGGGTGTCGTAAGCGGTATGAATTAGTTTAACTAATCCGGTTTCCTGAACTCCATAGCTTTCCAGGAGTTCTTTGGCGTCATCTTCTGACAAGACCTTCAACTCTTCCTCTAATTTTGCATAGATGAAGACAATTTTTGCCGGATGTACCAGTTCTTTTAATTTTCCTTGCAGAGAGGAATCGCTCAATCCTTCTTCATCAACATTGAAAGTATAAATAACCGGCTTGGCGGTGAGTAGATGTAGATCATCAATCGCTTCAAAGTCTACGTCGGTCAGTGCAGAAATTGGCGTGCCGGTTTGTAGATTTTCTGCTAGTGACTGTAGATAAGCTACTTTCTGGCGGGCTTCTGGGCTAGCCTTAGCCTCTTTTTGTAGCTGTGGCAGACGTTTCTCGATTGTTTGTAGGTCGGCTAGAATTAGCTCAGTATTGATAATGTCGATATCCTTTTTAGGGTCAATTGGTGCTTCGTCGTGTCGCAAAATCTTTGAATTTTCAAAAGCGCGAACAACGTGGATAATGGCGTTGCACTCTCTGATATTGTGAAGAAACTTATTACCTAGACCTTCGCCTTTGGAGGCGCCAGCAACTAGCCCTGCAATATCAACAAAAGTAACAGTGGCTGGGATGATTTTTTGGGCATGATAAAGATCTGCCAAAATTTGTAGACGATTATCTGGTACGGGAACAATTCCTGTGTTTGGCTCAATTGTCGCAAATGGATAATTAGCGGCTAAAATATCGTTATTAGTTAAGGCATTAAAAAGTGTCGATTTGCCGACATTTGGCAAGCCGACGATTCCAATAGATAAACTCATACATTCATTATATCATCTGCGCAATATTTGATATAATCATAAGCATGAGCAGAAAATACTCATTGCCTCGGATGGGCATGCTGGCAATGGTAGTGGCCTTAGCTGTTTCAATAACGGCGTTTTTTATCTATACATATGCATCCCCAAGCACTACAACTTGGACTATGACTGGGCGATCTTGGGTTACCAAACAGTTTAATCCGTCGGATACGAACAACTATGGGTCTGGTTGGAAATCATCGCCTGAGCGCTTAAAAAATCTCAAGCCTGGTGATACTATTGACTGGTGGCACAGCATCTTTGTTAGCGGCGGAACGACAGAACACGTCGTAACTGGCGTGCAGCAGGATGTGTTTGATCTTAGTTCAAATCAGCCAATTGATGGTGATAACAGCCTTAATAATAGAGGCGCTTGGCATAATGAAGATTCGCGACAATATGGAAATATTTCTGATTGGAAGGGATATGCTTGGAAGCGGATGAATAACCCGGCGGATTATAAGAATACTACAATGGAGGCTCTGAACGGCAAATCGCGTCTCGAGGACCTTCATGGCGAACTAGGCAAAAATAAGTTTATGTACACGCGGGTTATTCGGAAAGAAGATATGGGCAAGCGGATTTGTCAGCGTATTTATTGGAGTAAGCGTGGCTCTGGCTTGACAGCGGGCTGGGGATATTCACCTTATTCTTGTGTTGAAGTACCATACGACTATGATGTCGAACCATCTGTTAGTGTTGCTTCCGATCATATTGATACGGATAATGTTACAAGCCTTGATGGTATTAATGCGGCTTTAAACAATAAGGGGTCAGTAAAATCACAGAGTTCAGCCTATGCGCTTACTCGATTTATTGCTAGGGGTACGGAAGTGTCAAGTATTGGTGGGGTCAATACAGTTTCGTTACCGGGTGGTACGGTTCACGATTGGTCGTGCGCAGTTGTACGACTAATAAAAGGGCAACATCCAGATCTAAATGTTGATAGCGGAACATGTAAGGAAATCATTGGAAATGGTGGCAAGAACCAGATTAATCCCGGACAGACGGCAATTGCTACAAATGCGACAGACTCCCTGAGTGGGTCGACTCTGAACGCTAATGATAGCCTGTGCTATGTGGCAATGGTTAGTGATTATAATGGGTCAGCGCCTTCGACGGACTTTAAATATGCGATTCGATGTATTAGGACGTCAAAAAAGCCAAAGGTCCAAGTTTGGGGTGGTGATATTAAAACTGACAAAGAAGTTATTACTAGCAATACGTCTAATACCTTACTCGGCCCAGATAATCAAAGTATTATTGATAAATCTACACTGCAATCAATGGGCTTTTGGGGTACGGGTGTGGATAATAACGGTAATACTCTTGGGGAAAAACCAACGTTTGGGCCGAGTGAATATACTTATAAGGGCGGAGATAAAGTTGATCCGCACTGGTCAGTAATTTGCTCTCAAGACTCTTATGGCGGCAGTGGTAACCAGCGGGCTTATAGCAAGGCTACAAATAGCCCGGCTGATTTACCAAATTGTCGAGATAATGCTATAAATTTAACGGCTGAATATCAGGCCAGAACAGTAGTAACAACTCAATGGTATCAATCTGGCGTGGGTAATCGTCAGCAGGATGGTTGGATTCCGTGTTCTGATATACCGAACAAGGATTTAATTGGTGATACGCGGATCATTACACACAATCCTGATTGTCGTAGAGGTACTTGGAGAACTTCAAATAAAGCTAAGTGGATTAGTATTAATAGTTTTGGGCGTCATACACATTCTGCATCAAAGCCCGATTCAAGCGTTGCAGCTGGCTGTTTGGGCGCTACAGGAACTGCCGTTTTGAATTGTGGAAATACCTATGTATTTAGGTTGAAAAATGTTAAATTGGGCGATTTGAAGAATGCTAAAAATCTAAGGTTTAACTTCTCAGGTTCAGCGGATAATTTTATTCGAGTAAAAATTAATGGACACGAAATGGACGTTAAGGGAAATGAAAATGGCGCCAGACCTGATGGTACGCAATACTCAGGATGGGGACTTCCAGGATTTAGTGAGAATTCGGCATTTACGGCTGACATCAAGCCAGGCACTGTTTTGTATAGCGATGGAAATATTATTGATATTTATATCAAGTCTAGTCCGTCGCACATGGGGTTGATAATTGAAAATATTACGTTATCCTACACGATGGATCGTGCCTATCAAAAAATACACGGATCTTGGGCTGAGTATGGAATTATTGCTGGCGGTAAGGCGGAGTCGGCTTCCGGGGCAGGTTTGTCATCATCTTTCAATGGTCGTGAAAATGTGACAGTACGTGATTATAATAAGTTGACGTTTGCCAATACACCAAAGTTTGGTAATTTTAGTAGCTCCAGTCTCGTTCCTGACAATTTTACACTACCATCTGTCGGGGGTATAAAAGGAAATGTTTCAGGGGTTGTCGCTACCAACAATTTGGTGACGGGCGAATATGCCGCCGGAAATATCACTTTAGCCGGATCAAGGCTCGACGCAGGAAAGAGTATTGTCATCAAATCTACTGGTACGGTCAGGATTTCGGGCGATTTGTTGTATAGTGATCCAGGTAATGCGCGGACACTACCACAACTAATTATCTATGCTAAAAATATTATTATTGACCCTTCGGTTGGTGAGGTTAATGCTTGGTTAATTACTCCTAAAGACGGTTATGTTAGCACCTGTGGGGCTGTGTTAAATATGACACATTGGTTGAGTGGGGTCTCCGAGGCTTCATGTGGCAAGCAACTACGGATTAATGGACCAATTAAAGCCGGTCATCTATTTTTGCGACGTACATATGGTGGTAAACATGCGTCATCAGCCAAAAATGACCCAAATATGCATCCAGGGACTCCAGCAGAAATCATTAACTTGCGGGCAGATGCCTACATTTGGGCATATAACAATTATCGGAATACGGGCGCAATTAGCACAATGAACTTACGCGAATTGCCACCAAGATATTAAAAGTTTGCAAATTAAAACGCTAATGTATATAATTGGTACTAGTTATGAAATTAATAAAAGGGTTGGGCGACTTCTTCGGACTGGACATCGGCACAAACGCGGTGCGGGTGGTTCAGTTGTCTCGTACTGGTGCGGGTTGGAGTCTGGTCCATTATGGCTATACGCCAGTTGATTCTAAAATAACAAGTGGCGATTCGCCAGAGGCGCGACGACGTTTGGGCGAAGCAATTATGACAGCAGTTGGTCAAGCTGGAATTAGGACCTCTAATGTGGCTATTGGCCTACCGTCAAATAAAACATTTTCAACCGTAATTGACGTTCCGAAGGTTTCTGAACAAGAACTAAAGGCAATGATGAAATATCAGGTCGACCAGTACATTCCAATGTCTTCGGATGAGGCGGAGGTAGACTGGGTGCTGTTAGGCGAGAGCTTACATGCCCAGAACCAATATGAGGTTTTGCTGACCAGTACGTCAAAAACATACGCAGAGGAAAGGCTGGAGCTGGTCGAGGGGCTTGGTTTCAATGTTATCGCTGAGGAACCAGATGCTATTGCAATGGTGCGCTCTTTATCTGTTACTGATTCACAGGATGCTCGCTTAATTATTGATATGGGCGAGAATTCGACAGATTTGGCAGTAGTTTACAACGGTGCGCCAAGGCTAATTCGTATGATTCCAACGGGACTATCTTCGTTAGTGCGAGCAGCAGTCCAAAATCTTAATGTCCAAGAAGATCAAGCGCGTCAATTTATCCTGAAATTTGGTCTAGCGCCGGATAGGTTGGATGGACAGGTGTTAAGAGCAATCGATTCGACGCTTGATAGTTTCTCATCAGAGTTAATCAAATCGATTAAGTTTTTCCAGACTAGATATCCAAACACTGCCGTCTCTGGAATTTTACTGTCAGGCTTTGGCTCAGTTATTCCGCAGCTTGATAGTTATGTTATGAATAAAGCTGGCATTCAGTCAATTGTTGCCGATCCGTGGCAGCGAGTTCAGGTTTCTCAGTCTGATCAGCAACAGTTGGCACCGATTGCCTCAGAGTTTGCTATTGCTGTTGGCTTGGCACAAAGGAGCAACGCATCATGATTGAAATTAACCTTATTCCGAATGTCAAGCGAGAGTTGCTAAAAACTCGTGCGATGCGTAATCGTGTTATTTCAATGTCGTTTTTGATAGGAGGCGCTTCTATTGCCGCAGTAGTTGCTTTGGCGGTGATTTTGGGCGGTCAACTTGCAGCTGAGGTGGTACAAAATAGCGGCATTAAAGATCGAAGCGATAAACTTATGGCGGTAGAGGATCTCAATAAGGTGGTGACTATTCAAAATCAATTGTCAAAAATTAACGCCCAACACTCTGGTAAGAAAATTAATTCGCGGATTTTTGATGTAGTATCTGCGGTTAATCCACCAGCACCAAACAATGTTAGCTTTTCAAGCATTAAGGTTAATCCTGAATTGAAGACAATTACTCTGGAGGGTAGTGCTGCTAACGGCTACGGTGCGTTGGAGACCTTAAAAAAGACTATTTTAAGCACTAAAGTTCGGACAACCGATGGAGCTAACACTTCAGAGGTAGAACTGACTAAGGATATAAAAGATGGTGACACTAGCTTTGGTGAAAATTCGGAGGGTAAAAAAGTATTGCAGTTTTCTTTCTCGTTTGAATATAATGAAGCGCTGCTGGCGCCTGCAAACAATGGCGTAGTTTCAGTTATAACACCAACGACTAAAATTGATATGACCGACTCACGCCAAGGAATTCCAGATAGTTTATTTAAGAGTAAAACTGATAATTCGGCAAAACGGGAGAATGGTAATGCCAACCGATAATAAAGAAGTTGCAATTCGCAAACGTCAGCAAATTGATTCGTCAAAAAAGACAATGTTTGTTTTTGTGGCGAGTGCGGCGTTTTTAGCGGGGATTGCGCTAGTTGTCAGTATTTTCCTAATTCAACAGATTATCTTTCACTCAAAGATTATTATTGAAAAGCAAAGTACGATTTCGCGACTGGACAAGAACCTAGCGACAATTGACGAGTTAAAGAAGAATATCCGAGTTCTAGATACAAATACAGCGCTTAATTCTGTCAAGGCAAATAATGAAAGTAGTGCACTACAGACAATTTTAGATGCATTGCCAGATAATCCTAACGCTGATGCTTTTGGCGCTTCGCTTAAGAACAAGTTTATTGATACGACTACTGGTTTGACGATTCAGAATTTGTCGGTGACGCAAGTCGCATCTGATAGTGATAGTTCTGGATCAACTTCAGCGAATACTGTGTCGTTTATCATGGAAGTGAGCGGGCCAGCTGATAAATTGAAAGAGTTACTGACGAAACTCGAGGCTTCGATTCGCGTAATTGACTTAAAAACAGTAGAAATTCAGCGTAGTGAAGATAAATTGAGTTTGGTTGTTCGGGGTGTTGCTTATTATGAACCGGCACAAACAGTACAATTAGAAAATAAGGTGGTAAAGCCGTGAAAAAAACAGATATAGCAATGGTGGTATTAATTGCTGGTGTGGGTGTGGCAATTGGTTATCTTGTCGCCTCCAACATCTCCTTTTTAAAGGTCCCAGAGCGTGGTATGAAAGTACAAACTATTCGGGAGATATCATCTGATGTTGAAAAACCAAATCCAGCGATTTTCAATAGCAATGCGATAAATCCAACTGTTGAGGTGTTTGTGGGTCAAGATACGGCCAAGTAGAGAAAGGACGTAGCATGGCTTTACTGACGGATGATATCCAAGATAAGTTGATTAAACTGCTTATAAATGAAGGACTTATCGAAAAGTCGGTTATTGATGATGCCTTAAAGCGTGCTACTGAAAATAATAAGCCGCTATTTAGCTTGTTGAGTGACGAAGGCTTGCTTGATAACGAGTTGCTGGTTCATGGCGTAGCGCAGGTTTCGGGTGTGCCATACGTTAATTTATCGAATAGTGTTATCAATCAGGATATTTTATCGTTATTGCCGTCAGACGTTGCTGAGAGATTTATGGCAGTGCCGTTGGCGGAGGTTCAAAACAGATTAGCAGTGGCGATGATCGACGCCAATAATGTTCAGGCGGTCGATTATCTGTCGAATCGGATTCAACGTCCGATTAAGGTCTTTATGGCTTCAGAAGAGAGCGTGCGTCATGTTTTGGACCAATATAAGACCGACTTGTCATCTGTTAACGTAGCGGCACAAGCTTCGCAGGAAGAGTCTTCGTCAGATGCTGGCAATATTAAAACAATTGTGCAGGATTCGCCAATATCGCGAGCATTATCGACGATTTTGGAGTATGCTGTGAAGAGTCATGCCTCAGATGTTCATATTGAGCCGTTGGAAAAAGCTTTGAAAATTCGCTGTCGGGTGGATGGCGTGCTGCGTGAAATTATGCAGCTACCAAAAAGTATTGAACCAGCGTTAGTTAGTCGTATAAAAATTCTTTCAAACCTAAAGATTGACGAGCACCGTATTCCTCAGGACGGTCAATTTGCGGTTAATGTGGCTGGTAAGGATGTCGATTTGCGTATTGCTATCTCACCAGTTGTTTGGGGCGAGCAGGTAGTTATTCGCTTGCTTGATAAGAGTGGTAGCTCCTTTAATCTTGAGGACATGGGATATGCTGGACGTGCCTTACGGACGATTCGCAAAGGAATTAAGCGTCCAAACGGAATGATTTTAACATCAGGACCGACTGGCTCTGGTAAGTCAACAAGCCTATACGCGCTGATTAAGGAAATCAAAGACGATACGGTCAACATCGTGACGCTTGAGGATCCAGTGGAGTATAAGATGGACGGTGTCAATCAGATTCAGGTGAATGCGGAGGTTGGTTTGACGTTTGCTTCGGGTTTACGGTCAATTTTGCGTCAAGATCCAGACATTGTGATGGTTGGTGAGATTCGTGATAATGAAACAGCGAACTTGGCGGTTCAAGCAGCGTTAACGGGGCATTTGGTTTTCTCGACTTTACACACCAATTCGGCAGCGGGTGTGCTACCGCGACTACTTGATATGGGCATCGAGCCGTTCCTTATTGCTAGTACGGTCAATACTATCATCGGGCAGCGGTTGGTTCGGCGGGTGGCGCGTCGTCGGGATTTGTATCAATCATCACCGCTAGAAACCCAAGCAATTCGTGAAGCTGTCGGTGGATTATTGCCACAAACAAAGGAACAGGTTGCACAATTTTCTCAAGATCTGGGCTATGAGAGCTTGCCGTTAGCAACTCAAGCGTCATTTGTTTTGGCGAAAGGTAAAGATACGCCACAAACACCACGCGGCTATTCTGGCCGAGCTGGTCTATATGAGGTGATGGATGTTACCGAGGAGATACAGAATTTGATTGTAAAGCGGGCTACGGCAACTGAAATCCAACGAATGGCAATTCAGCAAGGAATGATTACGATGCGCCAAGATGGATATTTGAAAGCGTTAAATGGCGTAACAACAATAGAAGAAGTAAATAGAGTAGCGGCGGACACCGCATAAAAGGAGGGAATATGAATAATCAAGAATTACGAATTGAGATTTTACTAGAAGAAGTGGTGAAGAAGCGGGCTTCAGACCTTCATATTCAGGTTGGCTTGCCGCCGATGCTGAGGATTGACGGCGCATTGGTGCCGGCTGCGGGAACTCAGCCACTTGACGAGCCGTCGGTTGAGCGATTGGTATTTCAGATTCTTGACGAAGATCAGCGCCAGATTCTGTTAAAAGATAAGGAATTTGACTTTTCGTTTGCGTTTGGTACGTTAGGGCGATTTCGGGTGAATGCTTTTCATGAACGTGGCAATTTGGCGGCGGCTTTGCGTTTGATTCCAAATGAGATTAAGTCGGCAACCGAGCTAGGTATGCCGCCGGTCGTTAACACCTTTGCTGATTTTCCACGCGGTTTGGTGCTGGTGACTGGGCCAACTGGATCGGGTAAGTCGACAACTTTGGCAGCGCTGGTCGATAAGATTAACTCTGAAAGATCGCAGCATATTATTACTATTGAAGACCCGATTGAGTTTACTCACAAGTCGAAAAAATCGGTAGTGGTGCAGCGCGAGGTTCATTATGACACTTATTCTTTCTCGGCGGCGCTGCGCTCTAGCCTTCGCCAAGACCCGGACGTGGTGCTGATTGGCGAGATGCGCGACCTCGAGACGATCTCGGCGGCGATTACTATTGCTGAGACCGGACACTTGGTGTTTGCGACTCTTCACACTAACTCGGCGGCTCAGTCAATCGATCGTATGATTGACGTGTTTCCACCGCATCAGCAGCCACAGATTCGGGCGCAGTTATCGAACATTCTGATGGCAATTTGTTCGCAGCGGCTAGTGCCGGCAATTGGTGGCGGGCGAGTTGTGGCAGCGGAAGTGTTGATCGCCAACCCGGCAGTCCGCAATATTATTCGTGAAGGTAAATCGCATCAGTTAGACGCGGTGATTCAGACCGGTGCCGATCAAGGAATGCAGACGATGGACAGAACTTTGGTCAATTTGGTACAAAACGGTACAATTACGTATGATAATGCGCGTGAATTCGCGGTTGATTTGACAGAGTTTGAGAGGTTGATGAGGGGGTAGTGGATGAAAAAATATAACTATGAGGCGCGAGATAGCGCGAGTGATAAAATTGTTAAATCTGTTGTTCAGGCTGATAGCGAAAATTCTGCTGCAAAACTATTGTCGGCCCAGGGGTTTGTGCCGCTAAAAATTGAGCTTCAGGATGATAAGGATAATATATTTGCTAGGCTATCTGGCAGGATTACTACCAAAGATAAAGTGGTATTTACTCGTCAGCTGGCAACGTTGATTGGGGCTGGTTTACCACTGTCGCAAAGTCTTAGAACCGTACAGGAGCAGACCGCCAATAAGCGAATGCAAGAAATTGTTCAGGAGATTATTTCTGATGTTGAAGGAGGTAAGTCTCTGTCGGACTCTTTCTCGAAGCATCCAGAGGTTTTTAATAAAGTTTATGTTGCATTAGTTGCAGCAGGTGAGACATCTGGTACGATGGATGACGCCTTAAAAAGGCTAGCTGCTCAGCAGGAAAAAGATGCTGCGATGATGGGAAAAATTCGAGGTGCCATGATGTACCCGTCGATTGTCCTAGCGGTGATTATTTTAGTCGTAGGTTTTATGTTGTTTACTGTGATGCCGCAGGTGGAGGGGTTATATAGAGACTTAAATAAAGAATTGCCACTAATAACTCTTATTATGGTCGGTACAGCAAAATTCTTTACTGGATTTTGGTGGCTTATTATACTGCTGCTTATTATTGGTGGATATTTTTTGGTGCAATATCTGAAAACTGACCAGGGAATTAGGACTAAGGATACACTTAAGCTTAATGCCCCATTGTTTAAGGGAATGTTTAGAAAAATGTATATGGCGCGATTTACGCGAACTGGTCAGACGTTATTAAGTACGGGCGTGCCGATGCTTGATATGCTTCGTATTTCATCAGAGGCGGTCAATAATGTTGTTATCAGTGAGGGTATTGCTCGTGCTGCAGATAAGGTAAAGGGTGGTAAGGCTCTCTCGGCTTCATTATCGAACGAAGATTATTTCTTAACAATGGTGCCTCAGATGATAAAAATTGGTGAGCAATCCGGTAAAATTGATGAGATGATGGGTAAAACCGCTCAAGTGTATGAGGACGAGCTTGATGAGGAGATTCGAGCACTGTCAACGGCAATAGAACCAGTCTTAATGATATTCTTGGCAGTTGTCGCTGGTACGATGGTCGCTGCAATATTATTCCCAATCTATAGCTTAGTTGGTAATATTAATATTCGCTAGACGATTATATAATTTTAGTGTATTATAAACGTAAGCATTCTTTGCACAAATATAACATAAGCCATAGAAAGGTGGACATTTCAATGGTAAACAAAGACAACAAAAAAGGATTTACGATTATCGAGGTTGTGTTGGTACTGGCTATTGCTGGACTTATTTTCGCGATGGTGTTTATTGCATTGCCAGCGTTGCAGCGCAATCAGCGTGATCAGTCAAGGAAAAATGATGCCTCAACGGTTGCTGCCGCTATTACCAGCTGGAATTCAGCCAACCGTAATGGCGGAACTTTTAACGATGAATCGTTGCGCAAGTATGTTGACAAGCTTGACCAGTATGATAAAAATTCAGAGCTGAAGGTGGTTGCCACTAGCTCGTCAATGTCAGTTGCTGGTAATGAAATTAAGGTGATGCGTGGCCGAAAATGTCCTGCTAATTCACCGGCACCATCTACTGATGATCCCGCAACCATTACATTGCAGAACGGCTCTTCGCGCAACGCTGCTGTTGTAGTGCTGTTGGAAAACAATGGTTCGCAAAAGCAACTGTATTGTCAAGACGTATAAACATGAATCCTACTAGAAATCAGCCTCAGCGTGGGGCTGATTTTTTTGTAGTTTTTTGTTAACATAAGAAGTATGATGAAATTTGTACTGGCTGGAGTATTGGGGGCTATTTTAGGTAGCTTCGTTGGGGCGCAGATTTGGCGACTACGCGCTCGTCAATTAACTGAGGATAAAAAAACCGGAGAGAAGGTTGATCGTAAAGAGTTGAAGAAATTGTCTCCATTGATAAAGAAGGTGTCCAAAGATCGCTCTCGCTGTCTCTCTTGCGGCCATGAACTGGCGCTGTACGACTTAATACCAGTATTCAGCTGGGTTATTAGTTTGGGTAAGTGTCGGTATTGTAAACAGTTTATTGGTTGGATGGAGATTTTGTTAGAGGTAGTAATGGCCGGGCTGTTTGTATTATCGGTGGTGTTCTGGCCAGGTTCGTTGATGGATTTCTGGCAAGTCGTACTATTATCTTTGTGGTTGACTGGTTTGGTGTTATTAGCAATTTTATTTGTCTATGATCTTAAGTGGCTACTACTACCTGATGTTATCAATATTCCGTTTATTATTGTCGGTGCTATTTTTGCGGGACTACGACTATCCCTAGCTGAAGATTTTTCAAAAAACTTGACTTCGCTTCTGGTGTCAATTGCAATTTTGAGCGGTGTATATATGTTGCTATATCTGTTTTCAAAGTATCGTTATGGAGAGGATAAAACTTGGGTTGGTTTTGGTGATGTTAAGCTCGGCTTGGGATTATCTTTATTCTTGGGTAATTGGCTATTGGCATTTGCGGCTTTATTTGCAGCAAATTTAATTGGCACATTGCTTGTCTTGCCATCAATGTTTAGGGGCAAGTTGCAGGCGAATTCACGAATCTGTTTCGGTCCGCTACTTATTGTGGGATTCTTGCTGGCATGGTTTTTTAGCCAACAAATTTTAACATGGGGATTTCTGCTCGTCTAATTAAAGCAACTCGCTTATGCTATAATGGAGAAGTGATGGGCGATAAACAAAAAGGTTTTACTATAATTGAAGTGATTTTGTTTGTGGCTATTTCTGGTTTATTGACCTCAATGCTGATGGTTGGAGTGAGCATGTCTATCAATCGTCAGCAATACCGTGATTCAGTTCAGTCATATGCTGGATTTTTACGTAGTGAATATTCGAAAGTTGTTAATGTAGAGAATGATCGGTCAAGGAGCGTTTGTCCAATTGATGGGGCGGATGGCCGGCTTGAAACTTTGCGAGGACAGTCTGAATGTGTGATTGTTGGCCGTTATATCACTACAGTGGGTGCGTTAGGTTCTACCGATGGAACTTCTTATAAAACTTATCCAGTTTATGCACATAGGGCCGATAAGGGTAGTGCTTGGGCCTATCGTCGTGGTGCTGAGTCTAGTGACTACTCTGTTAATTGGCAGGTAAAGACTAGGTTTGCTAATCAACACAAAAACAATGCCTACATCTCCATTTTAATGTATCGTCATCCAGAAACAGGGCAACTGGACATTAGGACGGATGTTAGTAGATTTGGCGACGATCTTACTAATTTTGTGAATAATAAGAATAATGCTGGCATTATACAGTCTGGTGGGGAGCAGCGTCAACAGCGGGAAATTTGCGTTTATGATGACGACTGGCTACCGGGTGAACGATTATCTGTCTTTTTGCGCTCGTATGCTGGTTCAGCTGATGCGGTGGTGATAGGTAATGCAACTGGAGGATGTGCTGATGCGTAGGTCTAGTAGGGGTGACACCTTGGTGGAGGTGTTACTTGGTGTAACTATTTTTAGCCTGGTCGCCGTTATTACGTTAGAAACAATGAATCGGGGGATGGCTATTTCGCAGTACGCCCTAGAAACGACACTGGTAAGACAGCAAGTTGACGCTCAAGCGGAAATTTTAAGGTATGCACATGATACAAAGAGCGACATCTGGAAAAAGTTGGTTAACGACAACGCGGTAAGTATTGCTGCGGTTGGTGATAATGAGGGCGGTTTAGGGATGGCAGCATGTCCTGACGGTTTTTCTAATCGAGAATTTGCTTTGGTGGCAACGTCTGCGCATACCTCTAAAATCAGTATTTTGAACAACCCAGGCGATTACAAGCAGGCGGAAACTTACGCGCGAGTTGATGGCGACACTAAGAAAACGTATGGAATATCTGTTAGGTTAGTCAAGCCAAGTACAGCCACTGGCAGTAAAGACAGCAATAAGTATGACGCGTATATTAAAGCTTGTTGGATGCCAGTTGGCAGTAAAATGCCGGCAACGATTGGTACGATTGTGAGGTTATATGATTCGGGACGCTAAACAAGGATTTACGTTAATTGAACTAATGCTAGCTATGACCTTTATCTCTATTCTTTTGTTGTCAATTACAATGGTGGGCATTCAGGCTGGTAGGATGTATAGTCGAGGAGTGGTATTGCGTGATGTTAATCAAGCGGGCCGAGATATTTCCGATACGTTTAGGAGAGATTTTCTACAGGCAAATGCCGGGAAAATCAATATTACAGGCTTACGAGTGCCAAATAATGAAAATTGGACTACTGGACGTCTGTGCTTGGGTGCTCATTCGTACGTTTGGAATAACCCAAAATATCTGGACGATCCTAGTCTATTGGGCGCAAATAGACTATTTAAGGTTGATAGTAATCCGATTAATCTAGTGCGAGTTGTTGATGCGGATGGCGGGCTGTGTAAAAGAGATGGGTCCGGTAGATATCCGGAAACGGTTGATATGGCAAAATCTTCTAATTTACTAAGACCGATTAGTAGTGGTGACGGTTCAATTGGCATTCATAATGTTACATTGGAAAAGATTACTTCTGATAGTTCAAGGGAAGCCTTATATAGATTAACGTTTACACTAGGAACGAGTAAAATGAGCGAAATTAGAAATTCTTCATGTAAAGCACCAGATGAGGCTGAAAGTAATTTTGAATTCTGTGCGATAAATAAATTTGAAATGATTGTGAGGACAAATGGGTAGGTATGCACGACAGTCGGGCGCCGTGTCGCTCTTTGCGGTTATTTTTGGGGCAATGTTGCTTACAATTGTGACGATTGGCTTTATGAGATTAATGCTCATGGACCAAAGACAGGCTTCAGATAATGACTTATCGCAGAGTGCTTACGACGCCGCCTTGGCGGGCGTAGAGGACGCCAAGCGTGTTGTTCGTGCAGCTCAAACAGGGAATATGCAAGCAGCAGGCGTATTGAGTGGCCCAATAAATTGTAATATGATTGCTGCCTCTGGAGTGGTTGGTGGTAGTGCGTCTGGTGAGACGGTTATTCAGACAGGCTCCGGTGCTGGTAAAAAGTTTGACCAGGCGTATACTTGTGTGAAAATTGCCATGCAATCTCAAGATTTTATATATAAAGCTATTGAAGATAAGTCTCAGCTTATATCTCTGAGAGCGGTAAGTTCATTCAATAAAATAATCATTGAATGGTATAGACGTGATGACGAAAGCAACTTAAATGCTGCAAATGCAGTCAATACCGAAATATCGACCACCGGAGAACTGCCGACAAAAGATAAATGGAATAGTAATACACCACCGTTGGTACGTGCACAAGTTATTAGCCCTGGATCAACCTTTAACTTGGCGACATTAGACACAACAGGCGTGACTTCTTTTTTGCGGCCAAACGTCTTAAGGTCAGACGTTCTAGGTCAGGCTGGAACTACTGTTTCTGGCAAACCTTCAGATCGTCCACGTGCAACTGACGGTAATGAGCACAACAATGGAACAAATATCATTTCTTGCAGTAAAACATTTAGGTTTTCTGGTGAGTATTCTTGTAAGGCGGTAATTGATGTTGATGAGGTTCCAGCAGGTAGTGAATCTGCCTTTTTGAGACTGGTCTCAATATATAAGGGTGGCAGTATAAAAGTTTCACTTCAGAAAAGTGATGGTACTACTGTAAACTTTGATGGTGTACAGCCGATTGTTGACTCAACGGGGCGAGCAAGTAACTTATTCAGGCGAGTTGAGGCGCGTCTGCAAATTGGAGATGATTTTGCCTATCCAGATAATGCGGTTGAGCTAAAAAACAGTCTATGTAAGGACTTCTCTATATCTGGTGGTGGGGCTGCTGCCGTAGGCAGATGTAAGCCTTAAGCTAAGTATCGCTATGAAAACGTTCGTGGATATCTCTTAGGTGCTGATCGGTAACGTGTGTATAGACTTGAGTAGTTGATATATTGCTATGGCCCAACATTGACTGAACGGAGCGTAAATCTGCACCATTCATGAGAAGATCGGTAGCAAAGCTGTGTCTCATTGTATGGGGGCTAACGTGTTTGGTTATGCCAGCCAGGCGGGCGTATTGACTAACCATTCGTTGAACGCTGCGAGCGCTTAGCCGACGATAATCACCAGACGTGTTAGGTGCGGCGTGGTGCCTGCTGTAACTTAGAAACAAGGGAGGTAAGCTGTCTGTTCTGGATTCTAAGTATGTAGACACATGCTCAGCAGCACCTTTTGATATAAAAACAGGTCGATCTTTTTGGCCTTTTCCTCGGACCATAAATTCACGTCTTGTTAGGTTTATGTGGTCACGATTTAGATTTACTAGCTCTGAAACGCGTAGCCCGCTGGAAAATAATAGTTCAACAATCGCTCGGTCTCTTAGTCCTGATTCGGTGTCGGTTGGTATTTGTTCAATCATCCGTAGCACCTCATCGTATTGTAAAAAAGTTACTTGTTTTCGGACGGTCTTTGGTAGGATGATTTTGTCGGCAGCCAGACTCTTTATATCGCGACGAGAAAGATATGTGAGTAGCCCGCGTAGTGCTATAAGGTGGTAGCTTTGTGTAATTAACGACAACCCCTCGCCAGTGTTGTTATTTTTATAACGGTTTAACCAGAGGCGATATTGTCGAATTAACTCCGATGTAATTTTATCAACACTAATATCACCAGCAAAATCGATAAACCTTTCTAAATATAACTGGTAGTTTATAATAGTCTTCTGACTACGTCCACTTTCAACTTCCAGATGTTCCAGAAAATCAGTTAAGGCCTCTGATATAAACATATTAGTATTCTATCGTTAATGGACTTGTTTATCAAATTATCTATTTCTGATACTATAATAAAGATAATAACGACAGAGGAGAGTATATGTCAGATAGCAAGAAAAAATACTGTGGCGTCGAAAGGACTTTGATTGTCTTTAAGCCTGATGCAGTTCAGAGGGGAATTGTTGGGGAAATTTTACAACGTTTTGAGAGAGTGGGCTTAAAAATAGTTGGTGTAAAAATGACATCACCATCTAGAGATCATTACTATGCTCATTACGAGGACATTGGTAAACTAGCGACGCGCAGGGGTGAAGATACTCTGAACATAACATTGGATATGATGATGGACGGGCCTGTCATAGCAATGGTACTAGAAGGCGTTGAGGCTGTCACGGTTGTTAGAAAAATTGTTGGCCCAACTGAACCGAAGTCGGCAGACATGGGTACAATTCGCGGTGATTACTCGCACATTAGCTTTGGTTATGCCGATGAGTGCCAAAAGGGTGTACCAAACTTAATTCATGCTTCCGGCGATTCAGAAGAAGCTGTTAGTGAAATTGAACACTGGTTTAAGCCAGAAGAGATAGTTAGTTATCATACGTTAAGTGAGAAGTTTACGCGCTAGACTGGTCTACCTGAGAGCTACTCGTGGTATAATTAGTTTATGCCTCGGTAGCTCAACTGGATAGAGCAGATCCGTCCTAAGGATAAGGTTGTAGGTTCGACTCCTGCCCGGGGTACCAAACGTATGACAGATAAAGTATCAGATAGACAATTTGATGGGCAGCGCGATGGTGAGCGTCTGCTGTTTGTGTTTCGTCGTCATGTCATTGCTATGAGAAAAGGCTTTTATTTATTGCTTGGTTCTATGGCGCTTGGCTCGTTGCCATTTCTTATCTGGCAAGATAATCTAAACCTGCTTTGGGTGTTTATGGGAAGTTTTCTTATAGGCCTGACGCTGTTCTCTTATCACTTTTTGATGTGGTTCTATACCTATTATATTGTGACAGACCAGCGAATTCGTCAAATTACACAACATGGTTTTTTTGGGAAAGACGTAATTGAGCTAAAGCTATCAAAAATTCAGAATATTAGCTATAATATTCCCGGGTTTAGTGGAGAAATGTTTAAATTTGGTACAATTGTTATTCAGACGTTTGTTGGCGATCTTGTTATAAAAAACGTAGAACATCCAGATAATATCTATAATAAGCTGCAAGATGCTGTAGAGCTTGCGTCAAAAAAGGAGGGTGAAGATGGGCTTGTTGAAGCGTAAAGATAAGAGACAATCTAAAAAACTACCAGCAAGGATTACTAACGATACCGTTGCTCAGCATCGCGAAAAAGTTCTAGCAGCTGGGCGAAAGCACAAGTATCCTATTCAGTACACTAGGCGACGTTTAGTGTGGGTAACTATGTTTGTTAGTGTAGCTATTTTGGTGATTTTTGTTGGTCTTGGCTGGGCTCAGCTGTATATGTGGAAGGATACGGGCGATATTGCGTACCGAATCACTAAGATTATACCTCTCCCGGTGGCTACTATCGATGGTGAGAATGCTGAATATAGTGATTATTTGCTATATCATCGTAGCTCGTTGGCAGTATTGCAGGGCCAGGGTCAGTCTGACCAGAAAGACAAGGTTAAGTTTTATCAGAATCAATCAATTGATAAGGCCTTAGAGGTGGCGTATGCTAAAAAGCTAGCTCGAGAAAATAACATTACAGTTGATGATCAGAAGGTCCAAGCTTTAATCAATAAGCAGCAGGAGTCTAGTAAGCTTTCACAGTCAGCATATGAGTCTGTAGTAAAAGACAATCTTCATTGGTCTATGGATGAGCTGAAAACTGCAATGAAATACACTTTATTAAAGCAAGAAGTCTCATTTAATATTGACAAGACTGCCAACGATTTAGTGTCTAAAATTAAAAAGAAGCTTAAGGCGGGTAAAAATCTAAAAGATATTGCCGCCGAAATGGGCGATAAAGTCCAGCCAGTGTTTGATCTCTCTGTATCTGCTGATAATTCTGATGGAGGTCTAACTAAGACTGCCGCTTCTCTAGTAAAGGGTAGGATATCTGAGCCAATAAAAACCTTATCTGGTGATGGATATTATTTTGTTGTTCTCAATAACATTGAGGGTAATACGGTTAATTATTCTTATATTAAAGTGCCGCTGACAGAGTTTAATAAGCAGTTTAATAATTTGAAGACTAACCATAAAATTAAATATTATGTATCCGTTGATAAATAAGTGTTTTTAGGTTGAAAAAACTCCTGTTTTTGCTATAATTTTCTAAGGAGTTTGCCGTTGTAGCTCAGCTGGTAGAGCAGCTCATTCGTAACGAGCAGGTCGCTGGTTCAAGCCCAGTCAACGGCTCCATTTTATGAAAGATACGGTTAAAAAATCAATTAAAGTTATTTTGAACGACAGAGGGGTGACCATTCCTTTGATTGTTAATTTAGTAGCCTTTATAGCTATTGCTATATTTCTAACGACGGCTATTAAGCATAGTGAGGCGCAGGTCATTACTCGATATACTGCGTACGGCTCGGCGAATTTCTATAGAGACCATTGGTATAGCTTGTTTGGCTATATAATACTAGCTTTTATGATCATGTTGGGGCACGCCATATTTAGTGTCAAGTTGGCCCTATTAAAGAGGCGTAGCGTAGCTATATTTATTTTATGGTTGACATTGGGCATTTTAGTTATTTTGGCTACGTTAGCATATTCAATTATTAAAATTGCATCATTAGGGTAAACTTATGGATATTGAAATTCCGCTTGGTAAACGAACGAAAAAGTATCGCTTTTTTGAAATGCTTCCTGGTATGTTGAGCTACGGTGCTATTATTCTCTTGATAATCTTATCTATGGTAAATCCGGTTTTAGCTTCGATCTATTTACTAACAGTAATCTTAGTTGCTTTTGTTAAGGCTATGGCTATTAGCTATAGGATGATTAGCGGACGTAATAATATGGAGAGAGCTACTCGGGTGGACTGGAGTGAGCGTTTGAATGATTTAGAGAATCCAAAGGGTGCATATACTAGGTTGATTGATAAACAGTCAAAAAAGTTGTTATATGAACAACATTTAGAAAATCTACGACTAATGGCTGCTGCAGAAGAGGGATATTTTCCTAAACCGAGTAATATTTACAACGCCCTAATTATGCCAGCCTATAATGAGAGCATTGAGGTTATTGAGCCTGCTTTGAAGTCGGTTTTAGATACGACATATGATAAAAAACATCTGATTATTATTTTTGCGTATGAGGAGAGAGGTGGTGTTGAGATTGCAACAACAGCAGATACACTAAAGAAGAAATATGGTAAATATTTTCACTCTTTTCATCTGGTAAAACACCCCAAAGACTTACCAAACGAGGTTATTGGCAAGGGTGGTAACATTACCTACGCAGGAAAGTGGCTGAAGAAATATTTACAACAGCAGAATATAGCTTTTTCTGATGTCATAGTTACAACAATGGATTGCGACAATAAGCCCCATCGATATTATTTTGACTACCTAACGTATGAATACATAACTCATGAAGATAGAAAACATTTGTCGTATCAGCCGATTTGTCTATTTACTAATAACATCTGGGATGTACCTGCGCCGATGAGGGTAGTAGCTACTGGAAATTCATTTTGGAACATTATTAGCTCTATGAGGCCGTATTCATTGCGTAATTTTGCATCTCATTCTCAGCCAATGGATGCGCTTGTTGAAATGGATTTTTGGAGTACCCGAACGATTGTTGAAGACGGACATCAATATTGGCGAAGCTACTTTTATTTTAATGGTAACTATGAAGTTGTACCAATTTTTGTACCAATTTACCAAGATGCAGTATTGTCTAATGGCTACACTAAAACGCTGCGGGCACAATTTGTCCAGTTGCGTCGCTGGAGTTATGGTGCTTCAGATGTTGCGTATGTTGGGAATAATATCTTTAACAAGAAGAGAACTACCAAATTTTGGCCTAGTGTTGCGAGGTTTATTAGATTGCTAGATGGACATGTTACGCAGGCCTGTATTGCTCTGATTGTTGCTTTTGGTGGGTGGGCTCCACTTGTATTGAATAGTGAGGCTGCTCGCAGTGTTGCAGCCCATCAGTTGCCAGATACAGTCAGTCTCATTCAGGAGGTGGCAATGGTGGGTATACTAATCTCTATATTTGTATCATTTAAGCTATTGCCGCCACGACCAGAGAGATATAAAAGGAGTAGGAACATATTGATGGTTCTACAGTGGTTGTTGATGCCGGTCATTGCTATTGTCTATAGCTCTATGGCTTCATATAATGCCCAGACGCGGCTTTTGATCGGAAAGTATCTTGACAAGTTTGATGTCACAGAAAAAACTACTGTTGAGATGAATGATCAGAATCGTGTTCAGGATAAGAAAAAGAAGGTCTTCCGCGCTTCTTCTGGTGGGAAATGATAAGTTTGTGTTGGGCAGCATATTGTAGAGCTGCTATTTGATCAAATTTTTGTAAAGTAGAGTGAGCCATTTCAGCGATCTCGCGTGTTGATATAGTGTGATGATTTTGGAGCAATAGCCTCTCTTGAACGGTGGTGGCTAGGTCGTAGCTATAAAAATCAGCAGCATATTTATCGTGATGAAAACTTCGGGCAATACTAATTGTCAACTTGCCTATGGAAAAGCTATCTTTTTTGCTCCCGTCTGATGTGACACTAAAAGAGGTGACGGGCTTTTCGTAGGTTGTGAAGGTATATTCGCATCTACCACATACGTGACGTCTCCAGGTTATTGGAGATTTTTTATTTTGACGAGAGTTGGCTATTCGAGTTTTTTTGTGAAAACATTTTAAACATATCATATCAATATATTGACATATAACTATTAAAAAATCTAGTGGAAAAATAAATGTGTAAAATTAAAAGCACCCCATATTTGAAGTGCTGGCTGCTCAGGAGCATTTAATAGCTAATGGCCGCGAGTCCTACTGGTTGGTAGAATAGCTCTTTCCTCGTTAATTTTTCTGTTATATTCGTAATGAAGTTGCGCCTTACTAAGGAGGGAGCAGGTTTGTGGCTTTTTCAGGTTGGATAATTGTGGTGAGTTATGTCTACTCATACGCTCTAATAATATCATATTTATTTCATAATGTCAATTAGCTAGTATCGATTAGGTGGTAAAAGTTGCTGTCTGAGTTTGTGGCTGTCATTTTCTATACTCCTTTACGACATTAAAAAAACTCTTTCACAACTACACATTGCAAAAGAGCTACATCTCTATCGTATCTGGTGGGCAATAGAGGATTCGAACCTCTCACCTCTTCAACGTCAATGAAGCGCTCTAGCCAAATGAGCTAATCGCCCAGATACACTGATTCTACCACAATGAGAGGTTGCTCGCAAGGAGCGTGGTATAATATTGATATGAGTGAAAATGAATTAAAGTCAATGCGTCATAGTTTAGCGCATATTATGGCGCAAGCTGTTCAGCATTTATGGCCTCAGGCGAAGTTCGGCGTTGGCCCAGCTATTGATAATGGTTTTTATTATGATATTGACCTTGGGAATATAAAAATCTCTGAAGATGATTTTCCAAGAATAGAAAAAGAGATGAAAAAAATTATCTTAGCCGACTATCCTTTTAAAAGACGTGATGTGTCAATTGAGGAAGCTGCTGATTGGGCTAAAAATGGTCAGCAAACATTTAAAATTGAGCTTATAAATGACCTCAGGCGATCTGGCACGACTGTTGCTAAGGAATTGACTGGCGAAGATCTAGGCTCATTGTCGGATGGAGATAGTAATTGCGAGACAGTGTCTCTTTATTCTCAGGGTGATTATACAGATTTATGTCGTGGTGGACATGTTGATAGTACGGGCAGAGTTGGTGTCTTCAAACTTATGAAAGTAGCTGGTGCTTACTGGCGTGGTAATGAAAAAAATCCTCAAATGCAAAGACTGTATGGTGTGGCATTTAATACACGAGAGGAGCTGGATAAATATCTGGCGCAGTTAGAGCTTGCCAAGCAGCGTGATCATCGAAAGCTTGGCAAGGAGCTTGATTTATATACAATGTCGCCGTTGGTAGGCGTCGGCTTGCCGTTATTTACACCCCGAGGAACTATTTTGCGTGATATTATGGCTCAGTACTCAAATCAATTACGCCAGAGATTTGGGTTTGAGAAGGTCTGGACACCTCATATCACTAAGAAAGACCTGTATGAGACTTCTGGTCACTGGGCAAAGTTTGGCGAAGAACTATTCCTGGTTAAAAGCCAAGAAACGAGCGATGAAATGGCTCTAAAACCTATGAATTGCCCGCATCATACGCAGATCTTTGCCTCGCGACCGCGAAGCTATCGTGATATGCCAGTACGCTATCTGGAAACAACAACTGACTATCGTGATGAGAAAACGGGTGAGCTTGGCGGTCTGAGTCGTGTGCGTTCATTAACCCAAGACGATAGTCATGTATTTTGCCGTCTGGATCAGATTGAGACTGAGATTAATAATTTACTATCGGCTGCCTGTGAGCTATACGGCTCAATTAATATGAAATTACGAGTGCGTCTTAGTTATCGTGACGATTCTGACTCGTATTTGGGTGGTCGTGAGTTGTGGAATTCTGCACAGAATCAATTGAAGTCGGCGGTTGAAAGAGTTGGCTTAGACTATTTTGAGCAGGAAGGTGAAGCAGCCTTTTATGGTCCAAAAATCGACTTCATGGCGACTGACGCTCTTGGTCGTGAACATCAGGTGGCAACTGTACAATTGGATTTTGTGCAGCCACAGCGGTTTGGTTTGGAATATACAGAAAGTGATGGTAATTTTACAACACCTGTTATGATTCACTGCGCACTGTTGGGGTCTGTTGAGCGATTTCTGAGTGTTTTTATTGAACATACCGGTGGCTGGTTCCCGTTTTGGTCAGCACCAGAACAGGTACGAGTCTTGACAATTAATAACGCTGTAGCGGACTATGTTGATAAAATAACAACAATTTTATCGGATGTAACATTGATGAAACCGATAAAATACAACGATGTAAGATTTACAATAGACGCAAGAAATGAGTCTCTTGGTAAAAAGATTCGGGAGGCGACAGCCCTCAAAGTCCCAGTCCAGCTGATAGTTGGACCAAAGGATGCGGAAGCAAACCAGGTTAGCATTCGGACTCAATTTGGAGAGGAAAAATTACCAATAAGCAAGCTTGCTCAATATTTAGAAAATTTGTAGGATAAGGAATTGCACAACGAATCGTCAATCAGTAATTTGCGAGATAAAGTATATTTGCTGATGGCCTCATTGCCCGAGGATAAGGTAACAACGTATGGAGATCTGGCGGCTATGGCAGGCTGTCCATACTTAGCAAGGTGTGTTGGTGAGATTGCCCATGGCGGGCCCGTTAGCCTGCCGTGGCATCGTCTTGTAAACGCAAAAGGCGGCCTGGCTGTTGGCTTTCCTGGTGGACAAGATGTGCAAAAACAGCTTCTAGAACAAGACGGTATCCTGTGCGATGATAGATACAGGGTAGTTAATTTTAAGGAAAGACGATGGCATCCGGACCTATAATACAAAATACAATAACTCCATTGGTTGTAATAGTCGGTCCGACGGCTAGCGGTAAAACCTCGCTGGCAATACGTCTAGCGAAACGGTATGGGGGTGAAATAATCTGTGCTGACAGCAGGACTGTTTATCGAGGTATGAATATTGGTACAGCTAAGCCCTCTTTGTCTGAGCGACAGAAAGTGTCTCATTGGGGTATAGATTTGGTCAGTCCAGGAGACTCTTTTAGTGTGGCTCAATTTAAGGAGTACGCTAATCAAAAAATTAAGGAGATTAGAGGGCGTAGGCGTATTCCATTTCTTGTTGGCGGCACTGGGTTATATGTTGATGCAATAGTTTTTGACTTTCAATTTGGGGAGGGGTATATCCAAGACAGGAGGGACGATTTACAAAAAATGACTATAGATCAACTTCAAGGCTACTGTACTAGGCGTGGCGTGAAGTTGCCAGAGAATAGCAAAAATAAGAGATATCTTATCAGGTCGATTGAGCGTGCGGGACAGGCCATATCCAGACGCAGTAGACCTCTAGATAATATTATCATTGTTGGAATTACAACAGAAAAACAACTAATAAAGCAGAGAATTACAGATAGAGCAAAAAAAATGCTCAAAGATGGTGTTGTAGAGGAAACAATAGCATCTGCACGTAATTATGGCTGGAAAAATGAGGCGATGACTGGCAATGTCTACCCTATTATTAAAAAAATAGTAGAAGGCGCCATCACTGAGGATCAGGTTATTCAGGAATTTGTTAAGACTGACATGAGCCTAGTGAAGAGGCAGTTGACATGGTTTAGACGCAACCCTTTTATCGAGTGGGGAGCTCTGGAGTCATGTGAACACTATTTGTCGCAATTATTAGATGGTAAGTAAAATTTATGTTACAATTATAGTACAATGATTGACTCATTATTTGGTTCAAAAACACGGGTAAAATTGCTTCATCTTTTTCTGAATAATCCAGAAAAATCATTCTACGTGAGAGAGATTACTAGGCTAATTGATGAGCAAATTAATTCTGTTCGTAGAGAGTTGGCAAATATGGTAGCGGTCGGCGTTGTGCAGCAAGATGCTGTTGATAATAAGTTATATTACAGTGTAAATGAGGATTATCCTTACGTCAAACCTCTTGCAGCTATCTTTTCCGATAGGGACACCGATAAACCAAAGACGGTCTCTTCCTGGGAACTTTCATTAAAACGAATGCGGGGTCTAAAACTAGCAATAGCTGCTGGGAGATTATCTGGCGGCTCGAGCGATGCGGTTGACCTTCTGTTGGTTGGCGATGGACTATCTGGTGTTGCGGTAAAAAATCTCATAAAGAGGATAGAGAAGGGTAAAAAGTTTGAAATAAACTATGCCGTAATGACGTATGACGATTTTTATTATAGAATGAGCGTCAAGGATAGGTTTATAATGGATATTGTTAGAAGCAGGCATTCGGTATTGATAGATACAGAAGGTATATTGAGAAAGGAGTAAGAATGTTTGAGATAGAATATAAGGGTGCAAATGCTGTAGTTTTTACTACGAAAAAACTACGAGTAGTATTTGATCCTAACGTTGAGGTTGCTGGAGGTAAGAACGTACCTGTTGGCAACGACGTGGAGGCGTTAACTGAGGATAGGTTTGCTGTTGTAGATTCTACACCGCGATTAATTTTTAACGGACCGGGAGAATATGAAGTGGGAGATGTCTCTTTATTAGGCATCCCAGCTTGCCGCCATATTGATGCGGGTAGTGATGTAAAAAAATCTACAATATATAAAATTACTGTTGGCGATGTTAGGGGTGTTGTTATTGGTAATATCGGAGAGAAATTAACAGACGAGCAGCTAGAAGAAATTAGTGTTGTGGACTTTGCAATATTACCTGTAGGGGGTAATGGATATACGCTTGACGCCACGGGAGCAAGTATGATAGCTCGTCAACTGGATGCAAAGGTGGTGATCCCTATACACTACGATGATCCAACATTACAATATGAGGTTCCACAGGCTGGATTGGATGAATTTGTCAAGGCTATGAGCGCTCCCGTGGTTGAGGCTGGACAGAAGTGGAAATTAAAAAAATCTGCTGACCTCCCAGAAAACTTAACTATTGTACAGGTATCTAGGAGCTAAGAAAAATAATCGAAAAAACTAGCCTCGATAGTTTTTCTCGGGGCTAGTTTTTATGGCCTTTAGTCAGGAGGCATATTAAAACTATTTAGTAGCTGGTACTGGTGTGCTTAGAATGCCTTTTTTCTTCAGGGTTCGAATTGCTTGTGTGCTTAAGGTCATGGTAATTTTTTGACCACCAACAACAAAAGTTTTCTTTTGAAGATTTGGCTTAAAAACACGCTTGTTGCGGCGTAGGGAGAAGCTGACATTGTTGCCATACTGTTTGCCTTTACCTGTTAATTCGCATCGTGATGCCATTTCCACTCTCTTTACTTTATTATTGATAACAATCATTATTATTGTAGCGGTATTTGTATAATTAGTCAATATATACGTGCTAGTGATATAATGAATGCTGATGGTTCTAGAGATAATAATAGTCCTGGCGGTTATACTACTATCCATGACTGCACACGAGGCAATGCATGCTTTTGTTGGGTATATACTGGGAGATAATACGGCCAAAGAAGAGGGCCGGCTAACACTTAATCCCATTAAGCATATTGATCCTTTCATGACAATTTTATTGCCGCTGACTATGGTTATACTACAGGCTCCAGTCTTTGGCGGCGCTAAGCCGGTTCCGTTTAATCCAAACAGGGTTCGCTTTGGCGAATGGGGCGCAGCTTTGGTTGCGTTGGCTGGTCCGATTACTAATTTATTTATTGCGTTTGTTGGGTTTGGTGTGGGAATTATTAGCGGTATTATTACTGCTGGAGGAGCGACTCAGTCAACAACTCTCGGGATGCTTGTTGCGTCTACTGTATCTGTAAATTTGGGTTTTTTTGTTTTCAATATGTTACCAATTCCACCGCTGGATGGGTCACGAATACTGTATGCTGTGGCTCCAGACCAAGCTAGGGTAATTATGCAGAGGATAGAGCAATATGGTGTTTTTCTTATATTTATCATTGTTATGTTATTCTCTGATGTAATTGGTAGAGTTATATCTGGATGTATGTGGTCGATTCTACATGTATTTATGACAATTTTTGGTGTATAATGGAAGTGGACCCTAGGTTTGTCCGTGAGCGTATATGATTTTCCTAACATCATATGATAGGGAGCTCTAATGATTTATTGTCGTGGCAATAGATTGCGAACGCCCACCTTGCATCTACGCGGGGAATATCGAGCGCTCACGGACAAGCTTGGGGTTTAATGATATAATAGGAGAGTAGCCTGTTGGGCAATCGCTTGAGCTTAGTTCAAGAGGAAAGTCCGGGCAGTGAAGGACAGCAGCAGTCGCTAACGGCGACCGGGGGTAACCCTAGGGAAAGTGCCACAGAAACGAAACTACCTCTATATATGGAGGAAAAGGTGAAACGAGTGAGGTAAAAGCTCACAGCTATCTACGGTGACGTAGACGGGAGGTAAACCCTGCTGACTGCAAGGAGGTTTGCATATCAAGAGTCGTCCGCTCGCAGACCAGCAACCGCTTGATTTGTTTGGCAACAAACAAACTAGATAGATGATTGCCTTAGACAGAACCCGGCTTATAGACAGGCTATAATAAATACCCTACTAAAAATTAGGGTATTTATTATTTTCTTAGATAATCTACAGGCTGGTTTTTACTATTTCAGCAAAAGCTTTTGGCTCGCTAACCGCCAGCTCAGCCAGTATTTTTCTGTCGATCTCGACGTTTTTGGATTTCATGGAGGCTATTAATTTACCGTACGTCGTTCCTTCCTGGCGAGCGGCTGCGTTAATGCGGGTAATCCATAGACTACGCAAATCACGTTTTTTGTTGCGGCGATCACGGTAAGCGTACTGCAAAGCTCTGATAACACCTTGTTTTGCAAGGCGAAAACTTCGGGTTCGGTTGTGCTGCATACCTGCAGCTGCTTTTAAAATCTTCTTATGCTTAGCGCGGGCTACTACTCCTCGTTTTACTCGCATATGTTATACTCCCATTGCTCGACGAGCATTTTTAGCCATTGAGCCAGTTACGGTTGCTGTTGTATTGATGGCGCGCTTACGACTTTTTGACTTTTTAGCCAAGAAGTGTCCGCCAAATGCGCGCTGGCGGGTCAACTTACCGGTGCTGGTTAGCTTAATTCGCTTCGCAGTACCTTTGTGGGTCTTTAGCTTTGGCATTACTTACTCCTTATTACTACGCTCAGATTGCGACCAGCCATCTGAGGTTTTTGTTCTAATACTGCGTCATCAGTAAGGTTTTCCATGATCTTATCAATCAATTCGTAGCCAATCTCTTTATGGGCCATTTCTCGACCCTTGTAGACTACTTGTATACGAACTTTATGTCCGCCCTCCAAAAACTTACGGATCTTTTTCAATTTTACCTCTAGATCCCCAGCGCCTATCTTCAGACCAAAACGCATTTGTTTTAGGTCGCCAGACTTTGCTTGACGCCGGTTTTTCTGCTGATCCTTCATTTTTTGGTACTGGTATTTACCCCAGTCAATGATCTTGGCAACTGGCGGCTTGGCTCCTGGTGATATTTCGACTAAGTCAAGATTCATGTCATTGGCCTTGCTTAAAGCCTCCTGAATAGACATAATTCCCAACTGCTCACCATCAGGACCAATTATCCGCAGCTCCTTTGCACGGATTGCTCCGTTGATACGGATTGATTTATTAATCTCTGGCTCTCCTTTTGAAGCAATTTTAGATTAATTCAGTTGCTATTGTAACAGAGATATTTATTATTTTCAAGCACATAGCTAGGTTATGTTTATTTGACGATACTGTAAACTTTCAGCAATGTGTGGGATTTCTATTGATGGTGAGCCGTCAAGGTCAGCAATAGTACGGGCAACTTTGATGACTTTGAAGTAGCTACGAGCGCTTAACCCTAGCTTTTTAGATGCTTCTATCGAGAATGATTTAGCGGGGGTAGATATTGATGTTAATTTATCAACACTACTACCAGTAATATCATTGTTGTATTTATAGCTACACTTATATCTATCCTTCTGAATAGAGTGAGCTCGAAGAATTTCAGATAAAAATATTCCTTGTTGTAATTTTGTCGACGGACTGCTGTCGATTAATTTTTCATGAGGAACTCGTGATACGGACACTGTTAAATCTATGCGATCAAGTAGTGGACCCGACAACTTTTTTTGATAATTAAGAATTTGGTTTTGTGAACAAGTGCAGGTTTTTTCTGGGTCTCCAAGGAATCCACAGGGACATGGATTCATGGTTGCAACGAGTATAAAATTAGCAGGAAAGGTAAATTTTCCATTTACACGACTAACGGTGATTTCGTGATCTTCTAGTGGCTGACGAAGGGACTCAAGAACTGTTCGTGGATATTCTAAGAATTCGTCTAGAAATAATACTCCTCGATGAGCTAAGCTAATCTCCCCAGGTTGAATTTTTGAGCCACCGCCTATAATAGAGGCCCGACTGGCTGTATGATGCGGTTCTCTGAATGGTCGTTCGGTAATGGATTTGCTAATAATAGTATGTTCACCAAGGCTGTGGAGCTTTGTAACCTCAATGATTTCAGATTTTGATAGAGGCGGCAACAGATTCTTTAGGGCTTTTGCGAGCATGGTTTTTCCCGATCCCGGAGGGCCAGATAATAAAATATTATGTCTACCGGCAACAGCAATTTGAATAGCTCGCTTTGCCTGTTCCTGTCCATAGATGTTGTCAATAGTTAGGTTATTTTTAGTTAGTGAGGACGGTAGCTTTAAGGATGCTTTATTTATTCGTTTTATGGTTTTTTCTTTTTTCAGATGTAAGAAGAGCGATTTGAGGTCGTTAACAGGAAAAATATTAACTCCGGATACGAGCGCAGCTTGCTCGGCATTTTTAGATGGAACATATACTGATTTTATTTTTTTAGCTTTAGCAACCTCGGCAGCGACTATAGCCGATTTTATTGGTCGCAGAGTGCCGTCTAAGGCTAGTTCACCTGCAAAAATTGCATTATCTAAGTCGCTTTGGGTTAGAATGCCTCCGACACATAAAATAGCCAAAGCAATTGGGAGGTCGAATTGTGATCCGTCTTTTGGTAGTTCTGCTGGGGCTAAATTAATAACTAGCTTGCCTTTTGGGAAGTCTAAGGAAGAGTTTTTTATAGCGCTTCGGACTCGATCGCGAGATTCATCAATAGCTTTATTTCCCATACCTACGATCTGTAGGCTAGGTAATCCTTTTGACATGTCGCCCTCAACCTCAATAATTTGTCCGACAAATCCGTAGGGGGTGGCTGAGGCAACTCTGCTTACCATAATCTTATTAAAGCATAGTAAGCTAGAATTTTGAAGAAAAGGTAGTATAATGGAAAGAGATATGTGGGGCTGATATAGCTTTCGACAATTGGACTTTATCAGGATATTCTGCGAGCCGACGATACGCGTAACGTATGATTTAGTTGCAAACTTTGTTGCAAAAGCAAAGTCATTTGTAGCGAGCGCTTTCGCTCCTAAGATGGCTTTTGCACCAATCGCTGCTTAGTTTTTAGCGATCATCCTAGCATCGTGGCAACAGCCGATGTGTAGGGTGTCATATATATGTTGCTAGCTGCATGCTCGGAAGCGGCGGGCATGCGGGACTTTTTCCGCGTAACGAAACTTGGTTTTTTCGACTCATTTTTTAGCCAGGTGACGTTATAAAATTTTTAAATGAGCCTACGTTCGTAGACGAATATCAGGATACCAGTTGGACCCGGGGGCAGTGCCCGGCAGCTCCACCACGTCAATTTATTCCAGCTGAATGCTGGTTTTTTAAGTGTCATTAATAAAAAAACAACCACCTGCGAGTAGTGGTTGTTTTTAAAAGTGGAGTTTTACAATTTCTGTTTATTTTTGGCCTCTGTATAATTTTTTTATTCAGAAGCTACCCCTATAATATAGTACAAAAGCGCTTATGTCAACATTATTTATATAAAAACTTAAGTAAAAAATACTACAAGATTTTAATTATTTTTTGTCTTGGTTGGCCACATTATGTATTAGGGGTTTGATTGTTAGAGTTGGTAATAGCTTATATAATTAATTTTGATCTGTGGATTATTTTAGAGGACACACTAAGGTGCGTTGATTGACTTCGGGAGGTAGCTTACGCGTGTGGTGTGTGGCACTCATCCCGCCGTGATTATTTTGAAAAAAATAATCATATGATTAAGGGCGGGTGTAGAGTTTGATGACTGCTATGATTGGTGATTTGACGTTTCTAAATTACGAAAACCATATGCCAAATTATGCTACGGGAAACTTACTACCCAACAAGGCTTTTATATAAGTTTAATTGTATCTATTAGTCTCAGTTTATAAAAGACATCTACGGAGAGATTAGAACATCTCTTTTATGTCAACGAGACAACTCAAGATATCGTAAAATTAAGTTAAAATTATTCTACGGTCTTTTAATATTTGGTGAAATAAAAAGTACAACTTGGCTGGGATAGTCTTAATGATTTTGAATATAATCACAGTAAATTTGATACTAAAAATGATGCCAAAGAATTGTCTTAGATATTTTGGTTGACAATAATTTATTTGTTGACTGGATTATTTTCTTGTGTGACATATGTAACAAAAAGCGTGTTGCCAGAAGAGGGTTTATTGTTTTTTGTACTCTGCTTTTAGGCTAAGTAAGCCATAAATAGGTAACATAAAAATCAAGATTGTTGTAAAAAATATATATGATTATAAGGAAGGTGTGGCCGAACTAACAGATGATAATTTTAACAACATGCTAAAATATGTAAATGTTACAATAAATTTAAAGACTATTATGATTGACATAATAAAAAGATTATGCTAGTATGAAATCAAGCTTTTAGAAAAATAAAAAAGCAAAAACACATTAAAAATTTATAAACGCTTGGCTTTTATGAGTAATTAGTTGACGGACAGTTGGCTGCATGATTTTTATAATGACGCAGCCAATGCTCCGCCTTTACAATAATTCGCAAATTGTAAAAGTGTCGAGCGCGCATGTTAGTACCGCATGCATCCAGTTTATCCTTGCTTAAAAGAAGCAATGAGAATACTGGATGTATGCAGAGGAAGGCATGCATGGACATGCTCCTTAATTAAGGAGCGGTCAATCGCCTCGAGCGGTAATATAAAAGTCGTAGACACCCGCGCCTAATAGTTATTTTTTATCGGCGGATGGTTGTGTTTATTGGCAGCATTGTTATCGCTCAGGCTTCTTGTTTTGTAGTATGATGTGAGTATGGGGATAAAGATAGTTAGTCTTATTGCAGTGGTTTTGGCAGTGCTAATTGCGGTTATTTTGAATGCAACAAGTCCAAGTTCTGCAGGACCTCTTGGCATTTTGGTATTTTTTGTGTGCTTGTATGCGCTATTTATTTGTCTGACTTATATTGCGATTGTGATGTCGCGGCAGGTGGTCGCGAGATTTTTTGTTAAGAAGAGTATATCTGAGACTTCTCAATATAAAGATTATTATTATTCTACGGTCATAGCTCTTTCTCCGACTATTTACATTGGCATGCAGTCAATGGGTGATGTTGGGGTTTTTGAAATAGCTTTACTGGTTATTTTTGAGTTATTAGCGTGCTTTTTTATATACAAGAGGTATTGACTTTGTGGTGTGCTAGAGCATAGGCTTTTCAGTGGTAGCATGTTACAATAAGTATGTATGAACCCGGAATTACCACAAGTTGATAGAGCTCCTGAAGTGCAGCCACAGAACATAAGTGGTAATGAGTATGGTGTAGAAAATCCATCATTAAGTCCCGAGTCTGGGTTTGAGATGGAACAGGCTAATAGCTCTGTGGTTGAGCAGTATAATAATATACCTGTAGCCTTACCTGTTGTTGACGTCGCCACGCCGTCAGTGCCACAAGCTGATGGTGCGCAGAAGACGGCTACGGTAGCCTCTGATGACGATACTCCACTTGTTGCCGCTGATGAAGATTTAATCGAAAAAGAGTGGGTGGATAAACTAAAGAAGATTATAATTTTGACAAGAGATGATCCATATGAGAGAAGTAGAGTTATTACACAGCTGCAGATTGATTACTTGAAAAAACGATATAATAAGACATTGGGTCAAGATGACAATAGTAAGTAGGGTTTTATAATGGGTGCGGGTCCTTTGATTGTTAGTTTTATAGTGATTGTTATTATCGCAGTTGGCTCCATGGTGGCTTTTTTTCAGTATCGAAAGATGTTGCGAGAAGCTAAGAATTACGAACGTGGGTTAAAAATGGTGCCACTTCTCATCCATCTACCGCCAACCAGTGAAGACGTTAATGGGGCCAATCGAGACGAAAGAGACTTGACAGAAGAGGTGCTATCTCAGGCTCAGGTGATGTACAATATTATTTCTAGTACGGCAACGAAGGGTTTCAAGAGCAGAGTCTACGGGCAGCGTCATATGTCATTTGAGATTGTCGCGCATGGTGGACTTGTTCATTATTATGCAGTTGTTCCGTTGGTGCTAGTGGATGTCATTCGTCAGGCTGTAGCGGCAGCGTATCCGTCTGCTCGGCTGGAAGAGGTGTCCGATACTAATATATTCAGTAAAGTCGGTAAGATGAGCGGTACTATTGGCGGCGAATTTACTTTACGTAAGTCGTTTGTTTATCCAATCTCAACCTATCAAGAATCAAAGAGAGATGCTTCTAGGGCGCTGCTAAATGCACTGTCTTCGGCTTCTAGGGAAGATGGTATAGGTGTGCAATTTTTGTTACGTCCAGCTTATGATGGTTGGGCAAAAGTTTCAGAATCTCACGTTGATAACATGAAGAAAAATAAAGGCAAAAAGAAGGGTCTAGCTGGTGGTATTGCAGTCCGTGATATTATGGAGGCATTATGGAAACCTCCAGAGAATGATGAAAAAGATGGATCAAAAAACCCAGAAGATAAGCAGCTGACATCACTGGAGCAGGCTGAGGTTGACGCTATTAGTGAAAAGACTCGGTATCCAGCCTACGAGATTTTAATACGTGTTGTAATTTCGTCAAATACTGCAGCGAGATCTCAGGTTCTCTTAAAAAATGTCATTGCCGCATTTTCGTTGTTTGATTCACCACGGAATAATGGGTTTAAATTCTCTCTTACAAGAAACGTTGAGGAAATGACAACAGCATATATTATGAGGTTTTTCCCTCAGGAAATTCGTAGTAATATTCTCAACAGTGTTGAAATGGCAACACTATTTCATCTGCCAGGATCCAGTGCGATTCCAACCTCACAGGTTAAACGTCAAATGTCAAAGCAAGTAGATGGTCCAACTGACGTTTTGGATGAAGGTCTGCTGATTGGCTATAACGAATTCCGTGGTGTTAAAAAACCAATTCGCATTGGTGCAAAGGATCGCCGCCGTCATGTCTATATTATTGGGCAGACGGGTGTTGGTAAGTCGGTGCTTCAGGAAAATATGGCATATCAGGATATGATGGATGGTCGTGGATTTGCCTTTATTGATCCTCACGGCGATTTGGTGGAATCGTTGCTAGGAAAAGTACCAAAAGAGCGAGTTGAGGATATTATATACTTTAACCCGTCAGATATGGCTAACCCAATTGGCCTTAATATGTTTGAGTTTGATACGCCAGACCAGAAAGACTTCTTGGTGCAGGAGGCGATTAACATGCTTTATGGTCTGTATGATCCAGGACATACGGGAATTGTGGGGCCTCGTTTGGAACATATTTTTAGGAACTGTGCGCTTCTATTGATGGCAGATCCAGCAGGGGGAACATTCATTGACGTGCCAAAGTGTCTTATTGACCCAGAGTTTGTTAAGAGCAAGCTGAAATACGTGAGGGATCAGCAAGTTATTGACTTCTGGACGAAGGAATTTCCAGCATCTCAGCGCTCAAATGAAGCTGGTGAAGTTATTTCTTGGGTGGTGGCAAAATTTGGTCCGTTTATATCTAATGATGCAATGCGCAACATTATTGGTCAGGCTAAATCTGGCTTTAACTTGCGTGAGATTATGGATAATAACAAGATATTGCTCGTTAACTTATCAAAAGGTAAGATGGGCGAACTAAATTCTAAGTTGTTGGGTATAATTTTTGTGATGAAGTTTCAGGCAGCGGCGATGGCGCGGGCAGACACTCCAGAAGATCAGCGAGTCGATTTTTCATTATATGTTGATGAGTTTCAGAATTTTGCTACGGACAGCTTTGAGTCTATTCTGTCTGAGGCTCGTAAGTATAAACTGAGCCTCATTATGGGTAATCAGTTTATGACTCAGTTGACAGATAAGATACGAGAGGCAATTATTGGTAACGTCGGTACGGTTATTTCTGGGCGTATCGGCGTGACGGATGCAGAGCTTATGGTAAAGAAATTCCAGCCGACATTTGATGTTGATGATTTATCAAAATTACCAAACTTTCAGTCTATAACCTCGGTAATGATTAATAATGTACCGTCAGCGCCATTTAGTATGAACTGGATTCCACCAATGGGTCAGGTTAATACTCAGCTAAGAGATGCGCTAGTGAGATTGTCGGCAGCAAAGTACGGAAAGCCGCGTGCGATTGTTGAAAAGGAAATTTTTGATCGGCTTAGGGATAGCAGGCAATCAGCAAAAGCGGGGGCTTCGCAAAGTCCAATTTCTGCTGGTCAGAAATCAACGGGCGGCTCGTCCTTCTTGGATGAGTGGTTAGCTAAACGGCAGCAACTAGGCGGAAAGCCAGCGCCTAATTCGGTCCCTCGCGCAGGAGGGGGCGCCTTTCAATCTCCTATGCAATTACAGAAACCTCAGAGTCAATTGAATACAGCGAATGCCCATGTCTCTCCGACTGGGTTGGAGGGTCGTATTATGGGGACGGGACTCGGTTCAATGGATAGTCAGCATCAAGAGGGCGTATCAGCTGCAGACACCAATATAGATATTTCTATGAAATCCGTTGGAAATGCTCCTAGTGGAGCAGAAACCGACAATCCTGTCGCCAAATCTAAAAACCGTCTCGATCTGCGCGGTGGCAGCGATGAAGACAGAGAGATAACGATTAACTTGCGATAAAAATCTTAAAAGCTAGTTAACGAGATTTTCTATTGTTTAAAAGACCAACACGGGCGTATTCTATGACTGCACCAATGGCCCATCCAGCTACAAATAAGACAATGGTCTCAGAACCAGATAGCAGGTATCCGTACCGCTTGGCAATAAAGTAGACAAAAACAGAGGCTATCGCGCCTAAGGCGCCAGAAATGATTAGATTAGGGCGAGCTACAGTATTGCCGATAGCGTCACTAGTCTTTTCTACAACTGGGTTATGAATGACCCTGCTGAACACTCGAGATGGGGCGGACAGCTGGCCTTGTATATTGGTTAGAGTTTTCTTATAAGAGTTGTCGATGTCCTTTTTTGTGAGAGGCCTTTTTTCTTTTGGCTCTTTTGTTTTATGCGTCTCTAATTGGCGATTTTCATGGCTAGCAGCAATCTCTAAGGCTTCGTGTGTAATCTCGTCTTTATTTTCAATATTTGTTGGTAATTTTTCTACTGCTTTCTCTAGGGAATTTGCAATTTCAACAGACCTCTCGTTGCTAGCCTTATGCCACTCAGTGTCGATAGCGTTTTCTGGGGTGTTTCTTAATTTTTCGCTCATTTTTAGCCTCCTACAAAGTTCCTGCGGACATATCTCGCCGGATTATTCTAACCTCTTTGTTTAATTGACGCGACCGAGCGTAAAAGAATACAACGATCGCCGAAATAACTCCAGCAAAGAGCATATTCTCGCTAGCACCAGTTTTTGGCAACTGTGAGGTGGTTTGTTCAATAACTTTTGGTGCGGGGCAGTCAACTTTTGTACTGACGGTGTTGCCAAAAGTATTATCTATTCGACAGTCATATGATGTTGGATTACTCTTACCACTTGCCATTGCTGATAAATTATTTTTAATCTGGATAGTGAAGCTTCGTTTTTGACTTTCACCAGGTTTAATTTTTACAGCCTTCCATATGAGGAATTTCGCATTAGCGCTGCCGGCGCTGGCGTTTTTATCATCTGTTATCGTTCCGCCGCCCGCATCAAATATATCAGCATACTCAAGAACATCGCCAACTTGATCTTTGAAAGTGAACTCTTCTTCCTTTAGGCCTTTGTTTTTTACGGAGAGGGTATATGTAATCCGGTCCCCAGACTTTGCGGTTACCGTTGTTGCGTCGGCGTTATTTTGCGTGAGGTTGCTTGCAGATTTTGTTTGCACAAATGAAGCTGAGCAGCGACTGTCGTTAATCCATAACGTAGAGTCGGCGGGGCATGGTTGGCATTGTGGGTCGTCTTTTAATAATTTGGGGTTTTGTGGGCATCGCTCTGGCTCTGGAATGGTGAAAGTTTTTGTGCAGGCTTCAGATGTTTTATCTCCCAAAGATGTTTTTACGGTCAAGGTGACCTTATAGGATCCGGGGGTTTTTTCTGTGTAAGTGACGATTTTATCATTAGTTTTTATAGTTTTAACTAAGGCGTTGCCTCGATACACTTTATAGATATACTCTTGGATTGTGGCGCCATTGGCCGCACTGGCGTTAGCTGTTAATTGATAGGTGTCGCCATTCTTTTTAACGTCCAGAGCGTTACAGGTAGCAACTGGCGTTGGCGGGGTAGAACAGTATGGATATGTACCAACTTGACCAGTTGGGCAATGATGGTTTGGTGGTGCGATTTTTAGGATTAAATTACCACAGTTGAGCATAATCGCAAACCAGCCTGGGCCGAGCGAATAGCCAACAAAGGCGCGATAAGAAAAACTACCCCATAAGTTATGCGGTCGATAATAGAACGTACGAGCACCACCCTGTGACGTACGGACGACATAAGATTCCTCGCCTCTCGATGCACCAAAATGCGGCGTAAGTCCCCAAGAATAAGTTCCCATATTGCTATTTAAGGTTTGCAGGTTTCCAGTAGCTGCTAGCAAATCAGAACGGCTAATTCCAAGGTGGTTAAAGAGGTCGTGAATATTGTTGGTGTTTGCGTCGTAATGTGCCATAAGCTGGGAGCCGCTGGAAATTCCACCATAAATCAGGTCACTGGAGTCCGCTGCATTAGCAGATTCTGGTGGCGAAAATACAGTGAAAGACTGAATGATTAACGCCAGAGCAGTCAAAACAAGTCCGATTTTTCTAGTGGCTTCTTCTCTATGGAGACGCTTCGCATAAAAACCTAAATTATGAATCATTGAAGGGCTGTATGGTAGGCGCGAGATAATTTTTTTGAACATTTTGACCTCTTTTTGTTTTATATATAGAACTTCCAATTTAACTTTAGCATAAGCAGGCCGGAAAAGTAAATAGTTTGAGAATATATCTATTTTGATGTATAATAAGGAGGTTGAAAAGAGCTGATAATTCAGGAAATAGCGAGGGAGATATGGCTAAACAAAAAAATGAACAATCTTACGATGGCTCGCAAATTCAGGTTCTGGAAGGGCTTGAGCCAGTTCGTAAGCGTCCAGGTATGTATATCGGCAGCACTGGCTATGACGGTGTGCATCACTTGATTAAGGAAATTGCCGATAACTCTATTGATGAGGCAATTGCTGGCTATGCGACAAAAGTCGAAGTGACATTGCTAAAAGACGGTGGTGTCCGGATTTCTGATGATGGGCGCGGTATCCCAGTTGATAAACATCCAAAAACAGGCAAGAGTACGCTGGAGACGGTTCTAACGATTTTGCATGCCGGCGGTAAGTTTGGCGGTGGCGGCTATAAAGTATCGTCTGGTTTGCATGGTGTTGGATCTAGTGTTGTAAACGCATTATCAACGCGGATGATTGCTGAGGTGCGCAAGAACGGTAAAGTATATCGTCAGGAATACGCAACAGGCGTTCCGCAAGCTGATATTAAAGCGGTTGGCAAATCTGAAACTACTGGTACGACGATTACATTTTATCCCGATCCTACTATTTTTAAGGAAACGGTTGATTTTGATTATAAGTGGGTTGTCAATTATCTGCGCCATCAGGCATATCTGACTAAGGGTGTATATACTTCCGTTGTTGATGAGCGTACGGGAGATCGCAAGGCATTTTACTTTGAGGGCGGCATTCAGAGTTATGTTAAAAATTTGAATATCGGTAAAGATGTACTGTCCGATGATATTTTTTATGTAGAAAAGCAGGTTGAAGATTGTATGGTGGAGATCGCTGTACAATACAATGATACGTATGTGGAGACTGTTAAGCCGTTTGCCAATAACGTGTTGACTCCGGATGGCGGTACGCATTTGGTTGGTTTCCGGGCGGCTTTGACGAGGGTTATCAATGACTATGCGCGTAAAAATGGTTTATTGAAAGAAAAAGAAGATAATTTGACTGGCGATGATATCCGCGAAGGTTTGACGGCGGTTATTCTGGTTAAATTGCCAGACCCGCAGTTTGAAGGCCAGACGAAGAATAAACTTGGTAATCCGGAGATGCGTCGGTATGTTGATCAGGTAATGAATGAGTATTTCTCTTATTATCTGGAGGAAAATCCAGTGGTTGCCAAGAAAATTGTTAGTAAAGCAACGCTGGCAGCTCGGGCTAGAAAAGCAGCTCGGGCGGCTCGAGATAATATTATAAGAAAAGGTGCGTTAGATGGGTTAAATCTTCCGGGCAAGTTGTCTGATTGTTCGAGTAAGAATCCAGCAGAATGCGAATTATACATCGTTGAGGGAGACTCGGCTGGTGGTTCGGCAAAGTCTGGGCGCGATAGCAAGACGCAGGCGATTTTGCCATTGAGAGGTAAGGTTCTGAATACTGAGCGAGCAAGGCTTGACAGGATGTTGGCGAATAATGAGATAGTTTCTTTGATTAAGGGAATGGGCGTAGGCATTGGTGATCAGTTTGATGTTTCTGGGTTACGATACGACCGAATTATTATTATGACCGATGCCGATGTCGATGGTAGTCACATTGCGACATTATTGATGACCTTTTTCTTCCGTTATATGAAGGAGGTGGTTGAAGGCGGCCATATTTATTTAGCCAAACCGCCACTATATCTATTAAAAGCTTCGGGCAATAAGAGGACGTATGCTTATAGTGACGAAGAGCGAGATCAATTGATGCGATCTATGATTGAAGATAGAAAGTCGCGAGGAATTAAAGTAGATCCGACAGATTCTCTTATTAAGCAGGCTGGATTGACTGATGTTCAGCGATATAAAGGTCTTGGGGAAATGGATGCGACACAACTATGGGAAACTACAATGAATCCAGAGAACCGAGTGTTGATTCAGGTAAATGTTGAGGATGCTGAGCGAGCTGACGCTATTTTTAGCAAATTGATGGGTGATGAAGTTGCTCTACGTAAGAATTTTATTCAAACTCGAGCAAAAGACGTTAACATTGAAGAGTTGGATGTTTAAGGAGATAGTGTAATGAAGGACGATAAATCAATCGAAGGTGAAATTATTCAACCAGGGCAGACTCACTCTCGGCTATTAGAATATCAGACCGTTGAGAAGGTGATGGAGGACAGCTTCCTTCGCTACTCAATGAGCGTTATTGTTGATCGAGCTCTACCTGATGTTCGCGATGGCATGAAGCCGGTTCATCGTCGAATTTTATTTTCGATGAATCAAAACGGTAATCGCTCTAATGCTAAGTTTGTGAAGTCAGCGCGTATCATTGGTGATGTGATGGGTAAATATCATCCGCACGGCGATTCAGCAATCTACGACTCGATGGTGCGTCTGGCGCAGGATTGGGTAATGAGATATCCGCTCGTACAGGGTCAGGGCAACTTTGGGTCTATGGACGGCGATCCACCAGCTGCTCATCGATATACAGAAGCTAGGTTGCATCGGCACGCTGAGAGACTGCTAGACGATATTGATAAAGATACTGTTGATTTTCGAGATAACTTTGACGGGTCAGAACAAGAGCCGGCAGTTTTACCGGCAAAACTACCAAATCTTCTGCTTAACGGGCAGGTCGGTATTGCGGTCGGTATGGCAACGAGCATTCCAACGCATAACTTGGGAGAGTTAGTTGATGCTACGATTCACTTGATTGATAATCCCGATGCGACAGTTGATGATTTATTGAATTTTGTGAAGGGTCCAGATTTTCCGACAGGTGCGACAGTGTACGGTGGTGCACCAATGCGACAAGCGTACCAGACTGGTCGCGGCAGCGTCGTAATGAGGGCTGTGGCTGATATTGAAGAAACTAAGCGTGGTCGACATCAGATTATAGTAACCGAGATACCATACGGTGTTAATAAGGCGACACTAATTGAGAAGATTGCTGAGCTTGTCAAAGATAAGAAAATCACTGCGATTAGTGATTTACGTGACGAGTCAGCTCGTGGTGACGTTCGTGTGGTTATTGAGTTGAAAAAAGATGCATATCCAAAAAAGGTCTTGAATCAGTTGTATAAACTGACGGCATTACAGAGCAGTTTCCACTACAATATGCTAGCGTTGGTTAATGGTCTGCAGCCGAAAGTTTTGGGATTATGCGACATTTTAAGAGAATTTGTTGATCATCGTCGGATTGTGGTACGACGTCGTACTGAGTTTGAGTTGAGAAAAGCAAAAGAACGAGCGCATATTTTAGAAGGGTATAAAATTGCTCTTGATCATATCGATGAGGTAATTAAGACCATTCGTGCCTCGAAAAATCAGGAAGAGGCTGAGAAAAATTTGATTGCTAAGTTTGGCTTGAGTGAAATTCAGGCTAAGGCTATTTTGGCAATGCAGCTGCGCCGCCTGACTGGACTTGAGCGGGAAGCGATTGAAAATGAGCTGAGGGAGTTATTGGCGTTGATTGCTAAGCTGGAAGACATCTTGGCGAGTGAGCAAGAAATTTTGAATATAATTAAGACTGAACTGCTTGAAATGAAAGATAAATATGGTGATGAGCGGCGCAGTAAGATTATTAATCATGAACTGGGCAAGTTCTCTGATGAGGAGTTGATTCCAGAGGAGGAGTCAGTCATATTACTGACAAGTGAGAACTACATTAAACGTACTTTGGCAAGTGATTATCGTCGACAGAATCGTGGTGGTAAAGGCAAGCGTGGCATGACTACTAAGGAAGAGGATATTATCGACCAAGTAGTCCAGGCTAGTTCACACGATTACTTACTGTTCTTTACTAATAGAGGAAGGATTTTCCGCCTGAAGGCTTACGAGGTGCCAGCTGCTAGCTTGAGTGCTAAGGGAGTTGCCGCAGTCAACCTTCTTCAGCTTCAGCCAGAAGAGAAAATAACCGCAATCATCAAATACGAAAAGAACGCCAATGCTGATGGGTATTTGTTTATGGCAACAAAGAAGGGAACAGTGAAAAAGACTCCAGTAAAGGATTATGCTAATATTCGTACGAATGGGCTGATTGCAATTAAGTTAGATGATGGTGATGAACTACGCTGGATAAAACGAACAAATGGCGATAATGACGTGATTATATCTACTTCGGCAGGTCAAGCAATTCGTTTTAGCGAAAAAGATACGCGGCCAATGGGTCGAGCTGCTCGCGGTGTGCGTGGTGTGCGGCTACGTCCAAACGACTGTGTAGTTGGTATGGATATTGTGACTGAGGATGATCAAACACTGTTGGTAGTTAGCGAAAAGGGCTTTGGTAAACGTACGAAGGTTGCCAACTTCCCGAGTCATAAGCGTGGTGGCGTTGGTATAAAAGCTGCGGTGGTAACAGCGAAAACTGGTCCGATAATTTCCGTTCAGACAATTGACCCAGAGATAACCGAAGCTCTGCTTGTTTCGCAGAATGGTCAAACAATTCGTTTGGGTCTGAATGATATTAAGCTACTAGGTAGGACAACTCAAGGCGTAACGATTATGCGCTTGTCTGATGGCGATGCTGTATCCTCGATTGGATTGATGGCGGATCGGCCGCAGGATGAGAATGCTTCATGAAGACGTTGTTAGTTCCAGCTGTCGCATGGGTGGTGTCTCAGGGGCTGAAGCAGGTGTTTTACTTAATGGGCAGAAATAGAAGAGTATTCAGCGGTGATACAAACCCAAAGCTGCTCCTGTCTGGCGGTATGCCAAGCGCCCATAGTGCAATTGTTGTGTCGTTAGCTATATTTTTGGGACTACAGGATGGCTGGAATAGTTCAGTGTTTGCGTTGTCCGTCTGGTTGGCGATTATTGTCATGTATGATGCGATGATGGTCCGGTACTCATCGGGTATGCAGGGTGAAATGCTTAACAAACTGATTGCAGAACAGGATAGCAAGTTAAAAAAACTGCGTGTTGCTCATGGGCATACCCCTGTAGAGGTGATTGGTGGAGCGTCTATAGGAGTAGTTGTTGCTATTGTTGTATTTTTCGCAACAAAATAATTGAGAAAATCTATTGACCTATCTAATTAGATGAGGTAAGATTGGTATTAAGTCTGGTTGCTGGAGTGCGAGTTAAGCAACGGTTTACAATCTGTAAAGTGAGGCAAATCATGCTTCAGGCCAGCTTAGAATGAACTTTAACAATTTGATTGTGCAATATCATCGTCAGTTTATATTTTTTGTAGAGCCTTAATACTTTGATACAAAGTAGATTTTTAACGGAGAGTTTGATCCTGGCTCAGGATGAATGCTGGCGGCGTGCCTAACACATGCAAGTCGAGCGGCAGCGAGTTCTGCACTATCAACTTGAAGCCTGGACGCGGGGATTTCCGAAGGAAATCAGCCGTATCATTTCGGGAGGAGTGAGTGTCTAGGGTGATTTCGAATTGATGGTGCAGAATGTCGGCGAGCGGCGAACGGCTGAGTAACGCGTAGGAATTTGCCCCAAAGTGAGGGATAACTGCCCGAAAGGGTAGCTAATACCGCATATGGTCTTCGGATTAAAGGATTTATCCGCTTTGGGAGAAGCCTGCGTTGGATTAGGTAGTTGGTAGGGTAATGGCCTACCAAGCCGACGATCCATAGCTGGTCTGAGAGGATGATCAGCCAGACTGGAACTGAGACACGGTCCAGACTCCTACGGGAGGCAGCAGTGAGGAATCTTCCACAATGGGCGAAAGCCTGATGGAGCAACGCCGCGTGAAGGATGAAGGCCTTCGGGTTGTAAACTTCTTTTATGAGTGAAGAATATGACGGTAACTCATGAATAAGCACCGGCTAACTACGTGCCAGCAGCCGCGGTCATACGTAGGGTGCGAGCATTATCCGGAGTGACTGGGCGTAAAGAGTTGCGTAGGCGGTTTAATAAGTGAATAGTGAAACCTGGTGGCTCAACCATACAGACTATTATTCAAACTGTTAAACTCGAGAATGGTAGAGGTAACTGGAATTTCTTGTGTAGGAGTGAAATCCGTAGATATAAGAAGGAACACCGATGGCGTAGGCAGGTTACTGGGCCATTTCTGACGCTAAGGCACGAAAGCGTGGGGAGCGAACCGGATTAGATACCCGGGTAGTCCACGCCGTAAACGATGGATACTAGCTGTTGGAGGTATCGACCCCTTCAGTAGCGAAGCTAACGCGTTAAGTATCCCGCCTGTGGAGTACGGCCGCAAGGCTAAAACATAAAGGAATTGACGGGGACCCGCACAAGCGGTGGATCATGTTCTTTAATTCGATGATAACCGAAGAACCTTACCAGGGCTTGACATCCAGGGAAGGTCTGCGAAAGTAGACTGTGCCTTTTGGAACCCTGTGACAGGTGATGCATGGCCGTCGTCAGCTCGTGTCGTGAGATGTTTGGTTAAGTCCATCAACGAGCGCAACCCTTGCAACTAGTTGGATTTTTCTAGTTGGACTGCCCCGGTAACGGGGAGGAAGGAGGGGATGATGTCAGGTCAGTATTTCCCTTACGTCCTGGGCTAGAAACGTAATACAATGGCTAGTACAATGCGCAGCGAAGCCGCGAGGTGAAGCAAATCGCATCAAAGCTAGTCCCAGTTCGGATTGGAGGCTGAAACTCGCCTCCATGAAGTCGGAATCGCTAGTAATCGCAAATCAGCAAGTTGCGGTGAATACGTTCCCGGGTCTTGTACACACCGCCCGTCAAACCATGAAAGTGACCAACACCCGAAGTCCGATTCGTCGGCCTAAGGTGGGGGGCATGATTGGGGTTAAGTCGTAACAAGGTATCCGTACCGGAAGGTGCGGATGGATTACCTCCTTTCTAGGGAGAATAGATGCCAATTTGTCGAGTAATCACAAATTGAGCTAGGTCGGTCTCGTAAATATGCTGAGCTTACATATTTACAATAGATCCTCTCGAGGACGAGACAAAGTTCAAAACCTTCTCTACGATAAACCGATTGATGAATTGCACAATCAAGTTGTTAAATAGAAAAGTCCCGCCAAGGGATTTTTTTGTTATAGTATAGTTATGATATTCAAGACGAAGCGCAAGAAGTTAGTTGTATTAGCGTCGATTATTATTGTCGCTCTAATCGCCAGTCTGCTGATTTTATTTATGAATTATTCTCCTAAATACAACAAAAATAATCATCCTGAAGCTAATGAGACTAAGCCGGCATCAGATAAAAACTCAAAGAAACTAATCGATTCGGCAATGGAAAATAAGCAAAAACCATCAGAAAATCAGCCGGAAAAATCACCAAAATCAGCTCAGAAACAGGAGAGTTCTGCCGAAAATTTGCATGGCGTGGCTATCGGCGCAAGGTATAAGCTCGATATAAAACCGCAACTTCAGCAAAAATGGTACTTTTGCGCGCCAACAACAGTGAGTATGATGTTGTCTGCTCGAAATATTGCAGCAGATCAGACGATATTGGCTCATGAAATGGGAACTTACGAGCCATTTGGGGCTCATAATCGTGATGCGATAAGAGTTTTGAATAAACATGTTTGGTTACGAGCTGCCGCAAGCAGGTCAAGCGGGATATCGGCTAGAAACGGTAAAAACAGTCGATCAGAAAACGATTGAACTATTTAAGCAAAGGCTTATTAAGAACACTAAAGACGGTTATCCAATGTACTATACGATTAATCCGACAAAAGTATACCCGGGCGCAAATAATTCCGAGCATAATGTTGCTGGCGCTGGCTATATTGCGACGCCAGACGGCACAGATGTGGCGCTTATTTACTACATTGATCCATATCCTAATTTTCAGGATCCAGTATATGGCGGATTGAAGGTAATGACGCCTGAAGAGTTGCTGCAAGCGACAGTTGGTGTGAGCGAACCGAATTATGCTTGGTGATATTAATTTTTTACAGACCGTTACCGAATAGAGAGTTAAGTATCCAGTTTAATGGAATAGTGTGCAAACTGAGCATGATAATAAAACCTACTCCACAAGTGACGAGCCCCCAAAACTTGAAACGATCATAACTACCGATGCCGCTTCCTAGATTATCGGCAATCTTTTGATGATAAATAACAACTAGCCCACCAGCTGCCATAACTAAAATTCCAAAAAATAATGCGCCAAAACTAAATTGATATAACATAATGCTTATTATACACTTGTCAGAATTAAAAAGATACGGTACAATGGAAAAAGTCTTGGCAATGGGGACATAGCTCAGTTGGCTAGAGCGCCTGCTTTGCAAGCAGGGGGTCCAGGGTTCGAGTCCCTGTGTCTCCACCATATGGGGTGAAGCGGGCTTACGTCCGCAACACTCCACCAAGATGAGGTTGAGGGCGATTAGCTCAGCTGGTTAGAGCGCGTCACTGATAATGACGAGGTCGGAGGTTCAAGTCCCTCATCGCCCACCACGCTTTTTGATAAGGGCGACTAGCTCAGTTGGCTAGAGCATCTCGTTTACACCGAGAGGGTCAGGGGTTCGAGTCCCTTGTCGCCCACCAAATTGATTAAATTGCCCACTAGAGTGGGTTTGTTTTTTATGAAAATGCCTTACTTGCTTAATGTGAATGTGACAGTTATACTTCTAGGATATGTATAAGCATATTGTGAAGCCAATATTGTTTTTATTAACACCAGATTTTACTCATAAGTTAATTGTATTTTGTGGTCGTGTAACGCAAACGCTACCTCCTGTTCGGTGGGTTATTTGTAAAATGTGGAGATTTAAGGATAAATCGCTTCAGCAGGAAATCAATGGGATTACTTTTCACAATCCAGTTGGCTTGTCAGCGGGATTTGACAAGAACGTTCAATTGTCTCCGCTGATGGAGGATGTTGGTTTTGGTTTTGCCTCGGGTGGATCAGTGACACTAGAGCCGAGGAGAGGTAATCGACGACCTTGGTTCCATCGTTTGCCGCAGACAAAGTCTGTGGTGGTGTACGCTGGCATGCCAAATTATGGCTTAGAAAAAATAGGTAATTACATTGAGTCTAATAAGCCTAAGATCCAATCAATGCCGACAGTTATTTCAGTGGCGGTTATTGCCAATAAATCCACTAAGGACAAACTTGGACCAAAAGTTCCAGAAGAATATATAGTTAAGGACGTAAAAAAGGCAGTAAATTATATTATAGATAATAACTTGGCAAGTATTGTGGAGATTAATATATCTTGTCCAAATGCTGGCAAGGAACCATTTATTTACCCAGAAACTTTAGAGATTTTGCTAAAAGAGATTGACGCTGTAGATAGAAATACTCCTTTTTGGATAAAAATGCCGCATTTGTATGATATAGATCAGTTTGACTCGTTGCTGAAGGTTATTGTTCGACATAATATTCAGGGTGTAACAGTGGCTAATTTAGTAAAAGACCGTACGAAAGTGGAGATAAAAGATCCGTTGACCAATGAAATTCGTGGTGGGCTGAGCGGCGAGCCGACGCGTGAACATAGCCTAGAGTTGATTCGTCACACGTATGAAAACTACGGTGATAAATTGACAGTTATTGGCGTGGGTGGGGTTTTTTCGGCTGAAGACGCCTACGCTAAAATTAAGGCTGGCGCTAGCTTGGTTGGGCTGATTACCGGGCTATTTTTTGAGGGGCCACAGCTGGTTAGCCGGATAAATCGTGAGTTGGTAAAATTGCTAAAAAATGATGGTTTTTCTAGTGTTTCCGAAGCGGTTGGCGCTGATTTTAGGAAAAAGCCAAAAAAGTCGAAAAAACTTTGAAAAAACTCTTGCAAAACAACTTCGGCTGCTGTATAGTTAATTACTAGTTACGCGAATGTTCAAATGAACCTCTGGCAATACACTGCGAAACGTGCGAGGGCAGTGAAATAACATCATTGAGTGTAGATTAGATGACGTGATTTTTGGCGGGTCGAGATGTGCACTCAAAATGCGAGGCATGATCATTAACAATTTGAGAGTAAAAGAAATTGAGTTTTTAATTGACGGTAATAGTAATTGCAAAGTAGCAACTACTAGTTAAGTCAATGCATAAAAAGGTACTCAAGGGCACTAAATGGATGCCTAGACGTATATTACCGAAGAAGGACGTGGAAGACTGCGATAAGCCTCGGGAAGCTGTCAACAAGCTTTGATCCGGGGATTTCCGAATGGGGAAACCCAGCATGAGTCATGTCATGTTGCCACTTGCTGAACACATAGGCAAGCGAGCGGGAACCATCTGAACTGAAACATCTTAGTAGGATGAGGAAGAGAAAGTAAATAACGATTGCGAAAGTAGTGGCGAGCGAAATCGCAACAGCCCAAACCTTTTAAGTTTTTGCCTATTTATTTAGGCAAATAAGTTGATAGACGAATACTTAATAAGGGGTTGTGATATTACATATGACCAAGTCAGAGCATTTGATTCGTTCAAATAATCTGATTTGTGATACCAGGCTATCAACTGGTAGTAAGGTAAGAAAATGGCGTGGTTAGCAGAATAGTTTGAATGACTAGCCAAAGAGCGTGAAAGCCGTGTACGCGAAAACGACGCTGACCTTATGTATGTTTTATCGAGTAGGACGGGGCACGAGAAACCCTGTTTGAATCTGGCTGGACCACCAGCCAAGGCTAAATATAATATACGATCGATAGTGAACTAGTACAGCGATGGAAAGGTGAAAAGAACCCCGGGAGGGGAGTGAAATAGATCCTGAAATTTAGTGCCTACAAGGAGTCGGAGCCGGCTTGTCCGGTGACGGCGTGCTTTTTGTAGAACGATCCAGCGAGTTAATTTTTACAGCGAGGTTAAGTCAATTGACGGAGCCACAGTGAAAGCGAGCCTGAATAGGGCGTTTAGTTGTAAGGATTAGACCCGAAACCGGGTGACCTAACCATGAGCAGGTTGAAGCCACTGTAACAGGTGGTGGAGGACCGAACCAGGATACGCAGCAAAGTGTTTGGATGACTTGTGGTTAGCGGTGAAATGCCAATCGAACTCGGAGATAGCTGGTTCTCCTCGAAATAGCTTTAGGGCTAGCGTCGTGTTAGTAGCACATGGGGGTAGAGCTCTGTAAAGGACTGGGGCGGGCAACTGTACCCACCCTTAACAAACTACGAATACCATGTGTGTAACCACGGCAGTTAGAACATCGGTGCTAAGATCGGTGCTCGAAAGGGAAACAGCCCAGACCATCATCTAAGGTCCCTAAATTAACGTTCAGTGGGAAACAAGGTGAGATTTCTTAAACAGCTAGGATGTTGGCTTAGAAGCAGCCATTCATTTAAAGAGTGCGTAACAGCTCACTAGTCAAGAGATCTTGCGTGGAAAATGTAACGGGGCTAAAAGTAATACCGAAGACATGGATTGTATGTTTTACGTACAGTGGTAGAGGAGCGTTCCTATCAGCAGTGAAGCAGTATTGAAAAGTATTGTGGA
>CAURII010000001.1:0-288753 GCA_963525425.1 uncultured Candidatus Saccharibacteria bacterium | reverse complement strand
CGGAACATTCGTCTCTGCCATAATTTTCCTTTATATTACGTTAATTTGTCGAGATTTTTGGTCAATTTTTTGGCACCAAAAAACTACTCTTAGGGTTTATTATATCAGTTATGTGTATTTTTGACTAGCTCTGAGTTGGGGGATTTTTAGGTTTATCAACCCCTTATGTTGGCGTAGTAAGCGGATAATTGGCTTGCAATGGCGGCTGTGGTGGGTATTGAGTCTCGCAGTATTATTCTCTGTCTCACCTATAATTCATAAACTGCAGCGGCGTGTCATAGTCATTTTCACGCACTAAACTAATGACTTTTTGTAATTCATCTTTTGAGGCGGATGATACGCGGACGAGGTCACCCTGGATTTGTGGCTTGGCTTTTGGCGCGTTGGTGCGAATGTCGGCGGCGATACGCTTGGCGATCGGCTGATCGAGACCCTGTTTGAAGGGAATTTCCCATGTGGTTTTGAGGTTTGAGGTGACCTTTTCTTTGGTGAGGTCGAGGACTTTGCTCGACTGACCCCGAGCCGCTAATTTCTTACGCACGATATCCAGCACCGCATCAACCTGCCAGTCGTTATCGCCGGTGAGCTTGAATCCTTTTTTATCATCCAACCAGTCAATCCCAGCATTCGTTCCCTTAAAATCGTACCGCCCTTGGGTTTCTTTTTCCGCCTGCATGAAAACATTATTCAGCTCGGCTTTGTCAATTTCTGACACGATGTCAAATGAAAAACTTGCCATTTATCCCTCCTCGTTTTCTCCATTATAACAAAAATCGCCCGTTTTTCAGAGCGATTTCTGAGTGTGCACTCTCCCGACAATTAGCCGCGAGCAAAGTGTGCAAAGGCACGGTTGGCTTCGGCCATCTTGTGGGTGTCTTCCTTCTTCTTGAAGGCAGCGCCAGCTTCGTTGTAGGCATCAACGATTTCCAATGCCAAACGCTGCGAGTACGGCATACCCTGTCGAGCACGAGCCGACTGTACTAGCCAGCTAAACGCGTAGTGCAACTGCCGGTGTCCCTGAACTGGGAACGGAATCTGGTAGTTGGCACCACCGACGCGGCGGCTTTTCACTTCAAAGTTTGGACTGACGTTTTTCAAGGCTTTCTCAAACACTGCCAGTGGATCTTCTGAATCCAATTTTTTAGCAGCAGTTTCCAGCGCGGTGTAAACAGCACGCTCAGCCGCCAACTTCTTGCCGTCCAGCATTGACTTATTGATTAAACGCTGCACCAACACGCTTTGGTAGCGGCGGTCAGGTTGCAATTGGCGTTGTAGTTTCTTGGTAACTTTACGAGGCATGATTACTTATCCCCTTTCTTGGTACCGTACTTCGAACGGCCCCGCTTGCGGTTGTTGACACCCTGGAGGTCCAACGCACCGCGGACGATGTGGTACCGCACACCTGGAAGGTCAGGCACACGACCACCGCGAATCAAGACCACAGCGTGCTCCTGCAAGTTGTGACCTTCACCACCGATGTAGGCCCAGACTTCGTAGCCGTTGTTTAGTTTCACGCGGGCAACTTTACGCAAAGCTGAGTTTGGTTTCTTTGGCGTCTTGGTCGTCACACGCACACAAACACCACGCTTGAGCGGTGCATTCTGGTCGTAGTAACGCGTTTTCAGGGCGTTGTGAATGCGACCCAGTGCTGGCGACTTGGACTTTTTCTTAGCCGTTTGGCGCGGTTTGCGCACCAATTGGTTGATTGTTGGCATCCAATTTCTCCTTGGTTGATTTACTAATTATGGCGATTTCGCCTGGTGGCTCTAATGAGTTGGCGCGCGGTTTTACACGCAAAAACCAGCTTCTCTTAGCGCCTACGGCTTGGATTCAGCAACTCCGCCCCGTGTCTATACCTTTTCTGCCGAGCCCCGCAGTCTGTACACATTCAAACCACCGCTTGCTCCGAAAAGAGGAAACTCTGGGAAAGATTATAGCATAGACTGCGTGCAATTGCTATAGAAAAACCGCCCCGTACCTGCTGGGGCAGTTTCTTGCAAAAACCTACTTATGTATAGCTATATAAATTATTTATCAGTTTCTACTGGCATCGGTACCTTATTCCTATTCTTGATCACACTATCATATTTCTCTTGCGATAAAGTTACTATTGTCTGTCTTGATCCACTAACAGCTAGCCATTCAATAAAATCCCCACCATTCACGACTGGTGTATCATAAGTGCTCGTTTTAACGGATCCGTCTGTACTGCAAGTTTCGGTAGTTCTCCTCCCTTCTAAAGGAGCACCAAAACCATATGTCGAAAAACCACTGAAGGTAATTGCAGGACTTCCGCCATCCTCGTCCTCAATATTAATCCACACCGCACTCATTGGTATGGCAAACTCAGACGAATATTCTGTATGCGTATTAGGATCCTCGCCACGGATAGCGCCTACCATATAGTCGGTTTTTACAGGGATGTTACGAAAGATACCTTCATAGTGAGACGTTGCTCTAGCAATACCATAAATTTCTACTGAGCGTTTATCACCTTCTATAATGCCAAAATAATTTGCTAAATCTCCTATTCTAAAATCTTCTCCATCTCTAGTAGTCACTTTACAGTCGCCAACTTGCTCCGTGCGGGAATGACCAGTGGCAGCGTCACAGAGGCCAGGACCCCCCATGGCAATAGCTGCGGTTGCCAGAATGCCCAGACACATCTTCACAGGCAAAGGCGTATAAGTTTTACTCTCATTACTTCCAGGTCCGTAACTGCCTTCAGTATTATTATTGCCATCTACACGTTCACTCATAATTAAATTCCTCTTTTTAATAGTATGTTAAATATACTTTATCCTGCTACACGTAGCCGACATTATATAACTTTTTTTATAAAAAATCAAGAAAAACCGCCCCGTACTCATCGGAGCGGCTTTCTGAGAAAGGGAGCTGGTTGGCTTATGCAGCCACGACCAATTCCTCTTCCTGATTGCCAGCGAACTCGTCCTCGCTTGGCTCGTCGGTTTCCATCTCTTCGACAGCGCCCGTTCCCACTGGGATCTTGCGGCCGATGATGACGTTTTCTTTAAGACCATGCAAGTGGTCAGCGCGGCCAGATACGGCAGCGTTAATCAGCACGCGAGTGGTGTCCTGGAAGGACGCAGCTGATAGCCATGAGTCGCTCCAGATGGACACCTTGGTGATGCCGAGCAGTAACTGGGTGTAACTGATGAGGTTCTTGCCCTCAGCCGCCAGTTGCTTGTTGGTGTTCACCACCGCAGCCTTAGAGACGATGTCACCAGTCACAAAGTCGCTATCACCCGCATCTTCGATCTGGACGCGACTGAACATCTGGCGAACGATGATCTCCAGGTGCTTGTCGGCCACGTCTTGACCCTGAGCGGCGTAAATGCGCAGCACTTCGTTGATGATGTAGCGCTGCGTGGCTTCGACGCCCTTCAGTCGCATCAGGTCATGCAGGTTCAATGAACCAGCCGTCAAGCGGTCACCAGCCTCGACAGCGTCGCCCGCTTTTACGACCAACTGCATGGTGCCTGGGATTTCGTAGCGAGCTGGGGCGCCGGCTTCAGCAGCGATGACCAAGGTGTCCTCAGCCGCCTCAACCACACCGTCAAATGGTGCGACCAGCGGACGAGTGTCATCTTCGCCAGTTGCCAGCACGTCGCCAGCTTTGACGCTTGAACCAGCCTTGACCACGATGGTTCGGCCGTCCAGCGGTAGGCGCTCAACTTTACCAGATTCCGGGGTAACTTGAACGATGTACTTTTTGCCATCTTCCCAAACGTCAACTAACCCGGCAATTTCCGTAACAAACGCCTGACCCTTTGGTGTACGTGCCTCAAACAATTCTTCAACACGCGGCAGACCTTGGGTGATGTCACCGCCGGCCACACCAGAGTTGTGGAAAGTACGCAGGGTCAACTGAGTACCTGGCTCACCGACTGACTGAGCAGCGATGACACCGACTGGCTGATGATTACCGACCAATTTACCAGTTGACATGTCAACGCCGTAGCTGCGCTGCGGGATACCGTTGAGGTTGTTGGTTGACAGGACTGATTGGATCTTGACACTTTGGATACTTTCATCATCATCAATTGAGTCAGCAATTTCCCGAGTGATCAATTCGTCCTTGTTGACGTGACCTGGAATCGTCTCGGCGGCGTAACGACCAGCCAAGCGGTTCGAGAAGTCGATCATCGTTTCCTCAGTTTCTGAACGGTAGATTGCGTAACCTTCGTCGTCACCTTCAACATCCTCAACCGTGAAGACGTCCTGCGCCACATCAACCAAACGTCGCGTCAAGTAACCTGAGTCAGCGGTCTTCAGCGCGGTGTCGATCAAACCCTTACGCGCACCACGTGTTGCCACGAAGGCCTCAAGGCTGGATAGACCGCCGGTGTAGGAGCTACGGATTGGCAGCTCAATTTCGTGGTTGGTCGCGTCCATCTGGATACCAATCATGGCACTAGCAAGCTTGACGTTAGAAATGTCACCACGTGCACCAGAGTTAACCATCATGGAGATACTAGTGTCCATGTGTGCTAATTGGTCCTTCAAGAATGCAGTAATCTTATTGTCAACGTTTCGCCAGGCATTCACTGTCAAGTTGTAACGCTCTTCCTCAGTGATCAGACCTTGGTCGAACTGCTCAGAAATCAAAGCCGCCTTGGCGTCACCCTCAGCCACAAACTCAGGAATCTCATCAAAGTGCACGTAATCGGTCATACCGGTTGACACGGCCGCAGTTGTCGCGAAGCGGAAGGCTTGACCCTTCATGCGGTCAGCAATTTTAGCAGTCTCCTCGGCACCGTACTTGTTAAAGATTTGCGCCAAGACCTTCTTCAGCTGTTTCTTCGTCTGGACGTTGTTGTCGTACGGGAAGTCCTCTGGCAGAATCTCGTTGAAGAAGACACGACCCAAGGTTGTCTGACGCAGCTTGCCCTTTGCGAAGATCTGAATTGGCGTTTGTAGCTGAATCGTACCCTTATCGTACGCCATCTCTGCCTCATAAACTGAACTATAGGTCTTAATGTCGTCAGTTTGTGCTTGTGGCTTGTCGTAAGTCAGGTAGTAGTTACCTAACACGATATCCTGTGAAATGTGCAGAACTGGCGCACCATCAGCAGGCTTCAACAAGTTGGCGGTTGCGCTCATCAATTCACGAGCTTCAGCCTGCGCTTCTTTGGAAAGTGGCAAGTGAACTGCCATCTGGTCACCGTCGAAGTCGGCGTTAAATCCTGCACAGACTAATGGGTGAAGCTGAATCGCCTTACCTTCAACCAAAACTGGCTGGAAGGCCTGAATTGACAAGCGGTGCAAACTTGGTGCGCGGTTAAGCAGCACATATTTACCTTCAATCGCTGAATCAAGCGCGTCCCAAACAACTGCCTCGCCAGCCTCGATCAGACGCGACGCCGAGCGAATGTTATGGGCAAATTCGTTCTTGATCAACCAGCTGATAACAAATGGCTTGAATAGCTCCAGCGCCATTTGCTTTGGCAGGCCGCACTGGTGAATTTTCAATTTTGGACCAACCACGATCACCGAGCGGCCAGAATAGTCGACGCGTTTACCGAGCAGGTTCTGGCGGAAGCGGCCCTGCTTGCCTTTCAACATGTCGCTCAAGCTCTTCAAGCTGCGGCGACCGCCAGTCGAACTGACCGCCCGGCCGCGCGATGCTGAATTGTCAATCAAAGCGTCAACTGCTTCCTGTAGCATGCGCTTTTCATTACGCTGAATCACTTCCGGTGCGTTCAGCTCAACCAACTTCTTCAAGCGGTTATTACGGTTGATAATCCGGCGGTACAAATCGTTCAAATCTGATGTCGCGAACCGGCCGCCAGACAGCGCCACCATCGGGCGAAGATCTGGAGGAATCACCGGCAGAACGGTCATACATAGGCTGGACGGCTTAATGCCAGCAGTTTCCATGCTTTCCAGCATTTTCAGGCGTTTGAGCAATTTCTTCTGCCGCTGGCCTTTCGCGCTCTCGGCTTCTTCGGTCAATTTAGCGATAAGCTTCGGCAGGTCGATTTCATCGAGCAGCGCCTTCACCGCGCTCGCACCCATGCCTACCTCAATCAGCTCGTCGTATTCTTCCGGCAAATTGCGATATTCAGTCTCTGAAATCAACGCACCCTTATTTAAGCCTTCCAATTGCGACTTCTTACCAATGTAATTTTCTTCCAGCTCCTCAACTTCGCGGCTCTGCTCTTTAGCTAATTGCTTAACGTCAGCGCCGTCTTCCTCCGCCATTTTTTCGTAGCGGAGCTTAATGGCTTTACGAGCCAAATCAGTTTCCGCTTCCAAATCCGCCAGGTATTGATCGCGAGTTTCTTCGTCGACGTTCAGAATGACGTACGTGGCAAAGTAAACGATTTTTTCAATGTTGCGGACGGTCATGCCCAGCAGTTGGCTCATAGCGCTCGGCGTGCCGCGCATAAACCAGATGTGCGCCACTGGTGCGGCCAGTTGAATGTGACCCATGCGCTCGCGGCGGACAATTGATTTGGTGACTAGTTCGCCGTTTTTATCGACGGCAGCTTCGCGCGAACGCACGCCCTTGAGCTTGGAATCGTGCGGATTGATATCCTTGACCGGGCCAAAGATTCGCTCACAGAACAAGCCGTCACGCTCTGGCTTTTGGGTGCGATAGTTAATTGTCTCTGGCTTCAAGACCTCGCCATAGCTCCATTTCAGAATGTCTTCTGGGCTAGCTACTGCCAAACGAACCGCGTCAAAATCGCTGATGCCCGTTGCGTTAAATGCAGAATTTGCCATCTTACGCGTCCTCCTTTATTTCTTCTACTTCATCAATATCTTGCACGCTCATACCACCATCAATTTCACCGATGTCGTCTGACTCGTCCAAGTAAACTTCTTCTTTTTCTTCATCGGCAGTAGCTACTGTCTTATCTTCTGGACCGCTTGAAGCGATGACATGCTCAGCATCAACTGTTGCCTCGTCATCAACCAAGTCAACTCGAAGACCCAGGCCTTGAAGTTCCTTAACCAACACGTTGAAGGATTCTGGCAGTTTTGGACCGACAATCGGTTCGTCTTTGATGATTGACTCGTACGCTTTAGCACGACCGTAAACGTCGTCAGACTTGATGGTTAGCATCTCCTGCAAGGTCGCAGCAGCACCGTAAGCTTCCAATGCCCACACCTCCATCTCACCGAAGCGCTGACCACCGTTCTGAGCTTTACCGCCGAGCGGCTGCTGGGTGACCATGGTGTATGGACCAGTTGAGCGAGCGTGAATCTTGTCAGAAACCATGTGGTGCAATTTGATCATGTGCATCACACCAACTGTGGTGCGCTCTTCAAAGGCTTCACCAGTGCGACCATCGAATAGTTGCGATTTACCGTCACGTGCTAGTCCTGCTTTTTCTAGTTCATCAGAAATTTTCTCACTTGGCACACCATTAAATGACGGCGTTGCCACGCGGTAACCCAATGCTCGAGCCGCCATACCAAGGTGAGTTTCAAACAGCTGACCGAGATTCATACGGCTCGGCACACCGAGCGGGTTCAAGATCACATCAACTGGCGTACCATCTTCTAGGAATGGCATATCCTCAACTGGCAGAACTTTCGCTACAACGCCCTTGTTGCCAAAGCGTCCGGCCATCTTATCACCAACACCAATTTTTCGTAGTTGTGCCACAAAAATCTGGATCTGCATCAAGACACCAGCCTTCAATTCATGGCCATTTTCACGGCTAAAAATCTTCACGCCGACAACTTTACCGCCGCCAGCATTATTCATGCGCTGTGAGGTATCACGGACATCCTTAGCCTTCTCACCGAAGATAGCACGAAGCAGACGCTCCTCAGAGCTCAACTCCTGCTCACCCTTTGGTGTAATCTTACCAACTAAGACATCACCCGCCTTAACCTCAGAACCAATTTGGACAATTCCATTCTCGTCCAAGTGGCGCAGACTTTCCTCAGAAACGTTTGGAATATCACGCGTCACAATCTCTGGACCAAGCTTCGTTTCACGAACTTCAACGGTGTAGTCCTTAATATTGATGCTGGTCAATCGGTCATCCTCAACCAAACGACGGCTCATGATAATAGCGTCTTCCATGTTGTAACCACCCCATGGCATAAAGGCTACCAACAAGTTACGCCCTAACGCGATTTCACCTTCAGCAATTGACGCCCCTTCAATCAGAATATCACCCTTGGATACCTTATCTCCACGCTCAACACGAACTTTTTGGTTGTAGCAGCGATCGTCATTATTCTTAACAAAATGTTTCAAGGTGTAAATCTTTACGCCATCAGCGTATTTAACATGAATTTCGTCAGCATCAGCACGAACAACTTCACCATCAGCCTCAGCTTGAATTAAATGACCGCTATTTTCAGCCACTGCTCTTTCAATCCCCGTACCAACTGTTGCTGGCTCTGGAGTGAGAAGCGGCACCGCTTGGCGTTGCATGTTTGAACCGGTCAAGGCACGGTCAACGCGGGTTTTCTCAATAAACGGCACCAGCGCCGCGGTTGAACCTAAGATTTGGCGATGCGCCGCGTCCATGAAAGTAACCTGATCGGCGTCAACTTGTGATGGCTGCATATTGTTACGGGCATTAACGCGCTCATCACGGAAACTACCATCTTCATTCAAAACCTCACCAGCGTCAGCGATAACCTCGCCCAACTCCTGCGAGGCATCCAGATAAACAAGTTCGTCAGTCACCCGACCATCTTTTACGCGAAGATACGGGGTTTCAATGAAGCCATACTCATTAACCCGGGCATAGGTCGCCAAGTTCAGAACCAAACCGACGTTTGCGCCTTCTGGCGTTTCCACCGAACAGATACGGCCGTAATGTGTTGGGTGAGCATCACGAACTTCAAATCCAGCACGTTCACGACTCAAACCGCCAGGGCCAGTCGAACTTAGGCGTCGCTTGTGACTCAGTTCTGACAATGGGTTAACCTCGTCGAGTAACTGAGAAAGTTGGCTCGAGGTAAAGAATTCACGCACTGCAGCCACCACTGGACGAGCATTAATTAATTGACTTGGCGTAACGCTCTCCAGATCGGCCACACTCATGCGGTCCATGGCGTTACGCTGCATTCTAAGCATACCGACACGGAACTGACGGGCAATCAGCTCACCAACCAAACGAACGCGGCGATTATTCAACGCGTCAATATCATCAGCTGGCTCCTGAGTGTTGTTTAGGCGAATCACTTCACGCAGAATTGCCACCAAGTCGCTCATCTGCAACGTGCGATTTTCGGTCGTATTAGCCACATCTAGACCCAAACGCTGATTGATTTTGTAGCGACCAACACGGGAGTAATCAAATCGCTTGAAATCAAAGAACATTCGCTCAATCATCTGGCGAGCATTGTCAACCGTCGCCAAATCACCTGGACGCAAACGACGATAAACCTCAATTAGCGCCTCATTCGCACCACGCGCCGTGTCCTTGTCTAGAGTTTCCTCAATGTATTTCACGTCGCCTGTGTCAATATCAGCAAACAACTCCTTAATTTCGCTAGTCTTTGGGTAGCCCAAAGCACGTAGCAATGTCGTTGCTGGAATCTTGCGGCGGCGATCAATCTTCACGTAAATCGCACCATTAGAAGCCGTCTCAAACTCCATCCACGCACCACGACCTGGAATAATCTTTGCGCCGTAATAGTTACGACCAGCCACAGTTTCAGCTGTGAAGAATACACCCGCCGAACGAATCAGCTGGCTAACAACCACGCGCTCCGTGCCGTTAATAACAAACGTGCCACGGTCGGTCATCCACGGATAATCTCCGAGGTAAATTTCCTGCTCCTCAACCACGCCGGAGGTTTTATTGGTCAATTCCACCGTGGCGTGCAGCGGCGCCTCAAATGTCAAATTGTTTTCTTTAGCAAACTGGTCGGTGGATTTTGGCTCGCCAAAATAATATTTGCCAAATCTTAGCGACAATTTTTGACCGGTGTAATCGTCAATTGGATTAATTTCTGAAAATATCTCGCTCAAACCTTCCTCGACGAACCAGCGCCAAGAATCTTTTTGGTGAGCGATTAGGTTTGGCAGCGGCAGGGCGTTATCACCAGAGGTGAAATAGACGCGATCGCTGCTTGTGGATGGTTTTTTTGCCACAGGCGTAAACACTCCTCGCTTTGTTTAGTGGTTAATAGACGGCCGTGAAGATCTCTAATCCATAGCCTAAAACCACGATTTGCCCGCTCGCAATTTTCACCCGCCATGAATACACTACTTCTCTAAGTAATCATTATGACGAAAAATGTCAATAAAATCAAGGGGTTTTTACGGAGATTTATTAAGCGGCAACTGGAATTTCTTCAGTAGACCCAGTGCGAGCTGGAACGGGGTCGAGCGGACTTTCTAAAAAAGTACCCAGTAGTGTACCAGCAGCTTTACTTAGGACTTTGCGTATGTAACTAATCTGAGGGATCTCAAACTCCACATCATGCCGAAAGTAAAGCCCAGACACTCCGCCTACAACACCGAACGACCCTCCCTCTCCACCATGCTTTTCATATGTACGAGGATTAATACCCCTCACGGCTTCGGCAAATCTTTCATCGGCACCAGAAGAAGCGTAAGCACAAAGCTTAGTAACTCTACCTCTTCCTAATTTTCCAAAGTCTTCACGCGCCTGATCTACCATAGGCTGAAGATAATTCGGCCAATCATTGTCAGCATCAGCACTCGCACCAAAAAATCCCATATACATGGGATTGCCCCCTTCGTCATCGTGTCTATATTTAGGAGCATGTCTCCCTTCAATAAGTCCCATTCTAGCAGCAGCAAGTAAAGCGCCACTACCGAGATTTCGTACTACATAAATTCCAGAATTCAACCTGCGAACCTCACGCCTTAGAGACTCTGGGCCATTTTTACTGTAAATAATACGCATTAATTCAGAATCTGTCTGTCTTTTATCTGTAAGGTTTTTTGCACCTGACCACATATCACAGATAGTCATTTGAGTCTCATGGTCTATACGATCTGGTGTCAATCTACCTACCTCTACCCTCATTCTTGCTTGTCCCTTCCATTCCTTTAATTTTACTCACCAGCATATCATGGATTTCCTCAATTGTCCCGTCCGCCGAAATTACTGGAATATCGTATTTCTTCGCAATTTTCAGATAGCCATTGGTAATTTTCTCTTGAAAATCCTGCCCGCGCGACTCAAAAGTGTCGGGATTTTTCAGCTCGCCGCGCATGGCGATTCGCTTTGCCCGCTTGTCATGGCTCAGACTCAGAATGATCATAACGTCTGGGTGCAAATATTTCTCATCGGTAAATAATTTTGTTAGCCGCAGGATTTCCGCCTCGTCAAATCCTTCGGCTTGACCCTGATAAACCAGCGTTGAAATGTAATTGCGCGCACTCAGGACAATCTCTCCGCGCTGCAAGGCTGGCTGGATTTTCTCGCGCCATAGTTCCCGCCGCGCCGCCGAAAATAATGCCACGTTAACCGCCGCCGAGCGAGTCAAATCGCCGTTTTTAATGACGTTTCGTAGTTCGTTAGCTATCGGCGTTGATTTTTCCGGGTCATCGCTGCCTGGCTCCTCAACCACGCAAACCGTCTGTCCGCGCGCCCGAAAATATTCCGCTAGTTTCGCTACTTGCGTTGATTTGCCCGTGCCGTCGTTGCCCTCGATGACGATATATTTTCCCACACAACTCACCGCTTACCTCCCAATTAAAATATGCGGCTTTTTCAAAAATATCAGCCATCTTTTAGGCTTATTATCAATTTTTATCAAATGGGCATGCTGATGAATCACCGACTTCGTCTTATTTCCAGGCGACCGAGCATAGATAGAATAGCCATCAACTTCAAACCGCGCGACCTGATCCATATAGTCAATTTTCTCTTCATCAGTCAATTCGCCCAGTGAAGCCACGTGTCGCCTAGGGATCACCATCAAATGCTGCTTTACACCACAACCGTCCCATAGGTCATAGCCAAACCGATTTTTTATAATCAAACAATGCTTTGTCTTTTCAATAACTTGGCTCGTTGGATATTGTACTAATCGACAAAAAACACAACCATTAGTCCTATGCTTTTTTCGATAATCGCTATAGCTTTTTTCTTTTGCCCGCCAACGAGTCGTTGATCCAGACCGCATTACCGCACACCCTCACTAAGTCCTGAAATTTCTGCTGGTCTATTCCGCTTATCTTTAAACGCTCGCGGTAACATCATTTCAGGTCGCCAGGTTTTTATCAATTCGTCCAAATCATCAGTGTGCTGATATTTGCCACTGACACCATCACGCCCACCTGCATAGCCACCATCAACCGGCCCAGTGTGATGAAAAATCAGCTGCCCAACACGTTCGCCGACTGGCAGCACCACGCTCTCATGCTTGTTCAAATTGTAAATCTCAAGTGTAATCCGATTGATATACCCAGGATCAACCCAACCCGCGTCAAAACACACCGCCACGCCATTTCTACCCCACGAACTACGACTTTTTACTTCAGCCGCGCCGCCATGCGCTCGAATTCCCACAAACTCGTGCGTATGTGCTAAAATTCTCTCACCAGGCTTCAAAACGATTATCGGATGATCTGGCGGAATATTCTGAAACTCCCGAAAGCCATGCCGCTTGCACCACTCGGCATGCGGTACTGCCGTCAGTGGCCCTTTAAAATATCGATCCACTTCCGCCTCGTCAAACGGATTATATACCCGAGATATCTCGTCATATTCCTGTTTATAAAAATTAAAGCCTAGCGTGAAATCCAAGCTGGCTTCTGATACGTTTTTTGAGTTGAACGGCGTACAGACAATTGTTCCATTATCAATTGCCGCTAATATTTCTTTATTTGAATACACGCTCACTAATTACCTCCCGTTGCGTGATTTTTCTACCAAATCCCATTATGGCAAGTTTCCATGTTTCCATCAAGCTTTTCGTAAATTTTACATCATGATAGACTAAAATTATGGAGAAAGCTATCATCGTTGCCTATGATAAAAATCGTGCTATTGGACGAAATGGCGATTTGCCATGGGGTCGAAGCTTACCAGCGGATTTGGCGCATTTCAAGAAGTTGACTAAAGGTGGCAATATCATTATGGGTCGAAAAACTTTTGAATCAATCGGCTGCCGTCCACTGCCAGAGCGCGAGAATATTGTCATTTCCTCACGGCCGACTGGCGTTAAAAAAGTATTGACGGCCATGGACTTGCCGAGCGCCTTGGCTTTATCACGCTACCCGACTTTCATCATCGGCGGTGCACGAGTATATAGAGATGCGCTGAAAACGCCAGAGATTGACACCATTTACACCACCGAGGTTGACGCTGCATTTTCAGACACTGACGTCTTTTTCCCGGATATTGACATGACCATCTGGGAAGAGACCGACCGTGTCCATCACCCAACAGACGAAGCTAACGCCTACGCTTTTGACTTTGTGATCTATCGGCGAAAACCCGTGGCATGACAGTGTTTTACACCGCAATCGGCGCCTTTATCGGCGGATGGTGCTCGTAATTCTCCAGGCGAATATCGTAAATGGTGAAATCGTCGATATGTTTGACGTCAGGGTTGAGCCACAATTTCGGCAGCGGCAGCGGCTGACGTGATAGCTGCTCGTCGACCTGCGCGTGGTGATTATTATAAATATGCGCGCTATTCAGGGTGTGGATGAATTCGCCCGGCTGCTTATCCGTCACTTGAGCGATCATCGACAGCAGCAGGGAGTAGCTGGCGATATTAAACGGCACGCCGAGGAACATGTCCGCCGAACGCTGGGTCAGCGCTAAGTCCAACTTGTCTTTCTCGCCGTCCCCGCCTGGCCGCACATTAAACTGGAACATAGCGTGGCACGGCGGCAGCCCGCCAGACTGCACGATGTCATCAATTTCCGCCACGTTCCAGGCGTTGACAATATTACGCCGCGACGTCGGGTTATTTTTTATCATGTCAATGGCGTTTCGGATTTGGTCAATCGTCCCGCCCTTACCGTCCGGCCATTTGCGCCACTGCACGCCGTAGACTGGGCCCAAATTACCCCACTCCTCAGCAAACGCGTGATCGGTCGCAATTTTGCCAATAAACAATTTCATGCCAGCGCGCCACTCCTCGCCGTTAATCTCCGGAATGTCCTGGCCAGTTTTTTCCAAATAATTCTTGTACGGCCACTCGTCCCAAATATGCACGCCGTTTTGCGCCAGATATTCGATGTTGCCCGTGCCCTTGAGAAACCACAGCAGTTCGTGCGCCACGCTGGTAAAATACAATTTCTTGGTAGTCATCGCCGGAAACCCGTCCGCCAAATCATACCGCGTTTGCACGCCAAACACTTCCGTCGTGCCGGTGCCGGTGCGGTCGCCTTTTTTTACGCCGCTGTCACGGACATGCCGTAGGGCGTCTAAATATTGTCTCATAATCCCTCCTTGCCTTTCCTCAATTATGGCAATATCTCAGCATAACCACAAGCGAAAATGGCGGTAGCTTTAACAACGTTAAGTTATATTTAGGAATATTTCATAACTTATAGTGCTAGGAATAGTGTTTGTGCTTCAATTTGCACTACAGGAGTTATATACTGAGTAGTATGTACGTGCGAACTGCGGCAAGAGAATACATATCCCCAAAAAGTCCAGAAGGACGGGATAATGTCGTCATGAATGATCTGCAGCTGCCAGTGTACGAGCTTGACGATAGCAGTATGCTAATTCACGATGTTGTTTGGGGAGACTGTAAAATTGGCGATAGACAGCCGTATGACTCTCTCCTGCTGGAGCTGGCTCGCTCACCGCTGTTCCGCCGGCTTCAGGCAGTCGAGCAGTTAACATTGCCGCCGCACTTTGCAACTTTACCGAATACGACGTATTTTTCCCGGTGGCAGCATATCTGGGGGAGTTTGGCATTTGTTCGCAAGATGACAGAGGGTGACGACCGATTCGATGACCGGCAAAGAACTGTTCTGGAGCTGAGGACATTATTTTCTGATGTCGGACAGACCGCTTTTTCTCATCTGGGTGACTGGGTGTTTCAAGGTATTCAAGGCGGGGAGGACCTGCATGATCAGGATTTGCGGGAGTTACTGGAAACATTTGGCGTTGATACTCTACTGGAAGAATATGGATTAACACTTGAAGAGACGGTATTCCCAGAGATCAGCGACTGGGTAGAGTGCCCATCACCTGATTTATGTGTTGACCGAGTTGATTACGGTTTACGTGAAATTTTACGCTGGTCCGGCAAGGCTGTTAATATCTATTTACATGAATATAGCTTGCAAGATCCCCAGTCACTTTTTAGGATTAATGATCAGCATATGCTCGAGGTGACGAATGAAGATTTTGCGCGGCGATTTGCAGCTGGGTATAGTATCTTACCGACCGAGAACTGGGGTCAACCTGTTCATCGTCTCCAACTAGAATTGCTACAAACAGCGGTAAAGCGAGCTTTATTGGAGAGCTACTTTAGCGACGGTGTTAACCTAAGATATCCGGTGCATCCACGCGATCGGATATATGGCATTGATTCGGATTTCCGGTTTGCTTTGTCTATGGTTGGCGACGGTGGGGCATTGTCTCGGACAATGCAGACTATCGCCTCTGATCAGCGCCAAGCATACATCGCAGCTAGACAGCTTGACTTAAGCTGTTTACTGTCCAATATTAGTTCATCGTTCCCTGATTTCCCCGATCCACTACAATCATATTGCCACCCCTCAGAAGAGTTTGGCCTCGTTTCACCGCACGTGGAAGTTACCAGGGACGATAAAGCGAGACAAGAAGTCTCTCGGGAAATGGGCCGTATTTCACTCGGACTACCGCCACTAAAGCCGCGGTCAATTAATCCTGCTATTTCAATAGATGGACAGGCTGTGCGGCTAAGTAAGATTGATCCAAGCTTTAAGGACTACCTGACAGGACAAGCTGAAATCATGCGACGCGGCTATCGGGCAGAGCTGATGGTTAATAAAAAATTTGGCGGAAAGATACTTGAACTATATCAGCGCGTTAACGACAGTTGGCTAGGTGCTATTCAGCAGCCGCGCAATCCAGATAACTTGCGGGAAATTGTGGGGCAAGCTGGATTATATGGTGCCGGTAATCGGTTTGACGGCATTTATGAAATATGAACTTGAGACACGCCATCTGCTTTAGTAGCCTGCAGAGAATTACCTATACTATTATCCATTATTTAAGGGCTGTCACTACTAAAAATAACGTCAACAAATTTATGACAATTTGCTCAACACCTTATCCACCAGCCCATACTGTACTGCCTCCTGAGGGCTCATCCAGTAATCACGCTCCATGTCGGCCTTGACCTTAGAGAGCTTCTGGCCAGTGTTTTTGGCCATGATTTTCGCCAGCATCTCCTTCACCTCCAGCGTTTCCTTCAGGTCAATTTCCATGTCGGTCACCTTGCCGCGCGTGCCGCTTGACGGCTGATGGATCATCACCTTGGCATGCGGCAGGCAAAACCGCTTGCCTTTGGCACCCGAGCTGAGTATAAATGCACCCATGCTGGCCTGTAAACCAATACCATACGTCGCCACGTCCGGCTTGATAAAATTCATAGTGTCGTAAATCGCCATGCCATCATAGACACTGCCGCCTGGACTGTTGATATAAAGCGAGATGTCCGCCCCTGGGTCAACGTACGCCAGGTGCAGTAGCTGCGCCACCACGCTGTTAGCAGTATGCTCGTTAACCTCCTCGCCGAGGAAAATAATCCGCTCATTGAGCAGCCGCGAATAGATATCAAACGCCCGCTCGCCGTCGGCTGACTTTTCGATGACGGTGGGAATGAGGTACGATTTTGGCGAACTCATCTTATTTCTTTGTATTTAATTCTACTAATTTAGCGACCGTTTTATCGGTGATCATTCGATTGGCAATGTCGCGGTGGACATTTGGATTGTCAAACTGCTCTAGCATCTTCTTGTCGTTGCCATACTGTTGCTTAAAGGCATCAATTTGCACCTGAATTTCATCACGGGAAGCATCAACCTTCAATTCTTTTGACAATTCTGCCAACACCAAACCAGCCTTAACTCGTTTCTCTGCCGCTGGGCGAGCCTCTTTCTTCATCCATTCATCTTTATCCTTAAAGCCTTGAGTCTTCAAGTAGCTATCCAAACTTAGCCCGCTATACATCAAATTCTGTGTCAAATCACGCTCAATCGACCGCAACTGATCTTCGATCAGCAACTCCGGTAGCGCCACCTTACTCTTTTCCGCTAATTCACTGACCAACGCGTCCTTAAATTTTTCTCCAGCTTCACGCTCTTTTTGTGCCGTCAACTCACGCTTGATATCTTCTTTTACCTCTTTCATCTCTGAAAAAGGACCGCACTTCGCAGCAAATTCATCATTCAATTCCGGCAATTTCAGCTCATTAACTTTATGGAGTTTTACGGTAAAAATTACCTTTTGGCCAGCCAAACTCTCTGCGTGATAATCCTTAGGGAATGTCAATTCAAGATCAAACTCCTCACCAGCTTTATGGCCAATTACACCCTCTTCAAATCCCGGAATAAACTGACCATCACCGAGCTTTAAGCTATATTCCTTCGCCGAGCCACCTTCAAACGCCACGCCGTCTTTTTTACCAGTAAAGTCAATCACTGCTTCATCGCCAGCCTTAGCAGCACGCTTGACTTCTGATTTTTCCGCAGAGTTCTTCCGAATTCGCTCAATTACTTCATCGATTTCTTTTGCTTCGACTTTAACAGCTTCTTTTTTCGCCTTTAATTTCTTATAATCGCCCAGCTTAACTGGCGGAATAATTTCAACTTCAGCCGTAAATTCCAATTCCGCCCCTGGCACAAATTTCTTGACTTCAACACTTGGTCGTTCCAACGCCTGCAATTTTTCCTGCAAAAACGCCTCAGCCACCGCCTTTGATAAAGCATTTTCTAAAATTTGCTCCTGCAGCGCATTCGGGTCGACGTGCTTAGCCGCCACACTTGATGGAACTTTACCCTTACGAAAACCTGGAACTTTGATATCACGCGCTAACTTCGTCAGAGAAACCTGCTCAGCATCAGCTAATTCACTCGTACCCAGAGAAATCGTCAATTGAACTTTAGTATCTGATAATTTTTTTACAGTCGTCTTCATAAAGACTAATTATAACAGATATCAGATTAGAGCTCAAACGCCGCATCGTCGTCGCCATCATACCGACGATCTTTGACAATAGTCACAATTCGCTCAGCACCAACCTTTTGCTCATCGGACTCTACTAAGTTCCGAACCGTGTACGCACCGCTAGCAATTTCGTCCTCGCCCACAAACACCGCGAACGGAATTCGCTTTTTCAATGCCGCTTTTATTTGCTTGTCAATTTTTCGTCCAGTAATATCCAATTCCGCTCGCACGCCTTCATCGCGTAATTTTCGCGCCAAATTGTCCGCGCCCGTCAGCGATTCTTTTGACACCGGAATGATATATACATCGGTTCGAGAAGGTAGCTTTGGTAACAAATCATGCACTTCCAAAAACTGCTGCATGGTTGTAGCGCCCATGCCAACACCCACCGTTGCAATTGGCTCAACACCAAACAATCCAACCAAACCATCATATCGTCCGCCTCCGAACAGCGCCCGATTATTCTCCGGTGAATTGTCAAACAACTCAAACACCATGCCTGTATAATAGTCCAAACCGCGCATAAGTGTTACGTCAAACACCGCATTTTCAATACCTTTTTGGCGTAGCAGCTGCATAACCTCACGAAGTTGTCGCACGCTATCATCATCCGCTAGTTCGCCTGGCAAATCATCAACCGATTTCATGCTAATCATCTTTGCCAATTTCGGCAGACCCTCGGCTGCTTGGCTGCCAAAAATCTCAATAGCTTGTCTCTTAAATTCATCAGCAGAAATCTTATTTTTCCTATCCAACAATTTCATCATCATCGTTGAGCCGACAATATCTAGCTCCAAGAACTGGCTCATCAACCGATTGATCAATTGGCGATTATTCACTCTGACAGTAAACATTTCTTGCTTGGCGCCAAAGTTCATCACGCTAGCGTGGCTCAGTTCAATGATCTCCGCATCCGCTGCCGCGCCATCTACGCCAAATAAATCAGCGTTTAACTGCCAAAACTCGCGTTCACGCCCCCGCTGCGGCCGCTCATAACGCATGAAATTAGCGATGGAATATAGCCTAGCTGGCATGGCTAGCTCCTGACGCTTGGCGGCCACCATTCGAGAAATCGACGGCGTCATCTCTGGACGAATCGCCACCATCCGACACCCACGATCTTCAAAGGCGTAGGTTTGCTCGCCCGCCAGCTCTTGACCTGACTTCGCCAGGTAAATATCTAACGGCTCCAATAGCGGCGCGCCGTATTCTTCATAGCCAAAGCTTTCCGCCGTCCTGTGCCAGACATTAAAAATGTAATTTTGTAGACGTTTTTCCTCCGGGAAATAGTCCCGCGAACCCTTATAATTCTGTGTAGATAAACTGCTCATGTTAGCTCCATTATGTCATTATTTATCATTTATAGCAATCAAAAACGCCGAGGCAGAACTCGGCGCGTACAATCAAAAATCAGAGTCCTACCTCGGCAACACGTGTGAATGATGGAATTTAGGTAAAATCATGATACTATCATAGCACATTTTGCTGCAGCCAACAGTACATCGCTACAGTCGCTGCCGCGCCGACGTTTATGGAGCGAGTCGAACCGAATTGCTCAATCGCCACAATCTGATCCGCAGCGCCAGCCAGCTCCGCAGAAATCCCCGGCCCTTCTTGCCCAAATACCAAAACCGCACGCTTCGATAAACTCGTCTGCGACATATTAACACTTCCTGGGATATTATCAATAGCAATAATTTCCCTGCCTTCAGTCCGCATTTTCTCAACAAACTCTTCCGTCGTCGCCAAATACGTAATGTGAAGATACTTATCCGTCATCATGGCGCCGCGCTTGTTCCACTGCCTGCGCCCAATTACATAAATCTGCCGCACACCAAACGCATTAGCACTCCTGACAATTGTCCCCATATTAAAATCTCGCTCGGTATTTTCCAGCGCAATCACCAGACCGTGGTCTTTAGAATCTAGCTCACTTATAATCTCCGATTCGCTCCGACCCTTAAACTTATCAATGACGTTTCTTTTATCTTCCATCTCTGTTATTTTATCAAAGTTCCTGAGTAAATGACAAAAGTTGGAAGCCTTCTATTGACTTTTTTACACAAGTGTGGTATAAGTGAAAGTAGCTTTTGTTGACAAGTTGAGTAAATCCTTGTCCGAAAGTGAACTTTGACAGGCAATCGAATACAAGATGAGGTTTTATTTATTTTTAGGAATAATTGAGAGGAATAAAATCTCATCTTGTATCGTTAAAGAACACGATACCCTGCATTCCCGCAGATGAGAGAACACAGAAAGGGATAGCATAATGCTTTCCGCAGACTTCTCTGATAAGCTACTGACGACGATAGACACCTTCGGTTCCAAGTGGAGAGATGTCGTCAGTCTCACTTGTCAGGATGGGTGTATTCCGGCTGTCCAAGTCCGGAGATTAATCCAGGACATCCGCGACGTGAACAGCTACCTGTATGACCTAAGGGTCTATGTCGTAGAGTTACGATGCAGGGCAGCGCACTTGACAACCATTGTTGTCGGTACTGACATCTATAATGATGTCAAACGTATTGCGTCGGCCCTAGACAAGTTTTATGACTTCGTCGAGAAGTATGTCTACGTGACCGACAACGACATCGCCAAGCTCGAAAAGCTTACAAGTGAGATCGACAGCATTACAGTCGGTCTGATGTATGCAGGCGAGACCTACGGGAGGGCGATCTCCAGGCTGCACTGGAGACCCTCTCTGACACCCAGAACCCCGTTCTGGAGTCGTGACGATTCTACATGGCAGGTGATTGTTCTTTTACGATTGCCTGTCATGTAGACTCTGAATTTACGACATTAAAAATCACCCTGACTACGGGTGATTTTCTTATGGTGAAAAAATTCAATTCTTGGTGCGGATGAAAGGACTTGAACCTTCACGTACTTGCGTACACTAGCACCTGAAGCTAGCGCGTCTACCAATTCCGCCACATCCGCATGTGGGCTACGCGTTATTATATCCCAATTCCCACCCAACATCAAGCTTGATTATGTAGCTTACACCACGCGTTCAGTTCCGCTGCTAGCTCCTTCGGCTGCGCTTCCGCTTTCACGCCAGGATTAAAAACGCCGGATGGGTCAAAAATGCTCTTAACTTTGGCGTATAGCTGCTTTTCATCATCGGGCAAATTTTTATAAATAAAGTTGGCTTTTAGCCGCCCGTCACCACCAAAGCCCGCGAACGACCCATTATGCTTGTCGACAATTTGCGCCAGTTCGCTCAACAGCTGTAGAATCTTCTGGCGCTCACTCACCTTTTTACTGTCAAATGTAGGATATAGGGCAATATAATCGCTTGAAAAATCGATAAAAATTGGCAAATTCACGCCGTACTTTGCTTCCAACGGCTTCATGCTTTCAATAAAACCAGACATTTGCTCTGGCGCCATTAAAATCCCAGAGAAGGCCCGCGGTGTAATCATGTGAGGTTCGCTTGGCATTTCCGCCAGCGCCAGTACAGAATGCAAGCTAAAGACATCTTGTTCTTCCAGATTTATATTTTTTATGTCCACCGCCTCTGAGGATTCTAATTTTCTCATTAGCTTTTTCGTTGCCTTATTGCGCGCCCGATCAGAAAACTCATCAAAAATAGCTAAGACGACCGCGCCCTTAAAGCATTCTTTCGGCGCCCACTCAACAATTTTCCCTGCGACCGCCGCTTGACGGAAGAGCCTCCCATCAATCAACTCGACTGACGAGGCCTTGCTCCTTGTCGCCAATTCTATTGCCATCTGGGCGTCCGCTAATCGCTTATACGATGCTGCCACAACCGAATATTCCGGACGAACAAATTGAGCCTTCATAATAACCTCGCAAATCACCCCCAGACTTCCCTGACTGCCAACAAAAAGCGGCGTCAAGTCAAACGAACCATCCTTTTGCTTAACCCGAGAAATACCACTGTATCCCACTGTATCCGGCAGGTTTGGATCCATTTGCGAAATCAAATCAGCATTATCTGAGATTAAATTATCAATCTCTCGATAAATCTCACCCTCAAACGTAGATAAACCCTTTTTCTTACTCAGTTCACGCCGCGATACTCGCCCAGTCTGAATCACATCACCATTACTTAAAACGACCTCCAGCTGCTGGATAGATTTGGTTAGGGATCCGTGTGCTCCCGATAAAATTCCGGCCGGAGCCGTGCTGATTGCGCCGCCAATCGTGCCATCCTCCGCCACATACCCCGTACGCGGCAGCCCCAATCCTTTATGGGTTGACAGCGCCGCGTTAATTGCCGAGAGTGAAATTCCTGCCTGCACGTGAATCAGTTGCTGGCGAGGATCGATACCAACCACGTGATTCATGTAAGATTTTTCGTTAATTGCAATGCCTTTATTTACTGCTGCGCCCGTACCGTCGGTGCCGTTGCCCCGAACAAACACTGGCAGAATGTGACCTTTTTCCGCCAATTGCGAGCAAAACCGCATTACTTTACGAATATCGTTCATACTAGCCGCACGAACAATCATCTCTGGCCGGCGCGCCACTAACCCATTGTCAATCTCCACCTGATTCAAAGCAAAATCTTGGGACACAACTTCGCCACTCAAATGTTCATTCAGATATTTTGCAACCTTATTCATTAATCCTCCTTGGTCTATTACTTTAATTTTAGCATAAGCGCCGCCAGTTGATAAGTAGAAATTGCTTTGATATAATTATGGCATGCGGATGTGGTGGAATTGGTAGACACGCATGCCTTAGGAGCATGTGCCTCACGGCGTGAAGGTTCAAGTCCTTTCATCCGCACCAGGGTTTTATTTTTACGGGAGATTAGCTCAGTTGGCTAGAGCGCACGATTCACATTCGTGAGGTCACAGGTTCGAGCCCTGTATTTCCCACCATCATTGCATTTTTGTAAAATATATGATATAATAAGAAGCGTAGTATTTAATAATCTACACTTTTTATTATGCCAGAGAAAATTACTGCAGAAATCGGTGTTTTTGATATTCCGCGATCCGAAGAAGAAAACTATAACCAGCCCATAGGCCTGGCAATCTGTGGCGGCACGGAGGACATAGCTAGGGTTACTATTGCTCTTGCCAACCACGGGCATCACAGCGACCTATATTCGCAACTACTAGAAGAGATGACCAACAAAGAGAGAATGCCTGGGCTGTATTTTAATGGAGTGGACGCTTACGGATTTTTGAATAACACAGATAAACTACCGACAGTAAATTATATAGACAGAGGCGATAGTTATCGAAAAATAGCAGCCCAAGCGCTATATACAGCCTTCATGACACAGTCCCACCTTTATATACCGGCTGACAATTCATTACGCTCTCTGCGGATTAGACGTAACCAGCTAGAAAAGGCAGTTTTTCAGACCTTGACTTAATATGTGGTATAATTAACGAGAATAAGGAAGTCTGCGTTAACATCAGACCATATTTTTATGAAGGACGCTAGCAAGATTCGAAATATTGCCATTATTGCCCACGTCGATCACGGCAAGACGACCATGGTTGATGGGCTGCTCAAACAGTCGCGTACATTTCGCGACAACCAGGCTGAGATGAGCCAAGAACTAATCATGGATTCGGGCGATCAGGAGCACGAACGCGGTATCACCATCACCGCCAAACAGACTTCAATTTTTTACGGTGATTATAAAATCAACATCATCGACACACCGGGGCACGCCGATTTTTCGGGCGAGGTCGAGCGAACACTGCAGATGGCGGACGGCGTATTGCTGATCGTCGATGCCCAGGAAGGGCCGATGCCGCAGACCAAGTTTGTACTGAGTAAGGCGCTAGAACTGGGCTTGAAGCCGGTAGTGGTGATTAATAAAATTGATAAGCCGGCGCGGCGAATCGCCGAGGTTGAAGATGAACTGAGCGATCTTTTTTTGGAGCTAGCGACCGATGATAGCCAGCTACACTATCCGATTTATTATGCTATCGGGCGCGATGGCAAAGCCTGGCGGGAGATTCCTACCGACCCGAATGACGACGCCGATCTCACGCCAATTTTTGAAGCGATTATCAATGACATCCCGGCACCGAGCGTCACGGCTGACGGCGGATTTCAGATGCTGGTGACCAGCCTGCAATACGACACCTTCCAGGGCAAATACGCCATCGGGCGGATCGCTCGCGGGTCGGTCAAGCGCGGCCTGGCGGTTAACTTGATGAAACACGGCGAAGTGTCAGGCTCAGCGCGAATCGAAAAAGTTTTTGGCTACCGCGGGCTAAACCGCGAAGAGCTTGACGAGGCGTTTGCTGGTGACATCGTGGCGCTGGTTGGCGTAGCTGAAGCGCACATCGGCGATACGATTGCTGACAAAGAGCAGCCGGAAGCACTGCCAGCAATTGCCATCGAAGCGCCAACATTGAGCATGTACCTGGGTCCAAACACTAGCCCGATGAAAGGGCGCGAGGGCGAATTTACCACCTCACGGCAAATTGGCGACCGATTGCGGCGGGAACTAGAAACCAACGTGGCACTGCGCGCCGAAGAAAATGGCATCGGCTTTACGGTGTCTGGCCGCGGCGAGCTGCACCTCAGCGTCTTGATCGAGACCATGCGGCGTGAAGGCTTTGAGTTTGAAGTCGGCCGCCCGCAAGTGGTGACCATCACCGAGGACGGCGTCGAAAAAGAGCCGATTGAAGAATTACAAATCGAAATTAGCAGCGAATTTATCGGCGCGATCAGCCAAGAGTTGGGTGCGCGCCACGCCGAAATGAAATCGCAAGAAACCACCGCCAATGGTGCTACCCGCATCACCTACGTACTGCCGACGAGAGCGTTGATCGGCCTGCGCAACGTACTCTTGACCGCCACCAAAGGCACGGTGATTATGAATTCCCTGCCGCATGGCTATCAACCGTTGGGCGGTAAATTGCCAAAGACCCGCGGCGGCGTACTCATCGCTTTTGAAGCTGGCACCACCACGCCGTATGCGCTGCAAGCGGCCGAGGCGCGCGGCGAACTCTTGGTCGGGCCGGGCACGGAAGTGTACGCTGGGATGATCGTCGGCATCTATAACCGCCAAGAAGATATTGAGATTAACGTTTGCAAGGCTAAACACCTAACCAACATGCGCTCCAAATCGTCCGATGGCACAGTGCAATTGACGCCATTTACGCAGTTTAGTCTGGAGCAATGCATCGACTTCATCGAGGATGACGAGCTATTGGAAGTTACGCCAAAATCCTTGCGCCTGCGTAAACGCTACCTTGACGCTAATGAGCGAAAGCGCGCCGCCAAGAGGTAGTTTCCTGCTCTTGACAACATGTCACATATGAAAATCGCCCCAAGCTGAGGGCGATTTTTCGTGAATGGAGTGAACCGAAGTTAGTCCACCAATGTTTCTTTGACACGCCTGGACAAAATGAAATAGAGCGACATAAGGGCGCCAGTCAACAGAAAAAGTGCGACCACAGCTATGCAAGTGGTGACGTTGTTGGAATCAGAGCTGGGCTCGCTTGCGGAAAGAACAATTTGCAAAACCGAAAGATATGCTGCACCCGTCATGTAAGAGGCGATTGAGAAATAGCGAGCAATTTTTTTCTGTAGGTTAATCAGTATGACTGCAGCAATGGATAAAATTGCAACGACTGGCGCAAAAATAACCGAAACTACACCAGCGGCAGTACTTATATCCAACAAAGACCCAAAGAATACCAGTGTAAATAAGATACCACCGAGCCCCATAAGTATGGTTAAGAACGCTAGCCAACCCTTAATACCCTTCAGCGATTCTGCCATGACGACATACTGAACTGGCGCTGCTTGCGGCTGCGCGAAATATTGCTGGTTAACTGGCTGCTGCTGATATGGCGTATCTTGGGGTTGCGGCGCAGGACCATATTGTGCATTCGGATCTGGCTGCGGTGCGTACTGCGGTTGTTGTGTTTCTTGTTTTGCCATATTATTTTCTCCTATTAAAGAAATATTGATACGCCAATTATAGCATATCCTTAATGTCTTCCGGCAAAAATCCTTTTTCATGCTGGAAACCAGCCTGCCATTTGTAATCTTTGCCGTAGCCCAGATCTTTCATCAGCTTGGTAGCAGCATTTCGAAGATGGAGCGGCACGGGCGAGTTTGGGTATTTTTGCGCCAGAACGAAAGCATCATTCATCAAGTCAGTAATCTCACGCGACTTCCGACTGCGAGCCAGAGCGATGGCACAGTGGAATAAATTGTATTTGGCTTCAGGTAGCCCAACGCGCTCAACCGCCTCAAAAGTGGCGACCGCCAAGCTCAGCGCGCCGTTACCCGCCAACCCAATGTCTTCTGAGGCGAAAATCACCATCCGCCGAGCGATAAACTTCGGATCTTCACCGGCGTCAATCATGCGCGCCAAATAGTATGCCGCAGCCACCGCATCGCTGCCGCGCAGTGACTTGATGAACGCCGAGATAACGTCATAATGCGCATCACCCTTTTTGTCATAGCCAGGCAGTCGCCGCTGAGCCGCCGCCTTGACGACCTCTGGCGTGACCTTCTCACCAAAGCTCAGCGCCAATTCCAAATTGCCTAATGCTACCCGCGCGTCACCGTCCGCCAATTCTGCCAGATAATCCAAAGCTTTAGGCGACACCCGCTTGGTCTGTTTCAAAACTTTCAGCGTTCGCTTCAGCACCAATATAATTTCATCTTTGGTGAGTTGCTGCAGCACCAGTACCCGCGTCCGGCTGAGCAGCGGCGTAATCACCTCAAAGCTCGGGTTCTCAGTGGTCGCCCCAATCAAAGTAATCAGCCCGCTCTCGACGTGCGGCAAAAACGCATCTTGCTGCGCCTTATTAAAGCGGTGGATTTCATCGACAAACAAAATCGTCCTCAGTCCCAAATTCCAATTCTGCCGAGCGTGCTCAATCACCCGTTCGACGTCTTTTTTGCCGCTGGTCACCGCTGACAGCTCAACAAATTCGGCATTGACTTCGCGGGCGATAATTCGCGCCAGCGTCGTTTTGCCCGTCCCTGGTGGCCCCCACAAAATCAAACTGACCGGCTCACCGCGCCTCACAATTTGATGGAGCAGCTCGCCCTCGCCCAGCAAATGACTCTGTCCAATCACCTCATCCAGTGTTTGCGGCCGCATCTGCTCGGCCAGCGGTATTCGTCCCATATCTCTATTATACGCGTAAATTAAATCACTCATCAAGCTGCAATTGAACAAAAACAGCCATTCCAGACAAAATCACCAACATCCAGCCAGCAGCGAAAACACTTTGATTTGATAATATGCCAAAAATGAAATTCAGCGGCAATAGAGTGATGCGACCAACAGCACTAACGACAGACCCGGACCCTGTGCGATATCGTGACGGTAGTTGATGTTGTATTTGCGCAGTAAAATGAAGAAATAATGAGCCAGAAACAGCCGCTACCACAACCTGAGACACAATTACTATTATTAAATTGCTGCCCAGAGAAAGTCCAAGCGAAGCTACACCCAAAAGAACTAATAAGGCTATATTGATCAGCCTAGAATTTATGTATTTAACAAATAATCCACCCAACCCGCTTAGGCCTTCTATAAACGACCCAGCAATACCAAATATTATCGTTGGAGCCAATAGCGCAATATACCATAACTGATAATATTCACGATTTATTTTTTGGACACAGAATATCAGCATGGTCACAATCATCAGCCAAATTAGATTCTTACTTTTAAAAACACATTTGAATGTATTTTTAGTGTGTTGAATAAGTTTTTCATCAGCAACCTCCCGGCTAATTTTTGCATCCTTATATATCAGATGACAGACCATAGATATAGCAACTGGGATAACTGTTAGATAAAATGTCATTTGAAGCGAGTGGCTACCAATCCAACCACCCAGAAAGTTACTGATAATTAAAGCCACCCCGCCCAAAGTCTCGTATATCCCTAACGCTCGATTGAAGTTTCTAGCATGCCCCTGCTCTTCAAGTAGTGCGTCATAGAGCATAGAGGTTCCGGTTCCACTGGAAAAGGCATCATGAAGCCCCCAAACTGTAACAGCGGAAGCATACATAAAAATACTGTCACTCGATCCGGCCATTAGGCTGCTAATTCCCAGCAATAGCCCAGAAAGCACCATTGAGCCCTTACGGCTCCAACGATCTGCAATGATTCCAGACGGAATCTCGGCTAGCGTACATGATATTAATATGACAATTGTAATCAAACTAATGCCAAAATTGTCAATACCGATACTTCTTATGAATAATTTTTCGATTGAGTACCAAAGCACAAAACTCATGAAGAATTTACCGATATACAGCGGAAGCAACCTCTTCATGATAGATTTCTTCATGATACTTCAAATATACACCTTTTGTGGATGCCTGTCACTAATCTTACACCGGCGACACGGAGTGTGGTAGAATCATTATATAAACAGGAGGACTTTATGGAAATAGCAATAGTAATTTTAGTCATCGTGGCTATTTATGTGCTGAGCGGTATCAAGGTTGTCAATCAATATCAGCGCGGCGTAGTATTGACGCTAGGTAAATTTACTGGTGTGCGCGAACCGGGCCTAAGGGTGGTAGTGCCGATTTTTCAGACGATGATGATGGTCGATGTGCGTTCCACGCCGATTGACGTACCGAAACAAGAAGTCATCACCAAAGACAACGTCACTGTCGGCGTTGACGCGGTAGTTTATTTCCGAGTAATTAACGCCCCAAAAGCGGTGCTGGAGACGACCAACTACATTTACGCCACCAGCCAATTTGCCCAGGCTGCCCTGCGCGACGTTACCGGTAACGTTGACATGGATGACCTACTCGCCAAGCGCGAGGAGATTTCGCAGCAAATTAAGGAAATTGTCGATGCCGAGACTGACAAATGGGGTATCGATGTTGAGAATGTCAAGATCCAGAATATTGAACTACCTGGCGATATGAAGCGCGCCATGGCCAAGCAAGCCGAAGCCGAGCGCGAGCGCCGCGCCAACATCATCAACGCCGATGGTGAAAAAGCCGCTGCTGAAACGCTGGCACAAGCCGCCGAGATTCTGGCAAAAACCCAAGGCGCCATTAATCTGCGTACGCTGAACACGCTGGAGCGTATCTCCACCGAACCATCACAAAAAACGATGATGCTTTTCCCGATTGAACTGATTGATGCCATTCGCGGCGGTAAGAAATGATTTTAAATTCAAAATATGACACGATATTTACCGACTAGATTTCCCCGAGAATATAAAGACCTATACTATGACGATTTTAAATCTGCAAAGAGATGGCTCTACGATGGGCGAAAGTATATAACAGGTGTTCTGAACGATAAATTTAGATTAAGCTGTTTCATAAGTAGCGATATTTTTTCTCAAACACCTATCCCGGAATTAAAATCAAACAGTAGCAATACCATAATTAGATTAATTGACTGTATATGCCAGGAGGCTAATGTTTTTAAAAATATACTAAAACCAGCAACAAGAAAGAGAGAATCAGTCATAACTCCCAGCTATGTAGTAATTGCCAAAAGCAATAATCCACAATTCAGAAAAGTACAGAGTATAACAGGATATCTACCGGGATTTGACGAATGGCTTGGTATAAAATTAACAGATTTTAACTATAGTACATTTAGCTTTGACAATACAAAGAGGGTGCGTCAGTTAGATTTAATAGAGGGATATGTCGTAGTGTATATTCATAGCGAACTAGTGCCTGATTATACAAATAATATAGCACACACTGAGCAGTTCAGAATATATAATGATCCTCGAGCAACAGTGAGATTTTTAGGTAGTCCTCAAGATTTTACATTTGGAATCTCTGCATTTTCTATGTTAGAGAGTTTTTCAAATTTCTTATTTTCAGCTTCTTATCAAAATAATATATTCACTCACAGCCCCGACGGCAGTGATAATGCCGAATTCATCTATGCAAAAGTTCTCGGAAAAAGAAAAAGCAAAGATAAATTCTACCGAGGTCCATTATTTACAATTAACGATCTAAGCGATAAAAGTATCGCTAACAATATATTAAAAGAGTGGATAATAAATTATGCAAAAATTCAAAATTCAGTCGAGTCTATTTTGCTGCATTTAGATAATAATATTAGTGAAGATATGAAGTTTATTTCACTTATTGGAGCGCTTGAATCGTTGCACAGACATTTTTTTGAAAAGAAGAAAGATCCTGGTAATGAATGGTCTAAAATTCGTCAAAATATATTAGACAGTATAGTAGACGAAGCTTACAGAGACATAGTAAAGAAACGTTTAGCTGGCCCAATAGAAGATAGCCTCGGAAGAAGATTGAGAGACATAGTCCGTATAGGAAAAGATTATGGACTACAAACGTTTGATAATTCTGATATACATGCCATGGTCAATACTAGAAATTATTATGCACATAGGGATGAAAACGGCAAGCAAAAAGTGCTATCAGGATGGAGGCTTATAAGATCAAACCTAGCAATGGTAAAACTCATAAAATTACTAATCCTAAAAATAATAAAAATTCCTGATCCTGATTTAAAAAACATTGTCAGCAGATCACATCAGTTTATATATTAGCCGTGAATACAACTACTAAAACTCTTCTCTAACTTTATAATTGAACCCATTTTAATGTCTTATAAACTAAATGAACCCTGGAGAGGGTCCATTGAATCGAATAATTTCGTTTGTGGTGGCAATTTACGCCAAAGCTCGAACCTATTTCGAGTGTAAAAGCTGAGCTGCGCAGGCTCAGCCCCAACGCCTGCGGGCACACGCGCCCGCTCGCCCCACCAGAAAAACCCTTTGAATTATCTTTTTGAAATTTACCCCGCCGATCTTTTTATTTTTTTAGTTGAAAAGGGTGTTTTCTGGGTGGGGACGACTACTGCCATTTCGGTAGAGGCATTGGGGCTTCGCCAAGGCGGCAGAGCCGCCGCGCTACACGCACCCTCGATCCCTAGCTTTTCATTTCGTCAAAGTGGTATTTGTTAATATCCTTTAGTCTATTCATCAAAAAGCGCGCACTAGCATGTATCTCGCTTACGCTCCTACTGCGAGGTGTTCCATGTGAGAGAATATTGCAAACAGATAGTAGTGTTTTGATCTTTGCCTCATTGTTAGCACTGATATTCACTACTTCTTGCTCAAGTAGAACTCTAGCAATCTCGTTGTACTTCGCCTGTGTAGCAAACTCGATGTCGATATTAAAGCGTAGATACTCCTCAAGTACGCGCCGCATGGTGTTGGGCATGTGTAGCGATTCTTCGGAGCTCACGTCGGCAAGTTGCTTTTGTGAAAAATCATAGACTTCCTTGAATAGCTTACGATAGGGTGTCATAACACTATTAGATATCTCGACCGTGCTGACACCTTTAACTTTTCGTATTTCAAATTTCTTTACGCCTTGATTTGCGTCCTTGCCATAGCAAAGATCGCAATAATCGCGCCACGAATGCGTAAATACAAATGACTGTATATTGGGGCTACTTATAATACTTTTTATAAGCTCAAGAATGTAAAAACGATTTTCATCATCCATACTGGACGTTGGGTCGTCGACAATGACAAGCTCTATATTATTCTTCAGATTACTCTTATCGTCGCTCAACATTTCGTAGTAAAAGTAAACAAGCGACAATAGGTTTCTTTCGCCCTCACTTATGTCCTCGAGTGATAGCTCGCTGTCGTTGATTGAGTGTTTAAGTAGATAAGATTTGCTATTAAGGGTTAGTTTGAAACCAGCACCAACATCATCGAGTACCCCATTGACGTAATCGGCAAAGTCAGCAAGATCAGACTTGCTATCTCGTAGTCTTTGTATCTCAGCGTTCTTCGCTTTAACTTTCGACTCTAATTCTCGAATTGTATCGTTATTGTTTTTGTATTGATCGCAATTATTAGCTATGAGGGTGCTGTTTTTGATTTCATAGCCTATCGAGCCTTTGACAAGTATTTCAAGCCTATTTATCTTTTCTTCAAAGAGTTGCTTTTGGCTGTCTTTTGCTTTTTGAATAGCCGCAAATGACGTTTTACATGCCGCCACGGCCTGTTGAATCGCAGGTGCGTCTATTGTGAATGCACTAGGCATATCATCTATCTTGCTTTTGAGAGTAGACAAATATGTCTCGAGTATGTCGGTCTGTTTAACGAGCTCATTGAGCACACTATTAGTATTCTCGTTATTACCTAACGCCACGATTAGCACCTCATGATCATCGGTCACTGCTTTTACATATCCTATAAGCTGAGCAATTTGACTGGAAAGTATTTCGAGTTTTCGGCAATCAACACTTTGTTCATTCTTGAGGTAGGAGTTTACGCGTTTCTGTATTTCAGTTGTGTCAAGGGCGCCAAGGCAAAATTCACAAGTATCCTTACCTTGATGTATGCCCAAACCTGCTTCAAGCCAACTTACGACATTACCACTTGGTATACTTACCTTATCGTATGTTTTACCAACGATGACCTCAGATTGATCTATTTCATAGTCAAGGGGAGTAGTAATTGACGGCACAGTGATAGCATTGATAATATCAAGATTTTCACTAAAATCTTTTTCGCCATCAATCTCATTGTATTTTTCGTCAGGAAAGCGTTTCAATGCGGAATTATAGTCGGCAACCCAGAGCGAAACTACTTTCTCATGCACGCCATCCCTATGAGTCTTCTTTTGAATATTGGCCTTACCTTTTCGCCTCTTGAATATATCCTCGATAGCTGTTTCTGTGGCGCTTATTAGTTTTGAGTTGTCGACGCTAAGTCTGTCTATTTCTGATTTGAAATAATCACGCTCCTTCACAAGAGGTTTTATCTTTTTCTCAATATCAACATTCTGTCCGCCAAAATTAGCGACCACTCCTCTAATACCCGATCTATCCTCAAGTAGTAGATGATTTTCGATGTAGTTCTTATTGTAAATCCTATAATTTGAGCTGTCGTAACTCTTTAGATATTCAGCCTCTACGCCCAGCGCAAAAGACGACTTTCCTTGTCCATTTGACGCGAAAAATATGTTGGATTTATCGAAAAGCGAAGTCGGTCCGGTATATTGGTTGAACGATTTACAAGAATAGTCGTTTATCTTATCAATTTTATTAACACCCATATCTGTTATTCTACTACAATAACAGAGGTATTTACAGTAAGCCAGACCGCGTAGTCTATAGCGAGTGAGGTGATAACTGTAAATAAGTGCGTATTGAGTTGGCTATTTTATTTGCTACTATTATGTTCTGCGTTCGTAGATATGGCTCAAGTATCGCTAGCGTCGCACCACTTGGGAACAACACAGGCAATATCTGGCTTACAATTCGCTCATCATCAAAGAGTTTGCGGAATATACGGAGTGGTAGGTCTTTTATTTCTTCGGCAGATTCTTCGGGGTTGCTGTCAAAATTGACGTTTGGTAGGTCTGGTATGTCTTGGCGCCATTTTTGTAGATTATTCATGATATCAGGCCAGACATGAGACAAGCCAATCTGATTGAACATATCTTGTCCGTATGACACTGACAAGTGCACGCCCCACGATTCTTGCAGTTTTTGTAGCTCTGGTTGATAAAAATTTCTGTTTTTAATTAGACTTGGGTCGATGAAATAGAAAAATCCCCACGTTACCTTGTCGCCATAAATATCAACAAGTGCCTCAAGCTTCTTTTCAAAGTTGCTAATCTGCCCACGTTTTTTGGTTGAATCATGGTCGTCGCGTACCTTTTGCTCAATGAATAGCACCTTGTCATCTTTGATAAGTAGTTGGTCAATATCAAGTGCGTCGCCCTCTTTCGATGTAATCTTTTGCGGCAACGGCTGCCAACTTTCATTGATAAAGTATTGCTTAATCGCTACTTCAAATGCGTCGCCAAAACGGATTTCGTTTGACTGCAACAGGTTTTGTAGCAATTTTGCCTCTGGCTTGGTCGGACGGAATAGCCCCACGTATCTATCGGGGTACTCGGCGACTTTCTTGAGCAAATCGGGCTTTGACTTTGCAAATATCTTTTCATCAAAGATATCTTTAAATACTTCGTACTCAAGCATGGTTTTGCTCCAGATACTTTTGACGAATGTCATCGATTAGCACGCCGTCAATGTGCCAGAATGTCCAGCCGTTGCATGAGGGTTGGTCTTGTAAAACTGCGCCGACTTTGTGAATAGAACCCTCGACATCGCCGCTTTTTAGCGAGCCATTTGCAGTAACTGTCGCTGAGTACTTACCGTCTTTGCTAGTCAGTGTTGAGCCAGCTTTAATAAGCCCAATATCAACCAGCAAGCCAAAGGCGACGCGCGGTGCTTTTGCCTCTAACTTGCTTGATACCAACGTTTCATCAAGCGGTGTTGTTTTGTCGAGTCGTTGCTTCACAACTTCAACATAAGTATCGTCACGCTCAATACCGATATATTGCCGTCCTAGTTCTTTTGCGGCAACTGCGGTTGTGCCGCTGCCGAGAAATGGGTCAAGCACAATATCGCCAAGTTTTGATGTTGCGTTGATAATCCGACGGAGTAACGCCAGCGGTTTTTGTGTCGAGTGTGCTTTTTCGCCATTGATTTTTATGCGTTCTTGTCCGCTACATATCGGAATAAGCCAATCACTACGCATTTGCTTGTCTTCGTTATGCGTTTTCATGATTTTGTAGTTAAAAGTCGGCTTTGATTTTTCAGATTTACCAGCCCAGATGAGTGTTTCGTGCGAGTTGTTAAAGCGCGTGCCCTTGAAGTTCGGCATAGGATTTGTTTTGACCCAAAGAATGTCGTTAAAAATCCAGTATTCGAGGTCTTGAACGATTTTTCCAACACGGAAAATATTGTGGTAACTGCCAATAACCCAAATCGTGCCATTGTCTTTGAGCACACGCCGACACTCCGTCAGCCATTTGGTTGTAAAATCGTCGTAAGTTGCAAAACTGTCGTATTTGTCCCAGTCGTCGTTGACCGCAGATACTTTTGTGTTATTTGGCCGCCACAGGTCACCTTTAAGTTGTAGGTTGTAGGGCGGGTCAGCAAAAACTAAATCGACAGATTTATCTGGCAAAGTTTTTAGTATTTCGATACAGTCGCCTTGAAGAACGACATTTGTTTCTAGTAATTTCTTACTCATGGACGCCTTTGAGTTAGTTATTATTTTTGAGTATTGTCCGCAATAAAAAACGGACACCTACTCTAGGCGTCCAACCAACAATTGGGATTCAAACCAAATGCTTTTTCGAGCAAGTGCCCGTTTTTCTGGTTTGAATACCAAAAGTATTAGGTAATCCCTAAAATATTACGTTGTTGGTTGGACTTTTTTATTATATCACTTTTTCGTGTGCTCACGGAGTGAATACACGAAAAATACGTTAAGTTGCTAAAGCGATACGTCCCCACCCAGAAAACACCCTTTTCAACTAAAAAAATAAAAAGATCGGCGGGGTAAATTTCAAAAAGATAATTCAAAGGGTTTTTCTGGTGGGGCGAGCGGGCGCGTGTGCCCGCAGGCGTTGGGGCTGAGCCTGCGCAGCTCAGCTTTTACACTCGAAATAGGTTCGAGCTTTGGCGTAAATTGCCACCATTTCGGAACTAAAACGGAAACGGTCGCCCTGTCGGGCGGCTTTTTCTAGACTTTGGCGGAGCCAAAGCCAGATGTTTTCTTGGGGGGAGTGAAGAAATTGCCGCGCTTGGGAAGCGCGGATTTTTGTTTTGCTGTCGGCATAGCCGACACGCTCCGCGTCAATAATTCGTGATATAATAGACTTGCACACAAATCATCAGAACAGGTCGTTTTTATTGACTCAAACGGCTACTTCGTACAGATTAGACTTGTTCTGGTTTGTGTGCAACGGAGTAGCCTTTTGAGTACAAGAAAGGTGGTGTCATGAAATATTTTATCTATGTTCGTAAATCGACGGATGTCGAGGATAAACAAGTTTTGTCGGTCGAGGCGCAGATAGTAGAGCTAAAAGAGTACGCCGCAAAGTACGAACTAGAGATAGCGGATATTTTCATCGAGAAGCGCACTGCCAAAAAGCCAGGACGCCCAATTCTCAACAAAATGCTTAGTTGCATTTCCTCTGGCGACGCCAGTGGTATTTTGTCGTGGTTACCCGACAGGTTGTCACGCAACTCAATCGATAGCGGACAGATTATTTATATGCTGGATGAAAATATATTACTTGATCTAAAGTTTCCACATTTTTGGTTTGAAAACACGCCGCAAGGCAAATATATGTTGGCAAATGAGTTTAATTCGTCCAAGCAATATGTAGATAATTTGTCGGTCAATACCAAGCGAGGCTTGCGCCAAAAAGTCCGTCGTGGCGAAATGCCAGGCGTTGCACCGATCGGCTACTATAACGACATGCGGACAAAAACCGCGAAGGTAGACAAGAAAATTGCACCAATCATCAAACAAGCTTTTGAGCTATACGCTCGTGGCGATAAGCATCTCGATGAAGTCGCGGACTTTTTGTACCAGAATGGTATACATACCAAGTCACGAAAGCTACTCGGCAAGCAGACAACTGGCAAAAAGCCATTTCATAAAAATCGCATAAAACGAATGCTGACAAATCCGTTTTATTATGGACATTTTCGTTACTTGGGCGAAGTTTACGAAGGCAAACATACACCCATCATTTCGAAACAGCTTTTTGACAATGTGCAAAATGCGCTAGAGCGGCGAGGTAGACCGCAAAAAGCAGTCAAAGAGCCGTGGCCGTTTTGCGGCTTGATTCACTGCTCGTGTGGCATGATGTTTACTAATGAACGGCAGGTCAAGCGGCAGAAAAACGGCAACGTACATATCTATGAATACTATCGCTGCACTCGCAAGAACAAAACCGTCGTTTGCAAAGAGCCGCACATCCGAGCAAAGGAGTTAGACAAACAGTTGTCTAACTTGTTGCTCGATTTTGCTATACCCGCCAAGTGGGCAGACAAACTGTACGAGCTAATCCAACAAGACGAACAGCAAGACAAGCTGTCGTTTAACGCCAGCATTAGCAAGGGGCAAGAACAAATCGTACAGTTGTCTAGTAAATTGCAACGCTTGCTTGATGGCTACCTAGATGGCGACGTAGAGCGTGAACTGTACCAAACCAAGCGTGCAGAAATACTAGGCGAAAAGAAGCGTTTGCAAGAGCAAATCGAGCAATCCTCACTTGGCGTTTTGACGTGGGTCGAACCGATGAAAAAGTGGATAGAGACTGCCGTTTCTATCTGTAAGATAGCCAAAAGCGATGACCTTGCTGCGAAAAAGTTGCTGTGCCTCGAAATCTTCGGGTCGAACCTAAAAATACGAAACAAAAATGTCGTCGCAGGCGACGACCAATTTCTTCACTCCCCCCAAGAAAACATCTGGCTTTGGCTCCGCCAAAGTCTAGAAAAAGCCGCCCGACAGGGCGACCGTTTCCGTTTTAGTTCCGAAATGGTGCGGAATTACAGAACCTACTCAAACTTTTTGAATACATTATGGATTACCCTGGTCCAGCTCCAGCAATAAAAAGACGTACAGCGCAGCATAAACAAACGCTATCAATTATTTATTAGTAGCAATCTGTTGTGATATCAGAAGATAATTTACAGGGGGTTGTTACTCTTTAATACGTAGAAATGTCATTCCGCTATGTAAATGGTAAATTTTTGGGTGCAAAGTTGCCAATACTTTTTTTAAGCGTGCCAATAATGATTAGGGCTAATTGAGTAGTATAGAATTGTAAAGAAACCAACGCCAACCAGGCATAGTAAGATGTGTTTTATAATACTATGTCCCTTTTGCTCTCGTACATAGTTAAAATTTTCTTGTTTTGTGTTTCCTGATGATTGTTGATGGTTGTTCATAATACCTCCATTATTTAATTATTAAAAAAGGACAGCCACTGCTGGCTGTCTAGACCCACAACGAGAAGTTTTATCCCTATTGCTTTTAGCAAATGGCTGCCCATTTTCGGGATAAAATGAGCCCTGTTGTGAATCTAGACATTATCTATTATAGCATTTTGATGTAAAATTTGAATTTCTGATATAATAGGTAATGTAATTAATAAAATAACCGCATTCTAGTGTGGCTACATAGCGGAGACGGACCGCGTAAAAAACGGGTAGCACATTTACACATTAGAATAAGCATACGAGAACAGCTCGGTAAAAATGGGGCTTTTAGCGGACTAACTGAAGTAACTGCTTCAAGGAGTCTCGTATGTCCCCTTCATCTAACCGAAAAGTTTTCATCGATGACAGTATATTAAAGTTGCTCAATGTATTGTTTAAATATAGCGACAAGCACAATGAAAAAATAAACACCACATCAAATAGACAGCGCTACATAATCAATAGAGGAGTAAAAATCCTTTTATAGTTCCCTATAGCCTAAATTAGCTCTAACTATAGGTAGGGGCTATAATGGGAATTATGCAGAATAATAACGATTCTATAAGTGTAAAGTTACTATTAGATAAACTTACGGGGGGTGGTCCTGAAAGCAGTGAGGACTCGCTTAAGCCCGTACGCTATGGGTTGTACGCCCGTAAGTCTACTACAAGCGAAGATAGACAGGCTTCATCAATAGAAGACCAGATAAAGGAGTGCGTAGATAAGGTTATTACACCAAACGGCTTAAATGTCAAAAAGATATACAAGGAAAGCTTTTCTGCTAAAATTGCAGATATACGTGATGAATTTAATAAGCTTATAGATGATATTGAAAATGGAAGGATAGACGGCTTGATAGCTTGGCATCCTGACCGCCTATCACGAAATATGAAAGAGGCGGGTGTTATTATCGACCTGGTGGATAGGGGCTTAATTAAGGACCTAAGATTTGCAACATTTACATTTGAAAATAATCCGGCGGGTAAAATGCTGCTCGGCATTACGTTTGTGATGGCTAAACAATATTCTGAACATCTCTCCGAATCGGTGGACCGTGGCAATAAAAGAGCCATAGAAGACGCTGAGTTTATCGGTAAGTTCAAGCATGGCTACATACTAGACTCAAATCGTTTTTTCCAACCTGACCCGAAGAATTTTACAAAGGTTAAACATATATTTGAATTAGCTCTAGACGGTAAATCCCAGAAAGACATTAGAGAATGGATTAATAGACAAAATTATACTGTTCAAAAGCGTGCAGGAGGTCCTTACCAAAATCATGATTGGTCCAAAGATGATATTTCAAAGACTCTTAAAGACCCCTTTTATGCTGGTATTTTAAAATGGGGCAAGCATTACAAAAATTTATTAGAAGAGTATGATTTTCAGAGTGCAATTACTGTTGATGAATATCTAAAAATAAATAAGATTGATAGCTTAGATTCCTCTAAAGTTTATGCTATCAACAAGCCAAAAGGCGGTGAAATATTTGCGAATTTATTTCGGGGTGGAGTCGTTTGTGGGGCTTGCAATGAGCCCATGACTTCAATGGTTACAAATAAGCGGAATAAGGTAACGGGCGAAAAATACGATTATAGATATTACTATAAGTGTGAAAACGGACACTGTAATTTCAACGGAAAATCGATTCGCGCAAAAAGTATTATTGATACGGCTGAGGCATTTTTTAATAGTTACTTATTCATTAATAAAAGTAATTATTTGGTAATAAAAGAAAGTGCTGAAAAATCTATAAAATGCAAAGGGGCTAATCTTGCTAGCGAGATAGCTAGCTTAAAACGAAAAATAGCACTTAAAAAGCAACATTATGAACAGACAAAGGCTCTCATACTAGAGAATCCAGAACTAAAGGACTATTACAATCTTGGCGAACTTCTTGATGAACAAAAGGAATTAGAACAACGTTATGAACTGGTGGCTAATCAAAAACGCTTACTAAAGGATTCGTTGATTACATTTGATGAATATCTCAAACTTTTTAAATCCCTCCCTGTTATTTTTGAAAAACTTGATGATATGAATGAGTTGAACCAACTACTAAAAATATTCTTCTCTAACTTCATAATTGAACCCATTAAAAAAGACACTTTTAAGGGGTCAAAAGTATCCTATAAACTAAATGAACCCTGGAAAGGGTTCATTGAATCAAATGATTTCGTTTGTGGTGCGGGTTAGGAGACTCTAACTCCTGGCCTCTTCCATGGCAAGGAAGCGCTCTAACAACTGAGCTAAACCCGCATGCAGTTCACGTTTTATTGTAACAAAGCCGTGAATAAAATGCAATATTTGGTGGCTCCTCCCAGACTTGAACTGGGGACACAAGGCTCTTCAGGCCTCTGCTCTACCAACTGAGCTAAAGAGCCACAAACTTGCTATTTCATTGTACTAAAGTTGTCGCCATCTGACAAGGGTGTTATACTTTTAAGAATGCGGGTGTCGTATAACGGCTATTATGTGACCTTCCCAAGGTTGAGACGGGAGTTCGACTCTCCCCATCCGCACCAATTCAGTGTAGCATCCAGACCGTCGCCTTTTCGGGCGATTTTTTCATATTATCATATTTGACATAATACCCCCAGGGGGTATATCATAGTTCTATGGATACGGCAGACATTAAGCGGCAAGCCCTGCGCCGCACGAAGATTATTTTGGGGCAAATGCGCGGACTCGAGAAGCAGATTGCCAACGACGCATATTGCATGGATATTTTAACGCAAAGCCTGGCGCTGCAAAAATCGCTGGCATCACTCAATAAACTCATTCTGGAGCGGCATTTGCGCACGCACATTGCTGACAAAATGGCCTCGGGTGATAAAATCCAGCAAAATGAAGCGGTCGAAGAGCTACTTAGTCTATACGAGTTAAATAATATAAGGACGAAATGATGCACCACGAATCTCATTCTCACTGCGACACAAAAACTTCAACCAAACGCATGGCGTTAGCGGCGACTTTGCACTGTTTGGCGGGCTGCATGATCGGCGAAATGCTCGGCGTTACCATCGGTACGCATGCTGGATTTACACCGCACGCCACGGTAATTTTGGCGTCAGTTTTGGCATTTACGTCTGGCTATACTGTATCAACTATTCCGCTGATAAGCGCTAAGCTATCGTTCACCAAAGCCTTCAAATTGGTTTTCGCTGCCGATACGTTGTCAATTCTGTCGATGACTATCGTTGACAATGTCATTATGCTCGTTGTGCCAGGCGCCATGAACAAAGACCTCACTCATCCGATGTATTGGATAAGCCGGCTGCTGTGCATGACTGCCGCGTTCCTAGTGTCGTACCCTGTCAACTTATATTTATTGCGCCGTGGCAAGGGTCACGCGCTGACTCATCAGTATCACCACCATAAATAATCTAGGTATCAATCCTATTTAACAGCCCTCCATAATTATACGGCGTGAATTTGTCGTTGATAAAAATAGGATAGGCCGGAGTTTTTACTCCCATTTTCTCCGCCAAATTCTGGTCAATTGGCTGGAATGCTCTTAGGTTTGCCTGATCAAGGTTTAACCTTGCTTTATCCTCCAGGGTTATCCGATATACAAAGCGAAACTTCTCCACCTCTGAAGTCGCCCGGCAATCAGCAATTTCCTTTTCAGCGAGCATTTGCAGCTTCTGGCGCCAGATTTTCACATCATTCAACCTGCTCTGCACGCTAATTTCTATCGACACGCAATTAAGCGCATACTTATTTATACAATCATAATCAGCCACAATCACCCGCGGTAAACCCAGCAGCCATGACGCGGCCAGCAGCTCTTCATTTGCACCCTCCCCGACAAACGTACAGTCATTATCCGGGCAAAACGTATTGTGAAAGTCAAAAACAATATCATACTCCTTGCACATTTCCAATAGATCAATCGGGCGCTGCTGCTCGTATATGCCGCTTGATTTCACGCCAGGAAATGACCGGTTCAAGTCTTGTTCGACGAACCGCTTATTTACTTTTATAGCTTCCTCATTCGCCAGTACGCTGTCAATATTTTCTAGCGGACTTTCCTGTAAACTCTTGACCAAATCAATGCCCAGCATTTCATTCCCGTGCATGCCGCCGATTACTAATATTTTCATATTCTTATCCTCCTTATATATTATTTTTTACTGAGATAAATCAATTGATACAAAATTCCGCCAATCAGGAACATCAGATTTGGCTTTATCGATGGTCGCATCATCGCCAAAATCCCTCATGGCCGCGCGCGTCATCGCTGGCGCAATAGTCCGATAAGCCACCTTCGTCCGACCTAGGCGATCGAAAAACCCATATACCATTGAGCGGAAATTCACTAGATTGTTACGTCTCGAAATCTGGCGGTCAGCAAAAACTTCATCCAGCCATAATATCTCTGGGTTAGGAGCAGTGGTTGGTGCGTACTTCTGCTTAAGCCACGCTGCCATTTCCGGCGACCCAGGATATTTTTCCGCCGCAATCTGCACCAGATCGGCCGTCCAAGCGACCGCCGCCAACGCCAGTCCCTCTGGCGTCTCCTCGATATACCAGCACGCTGGGCGCGTCTCGCCGATAGCATCAAATTTCTCGGTCAATTCCTGTTCTGTATAGGCTTCGTCGCCAGTCGCGCTGCCGCAAGCTTGACATATATCACCAGGATTTTGACGAGAATAGCCTGACGAGCAGCCGCCGCATTTACTTACTTCATACCAAGGCTCTGCCGCGAACGCCGCTTGATACGCGGGAATAATCGCGTCGTACTTCTCCCTCGCCTCATCTGGCGCAGCGAACCTGGCTATTCTTATTTCACTCATAAATATCTCCAAAAATTAACTAAATTAACTGTCAAAAAATCAAAACGCCAGCGTCGCGCCGGCATTTGTTTGGATTTATTCGTAAACTACTCAGCGCGAGCTGGCCAAACGTGCGAATGATGTTTGAAGACATTTTTATAGCCGCCAGTGCCGTTTTGCATCCAGTCGCTAATCCGAGCAACCGTACGACTACTGAGCTTCGTTGCCGCGATAATGTCGGCGTATTTTTCGCCTTTTGATAACATTTTGGCAGCTTGTAGGCGCGCGCCAACTTCAATAATCTCCTTCTGAGTCATGACATCGCGAAGAAACGCTCGCATTTCATTAGGGTCACTTATACTAGCAAGAACATCCGCCAGCTGACGCGACTGTTCATCTTTCCAAATATCGTTCTTGCCATTCATATTTTTAGTTTACCAAAGTAAAGTAAAAATGTCAATAGCCTTCGTGCCATCGACTAAAAACTGGAATTTTGCTCTCATCTCGCTTATACTTAAATCATGAAAACTTGGCAAGATGTCGCTTCTCTGTATCAGATTTATCCGCGTAGTTTCCGGGATACTAATGGCGATGGGATTGGTGATTTGAATGGCATTACTGAGAAGCTGGATTATTTGGCGTGGCTGGGCGTTGACGCGATTTGGATTTCACCGTTTTTCACCTCGCCGATGACTGATTTTGGCTATGATATTGCTGACTACCGAGCCATCGATCCGACGTTTGGCGGGCTAGATGACTTTCGGGCGCTATTAGAAAAAGCCCACACCCTCGACATTAAAGTCATGATCGACCTCGTTCCCTGCCACACGTCCGATCAGCATCCGTGGTTTCAGGAAGCTCGGTCGTCGCGTAATAATCCCAAGCGTGACTATTACGTCTGGCGTGATGGACAGAATGGCAAGAAACCCGACAATTGGCGCAGCCTATCCGGTGGCAGTTCGTGGGAGCTTGACGAGCAGACCGGTCAGTATTATCTCCATTCATTCCTGAAAACGCAGCCGGATTTGAATTGGGATAATCCTGCGGTTCGCGATGAAATGAAAAACGTGGTACGATTTTGGTTTGATATGGGCGTGGACGGCATGCGGGTTGACGCGATTTGGGGCATTTCTAAAGATCCAGAGTTCGGTGATGATTCGCCAAATCCTGATTTTCACGGTGACCCTGAAGCCTACGGCGCGTTCATTCACGACCACTGTAAAATGGGGCCGCATTTTCAAGAATACCTGAATGAGCTAGCGTCAGTTTGTGATGAATACGACGACAAGCAGATGGTGTTTGAATTTTATCCGGACGAACAACTAGGTGATATTTGGACGCAGTATCGTGAAGTTATTCAGGCGCATCCAAAAAGTTCAGCATTTTTCATGGAACATCGACAAAACGATTGGCACGGTGAGCGTACCGGCTGGAACATTGTTAATTATTTACAGGCCTGCGGCGATAACTTGCCATTTTTCTGCGTCGGCAATCACGATCAGCCGCGTGTTAGGTCGCGGTTAGGCTTTGAACGGGCGCGAGCATTGCAGTTTCTCAATCTGCTTTGCCCTGGCGTGAGTGTTATTTACTATGGTGACGAGATTGGTATGGAAAATGGCCAGCTAACTAATGCGGATATTCGTGATAATTTTAGCCCAAATCATACCCCGGTTGACAGCCGCGACCTGGAACGTACGCCAATGCAATGGGACGATACTCGGTTCGCTGGATTCTCAGAAGTAAAACCGTGGCTGCCAGTAAATAAAAACCGCAAAGTTGTTAACGTCACTGAAGAGAAAAAGAATTGCTATTCTATACTTAATTTACAACGTAATTTACTGCAGCTACGCAAAGATATGCCCATTTTTAGAGACGGATCTCTGGACATTGTTCATAACACCGGCAATGGGTTTATCCTTGGTATAAAACGCGAACTAAACAGTGAGCGGGCTTATATCTTCATCAATTTCGCTGACGCACCGCAGAGTTTTTTCATTCCAGAAGACGCTGAAATTATCGCCTCGACCCACCCTCGCTACCTCATCCTCAGGAAAAATCAGCAATTAGCCGTCCCTGGGTATTGTGGAGTTTTGTTACTTGCCTAAATAGCTATATTATGTTATAAAATACACTATAGAAAGTACTAAAGGAAATGTTACTGACGCATACGGAGAAAATGCACTGCTTGAAGCTTTGTTGATGGACGAGTTGCTAGATTTACAGGCAGATATAATTGAAAGGCTCAAAAATAGTAAAAGATATAGATGAAGCAGCCTCAGCACTCAACGCAATCAATGACGAACTGTGCCGTCGTATAGAGAGCGCCTCAAAATACACGATAGCCATATAGCGCCTACTTCCAGCGGGTTTTTCCATACAACAAAAAACGTCCTGACAAACATCAGAACGACCTATGAGAATTTAATTTTCCAATCGTAGGAACTTGGTGAGGTGCGCCTCCCCATAACTACGACTGTCCACCACAACAGTTTTGTCTTGAATTGGCACCTCACCTATTCCTGGATGTGATAATATCATAGTTCCACCAGGTTTGAGTAGCCCCATTAGTCGCGAAGCTGTGGAAAACTGAGGATTGTGATAAGGTGGATCGGCAAAAATAATATCAAACTCCCCTGTTGCATCCGCAGTTTCCAGCCAATTTGATATCGTTGTTTTTATTACAATAGATTTTTCATCGACACCCAAACTGCCTATGTTTTCGGCAATGACACGCTGCGCAACGCGGTCTCGTTCCACAAAAACTACTGACCCAGCGCCACGGCTGAGCGCCTCCAGGCCAATGGCACCAGAGCCAGCAAAGGCGTCCAAAACCCGCGCACCGCGGACTGTTTCACCCAGTGAATTGAACATCGCCGAACGCACTCGCTCACCCATGGGATGCGTCATTGAGCCTGGTGGTGTCTGGATAAATCGTCCACCAAATTCGCCAGCGATGATTCGTACTCTCACCGTTTGGCCTCAAATTTCCAAACCGACGCCAGCCAGCCCAGCATGACGGCTTTGATGATGATTGGCATCAGTTCATGGTTAGTTTGCCGCGCCAGATCCGTTGTCCAGCCGTTTTTACCAAAATTGTCATACATCTTTAGGTCGGCCACGGCGTGAACTTGCTCTAGATAATATTCCCGATAGCCCTGCTGCTTGACCTGTAAAATCTCAGCCTCACTCGGTACGGCGTCCTTAAAGCGTGGATAGGCCACCACGCTTGCCACGCCCGCTTCAAACGCCACGTGCATGGTCATCATACCTTTAGCGCCCCAAAATTTCCAGTTGTTTTTGATGAGTTCAATCCCCGTGTCACCCTTCATGACGTTTTTCTTGAGGATGGAGGTTCGCGTCTCCAAACCTTCGCCACCGCGCAGCTCCTGCATGGCGTGTTCCAGCGGGAAATGATGCGCTGGCGTCAGACCATCGGTGATGGCATGCGCCATCCACGCCGCTTCAAAGGCGGCTCGTTCAGAATTATGGTTCTGCAGCGCTTTCGCCAGATTATCAATATGCTGGTCAATCATCTCCAAAAGCGCCGTGTCGTTTGGATCGTCTGGATTGATAAAATGCCACGGCTCGTCAACAGCTGGACTTTTACGCTTAACACCGTCAGGACCATTTTTGCCTTCAAAATGCAGAATATTTTTCACATCAGGAAACTCACACCAATCAGGCAGCATCGGTTCAAGGTGTCGCCTGGCCACTCGATCTATCTTTTGATGAACACCGATAAATCGACCAGAGCCATCTCTAATTGTTGTTCCTGCGTACATAATTAATTCAAAATGGTTAATCGCTGATAGCGACTGACGGCACGCGCCAGATGGTTACATTGTAGCAAATCCTGCCCTTCTTTGACAAAGCGCTCAGCCTCCGCTTGCGCACGGGCGATCAGCGGCGTGTCGCTCAGCGAAGCAATTTTTAGGTTCAATGCGCCATGTTGCGCTCGACCGTAAATCTCGCCAGGACCGCGCAGTTTCAGGTCAACTTCCGCCAGGTAAAAGCCGTCTTGAGACTTCTCAATTTCCCTGAGGCGCTGGGATGGTTTATCGTGACCCGACAGCATCAAATGGCAAAAACTCTGATGCTGGCCGCGCCCAACCCGCCCACGCAGCTGATGAAGCTGGCTGAGCCCAAAATGATCAGCATTTTCGATGAGCATGACCGTGGCGTTCGGTACATTGACGCCAACTTCCACCACCGTGGTGCTCACTAGCATATCAATGTCGCCGTCCGCGAATTGCTGCATAACCGCGGCTTTTTCCTCAGGCAGCAGTTTACCGTGCAACAATCCGACGCGGCGATGACAAAACATTGTTTTTGCTAATTTGTAATATTCCGCCTCGACCGACTTTTTGTCATTGTCGGGGTTATCGTCAATCAACGGGCAGATGACGTAGGCTTGGCGACCCTGAGCCAGTTCATGGTCGATGGTTTCATAAAGCTTCGGCGCTGAGGCTGGCGACCAAATTTTCGTTGCAATTGGCTGGCGGCCAGCTGGCAGCTTGTCCAAAATCGAGATGTCCAGCTCGCCGTACAAGGTCAACGCCAAGCTCCGTGGAATCGGCGTGGCGGTCATACTGAGGAGATGCGGCATGTAGTCTGCCTTTTGCAGCAATGCCTGTCGCTGCTTGACGCCAAACCGATGCTGCTCGTCGATCACTGCAAACCCCAGTTTATGGTACGCCACTTTTTCCTGAATTAGCGCGTGCGTACCAACCACCACGTTGATGTTACCATTTGCTAAATTGTCCAGCAGTTGCCGCCGCTGAGCGCCCTTGACATGTCCCGTTAGCAGCGCCACCGACACGCCGAACGGCGCCAATAATTCATCCAGCGTCTTAGCATGCTGAGTCGCCAAAATCTCCGTCGGCGCCATGATGGCCGTCTGAAAACCAGCCTGCGCCACTTCCGCCGCCACCAACCCAGCGACCACCGTTTTACCTGAGCCAACATCGCCTTGCAATAATCGGTTCATTGGATGTTCGGACTCCAAATCTTGCAAAATCTGCCAGGCGGCGCGGCGCTGCGCGTTAGTCAACGGAAACGGCAGCTGCTCAACAAATTGCTTGACGACCGACTGATTGAACGGAATGCGCCAGCCAGTTAGCTTGGTTTGCTCTTGCTTATTAAACTGCGCCGCCAAGATCATTTCAAACAGCTCTTCAAACGCCAATCGTTCACGACCGCGGGCAATTTCCTGATGATTTTTCGGTGCATGGAGAAACTTGACGGCCTCCGCGCGACTGACTAATTTTTGCCGCTGGACGATGTGCTCCGGCAGCGTTTCGGGCAAAAATTCCATGATGGGGCGCAGATTCTTCAGCAAATCCTGCACGGTTTTGGGACGGAGGTTTTTGATGGATTTATAGACCGGATGGATGCCTGACGTATGGTGGATGTCGGATGTATCAGTTGACTTGGCGAGTTCGACAGATGGATTGCTAATCTGATAGCTGTTGTATTGCATGCCAAATTGGCCGGAGAACATGAACTCGGCGTCGGATCTCAACTGCGATTCGCGGTACGGCTGATTGAACCAAACGGCCTTCACCTTGCCAGAATCATCCGCCAGCACCGCCGTAGTAATCCTCAGGCCTCGGCGCACAATGCGCGTGGAAATCGACTCGCAGCGCGCCCGCACCGTCACTTTACCCGGCTGAAGATCAGCGATGTTGACCGCCGCCGAATAATCATCATACGCCCGCGGCAAAAAATCCAAGGCGTCCGCCACCGTCTCCAGACCCGCCGCCGACAGCGCCTGGGCGGTTTTGAGGCCGACGCCTTTGATGTGTTCCAGTGGGGTTGTCAGTTTCATCTACGAAACAGCGTTGATACCTTCCAACGCGTAGGCGGTGTCTTCCCAACCTCTCACTTCGATTGAGTCAACGCCCATTTGTTTGACCGGAAAATCATTGCCGCCCTCTTGTAATTTGTCGCCAAAGAACAGCGCCTCATCCTTCGACCAGCCGTTCAATTCAAGCAGCTTACCAATACCATAGGCTTTGTCAATTCCTGGCAGCGTAATATCAGTGCTGGTCGTACCGCCAATTCGCACCTCAAGACCAGGCAATTTCTCCGCCACTTTATCGCGATATACCGGGCGAATATCTTTATACTTTTCCGCCCAGGCATACTTATCCTCTGGCGTTGCCTGCTGACCCAGTGCCGACATAGTAATCTGACTGTGTCTATCCTCGATAATTTCGCCCGCAGGATTATCGCACCAAATATCCATCTCCCTGGCAACCTCTTCCAGCGCCGTAGTTATCTGAGTTTTTTGTTCATCAGATAAATCGTTCGCATATTGAATCTTCCATTCATTATCAGCAGCATCAAATCGATAATACCTAGTGCCGCAAGTCGGCATCGCATGAAATCTTTGGAGCAATTCAGGCTGGACATTAAGCCGATCAATCACCTGCTTTTTAATCTGCTGGAATGTGCCGCCCGTAATGACGCACACATCATAATTTTCAAGCAACTGGCTAAGAATGCCGGCCATCCGATCGCTAATTGGCGACTTGGTAATAGCTAGCGTGTCGTCCAGGTCAAACCCGATAATTTTCTTCATCATTCGTCTCCCTCCATAATTAATACAAATGTGTTTTTACCCTTTTTCAGCAGCGACGTAGTGTTGACAGCTTGGTCTTCGGCTATTTTTTCGCCGTTGAGGCTGATGGCGCCAGATTTCAATAGGCGTTTTGCCTCGCCGTTGGAGCTGACCGCGCCAGAGACCACCAACGCTTCAATCACGCCGACGCCGACATCAACGCGCGGAATTTCTTTAGCTAAAGCATCCAGATCGTCGTCTGACAATTGCCGGAAATCGCCGCCGCCAAACAACACTTCCGTCACCCGCTCCACTGATTCGCGCCGATTGACGCCGTGGACGATGTCGGTGACTTCACGCGCCAGAACTTTCTGTGCCGAGCGCGCACCTGGATTAACCGCATGGTTTTCAGCGATGGCCTCAATGGTGTCGCGGTCAAGCATGGTGAAAATCTTCATGTACTCAATGGCGCTTTCGTCATCAACGTTCAGCCAGAATTGATAGAACTTATAGACGCTGGTTTTGTTTTCATCCAGCCACACGGCGCCACCTTCGGATTTGCCAAATTTGCGCCCAGTTGATTTGTTGATGAGTAACGGCGCGGTCATGGCGTAGACTTCGGCGTTTTCTTTTTTGCGAATCAATTCCACGCCTGAAAGCAAATTGCCCCATTGATCAGAACCGCCGATTTGTAAATTGACACCGTGATGCTTGAATAAGTGCCAGAAATCATAGCCCTGCAGCAAGGTGTAAGTAAACTCCGCAAAACTCAGACCTTTGCCGTTACTAATTCGTGCTTTGAAAAACTCGCGAGCGGTCAATTCCGCCATGTTGAAATTCTTGCCAATGTCACGGAGGAATGGAATCAGTTCCAGATTGCCCAGCCAATCCGCATTGTCCACCAGGGTAAAATCGCGTCCAGCAAAAATTTGCGAGACCTGCGCCTTTAAGGCTCGTTTATTGTGCTCAATTTCCGCATATGAAAGCAAACTTCGCTCCTCGGTGTCGCGCATATCGCCAATCATGCCCGTGCCGCCACCAACCAGCAGAAACACCTTGTGGCCGCGCTCCAAAAAATGCCGCACCATCATATAGACCGCCAAATGCCCAACGTGCAAACTGTCAGCCGACGGATCTGTCCCCAAATAGAGCGTGAAATTCTCCGAATCGATAAGCTTGTCATTGGTGAATGTGGTCTGGTTCCAAAACCCGCGCCACTGTAATTCCTCTGATAACTTCATATCACTCCTTTTCTAATGATTAGTATAGCAATTTTATGATTGAAGCGAAACATAGGCGTGATATAATTAGAATTGTGAAAAGGAAGACATCGATTAGCTCAACAGAGAAGAAATCTCCGTCAAAACGGATGAATCTTTATGCCAATCTGGCGCAAAAACATCGAACAAAGAAAGATAAGGAGGCGCGTGAACGGGCAGAATATTTGGCGACGCTGCCAAAACACCCCGTCAAGCGATTCTTTTACCGGCTACACCCGAAGCGTTTGGCGAAATATTGGTTCTCTAAGCGCGGTGGATTAATGGCACTGAAAATCCTCGGCGTTAGCATTTTATTGATGTTGCTGCTCATCGGCGGACTATTCGCTTACTTCCGTAAAGATCTTGATAAAATTCGCCCTGGCGAGCTTGCCAAGCGCGTGCAGACTACCGTTACCAAATATTACGACCGCAATGACAACTTACTCTGGGAAGATAAAGGAACGGGAAATTATCAATTAGTTGTTGAGGCTAATCAGATTAGTGATTACTTAAAGAAAGCCACCGTTGCAATCGAGGATCGTGACTTTTACAACCATCACGGCATTAGCGTTAGCGGCATGGCACGCGCACTACTCTCAACTGCTTCACGGCGCCAAGTCCAAGGCGGTTCGACCCTGACGCAGCAGCTGGTCAAGCAAGTCTTCTTCGCCGATGAGGCCGGTGACCGTTCGATTAGTGGTATTCCTCGTAAGATTAAGGAAATAATTCTGGCAATTGAAGTCGAACGCATGTATAGCAAGGATCAAATATTATCGCTATACCTAAACGAATCTCCGTATGGCGGTCGACGTAACGGCGCAGAGTCTGCCTCACAAACGTACTTTGGGAAGCACGCCAAAGATTTGACGCTAGCAGAAGCAGCGCTGATTGCCAGCATTCCGCAGAATCCAACCTACTATAATCCATACAACACCGCCGGTAATAAGGCGCTGATCGCCCGTCAACACACAACTCTTGATTATATGGCTGAACAAGGTGTCATTTCTAAAGCTGAGGCTGAAAAAGCTAAGAAAGTTGATATTCTAAGTACCATCAAGCCTCAGACAGAACAGCTAGAAAACATCAAGGCTCCACACTTCCTATTGATGGTTCGCAACCAACTCAGCAAGGAACTTGGCGAGTCGGTTGTCGGTCGCGGTGGATTGACGATTAAAACTACACTGGATTGGCGAATCCAAGAAAAACTCGAAACCGAAATGAAAGCTTTCTTTGCAACTGGCCGACCAGATGCCGTCAGAATTAGTAACGGTGCAGCAACCATCGAAGATACCCAGACTGGACAAATCGTAGCCCTGGTTGGTAGCCGCGACTTTAACCACGCCGGCTACGGTCAAGATAACGCTGCCGTTTCCTACATTCAGCCAGGTTCCACTATTAAATCACTTGTTTTTGCACAGCTATTTGATAAACACGATAATAAACAAGCCTACGGCAGCGGCACAGTACTAAGCGACGATAACATCGACAGTCTTTACGGAGCGAAACTGCGTAACTGGGATGGTAAGTTTATGGGCGGTATCAATATCCGTAAAGCCCTGTCCTTCTCACGAAACATTCCAGCGGTTAAGGCGGCTTATATCATTGGTAATGGCTCCGCTAAACCGGTCGTCGAAGGAATCCGCAATATGGGCAATACCAATTACTGCCGCCAAGAGGAAAATGCTGGTGGTTACGGACTGGGTGCCTCAATTGGTGCCTGTGGTACTAAGCAAACAGAATTGGTGAATGCCTACGGTACTCTGGCTCGGATGGGAGTTCAGAAAGATAGCTCAAGCGTCATTGAAGTGAAAAATAGCCAGGGAGAAACCTTGAAAAAATGGAAGGATGACGGCAAGCGAGTGATTGACCCACAGTCGGCATACATCGTAAACGATATCCTGTCTGATAGGACTACCGGTCTTCACGGCTGGATGGGTGTTAATGGCGTGCGGACTTCCGCAAAAACTGGCACATCCGACAAAGGCTCACAGCCAAAGGATCTCTGGATTGTTAACTATAGCCCAGCGCTAGTCATGGGAATTTGGCTTGGTAACTCCGACACAAGCGTGATTGGTACGTCTGCCTCAAATTACGCCATGCCAGTCGTTAGGAGCGTTATGTCATTTGCCCATACTCAGGTTTATGCCAAAGAAGGCAAGTGGAAATCTGGTCAATGGTACGATCGTCCAAACGGCGTCCAAACGGTTGACGGCGAGCTATATCCATCTTGGTGGAATAAGAAACAAAGTCAGTCTTCGGAGAAAATCACTTTCGACAAGGTCTCTAAGAAGAAGGCTACAAACTGTACGCCAGATGGCGCCAAGGAAGAGCTTGAAGTTACAAAGATTATCGATCCGTTAACAAAGAAGGAATCAATTAAGGCTCCAGATGGATACGATGCCAATGCCGAGGACGATACTCATAAATGTGAAGATGTCAAGCCGCAAATTGGCGCTGTATCGGTGTCTAATAGCGGCAAAAAATACACCATTAGCGTTGACGTTTCAGCCGGAACATGGGAAGTTGCAGCAATTGAAATTACCGTTGACGGCAAGAGTATCAAGAGTTCAGAAATAAATACCGGCGGTAAACAAACAGCCACTGTAGAGATAAGCAGCGCAGGAACACATACTGTTTCTGTAACTGTAAGAGACCGAGCTTACTACACCGCCACTTCCAACAGCAGCTTTACTTCATCATCTAGCGACTAAACAAACAGTCTATTGCTTATTTACCAGGTTAATCAGCTCAGCTTCGTGCTGGGCTGATGTTTTTGCACGGCCATTTGTCCGTTTTTTAGGGGTGCTTGTCTTCTGCTTTTTGATTGGTTTTTTTGGTTCAGTAGCAAGTTTTGCAAACATCATTTTCCCGGCGTCGGTTTGCAGACTTCGAATAATCTCAATCTTTTTTGTCTGTCCAATATAACGCTTGGCGTTCTCAACTACCACCATCGTGCCATCTCTTAGATATCCCACCGCCTGATGTGAATCCTGGCCCTTTTGGGTTAATTCCAAATCAAGCTCATCGCCCGGCAGATAGCTCATCCTCAAGCTCTTTGCCAGCTCATTGATATTAAGCACCTTCACACCATCGACTTGTGCCACCTTGTTCAAATTATAGTCAAGGGTCAGCACTGCCGCATCCATTTCTTTAGCCAACTTTAATAGCCGAGAATCAACCCCTTCTGGCACCCGCAAACCGTCCTCATACAGCTCGAACGATGATTTCAGCACGTCCTTCAATTCCTTCATGACATCCATGCCAAATCGCGCTCGCTCACGCTTATCATGGTCAGCACCGTCAGCCAACAATTGCAACTCCGCTAGCACGCTTCTCGGTACGATAACTTGCCCAAGCAAAAATCCGGTCTTAGCCAAATCGATCACTCGACCATCCATCAACACCGAAGTATCCACTAAAATTGGCGTAGCGCCCGTATATGAATGCCGCCGCGGTCTTGCCAAAAAGTATATTTCTGCTGCCAAACCAAGCAGCATAACAATTATAATTAAGCTATAAAAATCTTTCATTTTTTCCTCTTTCTTATTGTAAATAATCAATCAGTGCCTGTCGCATATCGCCGACACCCTTTATGAATTTGTCCTTGTGAACTTTTGGAGCAATTGCATAAGTGAAACCCAATTTCTTCGCCTCCTTAATGCGCGCATGCCAATTTGTTGCCGAACGAACTTCACCGCCCAAACCAATTTCGCCAAACACCACAGCCCCCTCGTCTAAGCTCCGACCAGCACTCGCGCTAGCAATCGCCATCGCTACCGCCAAATCGGCCGCTGGATCATTCAACTTTAATCCACCAACTACATTGACATAAATGTCCTTATCTGCCAATTTCAATTTTGTACGCTTCTCTAAGACCGCCACCAGCAAATTAAGTCGGTTCAAGTCAAAGCCGCTTGCCGTGCGCTTAGGATATCCAAAATTTGTCGGATTCACCAGCGCTTGGATTTCAACTAACAGCGGCCTTGCACCCTCCATAGTCGCCAGCACAATTGAGCCATCTAAATTCCGCCGCTCCGCCAAAAGTTCTGCTGACGGATTCTTAACAATTCTTAAACCCTGATCGTCCATCTCAAAAATTGCCGCCTCGTTAGTCGAACCATAGCGATTTTTCTGCGCCCGCACTACTCGAAAACCGCCGTAGCGATCGCCTTCAAAGTTTAAGACTACATCAACCAAATGTTCTAAAATTTTTGGCCCAGCAATCGAACCTTCTTTAGTCACATGACCGACTAAAATTACTGCTGTACCTGAAGCCTTGGCAGCGCGAATGATAACGTTGGATGAGTTGGTAATTTGACTGACTGAACCGGGAGCTGAAGCGATTTCACTCAAAGAAATTGTCTGTACTGAGTCAACAATCACCAAATCATACTCGCCTTGCTGAATTGACACAGCAATATCCTCGGCACTGTTGCTTGACGCTAATTGCAAATTTTCTGAGCTGGCCGCACCCAGGCGCCTTGCCCGCAGCTTTACTTGCGAGATAGATTCCTCACCGCTGACATACAACACCGATTTAGAAAGAGCAATATACGCCGCGACTTGTGCCAGCAGGGTGCTTTTACCAATTCCTGGCTGCCCTGCCACCAGCGCCACACCACCGGCCAAAAAGCCTCCGCCTAAAACTGTGTCTAAATCATCGATTCCCGTACTCAGCCTCTCCAGCCCAGATTCCACTGCCGCCTCACGAATATTAGAGGTCTTTAATACCTTGCCTCGCCCAGATGACTTATCAACGGCAGAGGCTCCGCTTGGCGCAACAGTCTGCTCAACTAATGAGTTCCACTCGCCGCAGTTTTCGCACCTGCCTGCCCACTTTGGGAAGCTAGCTCCGCACTGCTGGCAAATAAACTGGCTTCGAGATTTTGCCATTACTTCGCCCCCTCTACACTATCCAAGCTCTTATTCAACTCATTAATCTTTACGCCCAGCTGCCTCAGTCTTAAAACGTCAGAATTATAGGAGTCAACCTGAGCATTCAGACTAGCACGACGCCTATTTAGGCCTGATAGCTCCGCTTGTAAACTACGGCGCTGCCTTGCAAAATCATCTTGTGAGGAAAAATTCCCGCTATTTGCTCGCTGATTAAAATCCGCCGCCCGCCGATTAAAGTCTGCCACGTCTGCTGAATATTGTGCCAATTCTTGGTCCAAATCTTCCTTACGAGTTTTCAAAGATTCACTAAGCTCTCGCGCCTCCTTTTCTCTTGATTCAAACTTTTCTTGATATTGTGCATGTAAGCGTAAAATTTCTGACCTATCAGTAAAATATCTCTTATAGTAGCGCTCCAGCTCATCTCCCAAATTGGCAAATTCCGTCCCTAAAATTGAGTGCAATTCATTAGCCCGCGAACCTGGTTGCGCCCGATTATAATACTCCATCCGCTCAGCCAACTTGTCTGTTTTTACTTTTTCGTAAGCTTGCTCTAGTAATGAGGTCAGCTGTTTTTTCTCAGCCGAACCCAGCCTCGCCCAAGCCGCATGCAACATTTCGTGCGCCGCAGTAACCTCCTTTACACCGTCAAGTTCAGGATTAGTCACGTCATAAACATAAATTTCGCCAGACGACTGATTATAGCAGCCTAAAATCGCGTTGCCCTTTTCCACACGCCGGCAGTCCTCATTAAATTCGTTCGCTGATTTAATCTGTGGCTTGGAAATATAAAACATCCTCTTGCCAGTGTCTGACATTTTAGCCCGACTAGCAATCGTGGCAATCTGCTCGCTCGGATGATACTGCCACAACGTAATCTCGTCAATAATTTGCTGCCGATTGACTACCGCTAGGATTGCGCCAGCAACCAAAGCTAGCGACAGAAAGCCGCCGGCAACTTTACGTACGCTTGACATCGATCACCACCTTATTGTTATCAATTTTAGTTTCCAGTATATTGCCGGGTTTTGCCTTGTTTGATAACAAAACATCGCTAAGCGGATCCGCTAATTCCGCCTGAATTGTCCGCCTCAGCACCCGCACGCCGCGCTGCTCATCAAAGCCCTGTTTTATCAGCCAGCGTTTCACTGGCGGCGTAATATTAAGAGTCATGCCGCGCCGCTTAACCGCCTCAATTAAATCAGCCGTTAGATTATCAAAAATCTTGCGTACCACTGACCGGGTCAACGGCTTAAACGTAATTACGCCATCAAATCGGCCAATCAGCTCTGGCCGTAGAAAATCCTCCAGTTCGCGCAAGGCAGCCCGCGAATTCCGTTCGTGGCGATCTTGACTAGACGATTTTTGCTGGCTGGACGACGCAAAGCCCAGCTCTGAATCTTGCACCATTTGTTCGGCGCCGACATTGCTTGTTAGAATCACGATCGTCTGGCGAAAACTGACCGTCCGCCCGTGCGAATCGCTTAGTTTGCCGTCTTCTAAAATTTGCAGCAGCAAGTTCAGTACATCCGGATGCGCCTTTTCAATCTCATCAAATAGCACCACGCTGTATGGCTGCCGGCGAACCTTGTCGGTCAATTTGCCGCCGTCATCATAGCCGACATAGCCAGCCGGCGCGCCAATCAATCGGCTAGCCGTGTGCCGCTCCGAAAACTCGCTCATGTCAATCTTAATTAAACTATTATCGCCGCCGAACACTTCCCGCGTTAGCACCCGTGCCAATTCCGTCTTACCCACGCCGGTCGGCCCGAGGAAAATAAACGATCCTAACGGCCCGTTTTGGCGATTCAACCCAGCTTTATTTCGGCGAATCGACCGCGCCAATTGCTCAATTGCCTCGCCCTGGCCTAGCACTCCCTGGCTCAGGCGCTTCTCCAATTGGAGCAAATCTTTCATCTGGTTCAGCGACAAACGATCAACCGGAATATTGGTCATCGCCGAAATCGCCCGGCGCAAATATTCATCCGTCAAGCCAGGCCTCGTCTCAGCCTCATCAGTTAATTTGCCCGCCTGCTGCTCTAATTGCCGCATTTGCATCTTGAACTCCGCGGCCTGCTGATAATCCTCAGCCTCAACAGCGGTGTCAATATTCCCAGCCAGCTGCTTGATTCGACGCGACAATTTATCCTTGCGCGATAACCTTGCCGGTAAACTTGACTTAAGCAGGCTCGCCGCCTCATCAATCACGTCAATCGCTTTATCCGGTAAAAACCGCTCCGTCACGTAGCGCTGGCTCAAATCCACTGCCTCGGCAAGCATCTCGTCAGAAATCTGTACTTGGTGATGTTTAGCCAAGTTGCCGCTCAATCCTTTCAGCATTGCTACCGCTTCTTCCGGCGACGGTTCCGCCACCGTTACCGCCTGAAAACGCCGACTCAAGGCCGCATCTTTCTCAATGTGCTTGCGATATTCATCAAAAGTCGTCGCGCCAATCAGCCGCACTTCGCCGCGCGCCAACGCTGGTTTTAATACGTTAGCCGCATCCATTGAACCTTCCGCCGAACCAGCACCAACCAGCAAGTGCAGCTCGTCAATAAACAAAATGACTTCCTGGTGTTTCTTAGCGACCGCCAAAACTTTTTGCAGCCGCTCCTCGAATTGCCCGCGATATTTTGTCCCGGCAATCATTGCCGTCAAGTCCAGTTGAAAAAGCCGCTTGCCTTTCAAAAACTCCGGCACCTTATTATCGGCAATTTTTTGCGCCAAGCCCTCAACTACTGCAGTTTTACCAACACCCGGTTCGCCGATTAGCGCCGGGTTATTCTTACTGCGACGCCCCAGTACAGTAATCATCCGCTGAATCTCCGCCGCCCGGCCAATCACTGGATCTAAAAATCCCTCGCTGGCGCGCCGCGTCAAATCCACGCCAAATTTGTCCAGAATTTTCAAATCGCCCGACTTCTTAGCCGCCGTGCCGCGATCACTTTGCAACGACTCAAATTGCTGTTTATCAAACACATCTTCCAAACTCCCGCGCAAATGTTCAATATCAATATTCATATCGCGCAGTAATTTGGTTGCCCGCGCATCACGCTGCTGCAGCATGCCATATATAATGTGTTCAGTGCCAACTCGCTCCTGGCCAAATTCTACCGCTAATTGCCACGACGTCCGAATTAACTCGACCACTTCAGCGCTCAAGCCCTTCTGCACCACCGTAATTACCAGCGGCTTGGCAGTCAAATTCAATGCCAATTCTGCCCGATCCAAGGTCACGCCGCTCTCCGCCAAAATCTTCGCGCCCAGCGACGAATTCTGCGCCAGCACGCCGAGCAAAATATGCTCAGTACCGACATAAGCACTGCCATCATTATGCGCCAGCAAACCAGCCCGCTCCAAGCTCGCGCGAGCCGTTTCCGTCAATCGAGATTCTAATTCAGAAAAATCTTCCGGCATATCGCCCTCCTTTCGTTTTCGGCGATTCTCACGAGGCAGCCTATTCCGCCACCTCCTCAACCACGCTCATCAAGCTGTCCTCAATATTTTTACGAGGTTTTGCTTCAGGTTTAACAGCCGCTTTCGCCTCAATGTCCAGTTCATAGCCGGTTAGCCGACTTGCCAAGCGAACATTCTGCCCAGCCCGGCCGATGGCCACTGATTGCTGATCCTCGCTGACATAGACCGTTGCTCGTTTTTCATCTTCATTCACTGTCACACTCAGCACTTCTGCTGGACTCATGGCATTCGCGATGAAGCCAGCCGCGTCTTCCTCAAACGGAATGATGTCAATTTTTTCCTGCTCGCCGATTTCGTTCATCACTGCCTGAACACGCGTTCCGTGACCGCCGACGAAGGTACCGACTGGGTCAACACCCGGCAGTGCCGATGCGACCGCCAATTTGGTGCGGCGGCCAGCCTCGCGGGCAATGGATTTAATTTCCACGGCGCCCGTTTCCATCTCTGGCACTTCCTGGCTGAACAAGAACCGCACAAATTCTTCATTACCACGGCTCAAAATCAACTGCGGACCACGGCCCTCACGCTCAATGTCCTTGATGAACACTTTGACGCGGCGGCCAACACCGTAGTATTCGCCAGGGATTTGCTCAGACTGCGGCATGATACCGACGGCCTTACCTAGCTCAATTCGCACCACGCGCGGCTCAACCCGCTGAATCGTACCAGTCACCACTGTGCCAATTTTATCCTCAAACTCTGCCAGCACCACCTCGCGCTCTGCTTCGCGCAGCCGCTGCAAAATCACCTGCTTGGCAGTCTGGGCTGCCACCCGGCCAAATGTCGTCACGTTGTGGGTCTCGACCGTCACTTCGCTACCCAGCTCAGCCGCCGGGTCAACCGCCTTAGCTTCCTCCAGGCTCATTTGATTGACGTCATTTTCGACTTCCTCAACCACGGTTTTAACAACTGACACCACAGCCGTGCCGCTGTTGATGTTCAGACTGGCGCGCACCAACTGCTCGCGCGTGCCGTTATCACGCCGCCACGCCGCCGCGATAGCCTGCTCGATCACCTCTAAAACCGTTTCTTCTGGCAGGTTCTTTTCCTCGGCAATCGTCCGCACCGCCAACGTCAATTGCTTAATATTCAAATCTTCCATATTTATCTCCTTCTTTTATATAATTATATCTTTTTCCGTTTCAAACTTCCATAAACGAAAAACTCCGACCTGCCGGCCGGATGAGTACTTTTCTATTGTATTAAAAATATTTCATTTTGTCAATTTGCTTCAGCACATTTTCCTAAAATACCAGCCATCGCATTCTTTTCTGCCTCTGTCACCCACAGCCGATATCGTCGCTTTACTGCTATCTGTCGCGCTATGTATTGACAACGAAACGGTTTATTGCTCGGTAGCCACGTTGCTGCATCGCCATCACCTTTGGCTTGGTTGGCTGGGCCGTCGACAGCCAACAGGTTCAGTGGGTCGTTTGCCAATTTTTCCCGCTCCCCCGGTGACAACCGTTGTGCACCTTTCTGCCAAGCGTCGCTCAATGCCACCACATGGTCAATCTGCACCTTAGAACTCGATTTCTCACCACGCTGAAAATGAATTGTTTTACCGGTATAAACATCATTCAATACACCAGAAGCAACTCGACATCTTTCATCAATTTTCTCATCAGTTAAATCCCGCGCTAAAATAACCTCGCGCACCGAGCAACCATTGATTTTACCCCAACCATTGCCAAACTGCTTGCGTGTATAGCCGGTTTTTGGGGCACGTCCCTTGACTTCCAATTTTCCCAACTCCGCCTTCGCGTTTGAATCGCCAAATAATTCCCGCTGTGTTGATGTTTTCATCGTCTGAGTTTCTGGTTGAGTAATTTGTGAAGCCCAAACCCCCACGCCGACTACTGCAATCACCAATACGACCATCAATTGTCGACGCCATATTTTATTCACCCTCATAGCTGTATTATAATAAAACCATGACTAAAGTTCTACGCTTACTCGACACATTTACACCAAGTCACTACACTTTAACGCTTGACCTAACTCGCGCTAAAGAGAAAACTTTTTCCGGCACAGTTATTATTTATGGCGAATCAACCGGCAATTCAATTTCGCTACACGCCAAAGATTTAACTATTCACTCGGCGTTGATTGACGATCAGCCAGCTGAGTTTTCTCTTGGTGAATTTGACGAGCTACGGCTGTCGCGCCCAGAGTTGTCCAGCGGCCAGCATGTCGTTTGCATTAACTTTTCTGGCACTATCACCGACGCTATGCACGGACTGTATCCGTGTTACTTTACCCATGACGGCGTGAAAAAGCAATTGTTTGCCACTCAGTTTGAATCGCACCACGCCCGCGAAGTTTTTCCGTGTGTTGATGAGCCAGCCGCCAAAGCAACCTACGACGTGACACTGAAAACCGCACCGGAATTGACCGTCCTTGGTAATATGTCCGTAACTCAGCAACAAGAAGATCACGACATACTCACGACAATATTTGACCGAACGCCGCGCATGAGTAGTTATCTACTCGCCTTTGTCGTTGGCGAGCTCCATAGGAAAACTGCCCGCACTAACTCTGGCGTTGAGGTCAATGTTTGGGCGACGCCAGCCCAGAGTGAGGAGACGCTTGACTTTGCACTGGACATCGCCACTCGCTCCATCGATTTTTATAATGAGTATTTCGGCGTGCCATACCCGCTGCCAAAGTCTGACCATGTGGCGCTGCCAGATTTCTCGTCGGGCGCCATGGAAAACTGGGGACTCATCACCTACCGCGAAAGTTGCCTGCTGGCTGACCCGAGATTAACGCCGGAATCATCCAAACGCTTCATCGCCACCGTCATCGCCCACGAACTCAGCCACCAATGGTTTGGTAATTTGGTGACTATGCAGTGGTGGAACGACCTGTGGCTAAACGAAAGCTTCGCCAACATGATGGAGTATGTGGCGGTCAACTCACTACACCCTGAGTGGCGGATGTGGGAGGATTTTGCGACGAGCGAGGTCACAGCGGCGCTGCGGCGCGACAGCTTGGATGGTGTGCAGCCAGTGCAGGCCGACGTTAATCATCCGGACGAGATCAGCACTTTGTTTGACCCGGCGATTGTCTATGCCAAAGGCGGACGGCTACTAGTAATGGTACGGCGATTGATTGGCGAGGAGGCATTTCGGGCTGGTTTGAAATCATATTTTGAAAAATTCGCTTACCAAAACACTGTTGGTAATGATTTATGGCAAGAGCTAGAAACCGCCAGCGGCCAGCCGATTGTTGACTTGATGAACGCCTGGATTTCGCAGCCAGGACTACCAATTGTGCAAGTTGAACAAGACAATTCGGCTGAGCAATCTACTGTCACGTTAAACCAAGAACGATTTTTCATTGGCGACCATCAACCGTCCGACGCCCTGTGGCCGATTCCATTGTTCGCCAACCAACCACTTGATGATACACTTTTGACCGAGCGCGAAAAGGCGTTTACCATTGAGAAACCACTGCAGGTAAACTGTGGACTGAACGGGCATTTTGTGACCAAATATGATACCGCTGCTCGCGAGCAACTGTTGGCCAACATTCATGAGCTGCCTACTATGGACAAAATCTGTCTGCTCCAAGACGCCACACTCTTGGCTCGGGCTGGATTTGAAAATTCAGCTTCCCTCCTGCCACTGGCGCTGTCGCTAAAAAATGAAACCAATGAGAAAGTATTTGACATGGCGGCTGGTGCACTGGCGGAGCTACGGAAGTTTGTTGACGATGATGATGACGGCAAAGTCCACTTGAAGCGGATCTCCGGTGAGTTTGCCAGTGCTAAATTTGACGAACTGGGCTGGGACGAAACGCCTGGCGAATCTGACGACGACCGCGAACGACGCGTCACCGCTCTGGGCTTGATGATCTATAGCGAAGACCAGGCAGTGCTGGCAGAAGCCAAGCGACGGTTTGACAGTCAATCCCTCGAAGAATTGCCAACAGAAATTCGCTCGCTGATCATCAGTGCTGCTGTACGACATTTTGAAACGCCAGAGATGATTGACAGCCTGTTCCAGACTTACCAACAGACGCCGTCAAACGACCTGCAAGCCGACATCACCCTGGGGCTTACTGCTACCAAAAACCCTGAAACTGCGCAAAAAATCCTTACAAATATCAAGCGCCCTGATGTCATTCGTCCGCAAGATGCCAGTCGTTGGTTTGTCTATCTCATCCGCACTCACGAAAGCCGCCAGCTCACCTGGAATTGGTTGAAGGAAAATTGGGAGTGGGTCGAAACAACCTTTGCTGGTGATAAAAGTTACGATGATTTCATCCGCTACACTGCCATTGGGCTGACAACGGGCGGTGAATTGGCTGACTTCCGCCGCTTCTTTGAGCCGATGCTGAGTATCACAGCCCTGACTAGGACGATTGAGCTAGGTATCACGGAAATCACAGCACGAGTCGAATTGATTGAGCGAGACAAGGCGAGCGTGCTCTCTGCTTTACAGGCAGCAATTTAGCATATTACAACACATCCTTGACAAAATCTATTGACATTTTATTCTACTAGTGATATATATCAGCTTTTGTTGACAAGTTGAGTAAATCCTTATCCGAAAGCGTACTTTGACAAACAGTTACACACAAGGCGAGTTTCTATTCCTTTTGTAAAATTTCAAAGAGGAGTAGAATCTCGCTTTGTGGTAAATTGCCACTTAACCCTCCATAGGGGCGAGAAGATAGGAAATATCATGATCCACGTCGGCTCCATCAACGATACCTTTGGTTGCATTAAAACCGACGAGACTTACGTGATCGAGGGTGAGGTTTATGAAGAGAAACCCCCCTATACGACCTATAAGGCAAGTCTCTCGGGCGACACATTTAGCTACCTGCGAGGAGCGTGGAAATTCGCAGAGAGAGTAAGAGTACTCTATGGACAACGCCCTGAGTGGTCGGAAGAAATAAAAATGCTTTACCGAGCATTTTTTACTATCCTTGCGATCACTGACGCTGGCCAAAGGAAAAGGCTCAATGATGGGCCTTGGGTGAAAGATGTAGTGAAGGCGTGTGAGTACGTCTTACTAGAATTTGACAATTTCCTTTGGGTGAACGCTCGCAGAGTAGGAATATCTAAGCATGACTTAGGTGTACTCCAGAATGACAACAATGTCATTCTAAGTGTATCTACTACGCAAGCTATTGCTGCCGTAGTAGAGCTCTTCGAGGAGATGCTCCAAGACACCACAGAGCACCACCGCTCCCTTATCAAGCAATCCATCAAAGAGATGGAGGATATTCGATGGCGGCTTCCACGCGACCTAAAACAAAACCTCGACGCCATCGAGGCGGCGCTTGGCGAAAGGGTGCGCACCCCATACAGGCCTAGTCTAGGAATCTCATTGAGATTCTATCAGCTTGGGTGAGGGAGAAAAAGTGGCAAACTGCGCTTTAGCAGTGTTTTTGGTAGCTGTTTGTCACTTTTCCTTGGAAATTATTAAGTCTCAACTGGGGCTGTTTTTATTCCAGCACCACACACTCTTCAACTACAGGCGGATTTCCGTCGACAGAAATTGCCAGCATTTGCATATCACAGCTTTCATACTGCGCATTTTTGGCAATGAATATTTCAGCAGCAAAACGCATTTGTCGCTGTTTTTTGGTGGTAATCGCCGCTAAGCCGCCACCATATCCGGAATTCTTCCGATATTTAACCTCAGTAAACCACAGCACGTCATCTTTCATGCTGACAATGTCAATCTCACAGTACCGCGTTCGCCAATTCCGCTCTATAATCTCATGTCCATCAGCCGCCAGCCAATCCGCCGCCGCTTGCTCGCCCGCATTACCAATATCGCGAGTGGTGAATAGGCGAGCAACGGGTTCGCTATCTCCTCCGACAGAGGCTGTGGAACGTTCGCGAAGAGCGGACGTTCCAGCCGAACGCTCACGAGATATCTCCGGTGGAGATGTGAGTGAAGAGTGTACTCTAGCGGAGGACGGTAGCAAACCCGCCTCCACATACTTCTGTAGCGGCGCAAAACTCAACCGATGCAGCGGCGTCACGCCCAGCCTCTCAATCGCCGCCCGATGCTTCGCCACGCCATAGCCGGCATTTGACGCGAAGCCATACCCTGGATAAATCACATCTTGCTCGGCCATAAACTGATCGCGCGCTACTTTAGCGATGATCGATGCCGCCGACACACTGGGGATCAAACCGTCGGCCTTGGCCATCACCGTCACATATTGCTCCAACGCCGTATCTGCCAGAAAATTGACCGTCCCGTCAATGATAATTTCATCAAATGCCAAATTATTCTCTTTACATCGCGACTGAATTTGCTTGACCGCTCGCCGTGTTGCCAATCTCAGCGCTTGGCTCATGCCAACTTCATCCAATTCCCTGGCGCTCACCCAGCCTAGCGCCCAAGCAGCCGCCTGCTCGCGAATTGCTCTATCCAGAGTCTCACGACGCTTTTTAGTCAACTTTTTACTGTCGTTTAGCCCCTCGATATCAGCACCACCTAAAATCACCGCGCCCACCACCAATGGCCCAGCCCACGGACCACGCCCAACTTCGTCAATGCCGAGGATCATGCGCGCGCCTACCCTTTTTCACATCCTTTTTTACGTCCGAACCCATGACCACCCAGCCCAGCCACACCGCCGCCGCACCCAGCGTATTTGCCAAGATATCCCAATTGGTATCGTCCAGCTTGATGCGCGCCAAACCAACCTTGACCATAAATAATTCTGCCAGCTCATTAATGCATCCCAGCGCCGACACCAGTGCAAACACCGAAAACACCATCACCAACCAGTGCGCCCGCCAGCGCATCGCCAATACCAGATATACCCACAACAGCCCGGTGAACAATCCGCCACCCACAAAATGCGTGGTAAAGCTGGTGTCTCGCCCCTCAATCAGCGGCGACGGCAAATACCACGAGATGAAGAATAATACACAGGCACAATATAACAACCAGCGATACTTCTTTTCATCAGTGAAGCCATGACGGCGCAACATATATGGCACTACACATGCCAGCATTACCGGAACAAACACAGAAATATAGTGAAAGATCGACATATTGGCATTATACCATGAGAAAACCGCCCCCAGAGAGGGCGGTCTGTATGTCTCAAAATCAATTACGCTTCTTTGTGGCGTGCTTCTACTTCAGCAGCCTTAGCATCAAGTTCCGCCTGGGCAGCATCTTTTTCAGCCTGCTTGGCAGCGGCAGCTTGTGCAGCTTCTTCTTTCAGACGTTCAGCTTCCGCTTCAGCCTTGGCATCATGAACGTTGTTTACCGCCACGCGGTCAAAGTTTTTGGCAGTCAAGCGAGCTGATTTACCAGAACGTTTGCGTAGGAAGCTGAGGAACTTGCGGCGAACCTTGGCGCGGCGAACAATTTCTACTTTCTCGATCAGTGGGCTGTGCAACAAGAATGATTTTTCCACACCAATACCTGAGGCAATTTTACGAACAGTGATGCGCGAAATGTGCGAGCCTTTGTTGTCAGTGCGAATAACCACACCTTCAAACATCTGGATACGCTCTTTATTGCCTTCTTTAATCTTTTGGTAAACACGAACAGTGTCACCGCTGCGGGCGTCAACAACTGCTTGCTTTTTCTGTGCTTGATTGACTTTGTTGATTAACTCAAAACTCATGATATTTCCTATCTTTCAAACCCGTCTTGGCTGGCCACGCAGTTGTACTCCTGCGGCTCCACACCTAACAAAGCCCGAATATTAACTCTCGTACAATTACCTAAGATAATAACATATATAGAGATAAATAGCAATTACTGCACGGAGTTTACGTTGTATGAGACAGAAACAAGACGATACTCCTTAGGAAGTGGCCCACAAGGCGAACGTCTCACTTTTGCAGTTCGCGTCTCTAACCTATAGCCACGCTCAGTAATAAGATCATGAACAACACCAGTCAACTTCTCTGGATCTTTGAAAGCTCTAATTATAAAAGACAGATCCGCAGCAACAGAATTATACTTCGCCTGACCGCCGATCTCCTCTGCAACCTCCCTAGCAGTCATCCATTTTTTCTCATTAATCTGCAATACGAGGACGATTTCCGCCACTGCCTGTCCGGGCTTCCGACGCTTTTCTTTGGCTACATCAGAAAGTCCTCTAATAGCAATTTCTTCAGGTAAAACAGGTTGTCTAAGAAGAGGTTGGCTTTCAGCCACTTCAGGTATTTTCACCTCTTCATCACCCTGATTAGCACCAAATTCTTCAGTGTGCTTAAGTAATTTATATATCTCAGACATATCTTCTGGCATAAGATCCGGGTGCGGTATTGGCCAAGCTTGCTGCGTATACTCCTCATCCTTCGCCACATCATTATTAAATCTAACCTGCGTCATTTCCATACACAGACAAGCTAAGGTAGTCTCTATCCGCCCACGCCACTGCTCAAGCATACAACCAACTGACTCAGGTTCATTTTTAGCCATGTCACCTTTGGTTAATGTATCATATACCTTATTGGCGTTTTCGATTGTTCTAAGATGGTCGATAAGATATCCAGGAAATTTTACCCTTGCCTCAGAGACTTCTGGAGTCTCCACTATGTTGCCAGCTGGCATTATAAAAAACTCATTCACAACTTTCTATTATATATAATTCTTTACGTTTTGTCAATATTATAGCTCTATACTCACAAGCCTGGCTAGTCCTCATTACGGAATTGGAGTATACTATTAGACATGGATTACAATAAACTCGCACTCGAACTACACGAAAAATATAAGGGTAAAATCACCACTAGCTTGCGCGACCAGGAGGAACTCGACCGCGACAAACTGAGCGCCTATTACAGCCCGGGCGTGGGTGCGGTCAGCCAAGCAATTGCCGAAAACCCAGCGGACCTGCCAAAATATACTTGGACGAATAATTTAGTCGGCGTGATTTCTGACGGCTCGGCGATTCTGGGTCTCGGTGATTTGGGACCGAAAGCCGCCATGCCGGTGATGGAAGGCAAGGCACTACTGTTCAAGCATTTTGCTGATGTTGATGCTGTGCCGGTCGTATTGGACGTTCACCAGCCGGAACAAATTATCGCCACAATCAAGGCAATTGCACCGAGCTTTGGAGCGATTAACCTTGAAGACATCGCTGCACCAAAGTGTTTTGAGATCGAAGAGCGCCTCAAGGCTGAGCTGGACATCCCCGTATTTCACGACGACCAGCACGGCACGGCAGTCGTGGTGTTGGCGGGGCTAATCAATGCCGCAAAATTAACCGGACGAAATTTGGCGGACTGTAAATTTGTGGTCATTGGTGCGGGTGCAGCTGGCACGGCCATCATCAAGCTGTTACACCTATACGGCGCACGGAACATTGTGGCGGTAGATAGCCGCGGCATCGTTGGCGCGTCTCGCACAGATTTGAATGCGGAAAAAACTGCGCTGTTAGAATACGTAGATGATTCGCAAGCCGGCTCAATTGAAGATGCCGTCACTGACGCTGACGTATTTATCGGTGTGTCACGCGCTGGACTGCTCACGCCTGAATTAGTTCAGAAAATGGCGAAAGATCCAATCGTCTTTGCCCTGGCAAACCCAGTTCCGGAAATCATGCCAGATATTGCCAGAGAGGCAGGCGTATCAATTATTGCCACGGGCCGCAGTGATTTTCCAAACCAAGTTAACAATTCCCTGGCCTTTCCAGGCATTTTCCGCGGGGCGCTCGATCACGGCGTGAAAAAAATCACCGATCAGCACAAGCTGGCAGCCGCCGAGGCTTTGGCGGGATTAGTTGAAAACCCGACCGTCGATAAAATTATTCCGACCGCATTTGACACTGGTGTGGTTGAAGCCGTTTCAAGCGTTATTAGATAAATTTACTTACCGGCACCATTAACTGCTTCTGTACGGATGTCTCGTCCAGTAAATATTGACAATAGTTCCGGCTGATGGTTTTTATCACAAATACCTAAAAGCATCAACAAATGAGATATGCCAAGCTCCACCAGTACCGACTTCGTAGGTCCATCGGGCAGCATATATACAGTAACATCCGACACGTACAATCTTCGCGCATCAGATGCCATAGGCTTCCAGCCCAGAATATTAAAAGGATATTGCGTTTTATTTCGGCACTTTAAAGTCCCCCATCTATCGTATAGTTTGGAATCTGAGGTTGATATTAATTTTGCTGCAAATTTTAACTTCTCATAAAAAATAGATAAAATATTTTGCTGCTGCTTTTCAGTTTTATAGCCATCTATATTATGTTCGACACCCTTGGTCGCCTCAGTACGAGCATCAACTACTACTGTAGTACCGTTACTACCTCTCTCAATACACAAAACCTTGGCCACATCCTCGTCTAGCCACGGAAATATTTCACGGTCAAGTTTTATACACTCACTGACCTTCAGTTTTACCTCCGCAGCCTGAGTATTCTGACTACCAACCTCGGCATTCTTCTGTGGCGACTTCTTTCTATTTCTCTTTTTTTTCTTTTTCTTCCTCTTCAAAGCTTCAGTGGCTAATTCAGGTGCTGCTTCATATCCGTTCAGCTTTTCTGCGAGCAGCGCCAATCTATTTCCCAAAACCTCGATCACCTTTTCTTCTGCCATGGACTCAGCCATATCACGAACTTTCTGATAATTTGCTTCAATTGTCGCATCTATGTATTTACGAGTCATCTGCTCTGTATCCGGAGCCTCCATATTACTTATGTAACTAAGGATATTTTTAGCCTCCTTTAAATCTCTCTCGTAATCAAGAACGCCATCACTATCTTTCTTACGTTTAGAAAACCTTACTAATAAAGTTGCCAATATTTTTCTATCATTATCGTCCGCAAACCGTTCGGGATAATCAACTGCAAAATCCGCTGGAAAAACAGGCCTCTCTTCTGCACTAAGGTCACTGATTATTCCATCTTTAGCCTCCTTAGTAAATCGTATATATTCTTTATCTGCCACATCAGGTGGGAGATTCTTGCTGTGCTGCCAGCGTTTTATATTGGGGATGTTGTAATCGTTATTACGACAATTCTTTGGGATATTTGCTTCTGCCAAATTACTAGGAAAAATTCCATTAAGCGAAGACTTAAACCGTTCAATCGATAAATCGTACTCCTCATAAAAGGCATTCCGCATTAGCTCATAGACATCTTCTGAATTGAAGCATATCTCTATTCCGTCCGAAATTTCCTGATATTTAGTTTTAATACCTTCAAATACATCAACGACTTCCTGATAAGATTGTTGATACGTACCGCGCGTCTCTTCGCCGTCAATGAGAAATGGTATCTTACGGATAAGGTCATTTAGATACTTAATGATTATGTGTATAAGCTCACCCGTAACATCTTCTGTAGACTTCGGAGATTTCTCAACATAACCAGATCCTAGTAACTCACTCATAAACTCATATTATATAAGTTTATGGCAGCAAAGTCAATTAGATGACCCTGTTCACTTCTTCCAGGGTCGTCTCGCCACGCAGCGCCGTCAGCACTCCTGCCTGAAGCAAAGTCACCATGCCATTTTCTTTGGCGGCTTTTTCGATAGTTTCAGTATGCACATCACCAACATCGCCGCGTAAAAATTGCTGAATATTCTCATCCACCACCAGCTGCTCCATCACTGGAATACGCCCCTTATAACCAAATGGCACATCATCCGTCGGTACCGCTCGCCATAGCTTAAATGTGTCCAGATCCGGACAGTCAACGTTCTCCGGCAAATCTGCCAAAACCTTCTTTACCCACTTGCGCGTAGCTTCATCCGGTTCGTACTCTTCCTTGCTCTCGTCCCAAAGTTTACGCACCAACCGCTGGGCAATTAATAATCGTACCGCTGAACTAAAAATAGGGTTTTGTCCAATCATATCAATGATACGGCTGAACGCCGCCGCAGTTGAATTGGCATGGAAGCTGGAAAGCACCAAATGCCCGGTAATCGACGCTTGAATGGCTGTCCGCGCAGTCTCCTGATCGCGAATCTCACCAACCATCACCACATCCGGGTCAAGGCGCAAAACACTACGCAAACCATCAGCAAACCGCTGACCGGCAGTCGTATCAATCGGAATCTGCGTAATTCCCGGAATCGTATTTTCTACTGGATCTTCCAGTGTAATAATCTTCCGATCTGGCGTATTCAACGCATTCAAAATACTATACAGCGTCGTTGACTTTCCTGAGCCAGTTGGGCCAACCATCAACAACATACCGCGCGGATGAGAAACAATCTCATCAATTTGCTCACGCTCTTTTTTAGAAATGCTTAAAAGATCCAGATTTAGCATTGACTCGTCAAAGTTAAATAAACGCAAGACCACATCCAGCCCATACACTGTCGCTACAGCTTCTACGCGTAAGTTAAGTATATGAGATGCGCCACCACGATGAATTTCTTGTTGCATGTGGCCCGACTGCGGCTCTCTGGAGGCGGTAGAAATATTTGCCCGAGAGGCTAATGTCGCCATAATCACCCGATAACGATCTCGACTCAGCTCCGCCACAGTGTGTAGCGCTCCATCAACACGCATCCGAATCCTAATTGACTCACGCTGGTTTTCAATGTGAATATCCGACGCACCCAGCAGGTCTGCCTGATCAACCAGATAGTTGAACACGTCATTTGTGCCGACGGACGCCAAAGTCTGAGTAACCTGCGCCAGCGTATTACTATCCCCTTCCTTAGCAATCTCGATATTATCGTAAATTACTTTCTTCGGCGGATCAAACCTGAGCATGATTGATCGGAACGCCGAGCCAGAAATCAGGAAAAAGAAAACCCGCTTGCCATTCTCAATATATTGATCACGCATTTGCTTCATAAGTGATTCGGAAGTCTGTGATGTAACGCCAAATCTGTAAGATTGATCATCCTCATTAAACGCCAATGGCACCAATCGGCCCTTATACATTTCATCGATTGTCAAAACATCTTTAAGTAGAGGCAGAGTGTTCTCAAACTCCCGCCCATCCAGATATTGAAGTCCTAAAATTGACGCTCGGCGACGAGTCGCTTCCTCATCCTGCTCGCGACGACGCGCCTGAATTTTATCTTCGTCCATATGAGAATTATAGCAAAAAGCTTACGGTTTGACGAGTGATATAATAGTCGTATGCATCCAGAAATTACGCTATTGATTCATAATATTCGCTCGACACATAACGTCGGGGCGATTTTCCGCACTGCCGAAGGATTTGATGTGAAGAAGATTATTCTTAGCGGTTATACGCCGTATCCGGATTTGAGTTTGAGCCACCAGGCGCTGAGCTGCGCGTACATTGAAGGCGAAGTCTACCAAAACGATCCGCGCCTGCCGCATATCCGTGAAAAAATAACCAATCAAATTCATAAAACCGCCTTGGGCGCAGAAAGTTTGGTGCCATTTGAGTTTTACGAAGACATCAATGACTGGATTAAGGAAAATGAGCAAACAGAAAATTTACCAATTGTGGCACTGGAGCAAGCAAAAAACAGCATCATGTTGCCAGAATTTCAGCCACCTGAAAAATTTGCCCTACTACTCGGTGAAGAAGTTCACGGTATTACGCCAGAATTGCTAGAAAACTGTCAATTTACCGTAGAAATTCCGATGTTTGGCCAGAAAGAATCCTTTAATGTGTCGGTGGCGACGGGAATTGCGCTGTTTGGAATGAATTTTCCAGTCAGAAAATAATTTTTATATTATATCATATTTTAGGTGTTTTGCTTGACTTTTTCTGTCTTATATGATATATATATTAACTTTTGCTCAAAGTTTTGTCTTAGGGCGGAAGTCGCCCTTTAGCTTTGAGCTCACCTTTTGAGAGGAGGTGAGAAAAATGAGGAGAATTTTCTCTATTGCGGCGGTGGCCGCGGCGATAGCCGTCAGCGCGATCTTCTGGGCGATCATGATCGCCCTCGTGTCCTGGTCAGTAGTTTTTCTAACCAGGGGGCTAAACACTCTAGTACACACTACTGCTCTGTCGTTCTGGCAGAGCGTGGAACTCCTTGTATTCCTGTGCTGTCTTATGATCATCCCACTGCGAGGAGAAGGGTTGTCAGAGGAAGGTGAGGACCGCCACTCCAAGCGGTGATATGAAGGGCTTTTTAGCCCGCAAGAAAATAGCTCGCATTGAGACATATGGGTCTCGGCTTGAGCTCTCTTGGCGGGCTATTTTCATTTCACAACTACACACTCTTCACCCAGAGTGTTTTTTAATTGACTTAATAAATTGTCATTGGTATCCACCTTAAACGGTAGACGCATGGCTGATTTATTCTCCTCCCCCAGCACCAGCACCACATCGGTCATGCCAGCATGCTCGCCGCACACTGATTTCATTTTTATTAGGCGAGCATGGTCGTTCGGATCTTTAATGTGTACAAATAACTTAGAGACGGGGGTTTCTGGTGTAACGTTGACAGGATGAGTATGTGTTTTTACCGGAGCTTTTACGGCAGTGGTCTTTGTGGTAGGCTTGATAGAAACGCCCTCTTTCCGGCTACGATAAGCTTCGCGACGTTCCTTCTTTACTGCAGCACTGATTTTCGGCGCTTCCATCTTACGACCAGTTGATTCATATCCATCAATATCGCCATCGGTAATCACAATAATATCGTCAGCAATCAGTTTGCTCTCATCGCCCAAATTACCATCGCGATCCCGCGCTGAATTTTTGCCAGACACCCGAATTACCGCGTCTTGCTGCAGCTTGGCGCCAACTTTTTCATATAGATTTGGGAAAACTATTACCTCGCCTTCACCAAACTTATCCTCAATTCCCACGAAAGCCATCTTTGAACCGCTTTTTGTGACAATTGTCCGCACTGAACTAATAATTCCGCCAACTGTCATCATCCGGCTATCATATTCTGGCACCAGCTGCGTCAACGGCTGTGTCTGCTCACTTAAATATGTTTCGTATCGATCCAGTGGATGTGCCGATATATAGAGCCCCAGCAGTTCCCGCTCCCACATCAGACGTTCTTTATCATCATGCTTGACAGGAGCTTTTTGCAGATGAAGCGTTGACTGGATACTAGCTGCCTCATCACTACCCAGCATGCCAAATAAATCCGTTTGACCGCTGGCGGCTTCTTTTTGAAGCTTAGATGCAAAGGCGGTGATAGAATCCAGATTAAATAATAAGTCCGACCGATCACCCATATCATCAAAGGCGCCGGATTTAATCAACGACTCCCAAGCCTTACGATTAAATTTACTGGTCGAAACACGCTTGGCAAAATCTTCCACTGAAGAAAACACACCTTCTTCACGCACGCGCAGCACTTCCTCAACCGCACCAACACCAACACCCTTCACCGCCGACATACCGAAGCGAACTTTATTCTCATTAGGCACCACTGCAAATTCGACGAATGACTCATTAACATCCGGGCTTAATACGTCAATCCCCATATGCTTACATTCTGTAATCTCAATTGCCAAGCGATCCGTATCATCGTGATCGCTGGTCATTAGCGCCGCCATGAAAGCGTCCGGATAATGCGCTTTAAGATAGGCCGTCCAATAAGCGATTAAGCCGTAGCAAGCGGCGTGAGACTTGTTGAAACAGTAATTAGCGAACTCCTCCAGCTGTGTCCAAAAGGTTTCCGCCATTTCGCGCGTGGCGCCGCCGACTTTGACCGCACCCTCGACGAACTCCGGCTTAACCTTTTTCATCAAGTCGATTTTTTTCTTACCGACGGCTTTACGCAGCGTATCAGCCTGGCCGCCAGTAAAGCCGCACCATTCCTTGGAAATTTGCATAAATTGCTCTTGGTAGACCAAGATTCCGTAGGTGTTTTCCAGCGAGTTTTTCATCCCAGGATGTAGATACGTGATTTCCTCCTGACCATGTTTACGCCGAATAAAACTGTCAATAAACTGCATTGGCCCCGGGCGGTACAAAGCTACCATGGCGATGATGTCTTCAAATGTAGTTGGCTTTAAACCACGTAAATACCGCTTCATTCCTGCCGATTCAAGCTGAAAGACGCCGGTGGTGTCACCTCTCTGGAATAATTCATACGTCGGTTTATCATCAAGCGGAAGCTCCGAAAGATTAATCTCGGTTTTATATGCCTTACGAATGATACGCATGGCATTATTGATAATCGTTAAGTTTGAAAGGCCTAAAAAATCCATCTTCAGCAGTCCCAATTCCTCAACTTCGCCCATCGGGAATTGCGTCGCCACCACGCCTTTTTGCGCCATTTCTAGCGGAATATAATTAACCAGCGTGTCCGGCGCGATCACCACGCCGCAGGCATGCACGCCGTGACTGCGAATCGTGCCCTCGAGCTGGATGGCATAATCCAGCACCTCTTTGGCGGTAGGGTTATTCTCGTACTCCTTACGCAAATCGGCATCCTCTTTGACGCTAACCGACAGCGGAATGTGCCGGCCCTGGTTCGGCGGCGGTACCAACTTAGCCAAGCGATCGCTCTCGGCGTACGGCACTTCCAGCACCCTGGCGACATCGCGCACCGCCATGCGGCCGAACATCTTACCGAAGGTAGCGATGTTGCTGACGTGGTCTTCGCCGTATTTTTTAGCGCAATACTCAATTACTTCGTCGCGGCGAGTATCTTGGATATCAACGTCGATATCCGGCATGGAAATACGATCTGGATTCAGGAAACGCTCAAACAGCAGACCGTACTTCAGCGGATCAAGGTCGGTAATGTTCAGCGCGTAAGCAATAATCGAGCCGGCGGCGCTACCACGACCCGGACCAAAAACAATCCCTTGAGATTTACCCCAGTTAATAAAGTCCTGAACGATCAAGAAATAACCCTCATAACCCATGTTGCCCATCACGCCCAGCTCCATCTCGGCACGCTGGCGAACTTCGTCAGATAATTGTGGGATGATATCATCAGGATCTAGCTTCTCAGCTTCCTCTTTCGAAGCGCCATTATAACGCTGCAGCAAACCCTGATAAGTCAATCTCAGCAGATACGAGTGCTCGTTCTCGCCTTCAGGCAGCGGATATTTAGGAATAAGAATGCGGCCCAGCTCAATTTCAACATTGCAGCGGTCAGCCACCTTTTTAGTGTTACGAATTACCTCGGGATATTCCTCTCCCCAGTGAGCAATGATATCGCGCGGGTCGGTCAAGTGCAGCTCAAAGTCTTTCAGACTCATCCGCTTTTCATCGCTCAAGTACGAACCGGTGCCGACACATAGCAAAATTTCGTGCGCGTCTTGGTGATCGTGCGTCAAGTAGTGGCCGTCGCAAGTCACCACCATCTCAATATCCAGCTCCTTGGATAACTTAATCAAGCCCTCATTGATTTTTGCCTGGACATCCCAGTGCGTATTTGACTTCGGGTGGCCATGGTCTTGCAACTCCAGATAGTAGCGGTCGCCCAGAATCGATTTATACCATTTGGCGATATCGCGGGCGCGATCGTAATCGTCTTCTTTGAGAGCTACGCCAATTTCACCGCTAGCACAGCCGCTCATCACAATCAAACCTTCATTCAACTCCTCTAGCAAGTCGTGGTCAATTCGCGGTTTGTAATACATTCCCTCCAAATTGGCCTGCGTCGAAAGCTTCATCAGATTATGAAAGCCGGTATTGTTCATCGCTAGCACCGTCAAGTGAAAACGCTGTTTATCCTTGGCCGGATCGCGGTCAAAGCGCGAACGCGCCGCTACGTACGTCTCGATACCGAGAATCGGCTTGATGCCAGCCTTTTTGGCAGTTTTATAATAATCAAGGATACCGCTCATCGTGCCGTGGTCGGTTACTGCCGCTGCTTCCATGCCGAACTCTTTAACTTTATCAACCAAATCATTGATTTTAGTCAAGCCATCCAGCACCGAATGAAAGGTGTGATTATGCAGGTGCACGAAATCTGACGGCTTCAAAGCCGCCGGCGATGATTGTCCGCTATTTCCCCCAGTCATTGGTAATAATTATAGCATGTTATTGACGGTGCTGCATCGTCTCAATTAGATGGTTGATAAAATCAGCCAGCGGCGGAAAAATGTCAGCAAACTGGCCTAACAGCCAAGCCAGCAAAGTAATCAACAGCGTCGCCCCCAGCGCACTGCCGATACCAAAGAAAATACCGCGAATAAAATTCATCCAATAGACTTGACGGCGCGAACGATGAAAATCAAAAAACAAATCTTCTAAAATCGCCTGCCGCGCACCGTTTTCATTGTCGCGAACAATTTTCCGCGCTAATTTATTTGGTCGTTTTTTGGTTGGTTTTTCTGCCATTTCCCGCTTTCTTTTTAGTAAAATACTTCGCTAAAAATCCATGCTTTGAAGTCAAGTTTTTCGCCAGCTCTGCACCAATTGAGACAGCACTGACAATTCCGCTAAATCCAGAAATTCGCTGAGTTATCGCCTCTACTTTTTGCTGAGTTTGGCGAATCTGCCGCGTCAGCTTAATAATGGAAATTGTCATGACGATCAGCATGACGACAAATACCGCCATCAACGCTACTAGTACTATCAACAAACCATTCATGCTTTTTACTATACACTATTTCAAGCGGCTTGTCAGATGAGCGCGCAAATCCTCGCCAAAATTCGGGTCGCGCAGACCAAAGTCAATTACCGTTTTCAAATATTCCAACTTATCGCCAGTATCATAATAGGTACCGTTGGTGATTTCCACGCCGTAAAAATCAAATCCATCATCGATCATCTCTTGCATAATCGGTTGAATAGTAAACTCGCCGCGACCATCAAATTTTTCCTTAGCCTTCTCCAAGTAGCCAAAAATCTCGCCCGGTAGCAGATAACTACTGACACTCGCCAGATCGGATGGCGCATTGGTTTTGCCAGGCTTTTCGACGATATTGGTCATTTTGATGACGCCGTCTTTGACTTGTTGGCCATTGATGACACCGTAACGATCAAATTCCGAATCGTCGGTAATTTTCTTACACGACAAGATTGCCCCGTCGAGTTGCTGCGACGCCTCAATCATTTGGCGAAAACGACTCGGGCTAGCAGCGATAAAATCATCAGCGAAGGTATAAACCACCGGTTCATCATGGCGAATTAAATGCGAAGCACAGGCCAGCGGCGTGGCATTGCCGTACGGACCTTTCTGACGAATATAGACGAAGTCAGCCATCTCAGACAGGCGCTGGACGATGTCGATTAGCGGCTGCTTTTTGGCGCCGCCAGCGCGCAGGTTGGCCAGCAGCTCTTCGTTTGGCGTATCAAAATGGTCTTCGATTGCCCGCTTGTTGGCGCTACCGATGATAATAATATCTTTGATGCCAGCCTCCACCAATTCCTCGACGACATATTGAATAATCGGCTTGTCAATTAGCGGCAGCATTTCTTTGGGCATGGCTTTAGTCTGCGGCAAAAACCGGGTACCAAAACCAGCGGCAGCGATGATAGCTTTGGTTGGTTTTTTCATAATCTAACTCCTATTCTCTCCTCTTCCTGAAGTGTCGAACTTTATAATTTTTCGCGGATTAATTTCTGAGTCAGGCTCGGGTTGGCTTGGCCTTTGGAACGCTTCATGACTTGACCGACTAGATAGCCGATAGCTTTATCCTTACCAGCTTTAATGTCGGCAATGGAAGCCGCCGAGGCCGGGTCATTCAATACTTCATCAACGATGGGGGCGATGGCTGATTCGTCAGACACTTGCAACAGGTTCCTTTTTTCGGCAAACTCGCGCGGATCATCTGTTGTATTTGAAACAACCGCAATAAACACTTCTTTCGCAGCCGTACTCGAGAGCTCTCCCTGGTCAACCAAATCGGATAACTTAATAAGACTTTCCAATTTAGGCACAACACCAGAAATATCAATCGCGTCACAATCACCCCGTTCTGTGGTTACGGCAGTATTGACTGACGCAAACCAATTCGCTATTCGCCTAGCTGTAGGAGCACCCTTCCGATCAAGGGCACCAAGAACAATGTCGACATATGGCTTAAAGTCCATGATGGTGTAAACGACGGATTTATCAACGTTCAGTACGCTTAATTTTTCGCGATATTCACCCGGTAACATCGGCACTTCAGCCTGAATCCGAGAAATTTCCTCATCGCTCAGCACCACTGGCGGGATGTCAGCGTCAGGCATGTAGCGATAATCCTGAGCATCCTCTTTCGAACGCTGCGAGGTAGTAACTTGTTTGTCATCGCTCCAGCCGCGAGTTTCCTGAACCACTGGTTCGCCGCGCTCCAATAGGTCAACTTGGCGTTTGAACTCGTACTCAGCGGCACGCTCAACACTGCGGAACGAATTGAGATTCTTTACTTCCGCGCGTTTGCCAAGCTCGGTCGCGCCTTTCTTGGCCACCGAAATATTGACGTCAAAGCGCATATTGCCGTGGTACAAATCACCGTATGTCACGCCAGCGTAGACCATCAATTTATGCAGTTCCGAAGCGTACGCCTTGGCCTCCTCGGCAGAATGCATATCCGGCTCAGAAACGATTTCAATCAGCGGCGTACCAGCGCGGTTGAGATCAACCAACGAGTAGCCGTCATGGTGCGTCAATTTACCAGCGTCCTCCTCCATGTGCGCATGGTGAATCCGCACTCGCTTGATCGAGCCGTCTTCTAGCGGCGCATCGACATAGCCAGCCAAAATAATCGGCTGATACATCTGCGAGGTCTGATAACCCTTTGGCAGGTCAGGATAGAAATAATGCTTGCGATCAAACCGGCTAACGCGAGCAATCGGCGCATTCAACGCCTTGCCAGCGCGTACCGCCAGCTCGACAGCGTGCTTGTTGAGCACCGGCAGCATCCCCGGCAGACCAAAGTCAATCTCGTGCGTTTTTTCGTTTGGCTCAGCATTACGTGCGTCATTATCAGCTGGGCTAAACAGCTTGGTTTTGGTCGCCAGCTGGACGTGGCACTCGATGCCAATGGTCATTTCATATTCATCATATACGCTCATTATAATGCTCCCAAATCTTTTAGTGCTTGCTCAAAGCTTGTCATAGCTCGCCGAAAACTTTGCGCGGTTAATTTCACTTTAGTTTCGTGGGCAATTTGGTTGCGCAATTTGTGCGCCGCCCACAAACCATTTTCATCTGTCCAATCACCCTTGCGGGCTTTCAATCTGTCGCCCATTGTCGCGCCAGCCACGCCGCAGTCGCGCATAGCTTTGTCGAGTAGTTTATCAGCTTTGACGATTGCCATTTGTAAGCTGTCCGAGTTACCCGCCTTAGCACCGCGCTGAATTGCCCGCCAAACTTTTTGATACATTTCTCTGTCAAGCTGTTTGTGCCCGCGCGACGTCAATTGGATAAAAACGATCAACAAGCCGCCGATCAACAACGCCGCCACTACCAGCGCAATCAACAATCCATCCATCAGACAGCCTCCACTTCCGCCGCCAACTTCAGCAAGTTGCCGTCTGACTGATAATCACCAATCAACTGCACACCAATTGGCAAGCCCTCGTCGTTGCTTCCAGCTGGCACGGAAATTGCCGGTAGTCCAGCCAGACTGGCTGGTACGGTCATGATATCCGCTAGGTACATTTTGATCGGATCATTGGTATTTTCACCAAGTTTGAACGCTGGTGTCGGCGCCGTCGGCATTAACAGCGCATCATACTCAGTGAACAACTTTTTGAACTCGTTGATGAGTAATGTGCGCGCTTTTTGCGCCTGCATGTAATAAGCATCAAAAAAGCCGCTCGACAGCACGAAGCTACCAATCATAATTCGTCGCTTATTTTCCGTTGTAAAACCTTCGTTACGGCTGCGTCCGTACAATTCCGCCAGCGTTTTCACCTCGGCCGCTCGGTGACCATAACGCACGCCGTCATAGCGCGCCAGATTTGACGACAGTTCCGCCGGCACAATGATATAGTACATCGCCAGCGAATATTGCATCATGTCCAGATCTACTTCTTCAATTTCATAGCCCAACTGTTTCAGTTTTTCAGCATAATCAAGCGTTTTTTGGCGAACTGCCGCGTCCACATCGTCAGTCATACATTGCTTAACCAAACCAATCTTTTTCTTTCTAAAGTCTGGCTGGTTCCGCCAAAAGTCAGGCAGCGTCGTCATATCCTTGTCGTCACGGCCCGCCATAATCTCCATCACCAAATTAGCGTCATCAGCGTTCGTCGCGAAACAACCAATGGTGTCTGTGCTTGATGCCATGGCTACCACGCCGTAGCGGCTGACTGCGCCGTAGGTTGGCTTGACACCGACCACACCGTTAAAGCTGGCTGGCTGGCGAATTGAACCGCCAGTGTCTGTTCCTAGCGCAAACGGCACCACGTCAAGCGCCGTCACTACCGCCGAGCCGCCTGACGAGCCGCCGGCTACGCGCGCTTTATCTACAGCGTTTTTGGTCGGACCAAAGGCTGAATTTTCCGTCGAACCGCCGTGAGCAAAGGCATCCAAGTTCGCCTTGCCGATGCAAATTGCGCCTTCGACCTCTAATTTTTCAACCGCTGTTGCCTGGAGCGGCGCCTCAAAATTCTCGAGCATTTTGGAGGCAGCAGTCGTCGGCGCCCCAAACGCCAGGAAATTATCTTTTACTACAAAAGGCACGCCAGCCAAAACACCTGGATTCTCACCTTTTTCAATTTGATCGTCAATTTCTTTCGCTCGCTCCAGCGCCCGCTCTTCCGTTAAACTGAGCAACGCATGATAATCTTCAACTTCGCGCGCTCGTCGCAACGCTTCTTTAATATTTTCGACTGCACTTTTTCCGGTAAAATCACTAATCCGACTCATTACAATACCTGTGGCACTTTCACTTGATTATTCTGTTTCTCAGGCGATAGCTTAAGCAGTTTTTCTGCAGAAATCCCTGGCTGGACCTCATCTTCGCGCCAGACATTTTCCAGTCCCGTCACTTGATAAGTTGGCTCCACACCCGCCGTATCAAGCTCACCGAGCTGCTCAATGTAGCCAATTATATTTTCCAAATCCTGGCGCAATCCATCAACTTCATCATCGGCTAATGCCAGACTACTCAAACTCGCCAAGTGCTGAATATCACTTATAGAAATATTTGTCATATCAATATTATAACACTAAAATAAAAGTCGCCCACCAAAGTGAGCGACTTATCCATTTTACAATTTTTATTGGGTTGAGTAGCTGCGATAGCTTTTATATTGACTATTACTATTGTATTTGTAATCTGTCGTCGTAGTTGACGGAACCGAACTGCTGGCATTGTGAACTTTCACTGCAATCGTAATCGCACTAGCCAATAGAACGATTGAAGAAGCAGCGACCAGTGTCAGCGTCAAAGCCTTTGAAGTGTTGCGTCCCTGAACAATTTGATAGATAAAGTAAATGCTTACCGCTACAACCACGAAAGCTAATAGGTACGGCAAGAATTCGCTCAAGTACAAACTCTTGTAGATTTTTTCTGCGCCAGTTGTGCCAATAAATAGCAATGAGTTGATTAGAATACTAACCAGACGGGCAACCAACTCAAGAGCTGGAATCGCCAAAGCTGCCACGCCACCGTAAGTTACTAGTTTATAAGCTGTGCGATGCGTGTAACCTTCACGATCTGGGACAGTTTTTGATACTCGTGAAAACAGGATAAACGACAGCACCGCCAAAAGAAGTGCAAAGACTGCACCTGCGACAATACCAGTTCCTGGGGTTTCCATCAATGGAGCAAAGAAGCCGCCGGCAGTTTTCACTAATATTGAAGTTGTGTCTGCCCACAGGCCAAACACACTAGAAATAACATTGATCAACAAAAATGCTGAGATAACTGCTGAAGACATCGCTAAAGCGTATTCCAATGTCAATAACTTTGCCTTACCTTTATTTGGATCAGCATACGTATACTGTTGCGGGTATGCTTGATAACCGGCTGGCTGCGCTGGCATTTCTGGTTGCGCAACGGTTGATGGCTGTGGTTGTTGTTTTGTTGCCATAATACCTCCTAATCTAATAATAATTCTATTCTACATGGTCTGGCGAATTTCTGCAATCAAATCGCGCAGCTCTGCCGCTTTTTCAAACTCTAGATTAGCGCTATGCAGCTCCATTTGACCAGTCAACTCCTTGATCAGCGTCGGATATTCGTCCTTCGGAATTTTCTTCAAATCAAGTTTTGGCTTTTTGTCCGACTCTTTTTGCGGGATGATAGAACGCAGGCCATCATCAATTTTCTTCTGGATGGTTTGCGGCGTGATGCCGTGCTCTTCGTTATATTTTTGCTGGATCGCACGCCGACGATTCGTCTCATCAATCGCTCGCCGCATACTGTCAGTCACATTATCGCCGTACATCAACACCCGCCCGTCCACATGCCGCGCCGCACGGCCAATTGTCTGAATCAGCGCCTGTTCACTACGGAGGAACCCTTCTTTATCAGCATCCATAATCGCCACCAGACTGACTTCCGGTAGGTCCAATCCCTCGCGTAGCAGATTGATACCAACTAACACGTCATACGTTCCCAGCCGCAAATCTTTGAGAATATCGCCGCGCTCTAATGTGTCAATTTCACTATGTAGATACGCCGTTTTCACACCATTATCGGTCAAATAAGCGCTCAGATCCTCGGCCATGCGCTTGGTCAAGGTCGTTACCAGTACGCGGTGACCCTTGGCGATGGTCTGGCGAATCTCCTCCATCAAATCATCAACTTGCCCGTCAGTCGGCCGCACCTCAATCGGCGGATCAAGCAGCCCCGTCGGTCGAATCAACTGTTCAGCCGGCTTTGGCGAGTGAGCAATTTCATAGTCGCCCGGCGTAGCGGAAACATAAATCGCTTGATGAATATGCTGATCAAACTCATCAAACCTCAGTGGACGGTTATCCAGTGCACTGGGCAGACGAAACCCGTGCTCCACCAGCACTTCCTTGCGCGCCCGGTCGCCGTTATACATACCGCGGACTTGCGGTAGCGTCATATGCGACTCATCGACCAGCAGCAACCAATCATCGGGAAAATAATCAATCAACGTTGCCGGCTGCTCGCCCGGCTCTCGGTCTGTCAGATAGCGCGAATAATTCTCAATACCTTTGACAAAGCCAGTTTCTTTGAGCATCTCCAGGTCATATTTGGTACGCTGAGCTAGGCGCTGTGCCTCCAGCAATTTGTCGTGCGATTCAAGCCACTTCAGCCTCTCATCAAACTCTTTTTCTATGCCAGTGATGGCTTTTTCAATTCGTTCACGCGGCGTCGAATAGTGGCTAGACGGGAAAATCGTCAGGCTAGCTGGCTGATCCAAAATCTCGCCAGTCAGCGGATCGATCCGCGTGAGTCTCTCAACCTCATCGCCAAAAAATTCCACTCGCACCGCCGTGTCCTGCCCGGCCGGGAAAATATCCACCACATCGCCACGCACCCGAAACGTACCGCGTGCAAAATCAACGTCGTTACGCTTATATTGAATGTCAGTCAGCAAGCGAATAAACTTGTCCTGAACCCGCCGCTCACCGACCGTCAATTGAATGGCCATATCGGCGTACGTTTCCGGCGAACCGATACCGTAAATACAAGACACGCTCGCCACGATGATAACGTCGCGTCTCGTTAACAGTGCCGATGTTGCCGCATGCCTGAGCCGATCAATCTCATCATTAATCTTTGAATCTTTCTCAATATACGTATCGCTACTAGCAATGTAAGCTTCCGGCTGATAATAATCAAAATAACTGACAAAATAATGCACCTCATTATCTGGAAAAAACTCCTTAAACTCAGAAAATAGCTGCGCTGCCAAGGTCTTGTTATGCGCCAGCACCAGCGTCGGCACGTTCCGCCGGGCGATAATATTTGCCATAGTAAAGGTCTTACCCGAACCGGTCACGCCCAATAGAGTCTGCTCGCGCTCGCCCCGCTCCAAACCGTCCACCAACTGAGCAATCGCCGTCGGCTGGTCGCCAGTCGGCTGATATGAAGAAGAGAGGCGAAATTTATTCACCTCTCTATTCTACTATATTTACAAAAACTAGTCTTGTTCGTAAGTTTGAGGTGTGCCAGAAATTTCACACTTGCCATCAACCAGCCGGCTCGGAACCGAAGCGGCTTTTAGATCTGAGCATGGTATATAACTCTGTTGTGTGCCTGCGACTATACCAATTTCACCCGTGCCTTTTTTTGGGCCAATTATTGTATAGGCGTTAGTCAAGCCGTAAACTGCTGCATATTTTCCATACGCACGGTCAATAACTGGCTCATAAGTGTAGCCTTCACGCTCTGGAATTGGCTGACCAACTTTAGATTTTAAGAACTTCTTTAGAGAATCGTCGATATCCAACTTATCAACATCACTTGCTGAAGTTAATCGAATACCCCTACCATCTCCGCTGGTGCGAAAATCTTTATATTTTTTCTTAGTTTCACTCGACGGATTTACCTCTTCTTCACGGGCTTTATCTGATAGTCTAGAAGAATCTTTCTTCGTCTCGTTATTTTTTGAAGACTCAACACTTTTATCCTTATTTAGCGCCCCCACAATAATCCAAGCCACCAGACCAATAATAACTAGCCCCATAACAATCACCGTCGCTATCAACCATTTATTAGCCGTTGGTTTATTCTCCATACCTAACCCTCCATTTAGATTGTGGTTTTGATTGTATATGACTGGCTATCTGTCGTCAATTCATTGCAACCATAGGCATTTTATGATATAATCGGAAAGTTAAAAAATAAAATAAAAAGGATAATAATGACTCCGAAAAACGTTTGTATTCCGCGCGAGCTGCAACTCCAGGCAGCCATGTTTCGTCTGGGTAATGTCGATGAAGAAATCCATGCCGGCTATGAAATTCTCCAAAAATATCATAAAACCGTAACGTTCTTTGGTTCGGCACGAATCAGCGAGGATGATTATTACTACCAAAAATCCAAAGAATTAGCCTTTCAATTAGCAAAAGATGGTTACACAATTATTACCGGTGGCGGCGGCGGAATCATGGAAGCGGCAAATCGTGGCGCCATAGAAGCTGGCGGACAATCAATTGGCTTTAATATCCGCCTACCACACGAGCAATCGCTCAACAAATACACCACCGACTCTTTTGCATTTACTCACTTCGCGCCGCGTAAAATTGTCATGACACTACTGGCCGATGCCTATGTTTGTTTTCCGGGCGGTTTTGGGACAATGGATGAGATCTGTGAAATCATCACCTTGACACAGACAAAGAAAATGAATTCAGCACCAATTATTCTATTTGATAAAAAATTTTGGGGTAAATGGGACGATTTTGTTCGCAGCAATATGCTTCCTAATAAGCTAATTTCTGATGGTGATGAAAAAATCTACACCATTACTGAAAATATACCAGAAATAATTAACGTCATTAAAGATCAGCGAACTTGCTGCGACCGTTAATTTATTTCTTAGATTTTGGCTCAATCCAACAGATTCCGCCCTGGCAGACCACTCGCTCAACCGCAGGATTATGCGTGCGCGGGTGGTTTTTATAGCGACGGGTAATTTCAAATCCCAAACCTCGCTTACCGTGAGTCGTCTGTTGCTTACCCAGAGGCAATTGACAATGATAATTATTCACAACGTCAATCGGGTTAAATGATATCACTTGACCGTCAACATCCAGAAGCACCCACTCAGAAGCTTTAAATGGCGCCCACTTATCTATTTTTGGTGCAATAGCCATGAGCGACTGATAAATTTCCTCAGCCGTTGCATTTGTCGGGTCAAGCCCTAAAGAGCGAATAATTGAATGCGCCCTAGCTAATATTTCCGCAATTAACCGTACGTCACTATCATCCCCAGTCATTCGTCTTAGTTCATTCAGAGCGAGACGTTTTTTATTATCATTTCCTAATAGTTTTCCCAAGTTTTGCGCCATTATAACTCCCTTTCTTGAATTGGCATAGCGTGAAGTGGTGTGCCAGCGTATAAAATCCCAGCTTTTGCGCCAATTTTCATAACAACCGAACTAGCATTAGCGCTGGCCACCAGTACAGAATTCTTCAAATTGCCGCTTTTCGCCCACTCACTCAAAAAGCCAGAAGCAAAAGCATCGCCTGCACCCGTTCTGTCAATCGAAGGGCTATCATCATACATCAATGCGCGCACAATAGTTTTACCATCACTGGCCATTGAACCATTAACTCCGTCCGTCACCAACACTACTGGGACCAGCCTTAGCCCCCGTCGCACCAAGACCTCCAGCCCGTCGCCCGACACCAACTGTTGCATCTCTTCTTTATTCAGAGTCAACACGTCAACGTCAGGTAATAGTCCTAATAATTTTTCTTTCTGTGCCAATTCTTTTTTCCCAGGATTAAAACAAATCTTCATATCACGACGCTTGGCTTGCTGGAATAGTTTATGAAGCATCGGCATATTACCTGATAAGGTCGAAACATATAACCAGTCAGCATCTTCATCAGACAAATCAAAATCTGCCTCATGATAATGCGTTGAAGCTCCACGGTAGGTTAGAATCGTTCGCTCACCATTTGGCGCTAATAATAATACTGAATATCCAGTACTGTACTTTGGTGAATATCGGACCAAATGCGTATCAATATTTTCTTTATCTAAATCCGCCAAGACAGCCTGACCAGCTGGATCGTGACCGATCACGCCCATAAAACTGGCATAGTGACCCTGTCTGGCGAAGGTAACTGCCGCATTTGTAGCACCACCACCCGTTGAAAAATGAATCTGATTAACGTCAGCCTTCGCACCCAAATCCAGCCGCGCAAAACAATGCTCCGGACTTTCGCATACTGGAGTTAATGCGTCGGATTGGCTTAAAAAAACGTCTTGAATAGCGGCGCCAACAGTAATAATTTTTGCCATTAAATAACTGCCTTTCCTGCAGAATTGAATGCCTTTATCTTTGACTCTACTACCTCCTGGACAGCTGCGTAGACTGGGGGCATCAACTTAACAATAGCGTATTCATTTGGATTTTCACGCAAAGTTTTTTCCAATGTGGTGCGGAAAGCGTAGCGCATGTCGGAGTTGATGTTTATTTTGGAAACGCCAATTCTTGCCGCATCTTCAAAGTAGTGCAGCGGCGTGCCTGATCCACCATGGAGCGAAATCTGGCAGTGTAGTGCCTCGCGAATGCGTGCCAATAATTCCAAGTCCAACACTTTCGGCACTGGATATTTACCGTGCAGATTACCCACTGCCGCCGCAAAGGTATCAATTCCCGTCGCCTCGACGAATGCCTGCGCACCGTCTGGTGTGGAAAAGGTTTTCTTGATCTCTTCATAATCAATGGCTTCAGTATGAACGTTGGAGCTACCACCAAAATAGTGCGGCTCCGACTCCACCAATGCACCAGTAAACTTAGCGTACTCCACCACTTCGCGAGTTTTGGAAATGATTTCCTCGTCCGAAGCGTCGTGATTTGCCTGGGAAATATCGATATGCACAAACTCATAGCCCGCGTCAATGGCTCGTTTGCAGCCCTCAACCGTCGGCCCATGATCCAGATTTAAGTACATCTCAATGCCATATTCAGCCTTATAATTATCCACCAGATCACGCACATTTTCCAGTCCCATAGCCTTCACCTCGGCGTCTGACACCTCAACCAACACTGGCGACTGCAGCTTCTGTGCCGCCCGCGCCACCGCGATCAGCGTTTCTTGATTGTCAATGTTAAACGCTCCAACCGCAAAATGTTGCGCTCGTGTCCGCTGCATCAAATGGCGCGCCCGCGTCGTGTTTTGCCGAATCTCTGAAATCGATAGTCCCATACTGCCCCCTAAAATACTTATGCTAATTATATCAGTTACCGCGTACTGTGCCAAGAGATTTTAATGAGAAGAATAACTCAACGCATTGACTTTATGACTCATATATGATATATATATCAACTTTTGCTCGAAGTTTGTCTAAGGGCGAAAGTGCCCTTTGGCTTCGAGCGTCATCTTTTTTTCTCGAGAGGAGGGAAAGATGAAGCTGTTCAGAAGATTGACGGTCAGGGCTATGGCCCTGGCTGTTATATGCTACCCACTCATGTGGGTAGTATCATGGGCGATGGGGCGAAAGCCCCTGGCCCCGTGTATTGTGGCCGTAGTCTCTGCGATTGCTGTCGTCTTCGTCAGTGACGACCTGTTCGATGACAACAGCGATAGCCAGGGCTGACGCCCGCCAAGAAAATAGCTCGCCTTGTAGACTTCACGTCTCGGCTTGAGCTCACTCGGCGGGCTATTTTCATTGGAGAAAATTTACGACGCTACGCACAATTGAATTGACATCCAAACCATGCTTTTGCCACAATTCAGACATTTTACCCGACTCACCAAACATATCATTAACACCAATTCGCTTCATCTTCACTGGCAAATTCTCACTAAGAACTTCCGCCACACTCGAACCAAATCCACCAGCAATTTGCCCCTCTTCCGCTGTAATGACCGCTTGACATCTTTGAGCCACATCAAGCACCGCTTCTTCATCTAGCGGCTTAACCGTCGGAAAATGGATCACCTGCGCCTGGATATTGTATTCTTTCGCCAGTTTTTCTGCCGCTTTTAGTAGTTGATATGTCATCACACCTGTTCCCAGTAGTGCCACGTTTTTACCCTGACGCAGAGAGTAGCTCTTACCAATTTCAAATGTCGTCTGGTTCAAAAACAACGGCGTTTTTTCGCGCGGCAGACGTACGTAATTCGGTCGTTTGTCGCCAGCCATTGCCGCCGCCATTAGCTTGGCTTCATTAGCATCGCCCGGAGCCAGTACGACCATATTTGGTAAACTTCTCATCAACGCAATGTCTTCCAGCATTTGATGTGTCGCACCGTCCGGACCAACATTTAGTCCAGCGTGAGAACCAACCAGCTTAACCGGCTGATTATTCAAGCAAATCGTCGTGCGAATCTGCTCCCAATTCCGACCCGGACTGAACGCCGCATAACTGGCCGCAAACGGAATATTGCCCATGGCCGCCAACCCAGATGCCACTGTCACCAAATTCTGTTCCGCCACGCCAACCTCGATTGTCCTTGGTTCACCGATTTCTTTAGCAAACTCGCCAAATCCAACACTCTCCATCAAGTCCGCACTCAGCGCTACCACCAAATTACTCTTCTTAGCAACGTCAACTAACCCTTCGCCAAAACCAATGCGAATAGCTGCAGACTCTGCTTGCCGCCAATCTTCTCTCAGAAAACTCACTCGTTATCTCCTTTTTCACCCAGCTGAATAAGCGCACGCCTGGCTTCCTCGGCATTCGGGGCTTTTCCGTGCCAGCGATAATCATACTCCATGAAATCAACGCCGCGTCCAGGGATCGTATGTGCAATAATCACATTCGGCTGATGGGAAGTTTTTGCCACGTCAATCGCTTTTACAATTGCCTCGTAATCATGCCCGTTGATTTCCTGCGTAAACCAGCCAAAACTCCGCCACTTGTCCGCCAAATTTCCTAGCGGCATAACCTTTTCCGTATCACCACTAATCTGAATATTGTTCCTATCAATAATCGCAATTATATTTGACAAATTGTATTTCGCGGCAAACATCGCCGCTTCCCAAATGTTCCCCTCATTAAGCTCGCCATCGCCCAGGCTACAATAAACGAACCGCTGGGGATTACTACCTAAATATTTCAATGAATAAGCCATGCCGGCCGCTTGGCTTAGACCGCAACCCAAAGGACCGCTTGTGGTTTCAACGCCAGGTAAACTACCGCGCTCTGGGTGTCCCTGAAGCTTAGCGCCAAATTTCCTTAAATTAGCTAATTCTTTTTTATCAAAAAACCCTCGCTCCGCTAAAGTGGCGTATAGAAGCGGCGCATAGTGGCCATTGCTCATCACGAAAACATCTCGATCTTGCCAATCAGGATTTTTAGGATCTAGACGCATGGCGTGAAAATAAAGAACCGCCATAACGTCCGCAAAACCCAAACAACCGGCCGTATGTCCAGAACCGGCCGCTGCTAGTTCACGAATAACTAATTGCCGAAGATATTGAGACGTTTTCCTTAATTCATCCAGCTGGATATCAGACATTAAAGTACACTCGTTTTATTAATTTCCTGCTGGAGTTTGGAAAAAATGGCGTGTGGATCTGATGATTTTTGGATAACACCACCAACGTTCAAAACATCGACACCACCCTGCACTAAGCTGTATGCATTATCCACCAGCACTCCGCCATCCCAGCCGATTTCTACGTTTGAGTTGATAGATTTAATTAGTCGGATTTTCTCCAATTGCATTAAGCTAGCTGTACCGCCAAAATGGCCTAATTCACCACTAAAAATCATCACGTGATCAGCTAATTTTATCAACTCCTCAACCGTCCGAGGCACTGTCGGTTTTAATAACGCCAGACCTGCCATGATTCCTGCCTGACGTATCTGCATGAGAGCCGTCTTTACATCGCCAGTCGCCTCTGCGTGAATAATGATCATATGCGGCCTTAGAGCAATAAACTTTGGTACATATTCTTCCACGTTGTTTATCATGGCATGAATATCAATTGTCCAACCTTCTGGCGCCCACAATTCCGGAATACTAACCGTCAGCGTCGGCGCAAATTCGCCGTCAGAAATATCAATATGCACGCGCTCAGCGAAACCGGTAATTCTATCGACTTGCTCTTTATATTGAGCGGCGTTTTCTGCTAAAATCGCTGGCGTAATTACGGCGCTCATGATAGCTCATCCAACTGCGCATTGCGCCGATTAAACCGCGGAGCATTAGCATACGGCGTGTTTAGCCACGTCTCAATGATGCCCTTCCAGGCCGCCTCGTCATCTTCCAAAATTCGCGCCGGCAGACACAACACATTCGAATCGTTATCATTACGCGTCATCTTTGCTTCAAAGACATCCCAAATCACGCTGGCGCGGATTCCCTTAAAACGGTTAGCCGCCATGCACATCCCTTGGCCTCCGCCGCAAATCAAAATCGCCCGCGGATCTTTACTGTCATCGCCGATAACTTTCAACGCCGCCGCTTGGGCAAATTGCGGAAAATCATCGTCTGGATTCAATTCCACGCCGCCAACATCCTCGACATCATAACCGTTCTTCGCCAAATATGCAAAAACTTTTTCTTTCAAAAAAAAGCCACGATGGTCTGAGCCGAGATAGATTTTCATAATTCTAGTATAAGCGGTTTCGGCGATTTTTGCAAGGGAAAGTTGGAGATTTTTCCAGAGGTGGAGCATGTCTATTTGACAAAAAGTATTGACATTTTGCAGCTTGTATGATATATATCAGCTTTTCAAACCGAAAGGTGAACTCGCGGGGAGTACACCCCGCTTGAGGTCGCGGTTTTGAAAAGCCGCACCTCAGAGCTTTCTCTGGAAGGAGGTGGTGGGTTTTATGTACACCCACCGCAAGCTCATCTCTCTCATTCTTGCCGCGAGCATGAGTATCGTCGGGACAGCATGCAGAGAAAACGCACGAGACGTCTGGCCTGAAGAAGCGATCAAATCAGGATACCTTGATCCTGTCGTGGTCAAGGACGATCAGCAATCTGTAGTGATCATGGCGAGCGCAGGAAAATGTCGCGTCCGCATCATCATTGACAAAGACACAGGTACCCCATATGTGGCAGTGCCTGGCGACAACGAAAACTTCTCTGAGAATCCGTCGCTGGAGACTCTCAAAGAAGATCCCCGCTTTGATTCCTGTTTCAAGGGAGAAGAAGCACAGAGTTCCGACGCAAACTGAGATGCTCCGTGCCAGCAGGAGGCGCATTACGAAATATTCTGTAAAATCGTGGAAATCCCGCGTCCCCGCACCATCACGGTGCGGGGTTATTTCCTTTTTGGAAGAAGTTTTTATTGACTCTTTTTCAAGTAATGTCCGACATCCGCCACTAGCTCAACCAACCGATTCGAATAGCCCCACTCATTGTCGTACCAAACCATCACTTTTATCAAGTTACCGCCGACCACTTTCGTCAGCGGCAGATCAACAATTCCCGAGCATGAATTGCCGATGAAATCCCGGCTGACCAGCGGCTCCTCAGATACGCCCAAAATACCCTGGTAAAAATTACTTTGTGCAGCTTTTTTGAAGGCTTCATTTACCTGCTCAACCGTTACGTCGCGTCGGAGAAGTGCTGTTACATCGCTGAGAGACACCACTGGTGTTGGGACGCGTACACTGAGGCCGTCAAATTTGCCAGTTAGTTGCGGCAGCGTTTTTGTCACAGCAATGGCCGCACCCGTCGTTGTCGGCACCATATTTTCAGCCGCGTTGCGACCTTCGCGGAGATCCTTAGCCGGCGCGTCTTGCAACCTTTGGCTGGCAGTGTAGCTATGCACCGTTGTCAGCATCGATTTTTCCACGCCAAATTCTGCGTCCAGAACCGCCATCACCGCGCCCAAGCTATTGGTTGTACAGCTGGCATTAGAAACTATCGGCGTGGCGTCCTTGATCTTGCTGTCATTGGTGCCCAGCACTATGGTGTCAACGCCGTCAGATTTGGTCGGCCCGCTGATAACCACGCGCTTGGCGCCCGCAGTCAAGTGCTTGCCCGCGCCATCTTTATCAGTAAACAATCCAGTCGATTCGATCACCACATCAACATTCATCTCGCCCCACGGCAAGTTTGTTGGGTCTTTTTCCGCCAAGACCTTAACCGTCTGACCTTCAACAATTAGCTCGTTCTCAGTAAAATCAACCTGCCGACCGTACTCGCCATAATTACTGTCATGCTTGAGTAAGTACGCCAGTGTCTTCGTGTCCGTCAAATCGTTAATTGCCACAATTTCCAAATCACTACGCTCACGTGCAATCTTAAACGCATTACGCCCAATCCGCCCAAAGCCATTAATTGCTATTCTTGTTACTGACATACGCCCTCCCCGTTAGATATTTCGCTTTAGCTTTTTTTAATTATACTACAAAGTTGTATAATAAATACATGACGCGTGAAGAGTTACTCGCCACAGCTGGGCAAAAGTACGACGAAGTGCCGGTGCTGGTTCTGGCAAGTGCTATCGATTATGCCGCCGAAAAGCACGCTGGACAAAAACGTAAAAGTGGCGAGCCATACATCAATCACCCGCTGGCAGTGGCAGGGATTTTGATTGAGTGGGGCATGGATATCGACACGGTGGTGGCGGGCGTGTTACATGATACGGTTGAGGATACTGACGCGACACTGGATGAACTAGAGAGTTTATTTGGACGTGATGTGGCGTTTTTGGTGGATGGCGTGACCAAGGTTTCGCAGGCACGTGCTGGCATGCGTAGTCTGGACAGTTATCTGCCACACACCAAGGATAATTTGACCAAGCTGATGATAGCAGTGGGCGAAGATGTGCGGGTGATTATCATTAAACTGGCGGATCGATTGCACAATATGCGGACGCTGCAATTTATGTCGCCCGAGAAACAGAAGAAGATTGCCCGCGAGACGATTGAGGTGTTTGCGCCGCTGGCAGACCGATTGAACATGGGACGGGTGCGCGTGCAACTGGAAGAATTGAGCTTCAAATATTTGATGCCAAAAGATTTTCACCGTACCAAAAGTTTAATGGATAGTCGATTGAAAAAGTCGCAGCGAAAACTGGACCGTGTTCGCCGTGAAGTTGAGGCGCGACTAAAGGAAGAAAAGCTGGTTTTCCAGATGGACGGTCGCGTCAAAAGCGTCTACAGTCTGTTTAAAAAACTTGATAAGGTCGGCGATATTGATAAGATTTATGATTTGATCGCCCTGCGGGTTATTGTCGATGATTTATCGACGGGCTATTTGGTTTTAGGGATTTTACACGATATGTATCAGCCGATGTACGAGCGGATCAAAGATTATGTCGCCAACCCCAAGCCAAACGGTTACCAAAGTCTACACACCACCGTGCAAACGCCGAGTGGGCAAATTGTTGAATTTCAAATTCGTACCAAAGAGATGCACGAATACGCTGAGCGTGGTTTGGCGGCCAGCTTCCACTATAATGAGCAGAAATTAACCGACGCGTACAAAAAGGGTCGTATAGGCGCTATGCCGGCAGACCTGTCGTGGATTCGCGATCTTCAGGAAGCAGCAGCGCTGGCTAGCGAGGGTAAGAGATTCGACTCTGACAAGTTCCGCATGAAATTGTTCTCTGACCGAATTTTCGTTTATTCTCCAAAGGGTGATATTTATGACTTGCCGCGCGGCGCCTTCCCACTGGATTACGCGTATCGCATTCATTCCGACATCGCAGCGCACGCCAGCGGCTTCAAAGTCAACGGCGTCATGAAGCCGTTCACCTACGAATTGCAGCATGGCGACATCGTCGAAGTTTTGACCAGCAAATCCGCCAAGCCCAAACCAGCCTGGCGCGACATGGTCATCACACCGCATGCCAAGGCTAAATTACGTATGCAGTTATCAAGGAGTGGCGGCGTACTAGCACATTTGACCGGGTTAACCGACGGTGTTTCGTCGCTGTTTCGACGGTAAGCAAAACACTCTCACCTCATCCCAGAGGCTATGGCAGGCGCGACACCTCCTATACTAGTCCCGCAGGGAATGCACAAGACCGTCAGCCTCTCTGACAAGTCGATGGTTCTGCGGACGGCGTTGCCGGATGCATTCGACTTGGAGGAGACGGCTGACGGTTGCACTGCGTGACAAACACACATACACCGAACCTGGTGATACGCGACGTTGCCTTTGTGCTACAAAGATAAGTATTACGCCTGCTCGTTCCAGCGCTCAATCGCTGCCGCCACAACCTGCTTTGCAGCATCAACACCGGCAAATTCCTTGACAATGGTCGAACCTGGCTTCTTTAAATCCTTATAGTGATTGAAATGGAATTCAATTTGCTTAATCAGCTGCGCCGGCAGATCCTCCAGCGACTGAATGGCGTTGCCATTATGGCGATCGTCGCTTGGCACCGCGATGACCTTATCATCGACCTCATCGTCATCAACAAACTTCATCACGCCGAGGATTCGCGCCTCAACTACTAGCCCAGTCGTCAGCGGCGTATCCGTCACCAGCAGCACATCCAGCTCGTCGCCGTCCTCATCCAGCGTTTGTGGAATGAAACCATAATTAGTCGGCTTGGCAAAAATCGCTGGGTCAACTCGGTCTAGTCGCATGACGCCAACGTTCCGGTCCCATTCAATTTTATGATTTGACCCAGCCGGAATCTCTACGACAACGGTGATTTCGCCGTCCTGATAGTCTCCCGGGGTTAATACTTGGTTAAAATCTGCCACGATCTACTCCTCTCTGGCTTTTTCTTGTAAATATTCACGAATCTGCAAGGCCGCCACCGCACCCTCACCAACCGCCGAAGCGATTTGCATGGTTGCACCGGAACGCACGTCACCCGAAGCAAAGACACCGGGAATATTGGTATGTAAATGCTCGTCGGTAACAATATGTCCGCCGAGGTCCAGCTTCACGTCTGAGTCCGCCAAAAACTGCGTGTTTGGAATCAGGCCGATAAAGACAAACAAACCATCCGCGGTAAATTCTTTCTGCTCGCCGTCTTGAGTTGATTTGACGCCGTAAAATTTGTCGTCTTTTACGATAATTTCGTCGGTGGTTGCGCCAAGGTGGACGGTAATTTTACCCTCATCAACATATTTTTGTAACTCTTTTTGTAGGACATCGCTGGCACGTAATTTACTGCGCACCAACAGGTCAATATGGCTGGCGTAGCGAGTCAAAAATATCGCTTCTTGCACCGCCGAGTTGCCGCCGCCAACGACGATCAAGCGCTTGTCACGATAAAATGCGCCGTCGCACGTTGCACAGTAATGCACGCCGCGACCATACAATTCATCTTCGCCCGGCACGCCCAGCTTGCGGTGATTTGAGCCGGTCGCCAGTAGCACTGCTTTGGCGCACACCGGCTGACCATCAACTGTCAATTCCAATTCGCCGTCAACTTGCTTCAACGCCGTCACGTCACCGTACTCAATATCCGCACCAAATCGCTCAGCCTGCTGCTGCAGTTCTGACGCCAACTTCATACCGGTCACACCCTCGGCAAACCCTGGATAATTGTCGATTTGGTCGGTGATGGCCGCCATACCACCGACCACACCGCGCTCGTACAGTGTCGTCGGCACGTCTTCGCGCGACAGATAGATCGCTGCGGTCAGCGCACTTGGACCGGCGCCAACGATGATAACTTCTTTAGACATTTAGCCCCCTTGACCTGTAATATCGTTTCATAACTTCTGGCATTTCTGGCTGTGGAATCTCTGCTGGTCTTTCGATGGCCATAACCACGAACTTCAGTGGTGAATTAGCAGGAATCTTATCGCCCTGGGATTGCTTACCGTAAGCCTTGTCTGCTGGAATCGTCAATTCGCGCACGCCGCCAATCTTCATGCCAACCAGGCCCTCTTTCCAGCCCTGAATCACCGACGTATTCGCCGGGCCGTCCAAATTAAGAGGCGCTTTCAATTTGCCATCAGCGATTGATTGGTCAAAAACTTCCCCTTTGGCATTCCAACCAATGTAGTAAACTGAGAATTTGGTATCATTTTTGACTTCGGCGCCGTCACCTTCCAGCAAATCTTCTTTACCCAATTCCTTAACATCGCCAGCCTCAAACTTACCGACTCGTGAACTAAACTCGGCAAATTTACTATAATATTTATTATTCAATTCTGCCGTCTGCGCGTCAACTTTCTTTTGGCGCTCCGTGGTTGCCTTCTTATAGTCTTCTTGCGCCCGCTTCAGCTCAGCCTGATCTTTGGCGTCATTGCCTGGTTGCACCATCATAGCGATAAATCCGCCAACCGTTCCTAAAAACATCATGCCAGCAATCACCCAAATCCCTATCCTTTGGCTTTTCGTCGTTGCCATAGTCCTCCTTTATTTACCTCCCCAATTATAACAATTTTTACCAAGTACAACAATCGCCCGCCTAAACCTGCGCGGCATCAAATTCTTCCGCTGCCATGGCTGCTATTTCTTCAATTATCGGCGCAGTATCTTTATCCGCTAAGGTTCGCTCGGCGCTAGTAAATTTGACACTCAAGGTTACGGTTTTTGTTGAATCATCGTCCTTCGGCTGATAAATCGCAATTGGCGTGATACTAATTTGCAATTCGCGGTGTTTCTTCGCAACCTCCTCAGCGCACGCATACACCGACGCATAATCAACCGCCGACTGCATCTTTAGCGATATATCCCGAGTCGTTGACGGATAGCGGCTCAGCGGCCGGTAATTATACTCTCGATTTTCAGCCAAATTGTCCTGCAATTTTTCAATGTCAAGCGAGAACACCGCCGTGTAATCTGGCAGCTTGAAATTACGCCGCACTGCCTGAGATAATTCGCCAACAACACCCAGCTTCTCACCGTTTTCCGCGACAATCCAAGCACTGCGCTGGACGTCAAACGGCGCTGGCACGTCCGCGTCCGACTCTACTATTTTCACAAAATCAGCCTCAACGTTAATATCCGCCAACAGCCTATCCACTAACTTCCTCGCTTTATAAAATGGCGCGCCTGTATGCGGCTTTTTGCTAGCATAAACACCGTCGACGAAGGTCTGCTCGCTTGGCAGATTCTCGTCGGTAAGCGGCAATTCTTTATCGTGAATTTTGCCGATTTCAAATAGCATAAACTCATCATGTCCGGCTTTGATGTTGGCATGAACTTTGTCTAGCAAACTCGGCAGCACACTGGTGCGATAGTACTGCAAATCAGGGCTTAAAGCGTTGCTTAGCCGATAGGCACGGCTTGGGTCTTGCTCGACGTTTTTCAGGACACGCTCGTGGACGAAACTATAGGTCAAGACTTCGTTGGCGCCGGCGCGCGATAGACTTTGGCGAATCGCCTGCTTGAGCTGGCGGCGCGGATTCCTCGGCGCCGGCTTGATGCTGCGCATTGGCAATTGGCGCGGTAGTTTGTCAAAGCCATACAGCCGGCCGACTTCTTCGACAATATCCTCCGGTAATTCAAGGTCGGTGCGCCAGAACGATGATTGGATACAAATATAATCCAATTCTTCTTCCGGACCATGACTCTTTATTTCTACGTTATTCAACAAGTCGCAAATATCATCGCCAGATAAGTCCAAGCCTAATCTCTCATTGATAAATTTACTGTCGATATCAGTATTAGCTGGTGTGTATTTTCCATCAAAATAATCGTCGAGCTCGTCACTAAATTGCTTCAAATCAAACACTTCGCTCGCCTGCACGCCGCCAACCATACTAATCAGCCGCTTCAATACAGCAGCATTTTGGAGCGGCGACTGGCCCTTATTAAACCGCGTCAGCGCGTCGGTAAAAATACCGTGGCGCATAGCTGTGCGGCGCAGCGCATACATGTCAAAATTAGCACATTCGAGAACGATGTTTTTCGTGCCATCCGAAACCTCAGTGTCGGCACCGCCCATAATTCCCGCCAGACCAATCACACCCTCGCCATCAGCGATGACGATGTCATCATTCGTCAACTCATACTCTTTGCCATTAAGCAGGCTGACTTTCTCGCCATCACGAGCCATTCGTGCCTCAAGTTTGTGCCCACGCAATTTGTCATAATCATAGGCGTGCGTTGGCTGTGCTGTCATCAGCATTATGTAATTCGTGGCATCGACAATGTTATTAATCGGCTTGCCGCCCATCGCCACCAACTGACATTGCAACCACAGCGGACTTGGCTGCACAGTAACGTCACGAAAGGCTACTGCCATGAACCGTGGCACTAATTCTGGCGCATCATTGATGACCGTTAGACCCAGCCCCTCAGCGTTCGTGAACTGCTGGACTGATTCATACCAATCAGGACTAGTAAACTGCTGGTGAAAAATCCCAGCGATTTCGCGCGCCACGCCGAGCTGACCGAAACAATCCGGCCGGTGCGTAAACATCTTGTTCTCAATGTCCAGCACGTAGTCATCCAGCCCAAACGTTTTAGCAAAACTCGCACCCGCCCGCAACTCAACTCCCGCCGGCACGTCCTGTTCACGAATCTCAACAATTCCCTCATGATCCGTACCAATCGCCAGCTCATCTGCCGCCGCCAACATGCCTTGGCTGAGCACGCCGCGCAGTGGCCGCGCGTCCAGCACGAATGGCTCGTCGTCATCAAAACTTGCCGGCACCGTACTTTTCGGCGGCAACCAAATTGCCCACATATCCGCATGAACATTCGGCGCACCGCAGACCACCTGCACCAGCCCGTTCTCATCACGCGGCATATCCGCCACCGCACCGCCATCATCGATCTTGGTCACGCTCAGCCGATCAGCATTAGGGTGCTTGGTGCACTCAACCACCCGAACGATCCGCGCGCCACCATATTTAGCGTTGAAGTCGATCACTTCTTCGACACCGCCAAGCTGCTGATTGACCCGCGCCACCAACTCATCCACTGGCGGTAATTCAAAATTAATCAATTGTTTGATAATGTTTAGGCTGACTTTCATACTAACGCCATTATACCATTTTTTGGCAAAACGGGCGCAGCGCGAACGGTTAGCTTAATAGCTTGCTTTAGATTTACAATACCATCCATGCGACGCTTCCTCATCAATCCCAGCGCTCTCGCCTATCTTTCCATCGACGTGGATAAAGCCAAGGGTATAATCGTTGACCTGGAATCGTGCCGCCTAATATAACACACCTTCCTTTGATTCTATATTTTTACAACTTCAATAGCATGAACGCCTAGATTCTCTTTGTGAGGCGGATAAATCTTGCGAAGAATCTGGATAGCCTCAACTTTATCTTTGGCTTGTGGTACGATTTGCCGCCAATCCTCAGTAGCTAGCAGTTTTGTAAAATCACTATAGACACGGATTGATTTAATCTGCACCGTGCCAGATTCATAGCTGGTCTCTAGCCGTAATAATTCACCAGCTCGCAAGCGCTTAATACTGCCGTAGCCAACACGAACTTCCAACGTTTTACAGCCTGACATAATGGCGTCATAATATGGTTTTTTAATCCTCATCTTTCGCGTGGCTGGTTCTTTTTGAATACTCAACCCCCACTACTGCACAATAATACCTGGCGCATAAGCCCCCGGAAGCAGGCCTTCAATTACCCAGCCGTGACGCTGCAGGTAGGTAATCTGTTGCGGTTCAGGAACGAGGTGGATGTATAGTTTACGCCCGTAGTTAACTAACACTGTCGGTAAATTGATAAGCAACGACTCAAAAGCAGTGTCTGAATTTGTCACCAGTGGCATAATTTTAATTGACTGACCTTTCTTCGGTGTTGCAACGACCACACCAACCACTTTATCGTCTTGCTCAGCAATGAAAATGAGCTTATATTTAGCGTTGACATCTCGGCTCTCGCGTCGTTGGTAGCTAGCAAATAACACGTCTACCCACGCATCATCTACACCATAAAAATCACCGCCCACTCGCGATAATATCAGCTGACGCACCACTGCAGCGTGCTTCTCTTCATCAAATGGAACAATTGAAATAACTGATGGATCGAGAGTAGTGCTTTGGCCTAGTGGCTTATACAGCATACACTCGTCGATGCCAGGCTTGTAATGATCCTGTGCTTTGCCAGCTAGATGAAAGCCTTTGCGTAGCAGAAACTTGAGCGTAGATTGGTTTTGGGCGGCCACCGTACAGTAAAGTTGTCGAGCATGATGCTGGCGAGCAAAATCCTCAGCATAGCGAATCAATTTACTGCCAATGCCAAATTTGCCGCGATAGTCTGGCGCAACGATAAGTGGACTAATCTTAACTGTTGCCTGCTTCTTGATAACCAAATGAATCATCCCAGCAGGATGGTGATTAATCTCGGCAATAAACATATATTGCCCAGTTGAGAATTGCCCAACTGAATCAACATTGTCGTTGATATGTGCGGCGAAGATACGCTGTGCATGCGCTTGATGATCGCCACCATAAAATGAATCAAGCGCCTGATCCATCAAATGAACAACAAAATTAAAATCGTTTTCATTGGCTTTGCGAATGGTGATAGTGACCGGGGATTTCATAGTTTTCCTAAGGTTATTGTCCAATATCCCACGTAATAATACAAGTTATCTACGCCTAAGTTTATGGTCTATAACTATGAGGTCAATACAAACTCAATACCGACAACGCTGTTCTGCAACTGCTCATCCAGCGGATAAAATCCATTCATCTGATCTTCTAGCCACTCAACACTTTCACTACCAAACTTACGCGGGTCATTATGAGAAAACAAATCATGAAACGTAGCGTAACGCAGCAGGCCAACCACCGTCGCAGTCACGGTCTGCTCAGGGCTCGCGATGTCAATAAACACAATCTGATCGCCGAGCTGAATCTTCCGACGCTTCTCGTCATATAGACGCGACTCAATGGTTTTACGGCCAGATGCGATAGCGGCAAATGGTTTAGCATGTAGCTTGAAATGGTGAATGGTCATGCCAATAATTGTAACATACTATATTCTCTTATCTATGATAGATATTACCAATCTATAGAGGTCACCACTCCTTTTATTCTGCGATTAAACCTATGATTTTACAAATTTCTTTCGCTTTCTCGTCATCGCTTTTTAGAAAATTGTCCATATCATTTTCACAAAAATCAATTACATGCTCAATTCCTTTTGGTTTTCTGGTGTACTGTTCGATAGCTCCTTTCTTTAGGTAAAATTCGTAAGATAGATATTTTGATTCTATTTTCTTGTCCAGGTCAGGATGGTCTCTTCTATATCTGATAATTCCTGCTTCTCCAGTATTTCTGAATGACACGGTAGAATTATAAAAATCTTTTCCTGTAGCATCTAAGTCTTTAATGACATATACCTTTAGCCCGAAAGATTCAAAGAAGGACTTAAATGACGGTATGTTATCTTTACCGCGTGTTTCGTATATAGAGATGTCTTGGCTAAGCTCTGGCTGTAATCTTTTTACGGCATCTCTAAAAAAATATTCATCATCTTGACCTTCAATCAGAAGTACTTTATCTAAGAATAATACCCGCGCCGCTTGCGTATTATTTAATATCTTTATAAGCCCCTTCTGGCCTTCTGTTATCTCAGGCGCATACACCACGGAATTACGCTCTTTATTTAGCGAGAATCGTTTGACATGCCCTATTGTCTTGTTACTTATAAATCCTTCCGAATGAGTTACGATGATATACTGTACGCCCTGCTCTTTCGCTAGTTTTTCGAGTATTTTAAGATATTCAAATTGAAATTGGTAGTGCAAATGAATCTCTGGCTCATCAATAATAATAAGTCCACCATTTACGTCATCTCGACCGTATGCCTCAAATATCAAGTGAATAATCGATTTTTGTCCAGCACTAAGACTATTAATATCGCCTAAATATCGGTTATTTTTTGTATCGTAAAACCTAAATTCGTATGACCAAGTTCTTAAATCCGTGAGTTCTATATAGAATTTTAAATTCAATAATTCAAGCTTGTCATTTATATCATTAACCATCTTCAAACTATTTACAGCGTCTTTGGCCTCATCAATATCCTTTTTGCCTTTTAAAAAATTAAGATATTCCTCGCCAAGCTTGAGCTTTACAATATTGAATATAGCTGGCTCACTACCAGATTGATCATGATTACTGCGATAAGAAGAATCGCGCCTAATTTCTCGCAATTGACTTACTGGATTGGACTGCAAAGAGGTTTGTAGAGAGAAAGTATTATAATTACGAAAAGCAGACAACATAGAAAATGTACTTCCAAGAGGCTTTACATGGTCGGCATGTTTATTATTATGTATCGCTATAGCTTCGTTGATAGCCTGGTAGTGTTCTAGATAAAATTGTACGGAATCTGGCGTGGAATCAGTATATTTTACATCGTATGTGCTTTTTTCATAATTAAAGATAACATCTATAACAATTTTTATATCGCCATTTATAGGCCTAAAATCTGTGGGAAATTTTATATAAGAATACTCCTCAAATATATTTTTTATATGAGTGTAATTATTTGCTATATGGCTCATGTTGGCTTTATCAATATCATCAAGTGTAAATGATATTCTTATTCTCTGTAGTTTCGATTCCGAATTCCAATTAGGCTGGAGTCGAAGGCCTGAAATATTATTAGATCGATCATCTATTACGAGGGAACTTCTTCGAGCTTCACCTAGCAACAAAAAATTATAATCTCTAACCTCACAATATTTAAATAGGACTCTTGTGAATACAAAATTCATAGCCTCTAAAGCTGTTGACTTGCCGGATCCGTTCCCTCCAATAATAATATTAAGATCTGGGTCAAATTCAATCTTAAAAGCGTTGTTTATATCCTCCTCATATTTAAAGCTAAGGATATTCGATAATTGTAAATAATTAACTCTCATGATGTTAATTATTATACACTCACCAACTTTATTTAGGGGTTTGGAACTATAAAAATATAGCTCTTTCAAGCTATATTTAAAGCGTGTATTTTTTGGAAGCTATTTTTAAGCTTTCAACTTCTTATCCTTCAGCTTCAACACTACATCGGCCTGTTTAGCTAGCTGCTTGCTGTGAGTGACGACGATGACACATTTGTCGTTTTCGTGGGCGGCCCGGCGCAGGATGTCGATGATGTCGGCAGCAGTGGTTTCGTCCAGGTTGCCGGTCGGCTCGTCCGCCAAGATAATCGGTGCATGTGAGACGAGCGCTCGGCCGATCGCCACACGCTGTTGCTGGCCGCCAGAAAGTTTCATGACGTTACGGTGAATGTGATCGTCGTCCAAGCCCATGGAGTGCAACGTTTCGTTAGTGGCCTTGGAATTAACCAATTTCAAGTTTTCCAGCGGCGTCAGATAATCGATCAGGTTATAGTTCTGAAACACCAGCGAGATATTGTGCTTGCGATGATGCGAATACCCCTGCTCGGCGATATCTTCATCGTCGAACAAAATCTGCCCGCCAGTCGGCGTATCCAGTCCCGCTAGTAGCCCGAGCAGTGTCGATTTACCAGCACCAGAACTACCGACGATGGCGTAGAATTTGCCTTTTTCAAATTGATAATTAATGCCGTTGAGCACATTGCTGGTGCCGTCAGCGTATGAGTAAATGATATCGCGTAAAGTAAGTATTGACATAGTACTCCTAACTTAGTTTTGCTAAAATTTGCTTTGGTGATTGGCGCATGATTGGCGCGGTGGCAGCGATGGCTGATAGCAGAACAACCATGTAGCCGAAGGCGAAAGCCTCTAGGTAGGTCGCTACTGACGCAGCGTGCACTGCAGTCTTTTCTGTGCGCTGGTTTTGGTCAGTTTGCGCTGTCAAGGCAGTAGAAATTTGCGACGAGGCGACCGAACCGATAGCGAGCGCGAACACCGAGCTAACTAGAGCGATGATCGCCAGCTCTGCCAAGAACTGCCCGATAATCTGCCGCTTCGACGTGCCGATGGACAGCAAGATGCCAATTTCATGCAAGCGGCCGCGCACCCAGAACACCAGCACTAGTGACAGTACCGCCAGTCCTGCCGCGGCTGCGCCGATGGTGGCAATCGTCAAAATGTTTTGAATGCCAGCGATGTTTTGGAGAACCCCAGCAAATACCGCCCCGTTGTCAGTGAGGCTAAATTTTTTCCAATCGACGTTTGGTAGGCTTTTGGTGCGGTCTGTTAGCGACTTCAGCTGATGCGGATTTTCGGCGAAATATGTCGCCCGCGTCAACTGCTGGCTACCTGTCAGCTGCTGCGCCGCCGCCAAGTTGGTGATGAGGTGATTCTCCGCCATGTCGGACTGCAAGACCGCCGGCTTCTCGCCTTTGCCGCTGAAGATTCCTGCGACAGTCACCGTCACCCGCCTGCCGTCTTTGGTGATGTCCAGCTTGTCGCCTGGCTTGATATTATTTTTCTCGGCAAACGTTTTGTGAACCAGCGCCGCATTGTGATCGTTCGCCGATAGGTGCTTGCCCTGCTCCAGTTGGTAAAATTTACCAGTGAACTCGCCGAGCAGATTACTCTCTGTCGCGCCCGTCACCTTCGCCTCGCCAGCCACGTTAGAGTCCAGCTGCACGCCGCTGTCTGCCGTGTCAACCAATTGTTTACCCGGCAGTCCCGCAGTGGTCTCTGCCTGGAAATTGTGTGCTTTGACCTTGTCCAGGCGCTGCACCTGTCGTGCCATTTCCATCGGCACCTCGCCCGATGGTTGCTTGCTGGCGATGCTAAAGCCGGCGCGGATGTTTCGCTCGACCGATTGCTTCAGCTGTGCCATCGTTTGCTGCACCGTCAGCGTACCGATCAGCAGTGTGAAAATCAGCGTCATAATCAGGGCGATGGTCAGGCTGCGACGCCGCTTGCGCGTCACAGCCGTCCAGGCTCGTTTGATAATCGTCATCATTCGCCCCTAGTCCACTTCAGTTAGTAATTCTTTTGGCGTTGACTGAGTAATTGGTCGAGAAGCCAGCAGCACCGCAATGATAATCACCGCCAGTCCGGCGCCCCACACCGCCAGCAGATCTGTCGGTTGCACACCAACCGTCACCTTATCCAGCGTGCGCGATGACGTCACCGAGTCAGCATCAGCACCGAGCGACGCACCGTTCAGCGAACTGCCAGCCTGACGTGTAGCATTCTGTGCCGCCTGCGATACCACGTGATCGCCCATTTGTTGCGCAATCAGCCCGGCGGTAAAGTATGACGCACCAAAGCTCAGCACCGCGATCATCACCAGCTCAGCGATGTATTGCAGCACAATCTTTGACTGCGGCACGCCCGTCGCCAAGAGTACGCCCGCCTCGCGCTTGCGCTCGTTCATCCACAAATACAGCACCATGCCAATCACCGCCACGCTGACCAGCGCCGTCGCCCACAACATACCATCAATCAAGCCGTACACACTATTTACCGCGCCAGTCACACCAGCCAGTTCCTGGCTATTCTTATTCAACTGGTACTTTTGCCAATTGACCGGCAATTTATTTGCCCGTGCCATTACCTCATCTAACTGTTTGGTGCCCTTGGTAAAGAACGTGGCGTCCTGGTAAATCTCATTTTGCTCGGTATAGGCATTCAGCTGGCGGGTCGTCGTGAGGTCGGTCAGGAACAAATTCTCGAACAACTCCACTTGGTACGTCGCCTGCTTTGGGTTTTTGCCGTTAAATATACCGACGATTTCCACTTCCACCTCGTCCTTGGATGGATGCTCGTTGTCGGTGTCGTATTGATTGGCCTTCAGTTTAATTTTACTGCCCAGCTTCAGGTTATTAGCCTTGGCAAAATCTTCGTGCACCAAAATCTTGTGCGAATCGTTCTCGGTGATGTGCCGGCCAGCGATGAGCTTGAGCGACTCGGCGCGGAACTTCTTCTCGGACTCAGATTTATTGACGCCGATGATGGTGGCGGCGTTACCAAACTGTTTGTCTTTCTCGGCATCATAGCCGCTGCCTCCACTCGGTAGTGGCACCAGCTTGGTATTGATAAAATCGACCGTGGCGTTCTGGCGCTTGACATAGTCCGTCACGCCCTCCAGGTTCTTCACTGCGTCGATGTCTTTGTTTGATACTGTTCCTGAGCCGCGGGCTGTTCCCGGATTGGTGCGCGGATTATTGCCCAGCGTGAAGCCGGCCTTGAGCGTTTTATCCAGCGACTGCGCTGCCGCGTCGGTCGAATGCTTGATGGCAAATCCACTCAGCATAATCGTCGACATACACAGCAAAATCGCCAGCAAAATCAGCGTTTTGAGTTTTTTCCTGGTGATATACAACCAGGCACGTTGTACAAATGACATAGATCTCCTTTCTTGGTTCTATGTCAGTGTAGCAAGGGTATGTGAAGGGAATGTGAAATGGGTGGAGATTATCTGGCTCTAGCTAGCTTCTGTTGCCGTGCAATTGCCCCCTGGGCAGCGGCGCGAATCTTCTTCGGATTTTCAAGAGTTTTCTTCATTTTGTTTTGACGAGCTATAGCTACGTTCTTTTTAAGTTTATTTCTTAGATGGTTCATTTGCATCGCCTTTCTAAGTTTATATATCTATTCCATTTTATCATTTTTCATATAAATCATCAATGTTGGGCCATACCCTTCTCTCATATCTAACTGTACCCTCTTGCCAACGCTTCTCAATAAATTCAACAACGACTGGCAATCCTTTATTAATAAAATTACTCTGAATAGTTTTAAGATTTTTTCTTATCCCTGCTATAATCTCACCGAACGCCTCATCTTTAATCTCTCGTTTAGTCTTTTCTTTGCGAATACGCGTGTACTCTTTGGCCTGCTCAATATCCTCAATCAGTACAACGATATATACAAGATAGCCATGGCGAATAGCACGATGCACATTATCGATTGCTTTGGCGCCAGCAAATGTGCCATCTAGTATAAAGTTATAGCCGCCCTTAAAAGCACGATCCAAAATATTCTCAACAATCCTACTGCCGATGCTACGAAATCTACTATCTTCTTCAGGTTGGTATTCTTCAAAAACAGTAATAATTTCATCTAAGTCAATCCTCAGCGCATTATCCTTGAATATCACATTTTCCTCAATGAACGAGCTAATATACTCTGTTTTACCAGCACCTGGCACACCAGCCATAATGAGCGCTAGTGAGAAGTCAACGCCCTTTTCGCGGGGTTTTGCCTCTGTTCTGTCAAAAAATGCCCGAGTCGCCTGGCGTTTTATTGCAGTGTTAGGCTGAGACAAGGAGATCTTCATACCGCCACCTATTATATCATCAAATATAACAGGGCGAAGCGTCACTAATGAGCTGAGTTACTAATGTATCTTTTCATAAGACAAACATAAGCAATAACTAAAATTATAAGAAACGTATCAATGATAATTTCTATGAATGAAACTATATTAAAGTTGTGGGTAATTACCTCCAGGAAAGAGCATATTTTTACTAAATGCAACAACAACAAGATTAGAGGAATAATAAATTTATAAAAGATATCAATAATATTCAGAACAAAGGGATAATTCCTACTGTATTCAGCACTTTCCCGGCAAAATATATCCGTATCAGCCTTAGCTGTTAACTCATTCTCTAGCTTGCTTATATAAGAATACTGTCTTTCTGCCCGTATATTGCTCTGAAAATAGCGAATTAACAAATACGATATTGCGACAGATATGACAATCTGCAAAGACGTAACCAGAAAACTAGTTGATTCGATTTTGATATTTTGAGAAAGATTTAATGAATTTTGAATTATTTTTGCAAACTCCAGTGGTTGATATAGAAAAATAATATTCAACACTTCAAATATAAACAACGACCGAAAAAATTTTTCACGATCTTTAAGATTACTCTGTAGCATACTATTGCTAACTTTATAGTGATCATATAGTATATCTACACCTGTAGCCATATTAAAAACCCCTTACAGCCTTAATAATACTATTTTGACTAAAAGAATATACTCTTGTGGCATTTACACCTATCAACTCTTGCGGGTAATGGAAGTTTCTGTTGACCTGAACTGCTACGAGTCTTTTGCCTAGCTCTTTTGCTTTAGCTATCTCATAATTCTGCCAGTTTCGGTAACCGATCAGATGTCTATCCGGATGCAACTCATTAGCATGACTACCAATAATCACCACAACTGCCGAAGATTCTTTAATCTTTGTTGTCAATACAGCTTTTACTCTAGAGACACTGTCCGTTTGAATCTCACATGGCGTACGATCATCATAAGTAAAATCAAAATAGGGGTTAGCATTCCATGCACTCATAATATGACGATACCAGCGGTCATATGTATAGTTAAATGATATAAAGATTTTAGGTTTCCTCAAATAGCATGTTGAAACTCTAGGAATTCTTGCTGGTTTGTAATATGTCATAACTAGATAATACTCTTTCTGATACGACTTTAAAATACCACAGCTTACCACCGAACATACTATTTACTCCCGCCTCTTTCTATTCCAAAACTTATAGAGTAATCGTTTTAGAGTTCTCTATGTTTCAAAGAATAACCCATCATGAGTGAGCTGCTCAAAACCGCACCAAAAACCGCATGCCCCGCCCGTGCGGCGTAAAGTCATAGTCCAGTCCCTTGGTGTCTAGCAGCATTTTCACGGTGTAGAGGCCAATGCCGCTACTGTCAGTGTGCTGCTTCTTGTCACTAGGGCTCCGATAAAACGGATCGAAGACGTGCTGGAGTTGCTGTTTGGTGAGTGGCTTGCAGGCGTTTTCGATGGCTAGTTCGCGCTGGTCACAAGTAATTTTTATGACTCTGCCGGCGTCGCCGTGGCGCACTGCATTTGATACCAAATTCGAGATGACGTGGCGCATCATGTCGCGGTTAGCACGCACGGTCGTTGGGCGTGCGTCAACCGCGAAAGTCATGCCGCGCGTTTTCGCCAGCAACACATAATCATCAACCACTTCGGTGATTAGCTTGTCAATCCTCAACCGCTTTTCCTGACGCAGAGCCTGCTCGGCGACACTGCCAGAGTGCAAAACGTCATTCACCATCGCCGCCAAGCGATCAACCTGCGCCACCGATTCCGCCAGGTACTGATCGCGATTTTTATACTCGCCGATGTTGAGCTGCATGTTTTCGAGCATAATCCTGAGGGCCGCTAATGGCGTTTTCAGCTCATGCGAGGCCGCACGGAGGAAGGCGATTTTCTCTTTCTCAAGCTGGGTTATCCGCTTATTCTCATGCTCCAGCGAGCGAATCGTCTGCCACAGGTTTTGATAGAGCTCATTAATATTTCGTCCCAGCACACCGATTTCATCACTGCTACGTACCGGGTAGCGCGCGTCCTTTTCCAGCCGCTGCATGGTCGTCGTCACTGCTGCCATCTGACGAATCGGCCGTGTCACAAATCGGCTGTAGATGTACGAGAATAGCAGTGCCACTAACAGCGAGCCGAGCATGGTATATGGCAATACGTGCAGGGTAGCGAGTTTGGCCTGAGTGACAGGTGCTACGTCGGCAAGTAGCTTGACCGTAATCGTTTGGCCTTGGTTGTTCGTCACACTGCCCTGCTGCAAAATCACCGAGCGCGCATCGATCGTTTGCCCGTCAGCAATTTTCACCACACTGGTGTCGACCGATTTGCCGCTATCGGTCACAATATTGATCGACTGAAAACCTTGAAAATACTGGTCACGCCCGTCAATCGTCAGTGTGATATTAACATTTTTCACTTGAGCAAACTCCTGGCTGAGACGACGCATTTCCTCAGTCGATTTACCGCGTAATTCAGCCACGAGCGCCGTGAGATTATCCGCCGCCTCGCGCTCTTTTTGCTGTAAATAAAATTGCGGCATCAAGGTGTAGACCAGCGCATGCACCAGGATGATTAGCGCCGCGAATAGGCCGATTGACACCAAGAACGTTTTGGGAAATAATTTAAGCCGCTTCATAGCGATAGCCCACTCCCTTCACCGTGATGATGCAGTCGAGGTGTAATTTCTTGCGCAGGTTTTTGATGTAGACATCAATCACCCGATCAAACGGTACCTCGTCGTCGCGCCACAACTTATCGATGATAGCCTGGCGGCTCCAGACCATGTTTGGATTATCCACTAGCAGCTTGAGCAGTTGCACTTCCTTGGGCTTGAGATGCGCGTCATTGTCATCATAGAACCCTTGATACGCCGCAAAATCCACCGAGGCCAGACCACGCTGCCACAAGGTTTTTTTGACAGACTGTTGGCGACGGAGTAACGCCTTGATCCGCTTTTCTAATATCGCCAGCGAAAATGGCTTACTCATATAATCATCCGCCAGCTCGTCAAAACTAGCGATCTGCGTCGGCTCATCATGCAATGCCGTCAGCATGAGTACCGGCACGTCGCTGGTCTGACGAATTTGGTGCAGCGTCTCAATACCACTCATCCCCGGTAACATGATATCGAGAATAATCACATCTGCCCCAGCAAATTTCTCCAGCGCCTTCTCGCCGCTGGTCGCCGTTATCACCGTAAAGCCACGCTGGCGGAGGAACTGCTCGGTGCCGGTACGGAGGGCAGGTTCGTCTTCAACGAGGAGAACAGTTGGATTTTGTTGCATATAATTAATTATACCAACTTCACATCTCTACACATAACCAATATAATATTAATATGAACACTCCACGTAAGAATCGCATTATCAAAATTATCGTATGGACAGTTAGCGTAATTATCCTCATTGCATCATTGCTAGCAGTCGCAGCCTTCTTTTGGCCAGCAACAACCAAGCAACTCCAGTCATCTAATGCCGAGAGGTTAAGTTATAGCGAGGCCATCACCGTCGCCAATCGCATCGTCAATGAAGATACTGCCAATACTGAAGTTAGATCAGGTTGCCAATCAATTATTAAAACTCACGGCCAAAAAACTACTAAAGCCGTCCTGATGATACATGGCATAAGTTCTTGTCCACAACAGTTCGCAGACCTAGGCGACACCTTCTTCAAAGCCGGATATAATGTCTACATCCCCCGCGTTCCCAGCCACGGCCTCACCGACAATAAACGACACGGAGAAATTACCATTCCGGCAATGGCTCAATTCATGAATACCAGCACCAGCATTATTAGCGGTTTAGGCGAAGAAACAGGAGTTATTGGCCTATCTGGCGGCGCCAATATGGCAACTTGGATAACTCAGTATAATAGCGCTACCATATCACGCACTCTATTATTATCACCTTTCTATCAGCCTTCAGCCTCGGAAATGCCCACTTGGCAGGCTCCACTTCTTAGAAATCTTTACGGGCGCAACATTCTTCCTGACTCATTCAGCGCAGGCAGCAACTTGTCATACCGTGCACTCGGTAAATACATGATAATTGCCAAAAATTACAAGTCTGATTTTAAGGCGCCAGGATTAGAGTATATTGGCGTCGTAACAAGCGATAACGACACTTCAATCGACATGGACCTTGCAACCAATATACCGTAGCAAATAGCCTCCGCCTCCAATGCAAAATTTCAAGCCTATTCCATTCCAGCTTCATTTGGCATTGGACACGATATCGTAGCCTTAAGTCAAGATTCAGTCAAGAAACATTTTGACAAACTATATCCATTCTACCTGGGTGCATACGAAGGAAAAGACGTAAAATTAGAATCAAATTAGCAATTTACTTTTTATCCTGCACTGCCAAAATCCGCGCCTGAATTTCATCCAGCTGAGCGTCATCCATCTTTGGGCCATCGGCGGTGGTCAGCCAGCCTGGATATTCCGTATAAAATGCCTGCTCACGCGATACTGCCGAGCCAATACCTTTCGCTAAATCGCCATGCATTGGCACTAACTTGGCATGAACATGCGCCACGCCCGTGCCCTCAAAAATCAACGCTACTCGCGGCGTATCGAAAGCTTTTTCTAAGATATTGGCAACCTTTTTCACCGCCAGCATCATCTCGGAATACAATTCATCATCCAAGGAAAATACGTAATCGCCTGGATTCTGTTTCGGTATTACCACGGTAAAGCCCGGTGTATTGGGAAACGGCGTGAGAAACGCCAAAAATTTCTCGTCCTCCCAAACTTTCCATGATTTCATATTGCCTGATACGATGTCGTCGAAAATTGTGTGATTCATAATTGCTCCTTTTGAGACAATTATAGCATTTTATGAAGTTTCACGTCCGCTAACTTAATATCAATCCGGCGACAAACTAAAAACAGCCAGACCATCGCAAAAATCCCCAAGAAGACTTCAATAATAACAAACCAAAACCGCCCCATCAGATACCCTTGCATGGCCAAAAGTGCCGCAAAAACCGGAAAACTAAACGATAATAATCGTTCGCGGTGAGTTAAATAACTTAAGCTTGACGACAAAACAAACATCAACACCACCATCAATATCACCACGCCGCGTGAAAAAAAGAAATGCGCCGCGTGCATAGTGTCGTTTGGACAAAGCGCCACACCCAGCATACAAATCGTCAACGATGCCACCAGCCAGCCAGACGCTTGGGCAGAACGCCGTTGTCCAAGTTGAGAATAACTGCGAGTCATAAAAACGCCAATTGCTACCATCACCAGACTAGATAGAAACACTCCTGCGTTAAATGATAGCGCCGACAGACTATTGGTACTAGTTTCGCCCAGGCGACTCAAGCTCCAATTCATCCACCGAGGGTCGTCAGACAAAAGGATCGCCAAAGTCACCCCCACAGATATAATAATCGCATAAAAAATACATAGCACCTGTAGGCGATTTTTGTAAAATTTTTTTTCAATTTGGTGATATTGCATTTAAAACTGCCCCAAAAAGTCCAACTTACCGCTCTCAAAATGCCGCACGTCTTCGATGCCGTATTTCATCATTACCAAGCGGTCGATGCCGCAGCCAAAGGCAAAGCCGGTGTATTCATTCGGATCGATATCAGCAGCTTTCAGTACATTCGGGTGGATCATACCGCAGCCTAGGAGTTCGATCCAACCTTCGCCCGAACAGACTTTACAATCCGGATTTTTGCCTTCACAGAATGGGCAGCTCAGTGCAAATTCAAAGCTCGGTTCGGTGAATGGGAAATAAAATGGGTTGACGCGCACATCAAGCCGCTTACCGTAATATTCCTGTAAAAACTCTTGCAAGGTGGCAATGAGATTGCCGACGTTAACTCCCTTGGCAACATACATGCCCTCGACTTGATAGAACGTATGCTCATGCCGCGCGTCCAAATCTTCGTTACGAAACACCCGGTCGGGTACAATGGCGGCGATCGCCTCGCCGTTTGCCAAATTACCACGATATTTTTTCAGCACGCGGTTTTGCATGGTCGAGGTGTGCGCTGGCGCGATCAAGCGGTCGCCATTAACATCAGTTTCCTCGGTCATGAACGTATCATAATCATCGCGCGCTGGATGGCCCTTTGGAAAGTTCAGACTCTCGAACATATGGAACTGATCATCAATCTCACGCGACTCTTCCGTCACAAAGCCCATGCGATTGAAAATGTCAGAAATACGCTCAATCTCGGCGCTCAGCGGGTGAATCGTACCGCATTCGCTGGGCAATAGATCAGGCTGCGGTGCATTGATGTCCATAGGCGCCGTCACGTCAATTGGCGGCAAGTCAACTTTTGACAGCTCATCTTCGCGAGCCGTAACCACCCGCTCCAATTCCTGCTTCAACTCATTAACCTTTTTACCAAACGCCCCGCGCTCTTTGCTTGGCAACGTCGCGATAACGCCGTATAGCTCTCGCAACTCCGCACTTCGCAACACACTACGCGGTTCAGCTATTTCGACTACGCGTGATAATAATATTGATCGAACTTCATCCAACTTTTCCATGTCATCGCCCCTGCATTAAAAACATACCGACAACCACCGCTGCCATAATGATAATTAAAATCCAAGCTGGCGCCAGCGTCGTCGTCTGCTTCGTATCTTCCAAATATTTCACATCTTCCACGCCGTCCAAGCTAGCTTTTTCCTGCAGACCCGACGCTTTGGCTTTCTCGCGCAGCTCCGCCGCAATGCGTTCTTGTAGTTCGCTGCGCTGATCGTTTTGATTCACAAATAATCCCATGACTATAGTATAACAAATTATGCTATAATAGTCGTGATACTATTTTAAGGAGGGAGTATGGCTACGAAGAAAACTTCAAAGAAAGCCCCGGTTAAAGCCAAAGCAAAGAAGACTGCTGCCGCTAAGACCGAAACCAAAACGACTGTTAAGCGAGTCGTTACCGAATCTGTTGCGGCCAAGAGCGAACGCACCAAATTAGATTCTAAATTACCAAACAACTTAATCAACATCGTCATCGCGGAAATCGTTGGTACATTCATTTTGACACTGGCCGCATTATTTGCATCAGACATCCTGTCTTCAATGTACGTCGGCTTTGCATTAATGCTCATTGTCACCGCTATCGGCGGCATTTCCGGTGCGCACGTCAACCCAGCTGTTACCTTCGGCCTATGGTCAATGCGTAAATTGAAGACCGTTCTGGTGCCATTTTACTGGGGTGCACAATTTCTCGGCGCAATGGCAGCTATCGTGCTTATTGGCTCGCTGACGAACGGTGGATTTGCCCTTAGCTTTGATCAGTTCTCTGCATTCTCTTGGGAAATCTTCGCAGTAGAACTAATCGGCACTGCAATCTTCGTATTTGGCATTGCTGCAGTTCTACAACGCAAAGAAATCAAGGCAGCTGGGCAAGCTGTTGGCATTGGCTTGGCGCTAATGATTGGCTTAGTTGCATCCGGTTCACTGGCGTCATACGTTAAAGGTACCGCTATTGCGAAACTTCAGAAAGAGCAAAACACCGCTCAAAAAGAGAAGAATAGCCGAACCTATCCACGCGAGATTTACGTTTCAGGCGCAACCCTGAACCCAGCAGTTGCTCTAGCAAGCACAGAGAAGACCGACTCGCAAATCCGCAGTAATAGTCCACTGCCAGCTGAAGGCGAAAAGAGTTATTCTCGATTTAGTCTGGAAGTGATTGTAGCAACGCTCATCGGCGCAGCGCTCGGCGGCAACTTATTCTTACTAGTAAATTACCGCAATAAAGACGAAGAGTAAGACGCTTCTATACTAATAAATCCTCCGTTTTAAGCGGAGGATTTTTATTTTACGCTTATAAGTAATATTTATTCTTCCTGCACCGGCCGATCAATCAGCTCTGGCTGCGTTTGATGATCACCACCAGCGATTCGCACCACGTCTTTATCAATCTTGCCCAGCTCTTTATACGAATTATTATAATGCCCGACGGTGGTGCTGAGACTTTTGCCCATCTTAGTCATCAGTTCATCAAACTTTTTGATATGCACGCCCAGCTGACCGACACGCACCTGAATATCCTTGGCCTGCTCTTCAATTTGTAGACTCCTCAGACCCTGCAGCACCGTCTGTAGGTACGCCAAAAAGCTAGTCGGACTGACGATGATCACCCGCTTGTCACGAAAGGCATATTCGATCAAATCGCGGCTCGAACCGCCCGCACCAACATTATTGATGAGCAGGTCATAATACAGCGACTCACTGGGGATAAACATAAAGGCAAAGTCCATGGTGTTCTCACGCGGCCGAATGTACTTGCTGGTTTCGTCAATGCGCCCCTTCAGGTCAGCCTTCACCTTATTCAGCCACAGCTCGCGCTCAGCTTTGGTCTCGGCATTAATCATACGATTGTAATTTTCCAGGCTAAATTTACTGTCCACCGGCAAAATCCGCCCCTTGTCCAGGAAAATAACCGCGTCAACAGTCTCGCCATCCTTGAAGCGATATTGCATCTGGAACTGCTTGGCAGGCAGCACATTGTCCAGCACGCTCTCCAGGTAAAATTCGCCAAATACGCCGCGCTGTTTAGGATTTTGCAAGACGTTCTGCAGAGTTTTTAGGTCAGTCGCCACGTCGACCACCCGCTTATTTGTCTCATCCAGCTTTGTCAGCCGTTGCGTCACGTCCGCCACCAGCTTGGCGCTTTCTGACAGCTGCTTTTGCACCGAGGTTTGCACTTGAGCGTTGCTGCGCTCAAGTTTATCGCCGACTGACTCATTCAGCTTGGCGATGGTTCGCCCCAGCTCCACCATGTCAGTTTTAATGAGTTCAACTGATGATTGCTGCTTCAGCTCGCTTAACTTTGACTGCAGCACGAACAACGTTGCGCCCAAGCCCATAACGATAATAACCAAGAGAATAATGATAATGATTTCCATACTCTTAGTGTACAGGGATTACAGAGCCAAGACAACTCGCGCCAAAATCACAAACAGTGTCATAAATAAAATTGCTGCCGCATTACCGCGAATACGATTCAGCCAAATTAACGCCAAATACACTAGCACTGTTGCCGCCAACACCCACAACATTGACAATATCCAGGAACCGTTCGCCCATAATGTAGTTCCCCATAAAGATATCGTTGCCGCAACCACCACCAGCAGCGGCCTCTTTACTCCAAACACCGCCAAAAGCGGCACCAACAAAACCCCCGTCAATACCAGCGCCACATATGAGGCGATAGTCGTACTGTTTGCACAGATTGATACATTGTCTGCATTTGAGCAAAATACCGGACCAATCATTAATTTGTCAAAAGCTAAGGCCAGTACCCAGACCACTGCACCGCTTACAATCAATAGTGCAAAAATCCGTAAAAAACTCTGTTTCGGAAACGGATAAGTGTAATCAGAGATTTCCTCGCGAAAAATAGCCGACAATAATTTCATATAAAAATTGTAACGTAAACTTGTCAATATTGCAAATGTATATGCTTAAATATCCGACTTTTCTGGACGCTTCATCGGTAAATACCAAACAATCCCTACACAGGCAATCAATAATCCGCCAACAACGTCAAGCGGAGTATGTACTAGCGCAATCACCCGCCCTACGCATACCATAATTGTCATTGCCAGACAAATAGACGCCAATCGCCAATCCTTCGCCCCAAACCATACTGCCAGTGTAATCGCCATCGTAAATAACGCATGATCAGACGGAAATCCTGGATTATTCAAAAACGACGCTCCTGCTGCCACCCCCAAGACCTCAAACGGACGCATTTGGTCCGGCTGATAAATCACTCCGATAATTTTTGCTGCTACGTACGCCGTTAGTCCTGCCATCAGCACCCGAGCGTAAACCTGATATTTCTTATCATTTGGCACCAATTTTAATAACGCATATATGCCGATCAGCGCAATTGGCACGACCAATCCATCGGCTATCAATTTCACAATCCATTGTAAGTCCATACTATCAGTATATCGCGTTGACGGATGCTCGTAAACGCTTGCGGAAATTATTTTTCTATAGTACAATTATCTTTGCCGTTGGGATGTCGCCAAGTGGTAAGGCACCGGGTTCTGGTCCCGGCATTCGGGGGTTCGAATCCCTCCATCCCAGCCAAATTTGAAACTCAGCAGCTAGCTATTTGGCTGTTTTTTTCGTCGGTATATTTGCAATCATTAGCAGCGCCCACATAATTATTAAAACCATCACTCCGACTAAGCCATTAACGTTTTTCAATGTTGCACCAAATATCACCGCCGGAGATCCATTCATGACCGCCATTACATTGATCATCGTCATAGCCCCCAGGCTAATAAATCCAGCCGCTCGACTTATCAGGACCGCCAATCGCGATATCTCCATGCCAATTAAAAACGGCAACGACATTAGCTCAGTAATTACTAAAACTATCATCACTACCAAACTCATTGACGAATTAATTCCCGCAACAGAGAGAATGCCTGGAAATTTCTCAAATGTAAACAATTGACATAACAACAAGAATATAATTAATACTCCTAAGATTAGCTTGGCGGTTTTTAGCACTTTTTCAGACATATTTTTAGTATAGACCGCACATCAAAAAAGCTCAAGCTTGTTGTAATTTTTACGAAAATACTTGCGATTTTTCAAAAAACATCATACAGTTAAGACAGCGAACGTTACAAAAACAAACACCATAAATCGTATCTTTCGCTCTACGACATCCACCACAACTTAAATACCCCGTCTCTATGGGGTATTTTTCTTTGTCAACATTTGCGACTGCTCGGCACGCCACCTGGCGATATTTCCATGATGACCACTTAATAACACCTCTGGCACTCGTAACCCTTTAAATTCTTCAGGCCGAGTATACTGCGGAAACTCCAGAGTCTCGCCGTCTGAAAAACTCTCAATTTCCGCCGACTTTTCACCGCCCAGCACCCCGGGGATAAGTCTGACAATTGAATCAATCATCATCATCGCAGCCAATTCTCCACCCGTCAGTACAAAATCGCCAATACTCCATTGCTCGTCAACTAATTCCAGAATTCGCTCATCAACACCTTCATATCGCCCACAAATAAATATCACACCCCTGTTATCATCCGCTTCTTGCTGGGCTTTGGCCTGTTTCCAGCGCTGGCCACGTGGACTCATCAGCACAACCTTCGCTGTTTCATCCTGAGATTTAGCAAACTCCACCGCCTTCCATAATGGCTCGACCATCAGTAGCATGCCGTCACCACCACCATACGGCGTGTCATCCACCTGACGCCGCGGCCCCAAACCAAACTCCCGTAAATTCACTGTCGTAAGCTCCACGATACCGTCTTTCTGGGCCTTCCACATCATGGAGTTGTTAAAAACCCCCGTCATCATTTCCGGAAAAAGCGTAATAACTTGAAATTTTCTCATCTGTTACAGTGTACCAAGTGTTGACTTTTTTGTCCAGGTATGATATATATATCAGCTTTTGCTCAACCGAGCAGAAGTAGCCCTTACATAGAAAGGATGCATCATGCACAAGGACGCTGACTCATGGAAGATGACTCTCGCGGAATGCGGGCTGTTGTCTTACTCTATCGTAGAAGAAGCACCCGACGGTCATATCTCCATTGTCATCACCACCTATGCATCCACAGCTCCGAACGTCTCCGACGAGAAGTCGAAAGAAGCAGCATTCGAGATTCTACTCGGATGCGAGATCAGCGCTATTTGGTGGGCGGACGATGGCTATGGGTTGGTCCTGAACTCCCTGTACGATGACTGTACCATCACCATCTACGACGGCACCGAATGGTGTGATTTCGACGAAAAGAGTCTGGACGCGAAGTCTGTCAAGCTCGATCAGGAGCTTAGCGAGATCTCTTGGGGATATGTTCCCCTCATTTATCTGTACAACTTCCTCGATGAAGTTGTCGGAAGTGAGCTCGCAAACACCTTCCTTAAGCACGCCTCCCCCGGAGTCTGTCTGCGGCGAATTTACGACACTGAGGAGTGCCAGAGGCACCTTCCTCAAAGAATCGAAAATAGCTCCCACGAGCTGTGGGATAATGCAAACCCGGCGTGGAGTATTCGTTCCCGCAACTAGGGCTAACGCCCGCTGAGAAAATAGCTCGTTGAGACATCAAGTCTTGACTTGAGCCTCTCGGCGGGCTATTTTCATGTCTTTTTATAGAAATTATTCCCCACCAAAAAACCGCCCCAATAAGGACGGTTTTTTAGCACAAATAAGGCTCTCAATGGTTTCCCATTGTCTCGCATAGAGCTGTTCTCGCATAATGTCTGTGCTTGAACTAGTTTTAATTATATATCAAGGTCGTCCAGTTCTGCAAGCTCTTTTCTAGTGTTTTCTGCGTAAGATGACTTATTTTCCACAACTTCATCTGTTGAGTTATCCACAGAAGCACGATTATCACAATCATCTCGTTCGCGTGTACCAGTAAAACCATCATTATTCACAATCTTCAAGTTATATCGCGCGTCATTCTTCGCGCCCAAAGCCCTAAGCAGAGTCCGCAAGCTTTGCGCTGTACCGCCGCGCTTACCAATTACCCGCCCCAAATCTTCTGGATTAACAGTCAACGTCAATAGAACACCCTTTTCATCAATTTCCCGCTCTACCACAACATCATCTGGATGTCCAACGAGTGTTTTTACGACATACTCCACAAATTGCTGGTCTATTGTTGACATTCTGCCCCTCCTCCTGGAATTAAACTGTAACTTACATTATACACGAGCGTTTTCAGCCGTGCAAATTTTCTCTATTTCTCACCAGATTCTTTGTACTTATCAATTGCCGCACGGGCAGCCTGCTGCTGAGCCACTTGCTTGGACGGGCCCACGCCGCGCCCCATCATTGTTTCACCGACGAACACCCCAAGCGTGAAAATCTTATCATGATCTGGACCCTCCTCGCCCAAAACTTTATATACTGGCGTCTGATTGTCAACGCGCTGAGAAATTTCCTGCAAATATGACTTCGGATCGCGCCAACTGCCTGATTCCAATATTCCGTCCAGCTTGATAATAATATGCTTATGAATAAAATCGCGCGCATCGTCAAAGCCACGCTCCAGATAAATCGCACCGATCACCGCTTCAAAGGCATTGGCTAGAATCTGCAAGTGCGCCCGATCTGAGCCATTTTTCTCGCCCTTTGACATACGAATCAGCGGCCCATAACCTAATTTATCGCCTGCATCACCGATACTTTCCGTGCGCACCAGCGCCGCCCGCCAAGCTGTCAAAACCCCTTCCGGTTCAGAAAAATGCGTAAATAAATACTCCGTCACCGCCAGCTCCAACACCGCGTCACCTAAGAACTCCAGACGCTCATTATGATGATGAACAGACTTACGATGCTCATTAACATAACTGCGGTGAGTTAAGGCTGTGATTAACAGATCCAAATTATTAAACTCAAACCCCAGTTTCTCACGCGCAAATTCCTGATATGGCGCCGTATTCATTCCGCTCATTTACAAATTCTCCTGTCTAATTCGTTTCATCGCTAGCAGGATAAGCTTACCAATGTCTTCATATTCGACTTCATCCAACGCCTCATGAAAACTAAACCACTTCAATCCGTTCATCCACTCTTCTTTCTGAAGTTTCTCATTAGGATCCAATGCCTTGACCAGATAAACCTGCGTCGTCATTAGCACTAGTTTATCAATTCGACGATAACGAAAATTCACCTTGCCCAGCCAGCCATGTAGCTCAATATTCTTTAATCCGGTCTCCTCACCAATCTCCCGGCGAGCTGTCACCTGAGCTGTTTCACCTGGTTCAATATGACCCTTAGGTATTGTCCAACGATCACGAGCGTCTTGATACAACAAAAATTCTGCCTCGCCCTTTTCATTGCGTCGAAAAATCACACCACCAGCGGTCGGCTCGCGCACAATTTCCTGAATTAGCGGCTTTTTGCTGCCACCAAAGTATTTTTTTATCTTATCAAAGTTGCTTGTTCTCATTATCGGACTCCTCCACGAGGGTACGGAGTGCCGTGCCAAGCACGCCATTCACAAACTTACCCGAGTTATCCGAACCGAACGCCTTCGCTAATTCCACCGCCTCGTTAATCACCACTTTTGGTGGAACCGTATCGGCACAATATAGCAATTCATACAGGCCAATCCTCAGCACTGCCCTATCAACGCGCGACAACTGATCAATTGGCCACTCCGGCGCCAAGGGCTTCAGCTTCTCGTCTAGTTGCTCCTGTACTGAAAGTACACCACCAACCAACTTATCGACAAAATCAACATCATCAACTGACGATTTATATTCTGACAAATTGCGCTGTAAAATTGCTGGATATTCAATATCCTTATCACCAACATCCGCACGAAACTCATGCTCATATAGTGTCTGCAGCGCGACAATTCGTCCTAAATGACGGTTTGATGCCATTATTAAGCGTCCTGTTCGTAGTTATTATTTTGTTGTTTTACCAGTTTCACGCTTGGTAGTCTTCACTTTCACTGGCGAAGTTCCATTAACGCGACGTGCCAATTTTAATACCAAATGACTGCGGCGAAGTCCAGTTTTACGTGGACTGCTCTGTTTTTTAGGCTGTGCCATAATTCATTCTCCTCTTTTAGGTTGTCATAAAACTTACGTACCATTATACCTTTTTCATTACGTAATCTCAAGGTTTTATCTAAAAATTATACAAGTGTATTGACTTTTTGTATTGGTTATGTTAATATATGGAACATGAGTAAAGAACAGCTTACACCACGAAAAGACGATTTAACAGCATTGATAGACGAGATTTATTCAAAAAAACCCACGGGAATAACAGCCTTGATGGATGCTGTGTTTACTAAATCAGATAGCCGTGATAGCACTAGTGTGACGCCAGGGGCTTGGACGGACAAGGAAATAAGCGCCACCCCAGAGAAAAGCAACAAAAACCTACCAACCAAAATGGCCGCAGGAGCAATAGCTGTAGCTATGGCCATAGGCGGTATCGTTGGGTTGGGTAAACTCACAGAAAAAACTGCTTCTGCAAAGATAACTATTTACGACCCAAAAAACGCACAAGAGCAGATATGTAGTACACAGGCTACACTAGAAGAGAGTCTAGGATTGCCTAAATCTACCAGCTACGATACTTTTCAAGGATGCGAAGTAACAACCAACATGGCCACTGAAACCGAAGGAGGACTGGAGCCAGGAGACGAAGTCACAGTTATTGTTACCGCAGACGCTTTTAGTGAAACGGCTACAGCAGAGAAAGTCGAAAACCGGAGTAACTAAACCACAATATTCACCAGCTTACCTGGAACATAAACCATCTTTTTAGGTGGTTTATTGTTTGTAAACTTTTGAACGTTTTCATCAGCCAAAGCCGCTATTTCAACGCCCTGCTGGTCGATGTCGGCTGGTAATTTAAGCTTTGATCGAAGTTTGCCGTTAACTTGGACAATGATGGTCATCGTATCACTCTTTAAATATTTTTCATCCCATTTTGGCCAGTGATTAACGTGAATTGTATCAGTATGGCCCAGTTCCTGCCACAATTCTTCGGTGATGTGCGGTGCAAATGGTGCTAAGATTTGTAGCAAACTCTCCAGGGTAAACCGCCATGTTTCTAACGCTTGCATGCCATGTGATTCTTTGAACTTGTATAGACCATTGACCATCTCCATCATCGCCGCCACTGCCGTATTGAATTTTTCGTCCTCGATATCGCGGGTGACTTTCTTGATAGTAAGGTGAGTGAGACGAAGTAGCTCCGCGACTACATCACCATCCTCTTCCAGAGTACACTCTTCGCTCAAATCTCCACTGGAGATTTCTCGCGAGCGTTCGGCTGAAGCGTCCGCTATTCGCGAACACTTCACAGCCTCTGTCAGAGGAGGTAATGTAGCCGCCTCAACAAACTCCTGTACCACATTCCACACTCGGTTTAAGAACCGATAAGTCCCCGGCACCCCGCGCGGATCCCACGGGGCATCCATATCGTACGGCGCGATGAACATCTCGTAAACACGCAGTGCGTCAGCGCCGTAACCACTGTCCATGATTTCCATCGGATCAATGACATTGCCCTTAGACTTAGACATCTTTTGACCGTCCGGCGCCATGATGTAGGCATTGTACATCATCCGCTTGAATGGTTCTGGCGTTGGGACGAGACCGAGTTTATGGAAAAAGCGCATCCAAAAACGACTATACAACAGGTGCGCCACTGCGTGGTCGGCACCGTTGTAGTAATCGACCGGCATCCAATGACCAATTCTCTCAGGATCCCACGCCTCGGCGTCATTGTGCGGATCAAGATAGCGCAGGAAATACCAGCTAGAACAAGCATAGCCGTCCAATGTATCAGTTTCGCGCCGGCCTTCATGCCAATTGTCGCCCGCAGGCTTTGGCTCAGTAATCGGCGCGGTTTTACCCGTCTCGACGTCAACCCACACGCGCACCCAATCATCAACTTGCGCTAGGACCGACGTATTGCCGCCCGTCGGTTTAAAGTTCTCGACTTCTGGCAGAATCACCGGCAAACATTCGTCTGCCACAGCAATTGGTGTATAACCATCAACATGTACTATCGGAATCGGCGCACCCCAGTACCGCTGGCGAGAAATCAACCAATCGCGCATTTTATAAGTGGTCTTACCGCGACCAGAGCCTTGCTGCTCCAGCCAAGCCACAATTTGCTCGCGGGCGTCCTCACTGCGCGTACCGTCAAATTGCCCAGAATTGATCAACTCACCTTCGCCTGTATAGCAACCGATGTCTGCCGAATCTTCAGGCTTATCAACCACCTGAACAATCGGCAGATCGAATTTCTCAGCAAAGACAAAGTCACGTTCATCATGCGCCGGTACCGCCATGACCGCACCTGTACCGTAACCACTCAGTACGTAGTCAGCTACCCAGATTGGCAGTTTCTGGCCATTGACTGGATTGATAACATAACTACCCGTAAAGACGCCAGTTTTATCCTTATTTTCCTGGCGCTCAACGTCGGACTTCTGCTGCGCCGCTTGAACGTATGCTTCAACCTTGGCGCGTGTGTCAGCATTGACCAACTGAGAAACCAGTGGATGTTCTGGCGCCAAAGCCACGTAGCTGGCACCAAACAGGGTGTCGGGGCGCGTGGTGAATACGGTAATGATAGCATCCTGTCCGCTGACCACAAAGTCAACCTCCGCACCAACCGACCGGCCAATCCAATTTTTCTGCATGGTCTTGACCATCTCCGTCCAATCTAGGTCGTCAGTCGCCTCCAAAATATCATCAGCATAGGCGGTAATGCGGAAAAACCACTGTTTGAGGTTACGCTTGGTGACGGGATTGCCGCAGCGCCAACATTTGCCGCCCTCAACCTGCTCGTTAGCTAACACCGTATTGTCGGTATCGCACCACCACTGCAGTTGCTCCTTTTGATATGCCAAATCGTGCTTGTACAGCTGCGTAAAAATCCATTGCGTCCACTTATAGTACTCTGGATCAGCCGTAGAAATTTCCTTCGTCCAATCATAGCTAAATCCGAGACGCTTCAGTTGGGCGATGAAATGCGCTTTGGCCTCGTCGTGTGCCACCCGCGGCGTCTTGCCGACCTTGATGGCGTAATTTTCTACGGGAAGGCCAAAACTGTCCCAACCAATTGGATGGTACACATTGTAGCCCTGCTGACGCTTCAGGCGTGCTTTGATGTCGGCAAACTGAAACGTCCGACCATGACCGATGTGAATGCCAGCCCCAGTGATGCCAGGCAGCATGCTCAAACTGTAATACTTTGGGCGCGTTGTATCACTAAGATCAGTGACATAAGTGCCGTAAGCCTCCCATTTATCTTGCCATTTTTTCTCAATTTCCGTCGGATTGTAGCGTCTCATATCTGTAATTATAACAAAAATCCCGCTCATTACGAACGGGATTATGTTAGATATACGAGATACCTACAATCACAAAGATGACAAACCACTCGTGAATCCAGCCAAGAAGTCTTTCAAGCTGCTGGCATTTGATGGAATATCCACTTCATCAGCTTTATTCATCGTGACATCAAGCGAAATTTCTGTGGAAGCCTTGTCATTTTTACCTTTAAGCTCGAGCGCCTTCAGTTCATGAGAGAAACTATCAACCCACAACTTTAACGTGCTCTTTTCAGCGGATGAATCGGTAACTTCACTACCATCAATCTTCTTACAATTACCAATCTCTTTACCAATTGACGAGTCTTTCAATTGATTAGCAAACTTGGCTGCCTTGTCGCGATTAACCTCAACTTCAAAACCACGACCACCATTACGATCACTGAGCTTCGTATCTTTTACATCCAAAAAGCTATTCTTCTGATAAAACTGCGAGATTTCCTTACGGACATTTTCATCACTTCGAACCTTCTTTAAGATATCAGCATAACACTTATTGTTATCATCTGTAAACTCGGTTGGAGAAATCTTCATCCACTTGCCATTGACCTTATCCAATTGAGAATCAAGTCGTCCTAAGGCCTGGTCACGATAGGACTTCATTTGATCTTTTGATAGATTAATACCAGACTCCACACTCTGCTTCTCTATAATCATATCAAGGATATCGCCATACAAATCTTTTAAATTGTCGATTTTTATATATATCGTTCCGTCACCATCAATAGCAACATCGCCCTTCAAAGAAAACTTTTTCTCAACCGCTTTAACGTTTAAGGTAGCATCAATATTAACTTTTGCTTTGTCAGACACAGAAGCCGCTTTTATGTTAAGCTCCAACTTTGCCGAGTCTTGCATGTCAACAACTACCTTACCATTGGCAGTAGCTCTTTTTGTTGTAATAGCACTAGACACGGCGTCGGTAACCATTTTTTGTGGATTTTGCCACCACAAGAAGTAAACCAACACGGCAGCAATAATTACAATAGCCGCTATCACACCTAAAGTAATGCCGACAATCAGTCCCGTTTTCTTCTTCTTTGGCCGCGTAGTCATATTGCCGTATGGTGGCTGCGGTACAGGTTGATTTTTCTGATCCATATTCCCCTCCCTATGCTTATCTTAATTTTTAATATATCATATTTAATCTTTGAATTGAGAGAAAAATTGATTTTTCCTGGAAATCCATTCTGGGGTTTGTCGTACTAACTTTTTATTGTCTTCAGTGCTGTGTAAATTAATTTTTATAGCCTCCTCCAGCCACACTCCACCACTAGAACCTTTAAATAATGCAATGCCTTCCGATTTCAATTTATCTCGGACAAACGAACCAGCTTCAATGGCGTTTTTACATTCCTTCACTTGACACCCCTTTTGACGAGCGGCCGGCGCCAGATATTGGTTTGCCTTTTCGCCAACTGTCACCACCCAGTCTAATAGGTCAGGGCTACAATGCGAGCCAAGTTCAGCGTGAGCCTGTTCAAAAACTCCCCTCAGGCCATTCATATTACCCAACACGGCAATCCGCTGTGGTGTCTCAATTCTATATAGCGATTGCAGAGCCGCCAGCGCCGTCAATGGAGTCGAACTATAGCTATCATCAATCAGCCAAGTATTGTCCGCCCCCTTCAATAAGTTCATCCGACCTGGTAATGGACGCAAATGCTCCACGCCTTTTTTTATATTCTCCTCAGTTTCACCCAATGCGTAACCAACTGCCGCTGCGACAATTGCTGGACGAATATTATGCTCACCGATTAGCTTAACGTCAACTTCTAATCCATCAGCGTTCTCTGGCGACAGAATAAAACCATGATGTCCATCTGTCAAAGAAAAACTACGATCATCAAAATTATACTCTGCCACTGGGTCACTACCATAGGTAGTAATATTGGGATTTGTCAAAAAGCCAGCGAACCTACCGTCAATATCGTCGCGGTTAATCATTGCCATCCGTGAAAAGTTTGCGAGCGAAATCATTTCATTCGCCACCTCCTCCAGTGAATGCTCAACTTGCATACGCCCGTTTGTCACAGAAGTCACAACCGCGATATCTGGCATGACATAACTCTTGAACCATTCATTATAGCCAGCTTCTTTAGGATTAAACTCTTGAACGATAATTTGAATTTCTGGTTTTTCTGCTTCAATCCTTCGCTTTACCGCTCTAATCACTTTCCACCACTTGAAGAAGCCTCTTTCTGGCATTTTTACACCCATCATTTGCAATAGGACATCCGCCTTTGTTTTTGGCTCATCATTACCAAGCTGGATATTGAATTGCTGAGCTAAAACCGTACCAATAGCAATTTTTGCGCTAGCTTTTCCAGCACTGCCCGTTACCGCCACCAATCTAACTTCTGGATGCGCCGCAAAAAACTCTCGCACTAATCCCGCTAGTTTTTCTTCCCTCTTTTTTGAAATTGTAACCATAACTATATCATACCATAAGCGGCATAAAAGAGCTGCTACGCGCCCACCCGGGGCATGTTTGAAACGTGTTTGTCTTTCAATTGGCAAGCATAGGAGATGCCCCTATGCGTACCAGCTCACTTGTGATTATGCACCAATTTCCAAAAAAACACAAGCACTATTTTTGCTCTGTGTATTCTGGCAATACTTTTCCCGCGAGAGTGGCAGCCATCAGCACTGCAAAACCGCACATAATTGATGGAATGCCAATGATGGTTGATGGATCAATGATATTAACAAATGTCGTTGGCGCAATAAACAGTACGTAGCCGATGATCAATGAACACAATGAGCGGCGAATGTGTTTTTTGGCGTTTTTGCCACGAGTGTAGGCGTAGGCAATCGCCACAACCAGTAAGCCATAATAGTACAACCCATACCATTCACTGATGCCTGGCTGATTTTCAAAAATTACATAATTTCCCAAGCAAACGCCGGCGCTAACTCCGTTTACTGCCAGTAAAAAGTAGCTGATGAATACGACTGCCAGGACATATCCCAGCACCGGAATCCAACGTCGTTTGTCGGCGGAGATTTGATAGACCAGATGAATACCCAGAGGTGGCAACATGGTAATCGCCACGTAGCCAAGTTTCGCCCAGCCCAGGCTATCAAACAACACCGTGCCTTCACAAACATTGTATTCGGCCCATTGAAACAGCGCCAAACAAACGAGTAGTGCAACAACAATCCTTGTCACAGGAGTTAATTTGTAGCGCCATATTGTATGCAGTGCCAAAATAATCTCAATTACCAAGGTTGCCAACATCACTGGCGGTGAAAAACAGTAGAGCTTCGGTGTTCTGAATTTATCCATATGTGCATTATACACTATCTTAGTCAAGCCGAATCTGATGCTTCCGGTAAAATAGCTTGGCGGACTGCTCAACTTCCCGGTGGCGAGCTTTTCCGCGAACATCAATATCCAAATGCGTACAGACAATATCTCCGGTCACCATAATCTTCACACCCGCCTCACGCAGTCGATGCGCTAAATCTTGCCCTTCGTGATAGCGAAACTCTGCGTCATATCCACCAACCTTTGCAAAATCATAAATCAGCAGCGCGAAGCTCCCCTCAGCCACCCAGTCAACTTGACGATCCGTCGTGACTCGCTCGCCCCAAATCCATGGATAATCCCAGCCTTGCTGTTGCAACATTTGGCGATCATCTGCCTGGGTCGCCCGCGTAAATTGCCGGTCGCGCTGCGGGTGCATTTCATGACCATAATTCCAGGCCATCGGCTGACCATTGGCGTAGAGAATGGTGCCACCAAGCATAATATGATTTCCGGCGGCAAACTTTTGACGCAAAATATCGGCAATATTCACCGTCTCAACACGCATGTCGCAATCAATAAACCACACCACGCCAGTTTTATGTACATCCAAAAAGCGATTACGATTAGCTCCTGCGCCAACATTTTTCTCACCAAATATGAAATCGACTGCCGGAAATTCACGGGCGAGATCTTGCAGTTTTTGCTGGTCGGCGGAATGATCATCAAGCACCGTGATGCTGTCAAAATCCTGTTCTGTCAGCTGCGCCAAAAGATTGCTCAAAGACTGAGGAGCGTTATAGTGTGGGATGGCAACGTGAACTTGCATTTATTCGCTCACTTTATTAGCAAACCAGCTGCCAAATTTCTGCCAATGCTGAAAGTGGGAAGGATTAATCTCCGCGCCATCATGACGGAGTGCAAACTCTTCAGCAATTGTTAACCCGCCGCTGTCCTCCATTGATACAACCTGATTCATTGACGTTCCTTTGCCGCGCGGCTCGTCTATAAACACGCCAGTTTGATCAGATATAAACAGCTTTAATTGCTCGCCATCAAAATACGCCACGACGTCATGCAATATAATTCTCCGATCATTTTTATCTTTCATCAAAGCCAAAAAATCTTCAGCCGTAAACCAGCCGACAACATCTTTCATATAACCGCCCGGAAAGCCGCCAAGTGCTGGAATTTCCCAGCTGCTATCGTTAACGACAACTGGCTGGCCCGCTTTTTCATAAGCCAATTTAACTTTCGCTTCGGTAATCTTCAGCGGATCATGATGCTGGATTTCATCAATGTCAATCTGCAGCGGTTCGACAACAATACCATAATCTTTCAGAATCGACTTAGCTTCTTCAAGTTTGTGTGGATTGCCAGTAACAAATGCTATTTTCTTTGCCATGCTGCTATTGTAGTATATCAGTATTTTTAGGCTTGGTGGATTGAGTATGCTCTAATTCTTCGTGATACTTCTCTGGCTGAGCACGGAAGACTTCCACCCATTTGCTGTCATCTTTTAGATCGTTATATTCAATATAATGTCGTTTGTCAAAGCCTCCTTTATCCTGCTTTTTACGCGCCATTTCTTCTTGAACTTGCTCTGTAGAAAAGCCAAAATCTTGGCGTAGCGCGTCAACGACTTCCTGCAAATCAGCCAGCTCTTTGAGCGATTCATTGCGCTGATTATCGCCCAGCGGAATTTCGTCCGCCTCCTCGTGGACCTTGCGTAGCAGCTCGCGGCGAAATTCCTGCTTGTTTAGTTCGCGGTACTCCGTATGTAAAACTTCTTCGTCATCCAGACACTTTTTCACGACTTTATCGCGAACTAATTTTTGTAAATAAAATCGAATCATGCTTATTTCTCCTTATCCTCTTATGATGTTTAATAGTTCTTGCTCGTCAATAATTTTGGTGCCGTATTGCTCAGCTTTTTTCAATTTACTGGCACCGACCTTGCCGCCCGCTACTAAATATGTTGTATCTTTTGCAACAGCGGTTTGAAAGGTGCCGCCTAGATTACGGATTTTTTCAGCGGCGGCGTCACGCCCCATCGACTGCAGGGTGCCGGTGATGACGAAACTTTGGCCAGTTAGACGGTCGGGTTTTTGGCTAAACTGCGGCGTCACGCCAAGGTCAGCAAATTTTTTGAGCAGCGTCACGTTATCTTCATCAGCAAACCATGCCACGATCGACTCAGCGACAATTTCGCCCACTCCGTCTACCTCGCGCAACTCGTCAATAGTCGCTTGGCTTAGCTTTTCAATACTTTCAAAGTGGTTCGCGAGGTCAATTGCCGTCTGCGCGCCAACATGACGAATACCAAGGCCGAACAAAAATCGTTCCAACACTGGCTGTTTTTTAGTGGCAATGGCATCAATGAGTTTTTGCGCAGAAATCTCAGCGAAGTGCTCCAGCTGCAGTAAATCATCTTTCGTCAACTTGTAAATATCCGCCAGATCATTGACCAGCCCAGCCTCGACCAGCGCCTCGACATTTTTCTCGCCCAGCGTATCGATGTCCAGTGCGCCTTTGGAGGCAAAATGCGCCAGAGACCGCTTCAAAATCAGCGGGCCGCTCAAACCTTTAACCCGGTACACCGCCTCGCCTGCTGGCCGTACAAATTCTAGCTCTGGATATTGGCGCGCCAATTCTGCCGAATAATCAATCGGCTTAGCATCTGCCGGCCGCAATTCTTTCAGTACGGTTTGCACCTGCGGAATAATGTCGCCCGCCTTGAAAATCACCACCGTATCGCCGCGGCGCACATCCAGCCGGGCAATTTCGTCGGCGTTATGCAGGCTAGCATGCTGCACCGTCGTACCGGCCACCACCACCGGGTCAAACACCGCTACTGGCGTAGCCGCACCGGTTCGACCGATGGAAATAACAATATCGCGGACGATGGTCGTGGCCTGCTCAGCAGCATATTTGTAAGCGACCGCGCCTCGTGGATTCTTCCCGACTAACCCGAGACTTTCATACAACGCTCGATCATTGATCTTAATCACCAAACCGTCAGTATTAAACGGCAAATCGTGCCGCTTATCATCCCATTCGTTAACGAAGTTCATCACGTCAGCTAAAGTAGTAAAGACGCTCGCCTGCTGATTGCGAGTAATTCCTAGAGCAGTCAGCGCCTCGTAAGCAAAGCTGTTGGTCGGCACTTCAGCGTCGTTATCACGCAGTACATCATAGCCGCGAAAATGCAGCGGCCGCGCCGCTACCAAAGACGGATCAAGCTGGCGGATTGTTCCTGCCGCCAGATTACGCGGATTAGCAAATTCTGGCTGCCCCAAGGCTTTTTGCTTTTCGTTAAGCTCCGCAAAGTCGCGCTTCAGCATCACAATCTCGCCGCGAATTTCTGTCCGCCCGCGCAAAAATTGTTCAAAGCCTGGCGCCTCATGCAACCGCAACGGTACATTTTTTATAGTCCGCACATTGTTCGTCACATCCTCGCCGATAAAGCTATCGCCGCGCGTCACTGCCTGGGCCAACACGCCATCAATATAAATCAACGCGCACGCCAAGCCATCCATCTTGATATCGGTAAAAAATTCATGCTTATGCCCTGGTATCAGCTTATCAGTACGCTCAATCCACGCTTCGATTTCACTCTTATCAAATACGTCATTCAGACTAACCATCCGCCGCGCGTGACGAACTTTTTGAAAACCTTCAAGCAGCTTGTTGCCCACCCGCTGCGTTGGACTATCTGACGTAATCCACTCTGGGTGTGCTGCTTCAAGACCCTTTAGCTCATCCATCAAGCTGTCGTACACCGCATCACTGGCACTTGGCTTATCAAGCGTGTAATATTCATAACTATATTGGTTTAGCAGTTCTTTAATTTCATCAATTCTTGGTTTTTTGATTGCCACTTTCAACAACCTTTCTATAAAAAACATAAACATATACCGACACAAGAACAACCGTTAAATAAACCAGAATCAGCCCAGTTGTTGGCACAATTGGCAACCAGTCAATGCCATTAATCCAGCCTTTTAGTGTACTGTCAAGTAAAATTATCGGGATTAAAACAATCATCCACAATAAAGCAACAAGCACTACCGCCCAAGCAAGCCGAAGCAGAACCCGCACCCTTCGGCCAGTCACAATATCTCCCGCCAGACGTAAGGCACGGAAAGGATACATTCCTGGTAGCGTTACAATAATCATTGCAAAAATTGTCGATGTCGCCCAATAGACAGACATCGTTACTATTAAAATCGCTGCGCCGCCAGACGCCATCAGAATTGGAGTTTGGCTTAGTACACCAGAGGTGTCCAGAGCACTATAAACAATTATAGCGACAGCTGCTGGTATTAATTGCAGCAAAAGAACTCCGACTATGATCATCATAGGAATAATTGGTGCGCCAGAATTGTATAAGCCATCACGCATCTTCGGTTTTTCTCCAGCCAGAATAGCTCGCACCAACCAGACTGATGATAGCCAAGCTAATAACCCTAAAAATATTCCCGCGGCCTGCTGGATATTACCACCCGCGGTACCACTACCAGAAAAATAGCTAACTACCACGCCAGAAAATAGACCGATTGTTGTATATATCCCACCTATACCACCCTCTTCGGCTTTATATAATGTATCTCTCAGCTGCTGATATGTGTCTTGTGACATAACGTTTGATAGGACAACAGTTAATAACGACAGTATGGCAATAAGCGCTAAGAATGTTTTTTTATGCCGCCAAATGAGACGCCATGACTCACCAGTCAAGGACCAATAACCAGAAATATTTAAATCTCGTCGATAGTCACGTCGCTTTGTCAGGCGAAAACTACGATGCGGGCGGCGCGCCAAAAAATTTTGCCGACGCTGACTTAGTTTACTAAAATCCCTTTTAAATCTAGGCCAAAACTTTTTTTTCTTTGATGCTGGCTTTTTGCTCTGAGTTTTAACTGACTTTTCTTTGTTAATTTGCTTCTTAGATTTCTTTGTTGTCATAATTACATCTTTGCGGCGTTATTCCTTAATCTAGTAATCCGATCCTCTAGTGGCGGGTGGGTGCTAAATAACTTTGAGAAAAAACCAGGCTTCAGCGGATTGTTCATGAACAAATTGGCAGTTGAAGAGCTTTGCTTTCGCATTGGTTTGCCGTATTGACGCAACTTCTCTAACGCGCTCGCCAAACCTTCGGTATCGCGCGTTAACAATACCCCCGAAGCATCCGCCAGATACTCGCGCTGCCGGCTGACTGCCAGCTGAGTAATTGTGGCCAAAATCGGCGCTAAAATCACCACCACTAGTCCAAGAGCATAGATAATTGGATTGACATCTCTATCGCGATCATCGCTATAAAACATCATCCTTAATGCCAAATCTGCGAACAAACCAATTGCGCTCACCAGACCAAAAGCAATCATGCTGACGCGAATATCGTAATTACGCACATGGCTCATCTCATGCGCCATCACCGCCTCCAGCTCGCGCTTATCCATAATTTCTAGCAGTCCAGTAGTCGCACCGACAATAGCGTGTTTTGGATCGCGCCCTGTCGCAAAGGCATTTGGCGCTGGATCATCAATAATATATACCTTCGGCATCGGCATGCCAGAAGTAATCGCCAAATTTTCCACTACCCGCCATAATTCTGGCGCATCCTTTTTTTCAATTTCCTGCGCGCCAGTCATCGCCATAGCTAATTTACCAGCGATAAAATACTGCAGCCAAGCATATAACATTGCACAGATAAATATTATGGCAGATAGTGAATAACTATCCATCGCCATGCCAATAAACACCCCAATAATACCAATAATTGCAACAAACACTGCCATTATTAATACGGTGTTGCGTTTATTTTGAGAAACTGCATTATACATATGTTAATTATATCAAAAATCGCCCGCCAACAATAGGCGAGCGATTATTATTACTAGGCCTGATTAGAACTTTACTTCTACCGGAGTCTCGACACTTGCACGATCTTCAACATCGAAGAATTCTTTTGCCCGAAAACCAAACATACCTGCAATAATATTTGCCGGGAAAGTTTGAATTTTCGTATTTAAGTCGCGAACTCCGCCATTGTAAAATCGACGAGCAGCCTGAATTTTATCTTCAGTATCTACCAGTTCTTGTTGCAGCTGCAAGAAGTTTTGATTCGCCTTTAGTTCTGGATATGCCTCAGAAACGGCGAACAGACTCTTTAGCGCACCCTCTAGAGCATTTTCTGCCTTTGCAGTTTCAGCCACGCCGTTTGCATTCATAATTGCCGAACGAGCTTCAGCGACTTTCTCAAACACTTCCTTTTCGTGTGTGGCATAACCCTTGACCGAATTGACCAAATTTGGAATCAAGTCAGTTCGGCGTTTCAGCTGCACAGTGATGTCACTCCACGCTTCTTCAACACGATTACGCAACGTCACTAGACCATTATATGAACCTACAACGAACATGATGGTCAGACCCAACAAAGCTGCAATAACTATAAGTACAATTGCTAATACACTCATTTACCTTATTACCCTTTCTATTAAACTTTCCTTTTACAATTTTGGTGCGCAAGGCGGGAATCGAACCCGCACGACTTTTGGTCAAGGGATTTTAAGTCCCTCGCGTCTACCAATTCCGCCACTCGCGCTGATTTTTATTTATGCACCGGCACTTCACCACCCAGTGCTGCCTGTATTATACTATATTTATGAAGCAAATTGTAATAGTTCACGGCGGATCAAGCTTTAACAGCTATGAAAATTATTTGGATAATCTAAAAAATAGCCAGCTTCATTACGAACGGCTGCTTTGGTCGCAAAAATGGCGCGAATGGCTGGCGCAAACCACAACTGGCTACGATGTGTTACTACCAGATTTTCCTAATAAACAGAATGCGCAGTATGAAGAATGGAAAATATATTTCGAAAAACTATTGCCGCTACTCGACAGCGACGTTCAGTTGGTTGGCTATAGCCTGGGCGCAATGTTTTTGGCTAAATATTTACACGAATCACCGCTTAGCTCGCCAGTTCGACGATTAGTGCTAGTATCGCCGTGCTATGACGACGAATCAGTTGAAGACCTTGGCAGCTTTCAAGTGACAAGTGCCGCTGGACTCGAAAAATCAGCGGAGGAAATTCATTTATTCCACAGCAAAGACGACCCGGTGGTACCCTTTACTGAACTTGCCAAATTTCAGCGCGATTTACCGACCGCCAAGGCGCATATTTTTAAAGACCGCAACCACTTTTTCCAACCGACTTTTCCGGAATTGAAAGAACTATTAAAAAAGTAGAAAGGATATCTAGCATGTTCGGATTGTTTAAGAAAAAGCCTCAACCTATCGATGATGAGATATCAAAAGATCATCTCATCACTTCGTTGCGAGAAAAACTAGGGTCTACGAATGATATAGATCGCATTACTGTTGGCGGTCAAGAAATGTTTAATTTTCTTATGATACCACACAAAGATGACACGGAGCCCCGCCTCCCTATTCAAATATTTCTCTGTGTCTCCAGTATGCTCGCTGGCTACGCAGCACAAGTAGCGGTTCGTGTCGAATCTCCTGAAACCATCCTTGAGATTGACATGAAGAATGGTCAAAAATTCTACCTGGGCAACGGTATATTACAAAAAATATTCGTAGAAAAATATTCTCCCTGGTCATTTGTTGGTGGCGGCATGAAACAAATCGGCAAAACTAAAGCATTTAAGGCGTTTGATATCCAAGAGTGTATCGGTCACAGTGCTCAAGTTATGGGTAGCGATGATTTCTATGCTATTAGAGTTCCTAAAAAACATCAGCCAGACGTGCTAACGCCTAAAGACTTTGTAGGACTATGGAAAACCTGTTCAGAGCATCTTGGCGTTATTATTCCTAATCAACAAGAGTGGGCTAGCTGTTATGGTTTCGTTTTACAGCAGGCAATTATCCACGCGAAAGGTATCATCGACCCAAACGTAGCGCTCACCATCATCGCCGAAAGTATGCTTATCGCATCAAAGCTAGACCTTAGCTTTAAAGAAAAATAGCCCACCCAAGGGCTACATTTGGAGGCACGTACGAGAGTCGAACTCGTCTAAAAGGTTTTGCAGACCTCTGCGTAACCGCTCCGCCAACGCGCCGCTCTATTACATTTGGTGCGAGCGAGAAGACTTGAACTTCCACGAACTTGGGTTCACTAGCCCCTCAAGCTAGCGCGTCTACCAATTCCGCCACGCCCGCACGACTGTCGTTATTATACCCGAAATTAAGGTGTTTTGTAAACGGATTGTTTCTCTGTCGCCCAATATTGAACGTCAACATACCGATCAACCAGGCTAACTACCTCAGTATTTTTATCAAGCGCCCGCACAGTCCGAGTGTGAATATAGTCGAACTTCGGTTGATATAAGGCAATCGCTGGCATATCTGCCTGCCAAATAGCGACAAATTTTGCATAGCGATCAGCACGCTGCTTAGTTGATAGCTTTGAGCGACCACTTGCTAGAGCATCATCCGCCACGGCATTATTGTAATTAGAAAAATTCAAACCATTATTTGTTGCCTGAGAAGAGTGCCAATAGGCGTAAACATCTGGGTCACCACCCAACGACAGCTCGTAAATAAGTACATCAAAGCTACGCGGCTGCAGCACTGTCTGGAGAATATTCTGCGCAACATCATTTGGATCAACCACTTTAATATCTACTTCTACATTCAATTCCTTACGCCATATTTGGGCTAAAAATTGCGCAACTTTTTCATAATTAGTATTTTTTAAGACTACAACACTCAGACTTAATTTAGTATTTTCTTTTTTACGAACATCGCCAGCTATTTTCCAGCCTTCAGCATCTAGCAACGATTTTGCTTTTTTGACATCGTAGCCTAATGCCTGGGGTGTTTTGTCAAGGAATTTGTTGAGAATTGGGCCTGTTAATTCCTTAGTTGATGACGATAGAGACTGGCGTAGTTTACCCACATCAATACTCATTGCCAATGCTTGACGAATAGCCTTTGAATGTAAGAACTGACTATTGGCATTAAACAAAGCATATACGCCGTTATTTAATGAGTGCGATTCGGCTGCATACATGGATTTAACTTCGTCCGATTGCTCATTATAAATTAATTCTGGCGTACCGGTAATTTCCCGTGTTCGTAAGCTTTTTGCTATATCATTCTGAGTTGGATACACATATAATTGGAATCGTTCAAGCTTTGCCACACCCCCATGGTAGTTGTTGTTGGCCTGTAAATACAACACCTTTTTACTACCATCGCTAGTAACATTTTGAAGTAACCGGAAAGCAAACGGACCGCTAGAAATTGGCGACTTACTGAAGGCGTGCTCGCGCAGGTTAGCTGGCTGGACGTCCTTTAAAATATGCTCTGGAATAATTGGAAAGGTCAGCGCATGAATAAACGGCGCATAGGAAGCTGGTAAAATAAACTTCACTGAATCGTCGGATACTTTTTCAAACTTGATTGACCGCCAGCCAGATATTTCTGCCCTAGCCTCTGGGTTTGCTAGTAATCTTAATGTAAAAATTACATCATCTGCTGTTAGGCTATGTCCGTCTGACCATTTTAGGTTTTTCTTCAATTTGACAACGTATTCAGTCTCTTTATCATTGATGGTTATGTCGTCTGCTAAATCACTCTTAATATTACCGGTGGAATCGTATCTATATAGACTTGAAAATAATAATTTGGCAGCAGACTTTTCAGCGCTAGTTTTAGCAAAAATTGGGTTTAAGTTTTCTAAAGGACCCAGTACCCCCTCAGAATATGAGCCACCGGCAGCATAAGTCATAGCGGTGAAAGAATTGCGAGAAATACTCCACTGTGCCGCACTAACACCAATCATCACCAAGACCAAAACTACCCAAACAGACACACGCCGCTTGACGTTCGCTAGACGGTCCAGGCGCGAAGTCACAAATTTATGCGCATGCCGCAAACTACCTTTTTCGATCTTGCGGAGGCGTTTATTGACATCTTTACTGGAAACTTTTAACCGCGCAAAGTGATTCCACGACGATTTGTCTGAGCTCAATATCCTTCTCCTATTTCTGTAATCCTGGCAAAATCATACTTGCCAAAATCGATAGCACAAAAATCACCGCAAAAACCACGGTTACGTCAAATAAGTTTTTATCAAAACCGCGGCGAGTGGTAAACAATTCACCAGAAGAGCCGAATCCGGCACCCAAACTCGCACCACGCTGCTGCAACAAAATTGCTATAACCATCAATACGGCTGACCCAAGCGTAATGTACGGTAAAATTGTATCAATTGACATATTACTCCTTTTCTTCCCGCTGTAAAACTAGCGCACTACCTATAATATAGTTTACCAAACTCAGGATAATTCCGGCAATAATTGAATGTACAAATGTCATAGAAATTCCTGGCGCCAAAGCAAGTGAAATATAAACCATTAATCCATTGACAACTAAAGTAAATAGGCCCAAGGTAAATAGAATTGCTGGTAGTGCCAAAATTGTGATAATAGGCTTTAATATACTATTAACGAGCGAGAATATCAGCCCTGCTGTCATAAAAGTCCATGCTGACGTCATTTCAGTATTTTCATTACCAAGTAGTCGCACAGCCACCCAAATGCCAACCGAATTAAGAATCCAGCGGAGTAAAAATGTCGCAAATTGTCTCTTCATTAGTCTTATTATATATAATTTATGCTTTATTGTCGATTAGCATTATTGCTTTCTGAAAACCGCTTTATAAGCCGTGCTTTCTGTTCGCCAATTTCCGCCTCTAAATCTTCGCCAGCTGCCTCAAAGATTTTCTTCATGCTACCAAATTTTCTCAGCAATTTGGCGCGGGTTTTTGGCCCCACGCCAGGAATCTCCTCCAGCTGATTTTTTGTTTGTTGCTGGCGCTTAAGCGCCGTGTGGTAGCTCACGGCAAAACGATGCGACTCGTCGCGAATGCGCTGGAATAATTTGACGATGTCAGTTGTCGCAAGGGTATTCTCGTCCGCCGTCGGATATTCTTCACGATTTTGCCCCGTGCTAGCTCGCAAGTTTTTTGAATGCGAGCCGGCGTTACGCTGGCCTGGGTGCAAATTCACTACATAAACATCACCATCTTCATGAATAGCGATATCCGCAGATGGCTGCGACCGCATTTGCTCGATGAACGCCGTATCAATCTGCGAATTAGTCTTATGCACCAGTAGTTCTTCCTCGCGCTTAGCGATGCTGACGACCGGCACGGTGACACCACGCTCATCACGCGCTCTGATGGCCGCCGCTAGCTGGCCTTTGCCGCCATCAATGAGCAGCAGGTCAGGACGGCCCCAACTTTTCAGATGACGCTCGCTCAGCCGGCGAAAAATCGTCTGATAGATATTGCCGGTGTCATCATTTTTCTCACTAACTTTGAACTTGCGGTACTCCGCCCGGTCGCTCGCGCCATTGGTAAATACTACCATACTGGCAACAACCTGCCGCCCGCTCATATGCGAAATGTCATAACCCTCGATGCGCACTGGGATATCATTTAGTCCCAACAATTTCGCCAAATCAGCCAACGCCTTGTCTTTAGAAATATCCAAAAATTCCTTGTCGCCGAAACAAACTCGCCGCTGCAACTCCCGCATGGCGCTGAGCTTATTGCGAAGATCCGCCGCCCGCTCAAAATCATGCAGTCTAGCCGCCGTTTTCATGTCGCGTTCCAGCTCAGCGGCGATGGCTTTACGATTACCTTTGATGTAGCTGATGAGCTTGCGCAAATTAGCTTTGTACAGCTCCGTCCCATCACTTAGTCGCGGACTGAGGCCCAAATCTTCATCCAATTTCGACTGCCCCGGACGGCGCCGCCTAGTCAAATAGGGAAAAACCCGCCGCAAGTAGCGCAGCGCTTTTTTCAAAGCAAAGCCATTGTAAAACGGGCCAACATATTCCGCACCATCATCCGCAGGATTGCGCGTAAAACTGACAGTCGGCCACTCGCTTTTCATGTCGATTCGCACATACATCTGCGACTTATCATCGCGCAGCAGCACGTTGTAGCGCGGCATGTAGCGCTTGACCATCTCGCTTTCCAGAAACAAGGCGTCAACTTCGCTCTCGGTCTCAATCCAATCGGTATCAGCAATTTCCGCCACCAAGGCCATGGTTTTATTGTCCCGCCCGCGCGAATCCTGAAAATACTGACGCACACGGTTTTTCAGCACCGCCGCCTTGCCGACATAAATAATCTCGCCGCTGGCCGACTTGTGAAAATAGACACCGGGAGTGCGGGGTAAGGTTTTGAGTTTTTGCTGCAACCGTTGATTCACAGCTACCATTATATCAAGCAATCACGTCTTGCCGACAAAACCACCCAGCATTTCATTATACTCCGGATCCGAACCAGTCTGTAAATACTATCTACGTAATAGTAGTTTTGTTATTTTATGTTACGACACGTTCAATAAATTATTTTGTTACGAAATATTGTTTCAAGCAGCTCGGGAAAAGTATCATCGGCCATGTCACGCTTACCACAAAAATGCCTATATCCCGGAAATAATCGATAACAGGCAGACGGGAAAGATTTTTTTAGAATTTTTATCGCAGTATCGACTCGCACCGAATCATTGTCAGAGTAGAATATAGTTAGGCTATGCACACGATCAAGTAGCGTTTCATCAATCTTAAAATTAAAAAAACCACCACGAAGTAGTTCTTCGTATGGAGCTTCGAGATTAAACTTATCGCCAAAAGTTGGCGCAATGAGATAGACGTCGCCTGCACAAATTTGCGGGTTCTCGCTCATCCATTGAATTAGAAAACCCCCGCCACAACTATGACCAACCAGTATGGTTCCCGAATTTACATTATATTTTTCAAAAGTCTGTCGCCACAATGAGTAATCTGGTCGCCGTGATTCAGGCATCTCAGGCGTCTGAGTATCAATACCGCAAATTAATAGCTGTTGTTGCAGCCATGGAATCCAAATTGAGTTACTGGCGCTCGGTAGATTTGGATTGAAATACGATTGTTTGGACGGCTTACCGTGAACAATTATCGCCTGCTTCATATTCCAATATTAACACAATGATACGTTAGCTTATGTATTTGACAAATATGTAATGTACGATATTATAATAAACGAAACGATAGATAATCTAAGACGGCCGATAACAACTTTTTGCATAGGCGGGGGCGGTAGTCACTTGGCACGAGGCTAGACAACGAGCTATTATCGTACCAAAAGCTGGCCATTCGCTCCATCCAAGCGGCGAAAACAAGCACCTCGCACCCCTCTCGCAACAGCAAGCCTGCCAATTAGTCGTCGACACCGGCTTAAAAATTTTGAGCACCAGCTTTCCAGACAGAGAACTGAAATAAACAAGAAAGCACTTCAGCGGCCTATCAACGGCGTAAGTATTCTTCCAAAAATTCGCTCCAGTCCGGGGCATTCTTCTCGCGGAAATAATGGCGTAAGAAATCAACCATAATTTGCTGGCGGTCTTCTGCTTCTGCTCGTCCTGGCAGCGTCAGCATCAAGTCTTTCAGTTTCAGCAGCTTTTCAAAGAAATGATTGATAAAGCCGTCGGTATCATGCGTATTGCCGTCAGCATTATATTCGTGCGCCGCCAGATTAACATTCGGCCAAACTGCGGGGTCAAAAATCCGCCCGCCATGATGGCAAACATAAACCAGCGCCCGCTCAATCCCAACCGCGCCAATAGCATCGCACATGTCAGCGTCAGACACCAGCCGCCCCGCCAGCCGCTGTGGTTGCCTGCCGTTCAGCCGTTTGCTATAACCAATCGCCGCAATATTTTCCAATACCGCTCGGCGCAAATCTTCAGCCACCTTTGCTTCTGTCATAATATTTACTGCGTTCGTTAATTTCTCTGCCTGCGCCTTACCGACCAATTTGTAATCATCAACGTCATGCAGCCAAGCCGTCAACAGCACTTCTTGCAAATCCACTGGCTCGCTGCATTCGCTAGCAAAACGCTCTGCCAGCAGCGCTACTCGCTCGACATGATCATCGGAGTGACCTGAGGTATCGCCACCAAGTAATTGGCGGATTTTAGTTTTTACTGTTTCAAGCTGGGCAAGTTGCTGATTATTCATGTTTATATTATACATAAAAGACAGAGATATCTACTGATACCTAGTAAAATACAGAGTGTAATACTCTTTAGGAATATACTCTCTACTAAGCCACCGAGTCTCCATTATTTCAAAGTTACATTTTATATCATAATCAGACGCTTGCGCCGCAAAGACTCGAACTGAAAACTCAATATATGACTCACGAGAATTAGCTTTCCCAAGATACTGCAGATTCTCCACGCTAATTCCTAACTCTTCCAACACTTCTCGGATAGCAGCCTGCTCATAACTTTCATGGCGTTTTACGCCGCCACCAGGCAAAGCCCATTTTTGACGGCTAAAACGACTTCTAACCAACAAAATCTTACCGTCATTACGATAAACAATTACACGCACACGATCTTTTGTCGGTATAATCCTAAAAATTAGCGATATGACGCATGTGATTCCACGATAAATTTTATTGATCATAGAAATTTATTTAACTAAAAAATTACCCTGCTGTAGTCAGTGTAGTTGACTAAGCAAATTGTTATGACTAGCCACTCCTCCACTATCATTATACTTTATCTCTTATTAATCAAGTTCTCATCTCTCAAACGTTAGCTCAAGTCTAATTATAGTCTTGTATAATTATCTAATATAAAATCAGCCCTCTAACCATTGCTTAAGTACTACCGCCTGGTTAAAATCCGCATCCTTAGCGCTATACAATAGCGTAACGATTGGATGACTAGGCCAGTCATTTCTCGCCTTGATAGTGGCGGGATTTTCATCTAACTCTTTTGTATAACGTTCTGAAAACTCTGTAAATTTTTCTGGATCATGATTAAACCATTGGCGCAGCTCATTGGTTGGCGCGATTTCTTTAGCCCACTCGTCTAGCGCCGCTCGTTCTTTACTTATACCGCGCGGCCATAATCGGTCAACTAGCACGCGGTAGCCATCGTCCGATTCTGGCGATTCGTAAATTCGTTTAATTTTATAAACTGTCATGACAGCACCTCCTTAACTATCGTTTGTAGAACTGGAATGACATCCGATTCAAACCATGGATTACGTTTGCGCCAGCCAATATTGAGCGGCGATGGATGAACCAATGGAAAATAATCTGGCAAATACATATTAAAGTCCGCCACAGTTGCTGTCAAATTCTGCTTGGCGCGGCGATCAAGATAATATTTTTGCGCATACGAACCAACCAAAATTGTCAATCGCACATTCGGCATCTGCGCTAGCAAACGCGGATGCCATTTTCTGGCAAAATCCAAGCGCGGCGGCAAATCACCGTGCACTCCCCTGCCTGGATAATAAAAATCTATCGGCATCAACGCAAAGAGATCGGGATCGTAAAACTGTTCGTCCGTTACGTTCAGCCATTGCCGAAGCAAACGACCGCTAGCATCATTCCACGGCTTTAACGTTTGCTGAGCAATTCGACCTGGCGCCTGCCCGACCAGTACAATTCGCGAGCTTGACGAAGCAGAATACACAGGCAACCAACCTCTATTGACAAAATCAGCATTCATTGGATCGGCTGTGATCTGGTCATATAAAAGCGATTTAGTATGCGACTTCATATATTATTAATAATCTTATCACATCCACTTCGTCAGCTTTAGTCTAATTTCTTTCTCTACCAGCCAAGCAATTCAGTAAAACGCTTCTGTACACTGACATATTCGCCTAATTCAATGCTCGTCACTGGTATATCGATACCGTACGAAAGCAATAACTCTCGCATTTCATCCTGCTTATCGCTAGGCACTTCTATGTGTGAAATATTTGCAACGCCGATCCGTTTATCAGCGCGTACTTCGTAGTGACTCATCGGTTTTTCTAGTTTTAATTGCGAATCAAGACTCCTAACACCAATTAAAATTGGATAATTACCCGAAATATCACTACCCAGACAGAAGATATCCCACACATCGCGTGCCTGCTTATTCACTTTCTTTCCCCAAGTATTATCGCCATTTTCATCATGCGATAATGCGCGCCAAGTTTTCCAACGACGCAACACTTTGACTCCATTGACAGTAAATAACCGCGCATAAAACAAACTGTAGTAATATGACGTCCAAGTCAGAGCGTCGCCATAGCGGTTTTTCTCTTTCCAGCCAAGACCATGCATGTCAGCATATGATCGCGCCACCATTCGACTCCGGCATAATGAAATCGAATGTACGATATGCTGATCACTGCCGCCAAAAACTGCATACACATCACGGGATGGCTTGAGGCCAGCAATATCGCAAAAACCTTTCATCATGTCAACGATACTATCCTTACCATACTGCCAACGACCAGTACCATGCCAAAACTGGGTGTCTTGCGTCAGTTTTTGATATTCGGCTATCTCAGAGCTACTAAACCGGCGTAGTGTTTTTGTTGTAATAATCCGCTTCTGAGCTATGCTGCCTAGCAACTTCTCCGCATAGCGTAACCGAACCTTGTGGGTGGTTGCCAGCAAAAGATGGTGCGGCAAATATCGCAAGAGTTTTTTGATAAACAACTTTTGATATCCGTTATCTTTGGTCCTGGCGCGCCGACAAGTAGTCATGATTTATTTTGCCGCAGCTTTTTCCAAAGCATCAATCAGCGTTTGCTTTGGCTTCATGCCAATCAGCTCAGCAACCTCCTCGCCACCAGCGATAATCTTCATGTTTGGAATGCCCTGCACACGATAGTCCATAGCCAACTGCGCATTTTCCTGGCTGGCTTCAGTATCGACTTTGACGACATCAAACTCAGTTTCTTCAGCAATTTGATGTAAAATTGGCGCCATCGCTCGGCACGGCGGACACCATGGCGCCCAAAAATCAACCAGCACCGGCTTGTTGCTTTTTAGCACTTTCTCTTCAAACTCTTGTTTTGTTGTAATCTCATATAATGCCATTATTTCCTCCTCTACTCACCATACATTATACATCAGGCGAGCAAAACCAAGCAACGAAAACTGCCACACATTATTGACTCAAGATGCAACAACATTATATACTTATGCAACATGCATGAACTTACTTGAGTGAGTTCCTCTAATATTTTCGAATTTTTTTATTTAATTTGTAGAAAACTATTTTGAATGCAGAATATAAATTAGCAAGAGAGGTGTTATGCAGCCGGATTTCAAATCATCATTTGTTTATGGAAATCAAAAAATCTTAGCAAACTGGTATACAATAACAGAAAAAGGAAATATTCCAGATTTACCATGGCAGCAAGTTTATGCGATAGGCAACCTGAATGGTCAAGTACCGCTCATCACCAGCCTAACATGCGAAAAAGAATTTAATTTACCAGGCGGGCGTACTGAGCCAGGCGAGACAATTGAACAGACTATTGCTCGCGAGATGGTTGAAGAATGTAATATGCGCGTGATTGAATGGCAACCTCTTGGATATCAACACTTAACCGAGCCTGATGGTAAGCAAATTTTCCAATTTCGCGTATATGCCAAGTTGGAAAAAATCGACGAGTTTGTTAATGACCCAGGCGGCGGAGTTATTAAAAATACCATGGTTAATTTAAGCCAAGTCAATTCGCTAATAAAATATGGCGAAATCGGCGAGCGAATGGTTAAATTAGCAAAAAAATATTTTACCAACGAAAGGAGCTGTCTTGAAAAATAAAATTAGCAACAGGCAAATCTTAGGCCTATTCTGGCAAACATCAATCACCTACAAGCATAGGCGAAATCTGACTATCTTTTTTGCCATCATAACACTTGCAATAACAATTTTCGTTGGTCCGCTAATCATTGCCGAGCTACTCAATATCATCCAGCACGGCAGACTACAAACCACAGAGAACTTATGGACACTGATCATTTTATATGGTGTTAGCCAGTTATGGTCAAGTGTTATCGGCTGGCGCTTAGTCCTCTATCTTGCTTGGACGTTTGAAACTGCCCTGCAGCGCGATTTGTACGCACGGTGTTTTAGCAAACTAACCAACCAAACGATGTTTTTTCATGCTAACAAATTCGGCGGTTCACTTGTCAGCCAAACCAACAAATTAAATGGCGCAGTCGAGCGTTTTTGGGACACAATCATTTGGTCAATCTTGCCGTTGGTCATCTCCCTGGTTGGCTCAATCATAATCCTATCAACCCTACTGTGGCAATATGCTGTATTTCTCCTACTCTTCTCAATCATGTTTAGCATTGTTGTCTACTTTGGTTCTCGACCGATGGCCAAGTTGAACGAAAAAGAAGCCAAAGCCAGCAACAAAGTGAGTGGACAATTAGCGGACGCCGTTTCAAACATTTTGGCAGTAAAATCGTCTGGTGCCGAAATTACAGAACAGCAACGCTTTGCAAAAACTGTTGAATCTTGGCGTGGTGCCAGCTTGGATACAATGCACGGATTTTTGAAAGTCAGTACTGTATATTCGACCATCAACATGGTGATAAAAATTGGCGCAATTGTCTTTGCAATATATGCCGCCCAGCATAATGTAGTGTCAGTAGCGGCGGTTTATCTCATCATCACCTATACTGGTAGCGTGGCGCACGAGCTATGGAATATGAACGGCATTATGCGTAGCTATAACCATATCCTCGGCGATGCTCACGAGATGGTAGAAATCCTTAAAACACCAACGACATTAGTTGACCGCAGCGACAAAAAACTAAAAATTAAACGCGGCGGCATTGTCATGCACAATGTGACCTTTACACACGACGAAGGCCAAGGCGATACCTTGTTTCATGATTTCTCGCTCAATATTCAGCCAGGTGAAAAAATTGGCTTAGTCGGATCAAGCGGGTCTGGCAAAACTACCCTCACCAAATTATTGTTACGGTTTGCCGATATTGACTCGGGCAAGATTGCCATTGACTCGCAAGATATTGCCGAGGTTACTCAGGCAAGCCTGCGCCAGCAAATCGCCTATGTGCCGCAAGAGCCGCTGCTATTTCACCGCTCCGTCCGTGAGAATATCGCCTACAGCCGACCTGACGCGACCGATGCTGAGATTGAAAAAGCTGCTAAGAAGGCTGGCGCTTACGACTTCATCGTCAAACTGCAAGACGGTTTTGACACCATGGTCGGTGAACGCGGCGTCAAACTTTCGGGCGGACAGCGGCAGCGCATCGCCATTGCCAGAGCAATCTTGAAAAACGCACCGATTCTGGTTCTTGATGAAGCGACATCAGCATTAGACTCAGAATCAGAAGCGCTAATCCAAAAGTCGCTGGAAACGTTGATGAAGAACCGAACGTCAATTGTCATCGCCCACCGCTTGTCGACTATCGCCAAACTCGACCGTATCATCGTCCTGGAAAACGGACGCATCGTCGAAGACGGTTCACACGATCAATTGCTTGCCAAAAAACGCGGCGTTTATGCCAAGTTGTGGGCGCGGCAGTCGGGCGGATTCATCGAAGAATAGTCGGATTCATCACATGATAATTATGCTATAATTGACGCATGGAATCTTTTATTCATCTGATCACGAGCTTTGGCGTAATAGCAATTTTATTAGTGGTTTTCGCAGAATCGGGATTGCTTATTGGGTTTGTATTGCCAGGCGACAGTTTACTTTTTACTTCCGGCTATATGGTACAACAGAACATTCTACATATTGACATTCATATTTTCGCAATCTTAGTTTTTATAGCAGCAGTACTTGGAGATAGTGTCGGTTACAGTTTTGGACATAAAGTTGGACGTAAACTGTTTGAAAAAGAAAATTCTCGATTTTTCAAGAAAAAATATTTGGAACAAACTGAAAAATTTTATGACAAACACGGCTCAGTAACAATTGTCCTGGCTAGATTCGTGCCAATCGTTCGCACCTTTGCGCCAATTGTTGCTGGTGCCAGTAAAATGCACTATAAGACCTTCCTGACATTTAATATTGTTGGCGGATTTCTATGGTCATCTCTATTCGTCTACCTAGGGTTCTACGCTGGCGAATTCCTCACCAAAGCTGGCGTTAACATCGAAGTTGCCGCAATCCTCATAATTTTCTTATCAGTACTACCAATGATTATCCACGCACTAAAACAGCCCAACACTCGAGCCTTACTCCGAAAACAATTGCTAGTTCTTCTGAAAAAAGCCAAACGAAAAAAGTAATTCTTAAAGCATATTTTTTAGATATTTGCCGGTAAATGACTCTGGTACTTTGGCGACTTCTTCTGGCGTGCCGCTAGCCACCACCGTACCGCCACCAATTCCACCTTCAGGCCCCATATCAATCACCCAGTCAGCCGACTTGATTACATCCAGATTATGCTCAATAATAATCATACTATTACCGCCGTCAACCAGCTGCTGCAAAATCCCCAGCAATCGCTTAACGTCAGCTGAATGAAGCCCGGTTGTTGGCTCGTCCAGAATATACATAGTTTTTCCAGTGGATCGCTTAGACAACTCTGTCGCTAGTTTAATCCGCTGCGCCTCACCACCTGAAAAGGTGGTTGCTGGCTGGCCAAGCTTGATATAGCCAAGGCCAACTTCCACTAACGTTTGTAGTTTCCGAGCAATATTTGGTACGCTATCGAAGAATTCCGCCGCCTGCTCAACTGTCATGTTCAATACGTCGGCAATCGTCTTATTTTTATACTTAATCTCTAGCGCCTCACGGTTATAGCGCTGGCCATGACACTCGTCACACTGGACGTAGACATCCGGCAAAAAGTGCATCTCGATCTTGATCATACCGTCGCCTTGGCAATTTTCGCAGCGGCCGCCCTTGACGTTAAAACTGAACCGACCAGCTTTATAGCCGCGAACATTAGCCTCAGGAGTGCTGGCAAACAGCTCGCGAATTGGCGTAAAAATGCCAGTGTAGGTTGCTGGATTAGAACGCGGTGTGCGGCCAATTGGTGACTGGTCAATAACAATGGCTTTATCTAGCAGGTCAACGCCATCAATCGTTTTATGTAGGCCGGGCGCTGTAGTTGACCGATTAAGTTGCGCCGCGAGCTCACGCGCTACGATATCGTTAACTAATGTCGATTTACCGCTACCCGAAACTCCCGACACCACAGTCATCAGACCCAGCGGAAACGCCACATCGATATTCTTAAGATTATTTTCGCGTGCACCCCGAACGACTAATTGTCTATTCTTCATAATCTTACGTCGCTTTTTTGGCACAAGAATTTTTTCTGATCCTGACAAATAACGACCCGTAATGCTGTCTTGGTTTTTTGCCACCGCTTCAGGCGCACCAGTAGCCACCACTCGGCCACCGTTCACGCCAGCGCCTGGCCCCATATCAACCAGGAAATCACTCTGCCGAATCGTATCCTCGTCATGCTCAACTACCAGGACGGAATTACCAAGATCACGTAGACGCTTTAATGTGTCAATCAGCCGATCATTGTCACGTTGATGCAGTCCAATCGACGGCTCGTCAAGTACATAAAGTACGCCCTGCAAACCAGCGCCGATTTGAGTCGCTAGCCGAATTCGCTGCGCCTCGCCACCGCTCAACGTATTGGCCGCCCGACTTAGTTCCAAATAATTCAAGCCAACATTGCTCATAAAACCCAGCCGAGATTTAATCTCTTTTAAGACTAGCCGAGCAATCATCATCTCCTGTTCGGTCAATTGTAATTTATTATTAAACAAATCCAATGCATCATCAACACTCAGGTCACACACATCAACTATATTCAAATCATGGACCGTTACTGCCAAAACTGCCGGCTTTAAGCGCGCACCCTTACATGCATAACAATCCCGCTCGCGCATAAACCGCTCAATATCTCGCCTTACAAAATCACTATCAGTCTCCCTCCAGCGCCGCTCCAAATTAGGAATAACGCCTTCATATGTAGTTTCATAATGTCGCCCACCACCTAGCTCCACGCGATATTTCTGATCGCCAGTACCGTATAAAATTTTCTGCTTAACATTATCAGGCAATTTACTTACAGGCACTCGCAAACTAAACCCATGCGCTTCACCTACTGACGCCAACCGCTTCATATTCCAGGCGTCAGAATTCATTCGATTATACGGCCGAATCGCACCTTCAGAAATTGTTAAATTATTGTTAAAAACCAATTCTGGATCAATCTCCAACCTCGACCCCAACCCAGTACATGTCGGGCAAGCACCTTGTGGAGCGTTAAAGCTAAATAGTCTCGGTTCTAATTCTGGAATCTCGACATCAGGATGGTCAACGCAGGCGTATCGCTGTGAAAAAGTTTTTATATCACCGCTATCAGCCTCTAAGACCTCAAGGACTCCTTGCCCAAGTTCCAGCGCCTGCTCAACACTCTGACTTAATCGCGACCGCATTTCACTACTCAGAGCCAATCGATCAACCACCAGCTCAATATTATGCTTGTAACTTTTTTGCAATTCCGGAAACTCGTCTAATGCATACACTACACCGTCAACACGCACTCTGGCATAACCAAGCCGCTGATATTGTTCCGGAATATGCGCAAACTCGCCCTTTTTATTTTTAACAATTGGTGCCAATAATAAAATTCGCTTATCAACAAATTGCCGTAAAGTCTCATCAATAATTGCCTCAGCCGTACGTCGCGTCACTTCATTGCCACAAATTGGACAATGCGGCACGCCAATTCTAGCAAATAATAGTCGCAAATAATCATAAATTTCTGTCACCGTCGCCACCGTGGAGCGCGGGTTTCGGCTGGTTGATTTCTGGTCAATCGAAATAGCTGGGCTTAACCCTTCAATCGAGTCAACATCAGGCTTGTCCATCGTCCCCAAAAACTGACGAGCGTAAGAGTTTAGGCTTTCCATATAACGACGCTGACCCTCGGCGTAAATCGTATCAAACGCCAAACTGGATTTACCCGATCCACTTAGACCCGTAATCACAACTAATTTATCACGTGGAATCTCAATATCCACGTTTCTTAAATTATGCTCACGAGCGCCCTTGACGCGAATCACCTCTGCCATAACCGCTATATTATACAGGCTTTACAACAATTTTTCTAGTCCCGATGCTAGTCCAACTTTAAATTACAACATATTATGCTTATGATTGCAAGACCACCTCTTATTTGTTACAGTTAGACCTATGAGAAAGTTGGGCGTTTGTTTAATTGTAATCTTTGGAGCGATCGTACTCGCACCATTTGTCATCGACCAATTATTTTTCTTTCTTCTCTTCGGCAAAATACCCTTCACTAACATTAGTCTGTCGGCAACGATAATGATTATTTTTTGGGCAACAATTGTGCCACTAGCCATCTTCTTAAGAAAATCTTTGTCAGCATTAGTTTGGAAGCTTGTGGATGTTGCTAGCGAAATTACTCAACGTCGTATCAATAGATCAATCCGTTATTTTTCACCAAACCAAAAAAGCGAGTTTATTTTACTATCAATTTGCCTTCTATACAGAATGAGGACGAACGAGCCTAATCCTAAAGTTGAGTCTCAAAAACTCGCTCCGTCTTTAACCTAGCACACGTCCTATCACAAGTCGCCAGCCGGCAACACCGCCTCCGCCCACAGTTGCAATTCTTGCAAAATAAACTGCTGCTCGTCAGTTGCTGTCGGCGCTAACCGCTGCAGAGATGCCATAAATTGCGGTAGTTGTGCCTGCAAATGCTGAGCCCGCCAGGCTTCCCATTGCGCCAAATCATCTTCACTGAGTGATCGCGGAAAATTACGCGCTTTGTAGTGCAGCAACAGCGGTACTAACCGTTCGTCCTGAAACTCGGGATGAAAATCCGCCAGTTCGCGCTCATCAGCATTGCGCACCGCTTCTACTCGCAAGCGGTCACGGTCATTCAAAAAGCCATCATATAGTTGCGCTTCTGGATCAGGCAATTTCTTGAAGGCTGGCTTGTTTTCAAAAATAGTCCGTAATTTTTCGGCAAAGTCCGGGTGATTCAGTAAAATATTTTGATGTTTCTGCACTGTCTTTAGATCAAGCGAAATTTTCCGCCAGCCGTCGCCCTGCTCCAGTACACCTAGTGGCGCCGCCGCCGGACAGCGATTGTACTGCAATTCTTTGACTGGCAATTTGACGAAGTTCTCAGCTTGCCGCTCCTCCCACGACGCAAAGATTTTCTTCGCCAATTCCTCCGCGCTTAACCCAACAAACGGCATCGGATCATAGCGCAAGTCATAGACAACCACGCCGCCGTTTCGACTGGTCGTCAGCGGAAAGGTTACCGTGGTTTTAGCAAACTCTTTATCGTAGCGCCCGCTGGCGTAAACAAACGGTTTTTTGTCGTCGACATTGACCAGCTGCTGGACTACTTTTTTATCGCGCATTTTTAGCAAGTAATCATACAATTGCGGCTGCTTTTGCTTGATTAATTTCGTCACGGCAATCAACGCTGTTACGTCCGCCAAAGCGTCATGAGCATTTTCGTGGGCGATGCCATTGGCGCTAGTGATTAATTCCAAACGATTGCTCGGCTCGCCCTTAGCATCAAGCGGCCAATTGATTCCTTCCGGCCTCAGCGCCCTAGTTAACCGCACTACATCCAATAAATCCCAACGCGAGCGACCATCTTTCCAACTCCATTCGTACGGATCATAAAAATTGCGCCACAACAAATGACGAATGAATTCGTCGTCAAACCGAATATTATTAAATCCAACCGCAATGGTCTCAGGCGTAAAAATTTCCTCACTCAACATCCGAGCAAACTGTGCCTCGCTATAACCTTCCTCAACCGTTTTTTGCGGCGTAATACCGGTCACCATCAGCGCGTCAGGACTCGGCAGCGTGTCATCATTCAGCGTTACTAGCAGGTTATACGGCTCACCAATCGGCTCGAGATTCATATCCGTCCGCTGCCCAGCAAACTGCATAATGCGGTCTTGCCGCGGATTTAACCCGCTGGTTTCCAGGTCGTAGAAGAAAAATGTTTGCGACATAAATATCTTACCGTCCTTTCTTATTCATTGCCAATCTTAAAACAGCCTTAGTCTCACGAGCCAGAAAGCACTTAGATGATTTAGTTCCAGGCATATATTTTTTATCTAACGACTGCATATGCTGCTTTAATGCTCTTACCTTATCCGCCATAGTATCATTTTTCCATTCTAAAACAGTCGGCGATCCTAAAACATCCCCAGACACTTCCCAGGGTCCAATCCCAGCGTCGCTAAGAATCTCTCTCGGCACATTGATCTCACCCTCTCCCCAAGCACGTTCAAACACACCTGGACTTAGGTTTTGTAGACAAGTGATCTGCCGTCGAAGACCCAAGAAAATATCTGTCCGAAGATCCGTTCTTTGTAAAGTTAAGTAGACATCATACTCTCTACCCTGTTTATCATATAGTTCATCTAATTCTGACTCACTAATGACTTGCCTCTGCTGTCTTCTTCTATAATTAGAGATCGCAGACCCAAGCCAATCTCCATAATATTGCCATGCGCTCTCACCGGGCAACTGCTCTCTCTGTAAATGATAAAGTACATACTGAGTTAATTTACCAACCTTGGTGTCTGATAATGATTCAAAATCCCCTCCTCGACGCACCTCTTCAAGCAATTTTTCAGCATATTTCTTAGGAGCAGCCTCTAGTCGGTCATCCCCCAACAATAATGCATTGCCGTGTAGTCCCCGCTCAATATCATATTGCACATCCCCAAAAGCTACTTGCTGAAGGCTGGCGGGGCCAAAGAGACGATGACGCAAAATAGGATCAATGGCAGACAGTATAACATATGTGGCAACCGAGTTGATGGAGCCCTCCCCACCGTTCTCTCTACTTAGGGAGCGAAGCGCCTCCTTATGTAGAGCCTTGACATCGGCAGGATTTAATATAACCATATCTGGCGCTACTTCTCTACTAGCCATGATATTTACATTATATCATCAAAATTATCTAATCTGTGCACCCAAATCTACTGCTCAACCAGCGTAAACGGCATCGATTCGCCAATCTGCACCACGGTCTCACCCACTGCACCCTGACGAATTAGCTCGTGAGTGATGCCCATTTTTCGCATGATGTCGCGCAGGCGATTGACCGATTCAAATTGATCAAAGTTAGTGCGGCGAGCAAACTTTTCAATTTTAGCGCCGTGGATAATGAAACTGACCGCATCTTCATCATCTACATTTTCAGGCTCGGCACCGACCACCCGCTCTACTGTCCAGGCGTCAGACGCTGCTTGTGCATCCAGCGCGATTACCGGTAGATCATCGCCCTCTTCCTCAACTATCTCCGCCTCACGTGCCCGATATTCAGTAACTTCACGGCGTAGCAAACGCAGCAGCTCAGTCACGCCAGCATGCGTTTGCGAGGAAATCGCCACCACTGGCGAACCGTTCGCTACGTTTTGTAGCGCCGTCGATTGCATGGCAATAATCTCATCATCCAGCCCTTCACGCTTCGTCAGGGCAATGATTTCTGGACGCGCCGTCAATTCTTCAGAATATTTTTCCAGCTCGCGGCGAATGGTCTGGTATTTTTCCGCTGGGTCGTCACTATACGCATCAATCATGTGCAGTAACACGGCCGTCCGCTCAACATGGCGGAGGAACTGGTCACCCAAGCCCTTACCTTCCGAGGCGCCTTCAATCAGCCCTGGAATATCAGCAATCAACACTGAGCCATCATCCACATCCGCCACGCCCAGATTTGGCGTCAACGTCGTAAACTCGTAATTAGCAATCTCCGGGCGAGCGTTAGAAACCACACTCAAGAATGTCGATTTACCAGCATTCGGAAAACCAACCAAACCAACATCAGCCAGTAATTTTAGTTCCAGCTCTGCCTCAAATTCTTCACCCGCCTCGCCGAGTTCAGCGATCTTTGGCGCTTGGCGCGTACTGGAGGTAAAGTGTGCATTACCAAAGCCACCATCACCGCCCCGAGCAACGACCGCTTGTTGCTGGTCTGCCGTCAAATCTGCCACCACCTTGCCGTCACGCTTGACCAGCGTACCCATCGGCACTTTGACGACCAGCGGCGAACCGCTCTTGCCGCGCTTGTTACGCTTACTGCCGTCACCGCCATTCTCTGCTTTTAGCTCTGGCTTGTAGCGAAAATTCAGTAGTGTATTAAGGTCTTTAGTTGCCAAAAAAATGACGTCACCGCCGCGTCCGCCATCACCGCCATCAGGACCACCCTTGTCAACATATTTCTCATGCCGAAAACTGACCGCGCCATTACCGCCTTTGCCAGCTCGTACTAACACTTTCGCTGTATCTACAAACATAATTTCAGTATATCAAAAAGCGCCCCCGAGAGATAGCGGAGGCGCTAATATGTAAGCTTATCTAATGAATATATGTATAGCCGCCTGGATAGTCTAAGGTACGATGGGTAACAACACCATAGCCCGCATAGTTCATGTCGCTGACATAAACCACGCCATTTTCTACCCGCTCAACGATACCAACGTGGCCGTAATATCCAGTTCTCGTCTGGAATATCGCACCTGGTGCTGGAGTATTGTTGACCAAGAGCCCAGCCGCTCGAGCACTTGTTGCCCAAGTATTTGCATTACCCCAGAAACTACCGATTGGACGACCCAGTTGCAAACGGCGCTCATATGCATACCATGTACAGTTACCCGCAGCATATCGGTTACCAACGGAGGCGGTCAACCAGCTTCGGCTCGCGCTTGAATATGAAGATGAAGAAGATCCATATCGGTTGCCGTATGATCGAACTCGCGGTGCAACATAGCCTGGTCGTTCAGTCTCTGGCAGTTCACCTCCAGGAAGCACGATCCGTGCACCTGAAGCCAGCTTCGCACCGTCATCAATATCATTATACAGCACCACACGCTCAGCACTTGTCTTATATTTCTCAGCTAACGACTGAGCTGTATCACCTTCTTTAACAGTATAGACAACACCATCAACAAGCGGCACGGTCAGCGTCTTATTTGGTTCAACTGCATCTGAGTTAGTATTGTTCGCCCAGCGAAGAGTTTGTGATGAAATCTTAAATTTCTTCGCAATCGTCTCCATAGTATCGCCTTCTTTTGTTACGTATGAAGCAATTCCACGCGCCGCTGAAGTATCAGGCTTAACAATATCAGGCTTGGTGATAACTTCAGTATCGTTTTGAGACAAATCTTTTTTAATCGTCAGTGAAGTTTCTGATTCACGCAAATCTCCAGCCGAAGGAAGTTCAGTCGTTTCCGCCAAATTAGTTACTGCACTAGCAGCCGTCAGTTTATCAACTGAGACAGTTTTAGCAGATTCAGCCACTGCTGGCGCAGTACTATTAGAAGTCTCTGCAGACGCCAAAGTCTTTGATCTCTCGGCGACTGCACTATTGCTATTACTACCGTAGACCAAAAACGAAATAGTCAATAAAAATATTCCACCGTAAACCGCAAATGAACGCAGTTTGCTTTTCTTACCCCGAATAGTTCTAAAATGATTACGAATAATCGTGCTCCTTGCACCAGTGTTACCACTGACACCTCTACCAAATCGTCTTTCTTCTCGCAACAGAACAGGATATGTTGTCGACCTAATTGATTAATTATATTCTACATTAGTTTTGCTATATCCGTAGCGACGATTTTGGTAGGCCACCCACCACAATCAACTTCCACCAGCCGACTCGATGAATGAGCTACTGTTTATTTTACACAATATTGACAATAAAGTCAATAAATTTTATAAAACAGAGTTTTGTCAAGGAATCTGGCACTTTTTCTGACAATGAGCCTTAATATTTGCCTCATGTTCTTCATTTTTTGTTGCAAAATAAGTAACATCGTCATCGCCGCTCAAGAAATAACGATAATTTGTATTTGCTGGGTCGGCTGCAGCATTTAAGGCACTTAATCCGGGCACGGCAATTGGCCCTGGTGGCAAGCCCTTCTGGAGACGAGTATTATAAGGAGATTTTAGGTTCGGCGAGCGCTCTACCCCTGTTTTATCTGCAACATATTGATAAGTAACATCTGAACCTAGCTCCATATTTGCCTTCAAGCGGTTATAAAAAACACTGGCAATTTTTCGCTGATCTTCACAGGTTTCCACCCCTGACCCACAACCAATTGACTCACGCTGAATAATTGATGCCAAAGTAATCCCCTGATACAGCGTCAGTCCACGAGCTTTAAACTTTTCCTCCAAGTTATACTTTTTAACTATTTTTTCAAACTGTTTAATTGAACGTTGTAAAACCTGCTGCGCTGTCTCGTCTGAAGAGACATAAAAAGTTTCACCATAAATATAGCCTTCAAGCCCAGCATTATCTGGCCGTCCAGCAAAAACCGGACTATCATATTTAGCAGCAAACGCCTTTTTTATCTGTTCTTTTGAAAAGCCGGCCTTTAGCAAGATAGACTCGACTTCCCTACCGTCGGAGTTATTTATCTTTTTATCTAACGTTGCGCCAGGATAGAAGGTTATGGCAAATTCATCAGACTTACCACTTGTCAAATGGCTAACTATCTCGCCTACTGACTGTGATGGCTTAACTGAGTAGACGCCAGCCTTAAATCCGCCGCTCGCGTTATGCAGTCTAATATAAACTGAAAATGCCAGCGAGTTCCTGATAACGCCTTGATCTTCCAGAGATTTCGCAATATCACTAGAGCTCATACCCTCCTTAATATTTGTCCTTACAGCCTGCTGATTATCCGGATCTGCCGGTAAGAGCATCTGTTTATACCAAAGAGTTGCGCCTAAAGCGCTTACTCCCATAATTGCTATAATAATCGACAATATCAATAACCCAATGCGTCGTTTACGAATTCTCATATTTCTCCTCCAAAAAATCCTGCAAAATTATACTAGCGGCTTCCGCGTCAATCTCGCCCTTATCTTTAATTTTATTACCCAGCCGCTGTTCAGCCTGCACACTCGTTAATGACTCATCCTGAAAGACGATTTCTGTGTCTAATTCGATATCAGTAAACTGCTGAACAAAATTTTCCACAAATTCCGTCTGTTTTGTTGGTTCACCAGACTGATTGCGTGGATATCCTACTACAATTACATCAATATCATGGCGCAACACTACCTCTGTTATTTTTTGTACAATTTGTTCGTCATTTTCTAACCACCCAAAAGGCACGGCAATTTTTACCTGAGAATCCGCCATTGCCAAACCAATTCGCCGCTCACCAACATCCAGCGCCAAAAAATTCTTACTTGACATCTTTTAACTTAAACTCAACATTAATTTTATTGATGTCATTCGGCACAGACTTAACCCAGAATGGAGAGAATTTAACATCGACATCTTCGACACCGTCAATCGCCTCAATAGCCGACTGAACCTCGCCGTAGCTTCGCCCCTTAGCTTGGTCTTTGACATTTGATTCTTTAATCTCAGGACCAACCTTACCATTGACAGTCAAGCGAACCGTTTGCCCATTCCGCGTAACAGCAAACTGAGAAAACGTCACCTTATCAACACCATCATCATAGATTCGCTGTGATTTTTTCCCAGAAATCTCATCCTTCAATTTTGCTTCCACGAAATTTTTCAATTCGCTTTTATCGATGGCTGACATACTTGCGGTAATCGTAGTTTTAAGAGTTACTGCGCCAGTCGCTTCGCCGTCAACCGCCACACTTGGGCTAGGGTTTGAGCGGCTCTCGGCATAGCTTTCTACAATCACTTTCGCAGAACCGCCAAATGACGACGCTAGTTTTTCCTTTAATCCGTCAACTTTTTGCTCACCTAACTTACTTTTTGCTGCCTCAATATCGCCAGCTGTTACAACCGTTGATGTTTTATCAGTGCCGCCACTAGTAGCCGACCGCAGTGACGCAGAGATATCATCGACTGAAATACTCATACTGCCAGTGGCTGCATTATACTGAGCACCACCTTCGGCAGCCGTAATAGTTCCAGAAGCCGATCCTGCACAAGTACGCCCAGGGCAACTCCAGCCCAGCGTCGCCCCAGGAACAGTTACCGAAGAATTCAACGTATAAGATAGTCCGCTGTTTTTTAGGATCGTACCTGACGCAATTGTTATACTACTAGGCGACGAATTCTTAAAATTAACCACTCCTTTGGCTTTTTCGCCAACATTCTTTTTCCCTGTAGCGGCGAATTCTACGCTAACTTCCTTGGCTAATTCTTTCTTAATTGACTTAATTACTTTTGCTTTCGCATCGGTGCTGGCACCCTCACTTAAGCTAACCGCTTCGCTGATTGTCGTGCTGGTAGTTTTGGCCGAGATCACAACCGTTGCATGTGGCGCAAACCAAATTGCCCAGACTAAAAATACGATAAACAGCAGCGCTCCGCCACCGATAAGCAGAAACTTTTTCCGAAACATGTTAAAATCAGGCACTTTTGGTTTTTTAACCATACTTTTTAGTGTATTTATTGCCTTCGGCTCTTTCTTATCCGCCGCAGCAATTGCACTATCTATCGCAGCATCACCTTTTGAGGCTGGCTTCTTTGCAGCGTCAGCCATATCGCCAACTGCTAATTTTCCACCATCAATTACATCGTTTTCATCATCAATCTTTAACGCTGGAATCTCAGCAATTTCTGGCTTGCTTTGCAATGTCTTCGCTACTGGAATCTTTGCCGTAGCTGCCAACCCCGCTAGAACCGTATCATTTGTAATCAGTACTATTCTCTTATCTACTGAATTTGCCGCTCGCGCCAATAGACGAATATTGACCGCACTCTGCAAAACACCAATTCGCCTGGGTGGCACCAACGCAATAATCCGTTCCTTTGACGCCTTAATCTTACTGATTATCGTCGTAATATCATCTTCTGTGTCGATATAAATAACGTCTTTATTCATCTTAAATCTTTAATAACCTATTTACTTTTTCAACCAGACTATTACCGTCTTGACTACCGATAATTGTATCATACCCGACCCGAAGCAGTCCCATGGCGGTAATAAATGTATGATCGTCAATATCACCCGTCTCATCAACTATCCCTGTCACATCACTCGGATTGATATATTGGACTACCGGTTTTTTAGTGAACGGTAGATCCTCAGACCACTGGCGGTTTTTTACAGCCTCAGTAATTCTCTTCAAGCTTGAACCGCCACCGCACAATAAGATTCGATTTGGCAAATAATCAACATTGTCAAAATCACCGAGGGCCAATTCAACACCAGCCAGCCATACTTCCATAGTTTTATCAATCGCTGCGTCGATCTTTTTCTTTACCGTTGGTTTCAACTTTTCATTATCAATATTTAATTTCAGTTTTTCTGCATCCTTAAAACTCAAGTCCAGATCAGCCGCAATTGTCCGTGTGAAACTCCGACCGCCAATACCAAACATCTTCGTTCCCTCAACGCCGCCGTCATTGACCACCGCAATATCAGTAGTACCACCACCAACATCAGCCAAAATCGCTGTAAAATTACTGTCGGTATCCGACCCCAGTACACTTCGACTTACAGCAAACGGCTCAGCCGCCACTGCCACCAGGTCCAGCGCCAATTCATCAGCAACTTTTTCCAGCGCCCCGATATGCACCATCGGCGCAAAGGCCGTATAAATCTGTACCGCTACATCCTTTCCCTGAAAACCAATCGGATTTGATACCTTATAACCATCAATATGAATACTCACCAGTGCTGAATTGACCAGCTTCACTTCAACATCTGCATTGCCAGTTTCTAGCGCAGTTTGCGCCTGCGCCCTACCCTGGGCCCGCTCCTGCACCTTTTCAATGATAAACTCCATCTCGGCCACGTCTAGTGGCTTAGTTGGTTGTGGCCGACGATAGCGGATGGTATTAGTTACACCTTTAACTAGTTCACCAGCAATGCCAATCACAACTCGCTTGCCCTGAACACCAGCCTGATCCTCAGCTTCAGACAGCGCCTCCTCGCAATTTGCAACCACACCAGCAATATCAGCAATTGCACCCATATGCATATCACCCATGTCTTGTTGCTTGCGCCCAACGCCAATAATCTTCAGCTCGTCGTCCCCAACCTCAGCAATCAGCGCCTTAACAACCTCTGTACCGATGTCCAAGCTGACTAGTAGCTCGCGGCTATCTTTATCAGACTTCTTCAACATGTCTTTCAATGCCATATAGGGTTCATTATATAACGCTTGTGATTTTGAGGCAACAGTCTCAATATGTCTATCTCAAAACCGCTTTAATACGGCGGATGCCAGCTGAACTGGACTCTTCTTTAGTAATTTTGAAGCGCTTACCATCTTCAGCCAGAATTCCAGTATGTTCGACGTGCGGACCGCCGCAGACCTCAAAACTAATAACATTATCACCATCGCCGATAGAATAAACTTTCACCGTATCACCGTAGCGCTCGCCAAAGGCGCCGATTGCACCCATTTTTAGCGCCTCGTCAGTCGGATAGACGGCAAAGCTGACTGGCAAATCAGCATCAATCCATGCATTAACTTGATCTTCCACCGCTTGTTTTTCCTCTGGTGTCAATTTATCGTGATTAAAGTCGAAACGCAGACGCTCGGCGGTGATATTGCTGCCGTGCTGCCGCAAATCCGGCGCCTTTAGAACTTTGCGCAGTGCCGCCCCCAGCAAGTGCGTCGCCGTATGATATTTCAAATGAATCGGATCGTGGCCCTCCAGGCCGCCGCTAAATTGCCCCTTGCGCGCTGTCTTGGAGCGTTGGCGCTGCTCGGCCATTCGCGCATCAAATTCGGCGCGCCAATTATCAGAAAGCTTGATGCCTTGTTTATAGGCTTCCTCGGTACTCAGCTCTACCGGAAAACCAAACGTATCATACAGCGTAAATAGTTCTCCGCCAGTCAAGCCGTCGTCGATATAATGTCGCATCTGCTTTAAGCCTTTACGCAGCGTCTGGCGGAAGGCTTTTTCTTCCTTGACCAGCACAGCGATGATATTCTCGCGGTTTTCCTTAACTTCTGGAAAATCTGCTTCATATAAATCAGCGATCACCGGCACAACTTCCTCCAGGAAATTCTGCTCAATACCCAGGTCAAAACTATAGCGAATCGCCCGGCGCAGTAAGCGGCGCATCACGTAGCCCTGCTCCTTATTGCTCGGCACGCAGCCGTCGACCGCCATAAAGGTAGCGGCCCTCAGGTGGTCGGCGATCACTCGCATACTTTCGGTATGTGAATCATACTTTTTGCCGCTCAAATCCTGCAATTTCTCGACGATTGGCCACAGCAAGCTAATCTTGAAAACATCAGGGTCGTTATTAGCGGCCGCCGCAATTCGTTCCAGACCCGAACCATGATCAATGTTTGGCTTTTCTAGCGGCTCAAACACACCGTCCGCCACCTTTTTATAGGCCATAAAGACATTATTACCAATCTCCATAAAGCGACCACAATCGCAGTTCGGATGACAATGCTCGCCAAACTTCGGATCGTGCTCAATGAAGTCAAACTCATAAAACATCTCGCTATCCGGCCCGCACGGATCACCAATCGGCGTGGTTTCTGGCCCACCGTTACGGCTCCACCAGTTCTTACTACCATCATAAAAGAAAATTCGCTCGCCCGGGTAAATGCCACGCGCTGCGCCTTGCTCCTCACTACCAATGTCGGCCAGTCCCGCCTCAATGCCTTTTTCGGCAAACTTCTGCTGCCATAACCCGGCCGCTTCAGTATCCTTGGCGATATTATATTCTGGCGCACCGATGAAACATGTCACGTATAGCCGCTGCGGATCGAGACCAATCTCTTCGGTCAAAAACGTCCATATCCAGTCGATCTGCTCTTTTTTGAAATAATTGCCCAAGCTCCAGTTACCGAGCATTTCAAAAAACGTCGTGTGACGGTTATCACCGATATCATCAATATCCTGCGCTCGCAAGCACGTCTGTGAATCAGCAATTCGCTTACCCTCAGGATGCGGCTCACCCAGCAGATATGGAATCATTGGCTGCATGCCCGCACCGGTAAATAGCGTTGTCGGATCGTCGGTTAGAATCAGCGGCGCGCGCTTGATAATGGCATGCTGCTGCCTAGCGTAAAATTCGAGGTATTTGTTGCGGATATCTTGAGCTTTCATATCTGTAAATTATACCACAAAAATTACCCCTCCAAGGGGGCAATTTTCTGAACCTGTCACAGCTTTACTCGGCTGATTCTTCAGTAGCTTCCTCGACTGGAGCTTCTTCTTTTGGCTGGTTCTTACGCAGCTTTTCTGGGTTGCGGATTGACTTTTTCTTATCGGCGACCGGTTGTTTAACCCATTTTGGCAATTTAACACCAGCTTCTTTCAATAATTTGACAACTCGCGGTGTTGGTTGAGCGCCATTATCCAGATATTTCTGGGCCAATTTAACCTGAATATTTACCTCTTTAGTGTGTGGGTTGTAACTACCGACATACGCGACCACACGGCCACTCGACGGGTGACGATGCGCCTCTTGTACCGCCAGGCGATATACTGGATAACCTTTGCGACCCAACCGTTGCAAACGAATTGCTAGCATAAAATTAATTCTTCCTTTTACTCTACGTTTTATTATTCCTTACCTCAGAACAGTTTACACTATTTTTTACATAACGTCAATCTGTTTTTACAATTCCGCCACCTAAACATTCCTCACCGTCATATATTACAGCAGACTGTCCAGGCGCCACCGCACGTTCCGGAGCCGAAAGATGGATAATATTCCCATCAATTTTCGCATCAATCAAAGCTCCTCGATGGCGCAATCGGACTTGAACGGTTTTGTCTTCCTCGGGCGGATGATTAATCCAATGTATATCAGTCAATATCAATTCTTTCCGCCACAAATTACCATCATCAATTGAGCGGGACACGTAAACTTCATTTTTTGCCATATCCTTACCGACAACATAATACGGCAAGCCGCCGCCAACATTCAGACCATGCCGCTGCCCCAGGGTATAAAATATCGCCCCGTCATGCCGCCCAACAACCGCGCCTGTTTGTTGATCGATGATATCGCCATGGCTCGTCTCGACATATTCTGACAAAAACTCACGGATCCCCACTTGCCCAACAAAGCAAATCCCCATCGATTCCTTTTTGCTGGCAGTCCACAAACCCCGCTCTTTGGCTATCCCACGCACCTCAGCCTTAGTAAAATCACCGAGCGGGAACATAGTTTTTGCTAGCGCCTCGGACGTTACGCGGTACAGGAAATAGGTTTGATCTTTATTGTCATCGTGAGTCCGGAATAGCCGACCCTCGCTCAAACAAGAATCTGCTCTGCGGGTGGCGCGAGGCGGGGCGGCACCCGAAAATGTTTTCAGCTCACCTGAAAAATTTTCAGGGGCGGACCGAGCGACAGGACCCGCAGCAGAAAAAGTGCGTGCATAATGCCCCGTCGCAATATACTCCGCACCCGCCGCCAGCGCTGCCTCTAAAAACAACTTAAATTTCACTTCTTGATTACACATCACATCAGGATTCGGCGTGCGACCCGCTTGGTATTCGCGGATCATATAGTCAACAACATTTTGCTTATACTCTTTCTGAAAATCAAACACCCGAAAATCAATTCCCAGCCCCACCGCCACGCGCTTGGCGTCAGCCACATCTTCCGCCCACGGACAGTGCATACCCGGCAGATCCTCCGACCAGTTTTTCATATACACGCCAGTCACCTCGTGGCCTTGTTCAACCAATAGCGCTGCCGCTACCGACGAATCAACGCCGCCCGACATACCGACAAACACCCTACTCACCTAGATAACCCCACAGCAAATAGACCAATTCTTCCTAACTCACCTAACGCCAGCCACCAACCCCATGGCGTTAACCACCACCAGGAATTCCAGTGTTTATCAGCCATAACTGGGTGGCTTCGAATTTTTACATCAGTAAACTGCGCCGAGAATTCCAATTGTGCACGACGCATATGATAAGCGCTCGTTACTAGGATAACATCTTTAATCTTCCGTGTATTAATAATTTTCTTTACTTCAGTAGCGTTCTGTTTAGTAGTTTCAGAAGACTCTTCCATAACAATGGCACGCCTTGGCACCCCATTATCAATTGCCTGCTGATACATAGTCTTTGCATTGGATGGGCCAGATTTGTCCGCAGCTGCGCCCGATACAATAATTAATGGCGCCCACCCCTCTCTATATAATTTAATGGCTTCATTAGTTCGCGCATTAGTGTCACCCCCGCTCACAACTACAATCGCATCAGACTTTCGACAACTTTCCTCTCCTGGACTCTCACATTTATCCAAATCATTTGGTGACAAATATACGCCAATGCCAAACACCAGTAGTGCCGCAAAAATCGCTAGACCAATTATCTTATGAATCATCGCCGACTTCTCTCCATCTCTGCGCGTACCGCTTCAATTATCAACCCACTAGCTCGATTGATATTTTCTTCATCATTCAACTTGCCGAGTGTCAACCGCAGACTACCATCAATTTCCGCCTTGCCCAAACCGATACACGTCAATACACGTGAACGCGTCCCGGAGTTGGCTGCACAAGCGCTGCCCGTCGCCACCAATACACCGCGACTCTCTAATAAGAAAATCAGCCGCTCAGCATCCAGTCCAGGAAATGAGATATTCAGAAAGCTTACTAGGCTTTTTTTCATGTCCGATGATATAGTCATTTCTGGAAAAACCTGACGCAACTCCTTCACTAGTTTTTCCCTCAGATATCGCAAACGCTTAATTTCCGCCGAACGCCGTTTTTGGGCCAGCTCTAAGGCCATCGCAAACCCCATCACGCCAGCCACATTTTCTGTACCACTACGCAGCCCCAGTTCCTGTCCGCCGCCCAAAACATTAGCAGCCAGTGTAATGCCTGGCCGCACCCATAGCAGACCAACCTGCTTTGGTCCATAAACTTTTGCCGCAGACAGCGTTAATAAATCAACGCCTAATCGTTTAATCTTCACGTCAATTAAAGCAGCAGCCTGCGAAGCATCAGTATGAAAAACCAGCGGCGTTGACTCACCATTTTCCTGACGCCTAAGACGCTCATCTTTGATAATTTCTGCAATTTCTTCAATTGGCTGGATATACCCGAGCTCATGATTTACTAGCGCAATACTGACAAAACCAACATCTGGCGTTAACATTTTTTTGACAGATTGCGGATCAATGCGTCCATTTTTCATTGGCTGGATTAGTTTCACTTCCGAACGTGCTTTTGCAGAATTGATAACCGAATCGTGTTCAATGGCTGAAATTAGACTTACGCCATTTGCTGCGCCAAACGCCAGGTTAACCGACTCCGTTGCACCCGCCGTCATCACCAATTCGTCAGCCATCACCCCCAAACACCGTGCTAAGCGTGATTTTGCTTGTTGATATTCACGCTTCACAAAAACTGCTGGCGCATATGGACTAGACGGATTGAAAAACTTTTCAGAAAAATACGGCAGCATTACCTCAACCACCAGCGGATCCATTGGTGTAGCAGCAGCATGATCAAGGTAAATATAATCGCTATTCACTTCTTTATTATATCAGAGCGGCCGACCAGTTTGTGGGTCTTTCTTATAGAGCTGCCGAGAAACCCGCTCATAATATTCTTTAACAGCCAGCACAAAGTTGTTAAGTTCGTCGCCCTCTAGGTAGCTATAATGGTAGTTAGGCTGAATCTTTAAAATGCCTTTCGCCTGCACTTCATAGCGCGTCGTCAGTTCCTGTTTTTTACCATTTTTATCAGCAACTTCTTCGTACCAAATCCAAGTATCTTTGTCCAAATTAAAGAATTCCCGCCGCGTCACATGCGCCGGCTTCTCACCGAAGATTGTCGCACCAATTTCACTTTCCAGCTGAATTAATTCCCGCTCAGTAAAATTCTTCAGTGGGCGATCCTTTTTTCGCAGTTTTAATAATGACGCCGCACCATTATCATCAGTGAAGACTAGGCTTAATGCTCTCTTTAGTAAGCGAGACATTTATAACCCCGCATTTACTTTATCGTTACGAAGCCCCTCAATCAATTTACCAACCTTCAAGACCTCTTCAACAGAAGGGCATTTATTAAATTTATTTCGGTAATCAAGATACTTGCCACTATCATTAACTTCACTGTCAGTACCAGCCAAAGCGGCTCCACCAAATTCTTGACTCTTTATTAGATTAGAGTCGGGGATTTTCTGGTTCTCTGTAGTATAAGGCAGCTCGGGTTTTTTCTGAACTTCAACTGAGCCTCTAGGAGGAAGGTTATTCTTACTCATTGTTCTCCACTTTTAAATGCCAAAAAGATTCTTGGTATTATGAACGGTGACTTTAGTCAGACTATCAAAATCAATATTTCGTTGCTCTGCCCAATATTTTGCCACCAACTCCACATATTCTGGCTTATTCATCTTACCACGAAATGGCTTTGGTGTCAAGAATGGCGCGTCGGTCTCTAACAATAACCGCTCCAACGGAATGGAGGCAAACAATTCTCGCTGCGTTTGGTCTTTGGTGAACGTGCTAATGCCATTCAAGCCAACGTACAGCCCGCGGGCAAATCCCTTCTCCAAATTGAGGCGCGTGTCAGTAAAACTATGCAACACGCCGCGAAGGCCATGGAAATTATCAAAAATCGGCCAAAAATCATCCCACACCGACGGCTGGTCGGGCGCGCCATCGCGAATATGAAAACTTACTGGTAAATCATAATCCACCGCCAGCTGCAGCTGCGCCTCCAGTGCCTGGATCTGCATATCGCGCGGACTGTAATTGTAATAATAATCAAGCCCAATCTCGCCAATCGCCACAATTGGTGAATCCTCTGCCCTAACTTTCAGTAGTCGCTCCACCTCGCCCCAGCCATCCTTGCTGTCGTGCGGATGAACGCCAATTGCTGCCCAGGCGTAATCGCGGTTTGCGGCAAACTCCACCGCTTGCTGGCTACTGCGCTGGTCAGTGCCAACACAAATCATGCCGATACCCGCTGCAATTGACTGCTGGTATAGCTCCTCACGATTGTCCGTGAAGAACTCAGTGTCGTGTACATGACAATGCGAATCGATCAAACGCAAATCCGTCGCTTGAGTCGCTTCTGCTTGGTTCATCACTTGCTGCCTTGTGCGTCTGTTTTTGGTGCGCGTGGGTCGGGTGTGTGGAGATATTTGCGCGGGAATAATGGTGTCAGCTCTGGTGGCACAACGCCACTAGCAAACATGTCGTGAATCTTCTCAGCAGTTTGTGGCATGAATGGGCGCAGCATGTCAGACACTTGTAGCAATGTACCGCAAGCATACGCTAAAATCTCGCCTAGGTGTGCTTCAGCTTCTGGGTCTTTGGCCCGTTTTTTGGCAACTTGCCACGGCTGGACGCGCTCGATGTACTGGTTCAGTGAGCGGACAATTTGCCAAATCTCATCCATGGCTTGGTTGAAAGCAAAGCTTTCCATGGAGTGGCGGTATGGGCCCATGTCGTGTTCGGCTTGCGGCGCATCGCCGATAACGCCTGCTTGGTACGACTGCACCATCTTGGCTACTCGCTGCACCAAATTACCGAGTTCATTACCCAGCTCACCGTTATACGCGGCTTCAAACTTCTCCCAGGTAAAGTCGCCATCATCCTGAGTTGGCACGTGGCGCAGGAAATAATAGCGAAATGCCTCAACGCCATAGTGCGGGATGATGTCAGCTGGGCCGACACCGTTGCCGAGGCTCTTACTCATTTTGGCGCCGCCAACGTTGATAAATCCGTGCACCAACAGTACTTTCGGTAGCGGCAAATCCAGTGCCATCAACACCGCCGGCCAAATCCCAGCATGAAAACGAAGAATATCCTTACCGATCACCTGCACATTTGCTGGCCAATAGCTCTGCCATTCTTCTGGGCGGTCAGGATAGCCAATAACTGTGATGTAATTACTCAGCGCATCCAGCCAGACATACATCACCTGCGTATCGTCGCCCGGCACTGGCACGCCCCAACTCAAATTCTTGCGCGGACGGGAAATTGACACATCTTTCAGGCCATCTTTTATCAGTTCCAAAAACTCTTTTTTACGGAATTCAGGCACAATCTTCATTTTGCCCGATTCAATGGCCTGGCGAATGTTCTCCGAAAAGGCGCTGGTTTTGAAATAATAATTTTCCTCACTCAGCCGTTGATATGGTGATTGATGATCAGGACAAACGCCGTTATTTTCAGCTGCTTCTTTGTCAGTAACGAACGCCTCACAACCTTGACAATACCAGCCCTCGTACGTGCTTTTGTAGATATAGCCAGCCGCAGCCAACTTCTGCCAAATATACTGCACCGCGCCAACATGATGCGGGTCAGTCGTGCGGATAAAGTCCGTCGCCGAAATATTCAACTCGGCAATCATGTTTTGGAAATTGCCATGCATTTGGTCAACGTAGGCTTGTGGCGTCTGGTTTTGACTAGCAGCCTTGGCAGCAATCTTATTGCCGTGTTCATCCACACCCGTCTGGAAACGTACTTCACGACCATTTTGCCGCTGATACCGTGTCCAGACATCCGCCAACATGTAGTCCATGGCATGTCCGATGTGCGGCAAACCGTTAACATAAGGAATAGCGGTAGTGATATAGGCGTGTTGTTTAGTCATGATACTCATTGTATCATTATCTGGAATAATTTTCACCGATATGCGTTTGCCGAAGGCTCACCCACGCATCATTGCTACCACCACAATTCGTCCCGCCGTATCGCCCGATGAGTGTGAAAAATAATTTGGATCATCTGCCGTGTCGATTGACGACATGACAATATTGTCAGCAGGAACGCCCGCCTGAATAGCCAGCGAACAATTAAATCCTTGCATGTCCAGATAAATCCCGTCAGCTGTTTGACGGCAGAAATTGTGCCAATTCGTATCATTTGTATGATCAAAATAATCCATACGATAATTTTTCTGCGTGATGCTTGGCGACATCCAAATTTGCAGCTCTTTTGCCTGGCTGCCGCGCTCGACAAAATACCGAACTGCCCGAGACATTAACTGCGCAACCGTCGAATGCCGACCCAAATGCACCAACATCAGCGCCCGGCGTTTTGGATCATAGATGACGGTGGCGATACAGTCCGCCACTGGCAGGAACAATCCTACACCAGCCATTTCGGTATATAGCGCGTCAGCAAAAATCCCCTCGTTGTTGTATTTCACTGTGTCAGTTTCAGTGACTTCGGCAATAGTATCAAAAGTTTGCGCTCGATCATATGAAATCACGTGATAGACAACGTCGTCATACTTAACACCAATATGATCGCAAAACCGCCGCCGATTCTCCAGTATCTCAGATACGTGGCAACCGCGAATACGATTGAGCATGGTGTCGTCGTCTTTCGACGAGACCGCAATGAGCAGTTCAGACGGAAAGCAGACGGGCTGATCTGCCGCAATCATCGCGCCCGCCATTCTTTGAGCAGCCGCTGCCAATCGTCAATCGCCAAATCCTCAGCACGGACATCAGGTGAAATATCAGCCTTTTTTAGCAGCTGTTCCGCGGTATCTTTACTGACGCCCAGTCCGCCGCTCAAGCTGGAGCGCAGTTTCTTACGCTTAGCAGAAAAACCAGCTTTGACAATGCGGAAAAAGTCTTTTTGGTCTTCAGAATCGACTAGTGGTTCGGTGCGGGTTCTCAATATCACCACCTGCGAATCAACTTTTGGCGGCGGCGTAAAGAATTGCCGCGGCACCTCGATGTCTAACTCTGCCTCGGCAAATAGCTGCGCGCTAACCGCTAGAATACTCATCTCACCAGGCTCCGCCGCGATGCGCTGGGCGACCTCTTTCTGTACCAACAGCACCGCCAAGTTCGGTTTATTTTCCGCCGTCATCAACTTTTCAACAATTTTACTGGTGATGTAGTATGGCACATTAGCGACTACTTTATAGCCCTTCGGCAGCTGATTCAAATCAAACTGCAAAATATCTTCATTGATCACTTCCAAGTCTTTGCCAGGAAATTGTCCCGGTAATTTGCGCGCCAAATCCCCATCAAACTCCACCGCCACCACGCGCCCGGCTCGCGCCAACAACCGGCTGGTCAAGGTGCCAAGCCCTGGCCCAATTTCCAAAACTACATCGTCGTCGCTCAGCTCCGCCGCCTCAGCAATCTCCACCAAGATTCCTGGGTCGCGCAGCCAATGCTGGCCTAATTCTTTTTTCGGCCCACGCGCTGACGCCATCTAACGTCCGTCCCCGTTCGTCCAATCAGTCGCCAGGTCAAACCCATGCGGATGACGGGCTGCAAAGCCGCCAGTATCATACACCTTGCCAGGACCCATGCTGGTTTCCACCACTGAGCAGCGCGGATAATTACCATAATTTGCCGCCACCAAAATATAGCCGTCCTTATCCACCTTGGCACCATCAGCCCGCACCGTATAACCACCGCCGCCGCAGGCGTTAGCAACAATATTCATCGGTAAATCATAATAAGTCTCGCGGTGCGCCACGCCTTTAGAATCGGTAAATATCTGCGCGCCCTTGCCTTTGGTTAGTGGATTTTTCGGCTTAGTGCCGACTACTTCGATCTGCTTTTTAGGCTGCTTGATAATTTCGCCAGATAGCTCCTTACGGCTAACTTCCACACCGTTATTAGCCTCAACTTGGTACGTCATTTTTCGTACGCCCTTCTCACCCAACTGCTTTATACTCTTAAAACCAATTGGCTGAGAATCGTCCTTGACTTGCTCGATTTCAAAGTCAATGTCAACCTCTTCCGTCACCGTCCGCTGCTTAGCCCGCTCAATTTTCATTACCAAACTGGCCCCGTCAACCAGTAAATTATCAGAGCTCATGAAATCTACTTTATCTTCACGATACAGCACCAAGCCCGCTGCTTTAGCGATACCCGATGGTGTCTGTTGCGCGGTTGTTATTTGCCGGACTTTCGCACCATCCATCACCGTGACTGGTCGTGCCCGAAAAATATTGATTTGATATTTCACGCCCGTCAGTTCCATGTCAATATTTGGCTCAATCATATCGCGCTTTTCATCAATAGAAATCCGAGCAGCCTGCAAGGCTTGCCGCACCGTCAATGCATTAGTCACAATAGTTTTCTCCCCACCACGATCATAAACGTGAACTAAGTGCTCCGTGGGATTTTTTCCTTCGGCAAATGATAACATTGGCATTGCAACCGCAATCAATATGGCAAAGCCAATAATTTTTCCAAAAAACAAACCTTTTGCTCGCATAATTCAATCAGCAACTCACAAAGTGCGTTAAAAGAATTATATCAAATTATGAGATTATTATCTATAGATGTCCTGAAGGCCCATCTTTATCTTGCAGGTAGGCCACGGTTGCCAGCCGCGAGCTTTATAAGTCTCCCAGGCTTTTTCATCCTGCACTGACGGCGGTGCTTCAGAGGCAACCTCATAGCCACCATATTTACCCCAAGTTCGCTTATCGAACTGGTAAGCACCGTAATAGCCATTGCCAGTATTTGACTTATAGTTACCCTCACAACTCCTTAGTCGAGCTAACGCCTCAGAAAAACTACCCGAAAACGTATTTGAACTCTTCGTTCCCACAATCTCAACCTGCTTTTTAGGCTCCTTTGTTACAACGCTAGCGATTTCCTTACGACTAACTTCCGTCCCATTCTTCATCTCAATTTCATAAGTAACGTTCTTTTTACCATTTTCGCCAGCCTGTTTTACTTCACGATAACTCGTCTCTCGATTGGCATCCTTAATTTTCTCCGTCTCAAACTTAACCTCTTCCTCGACAGTCACCGTTTGCTTACCGTTGCGCCACAGTTCGATTTTCATTCCGGGCACAATTTTTGACGATAAATCCACCGATATCGTATCATCCTTTTTCAGAGTGATATGCTTATCCTTCAATAATTCACCAACTGTTTTGGCATGAGTGCGAATTGTTGACGTTTTACCATAGAGTACAAAATTCACTGCCAATGCTCGCTCGACCCGCATTACCATGTCCGCACCATCAACCGCGACATTATCAGCCTTCGCTAACGTCGTCTTATCTTCGTTAAATATTTCTAATCCAGCAGCCTTTGCTATTAAAATCGGCGTTTGCTGTGCTGTTGTTACTCTCAGACGCTTACCGCCATCAACAATCGTCACTGGTCGTGCCCGAAAAATATTAACATTATACCGCTCTGCCACCATCTCAGAATCCAAACCCGGCTCAACCACATCTTGACGTTCATCAATAGAAAGCTTTGCCAATTTTAGCGCTTCACGAACTGTCCGAGCTTTCGTAACAATTGTTCGCTCTGTGCCTCGATCATAAATCGTCACCAGCCTTTCACCAGCTTTGGCAACTGGCTTGGCGGTTTCAGCTAATACCCGATTAACGAAAAATAGCCCGCCAAATAGCATCAATGTCATGCCGGCGGTGAACATAATTTTCCTCGTATGATGTGCTTGTAGTCTTATGCTCATATGCTACGCGCTACAGCGCGAATGTCCTTATTATATCAAATTTTTTCCAACCGAGCGAACTCAACGTTTAGCTTCTTAATTTTTCCGTCGTCAAATTTAACAGTCACACCCAAGCCCTCACTATCAACAATCTCACCCGCGCCAAAGCTCGGACTGCGCACCCTATCCCCCACTTCCAACCCAACTTCCTCTGAGTAGAAATCGGCTTCTGCTGGCGGCTGAGCCGGCCTATCAATTCCACCGACCATCAGCCCCATCTCGTCCAAAAACCGCGACGGCATATTATAGCCAATTTGCCCAAATTGTGTCCGGGAACTGGCGCAACTAACAAACAGCTCCTCCCTGGCGCGCGTCACGCCGACATAGCACAACCGGCGTTCTTCCTCAATGTCGTCGGGCTTACCGCTGTCGAACACTCGCGCGTGCGGTAAAATCCCCTCTTCCAGTCCCGCCAAAAATACTACTGGAAATTCCAAACCCTTAGCGGCATGTAGCGTCATTAAAGTCACCTGCTGATCGGCTGCAGTATCCGCCGAAGACATCAGCGCCATTTCTTCCAAAAACGCCGGCACATCAACATAAGCTTTAGCTTCCGCCAGCAACACGCCAATATTTTCTATCCGCTCCTCAGCTTGAGGTGTACCATCATTGATAAAATCCCCATAGCCAGTTCTTTTTATAATTTTTTCAATTAATTCTGCTGGCGAACCGTCTATTTCCTGCTGTAGTTCCTCCAGAGTTTTACCTAGCTCCAATAAAGGCCGTTTCGCTCGCGCCGTCAAATTATCGGCCTCTTCGATCGCCAGCAAGCCGCTGACAATATCCCGCCGCGCCGCATCACTCCAATCCAAAAATTTAGCCACGCTCACTGTGCCGATACCGCGCTTTGGAACATTGACAATCCTTAAGAAACTAACCCGGTCGCTTGGCTGATACAACAATCGAAGATACGCCAGTACATCCTTAACAACCGCTCGATCTAAAAATCTTAGGCCGCCGACAATTTTATACGGAATATAGCTCTGCCTAAGCGCCCGCTCGATCGCATAACTCTGCGCATTCGTCCGATATAGCACCGCCACATCACCGTACTGGCGGCCATTGGCAATTTGCGCTTGGATCTCATTAGCTATCGCCAGCGCCTCTTCCGACTCGCTATATAATTGCCATAACTTTGGATCAATGCCATCACCATTTGCCGTCCATAGATTCTTATCTGTCCGATGAATATTATGTTGGATGAGTGAATTTGCTAAATCTAAAATCGCGCCCGTTGAACGATAATTTTGCTCCAGTTTGACTACGGTTGTCCCCGGAAAATCGCGCTCAAAATTAAGAATATTAGTATAATCAGCGCCGCGAAAACTATAAATCGACTGAGCATCATCGCCAACCACACACAAGTTACGCCGTTCGTTAACCAACAATTTGATCAGCGCGTACTGCGCAGCATTTGTATCCTGATACTCATCAATTAGAATATACTCAAACTGACGCTGCCATTTCTGGCGAATCTCTGAACTGTTCTGTAATAATTCTACGGTTTTAGTCAATAAATCATCGAAGTCGAGCGCCGCCGCCTCTTTCAAGGCTTTTTCATAGGCGAAGAACAATTCAGCAATTTTCTGCTCCCGAGGGCCGCGCGCTGACATTGAAAAATCTTCTGCGCTGCGCATTTCATTTTTAGCGTTTGAAATAACCGAAAGCACCGCCCGCGGCTTAATATCTTTATCCGTCAGACCGCGCGCTTTCATAATCTGCTTCATCAGGCTCACTTGATCGTCAGTGTCGTAAATTAAGAACCGCTTATCCAGCCCAATACTTGCGCCATCCATCCTTAATATCCGTACACAAATACTATGAAATGTCCCCATCCACGGCATAAATTGACGATTCTCAGCCTCCTCATCCAGCAATTTCGCCAATCGCTGCCGCATTTCCTTGGCGGCTTTATTAGTAAATGTTACTGCTAAAATTCGGCTAGGAAAAACTTTCAACTCGCCAATCAAATAAGCAATCCTATGCGTTAGCGTCTTTGTTTTTCCAGAACCAGCGCCCGCCAAAATCAATAGCGGCCCGTCGCCATGCGTCACCGCCCGAGCTTGCTCATCGTTCAAACCATCCGTAAAATCAGTCATGTATCTATTTTATCAGCAAAAAGTAAGAAACAGCACCGCCCGCTACACCAATTGCTAAGAACAAAACAATCAGTAAAGCTGTCAAGGCACCAGACTTTCTCTTCTCTTTATCAGATGAAGGCTTGACCTCCATAGAGGCAGCGGCAAACATCGGTGCTGGCTCTGGGTCTACGGCTTGAGCTCCAGACGAAGTGCCACCAGCAGATGGCGTCTTTGCCGAAATATTATTGCCTAATTCTTTTTCTGTCTCTGGCGACTCAGGAATTCCAGCCTCTTCAATTGCTATAATCTCTGGATTAAGATCATTCAACGAATCTGGTGCGTCGCTTATTATTTCCTTATCCGTAGAATAGTCAGCCAATCCAGTATTATACTGATGCTCAAGCTTCATCTCTTCTGCGTCCGTTGTCTCTACATCATCTTCCTCACCAATTGTCTCGGAATTTTCTGTCATCTGATTAGCAGCACCAAGTGGTCGCTTCTCAACTTCAACATTAGCAATAAAAGGCGACTCTAGCGGAGTATCCACCGGAGCGTCCACCTCATCATTTGCCGATAGCGACTGGGCAATTTTATTTGTCAATGAGTGTTCCTCAGCGGCAGAATCATTCGCTAGCTCTTCGATCGGTGCATTTTCTATTGCCGCAAAGGCCGACTCGCTCTGCTCAATATCCTTAAGGTCGGGGGTATTATCCAAATTATCTGACTGAGTATCTATATCTTGCGAATCTTCCCCAGTCGCCAAGCTCTTACCATTCATATTAACCACATCCACCAGGTCAGCTGAAGGCTGAAGCGATACACCGGTTCGAGATGGCATTGGAGCAGCTGATTTTGGGTTAATCGCAGTAGATGATGGGCGAACTACATCCATGAAACGACCCGTTGGCCGCCTAGTGATTGCCGGAGAAGATTTGATATCTTTTGCTGCCAGACCTGCGGTTCGACTAACAATAGGAGTAGACTCGGGAGGCGACGCCAAGACAGAGGAGGATGCTACGGGCTGAGAATCTTCTACGGGATGAGGAGCAGGAGCAGAGGCAGGAGTGAGAGATGGCTCCGACTCAGTCTTAGAAACAGTAGCGGCAGGCGTTGGGGCTGGAGTAGCAACAGGAGCTACAGGAGCAGAGGTAACGGGTGGAGTAAAGCTGGTATTAGCGACACTAACCGGTGGATCTGGCTGTACTGGCTGAGCGCTGGTCAAAACATCTGGCTCAATCTCAGTCTTCGCCTCTGCTGACGCTTTCGCTTCTTGCTGCTTATTCATTAGAGAATTTACTGCTCTGTCTAGCTCGTCAAAATCAATGTCTGTCATATGCCCCCTATTTTTTAACCTTTATGTGCCTTTGAAATTATCTCCCCAAATTGATATGCATCTAAGCTTGCTGCGCCCACCAATAAACCATCAAGTCCGTCGATTGCCAAATAGTCTGCGGCGCTAGTTGGCGTGATGCTGCCACCATATAAAATCCGCACCGAATCTGCTGCTTTTTTGCCGTACAAATGCGCAATATGCCGCCGAATCATTTGTGTTGCTTTTTTTACATCAGCTGGCTTAGCAGCATCACCCGTACCAATCGCCCAGACAGGTTCATAGGCAATCACCACCTTATCCAGCTCTTCTGCCGTCACATTTGCCAAACCACTTGTCAATTGATCTGCTAAAACATCTTTCGTCTCACCAAGTGTTCGCTCTTGAATCGTCTCGCCAATACACAGAACAGGATAAATTCGATTACGGATTGCCGCCTGCACTTTTAAGCGAATATCTTTCTCGCTTTCAATGAAAATATATCGCCGCTCCGAATGTCCAATTAGCGCATAATCAGCAATTCCTCGAAGATGCGCCGCTGGAATCTCGCCAGTATAAGCACCAGAATCTCGCCAATAGCAGTTTTGGGCTGCCAATTTAGCAATCCGCCGATTGATCTGTAAACTTAAACTTTGAAGCGTCAAAATTGTAGGCGCCAAGACTACTTCAACATCTCGATGAGACGGCAATGTATTCATCAGCTTGTGCAAATACAAGCTAGCCTCATGCATATTGAAGTTCATTTTCCAGTTGCCGATGATTAGCTTTTTTCTCATAGGATAATCCTTATGCTTAGTGTATCATTTCAGCCCGTATGCGTCTAGTAGACTTTCAATTCCTGGCAACTTTTTACCCGCCATCAAGGCCATACTAGCCCCGCCTCCAGTGGAAACATGCGTAAAACTAGCTCCGTCATGCCCGTCCCACTTTAAAATAAAATCTGCTGTATCACCACCACCAACAATTGAAGTCACCTCAGTATTTTGAGCAATCGCCAGCGCTACTCGTGCTGAGCCAATCGCAAAGTTATCAATTTCTGCGTACCCCAACGGCCCGTTCCAAATCACCGTTTTTGCACCCGCTAAAATATTTGTAAATACATCAATTGTTCGGCTGCCAATGTCCAGCGCCATATCATGATTTTTTATATTATTAACATCAACTTCCTGTCGAAGGTACTCCCTGGAAATCTCCGGCGCTACCGCCACATCAACCGGCAATACTAAAAAATTATCAACATTCTCAACACCAACTTTAGCTGCCGCCAACTCATAAATTTCCGCTACAACTTTTTCCATGCCTGGTTCAAAAATACTACGACCAATATTCACGCCGCGGCAGTATAAAAACGTATTTGACATTGCGCCACCAATTAGAATTTGGTCGGCTTTATTGATTAGCCGCTTTATCAGGGAGATTTTATCACTAATCTTTGCGCCACCAATAATCGCTACCAGTGGACGCTTTGGCCTGCTCATTGCTTTGGTGATTATTGTATATTCTTTTTCAAGCAATAATCCCGCCAATCCCGGCACACAAAGAGAAATAGCATGTGTACTAGCGTGCGCCCGATGCGCTACCGCAAACCCATCTTGCACAAAATAATCTGCCCGAACTGCCCGTTGGATTGATCTGGCGAAAACCAAATCGTCCGCCTCTTCTTCGTCATAAAAACGTAGATTTTCTAGCATGAGCACACTACCTAGCGGCGCACGACGGACAGCTTGATGCACCGATTCACCCACGCAGTCATTCAATAACTTGACTGGCCGATCGAGCAACTTCTCTAAATGCTTCGCTACAATGTTCAGACTGAATCTAGCATCCTTTCGCCTTGGTCGACCCAGATGAGACATGATGACAATTTTGCAATTTTGATCTAAAAGATAATTAAGAGTGGGCAGCGAAGCACGAATTCGTAAATCATCAGAAATCTGGCCACGCTTTGTTAGCGGCACATTATAATCTGCTCGCAGAAGAATAGTTTTTCCGCGTAAATTGACGTCACGAATCGTCTGCTTCGGAAATTGCTTGCCCACCCAATATTTTCCTATGACAACGTCTTAATTTGAATATTATCCGTTTTACCCGGCTCAGGATGATGACCGCTTACCAATACGACCGTAACTGGATCCTCGCCAAAATAACCTTCCCGCTTCAATTCCTCAGCCAGCTTCGTCGCAGCGTTCAGCTCATTCGGACGAATGTATGGGCGAGAAGCATAACTTAACGCTAATTTTTGCGCCGTCTTGACATTCTCGGTCACGCAAACAATTGGCAAGTTCGGACGATACGCACCGACATTAACCGCGGTAGCGCCAGTATTAGTTTCAGCAATAATTGCCCGTGCCTTAATTCTCCTAGCCAGCTGCGCCGCCGTGTAGCTTAAAATCGCATCAGTTTTTTCGCGCATCTCAGTCTTATCAACCATCATCACTTCACTATGTTCTTGGGTGTAGATAATGGTCTTACGCATCGCCCGAATTGTCTCGATAGGATATTTACCGTTAGCTGTCTCATCCGACAACATTACCACATCGGCGCCCTGAATGACGGCATTTGCTACATCACTCACTTCAGCGCGGCTTGGTTCTGGATTATCAACCATACTACCCATCATTTGTGTCGCCACAATCACCAATTTACAGTATTTACGACACAGAGCAATAATTCGCCGCTGCATCACCGGCACAATCTCCGCGCCAGCCTCCACTGCCAAGTCGCCGCGCGCCACCATAACGCCGTCGCTAGCTTTGACGATCTCTTCCAAATTTTCCGGATCAACTGCTGATTTTGTTTCAATCTTAGCAATGATATCAGCCGTTGAACCCAATTCCACCAGCCTCTGCCGAAGATCAATAATATCGTCGGCCTTCTGCACAAAACTAAGCGCCACATAATCGAAGTCCTGCTTAGCACCCCACTCCAGATCGGCGATGTCTTTCGGCGTCATAATATCACCGCCGAAATCCGTATCCGGCAAATTCAGCCCCTTGCGGCTCATCAAAAATCCGTCATTTTGAACTTCCACGCGAATCGCCGTCGAACTAACAATTTCCCGCACAATCGTCTTAATCTTTCCATCAAACATGTAAAGCGGCTCGCCGACTTTCATTTTTTCTGCCAAATTATACTGAACTGGCAAATTAAAGCTGCCGTCATGTTCGGCAATTTCTGAATCTAAAATCAGCATATCACCAACCTTGACGTTCAGCATATTATCTTTCAGAATACCCAAACGAATCTTTGGCCCCTGTAAATCCTGGAGGATTGCTACTGGCTTACCCAACTGCTTGCTAGCTGTACGCACCCAGTTGATTTGTTCAATTCGCTCCTCATTCGCACCGTGACTAAAATTCATGCGGATGCCGTTAACACCAGCGTCCAGCAGTTGAAAAACCTTCTCCTGGCTAAACGTTGCCGGCCCTATTGTTGCTAATATTTTTGTTCGTTTAAATGTATTGCTGCTCATTTTTTAAATTATACCACGAAATAACAGTGATGGAAAATGATTGATATAATGTAATATGACAATAATCATTATCGGGAAATAAGCTTGCAAAACCCCCAAGACAAAATTTTAATTGGTGAAGCCTATTACTTTGATGCGATAGGCAAGCAAATGCAAACGAACTAAAATCTAAATCAAAAAAATCGCCCAGAAAGACGATGGTTTGAATTTTTGCCTTGAAATGGTGACCTTACCGGGAATCGAACCCGGATTGCCAGGATGAAAACCTGGTGTCCTAACCGTTAGACGATAAGGCCACGACTTCAGGTATCATAGCAAATTATCATAAAAATGTCTATAGTATGTAAACCGCTCATCTGTTATTGACTTTTCTTAATATTTTGTATATAATAGCTACATTCAATGCATTTAATCAGCCAACGTAAATTGGCATATAACGAGGAGGAAAACGCATGCATAAAAGTTTTGATTGGCTGCGGAGCATTCCAAAGCGATTTTACGTATTAGCCATGGCTACAATTATGGCTATATCCTTACCAGCGGCGCTGAACGCACTGGGCACGGCAAACCAAACCAACACCAATACTGGTCAGCCGAATTTTTCTTTTACCAAGCAAGTTCGCAAACAAGGCGACACTGCTTGGCAGCAGAACATAACAGTTAACCCTGGCGACACTATTGAATACCGCCTAGAGTATAAAAATACCAGCACAGCCGAGCAGCGTGATGTCCTCGTTAAGGATAAATTACCAAGCGGACTGACATATATTGACGGCTCAACAAAGCTCACCAACAGCAACAATCCTCAAGGCACGACGTTAAGCGGCGATATATTCAATAAAACTCTTAACCTTGGCAACTACGCGCCAAACGCCAACGCCATCATTACCTACCAAGCTAAAGTTACTGTTGATAATCTGACCTGCGGTAGTAGCGTTTCTTTCTCAAGTACCGCTGGCGCAGCGATTCAGGAAGGCGCTAAACACGCCGAAGCTAGCGTGAAAGTTGAAAAAATCTGTGAGCAAACTCCTGTTTACCAATGTAACGCTCTTTCGATTGATAAAATTTCACAAGACAGTTTTAAGTTCTCTGTCAAATACACAGCCAATAACGGCGCAACTTTCAAGAAAGTTACATATAAAGTCTACGACTCTGCAAATAATGAAGTTTATAGCTCAGATAACGGCAAGTTTGAAGGTTTCAAGCCAGGTAAATACACTGTGAAGGCCTTCATTACTGTAGCCTTGAAGGATTCAGAGAAAACCGTTACCAGCGAAGATTGCACAAAAGCCTTTGTTATCGGTGATGGAGAGAAGCCGACTACTAAAAAGCCGGGCGTAAAAGTCGAGAAGCTGGTTGATGGCGAGAAGCACAAATCTGTCAAACTCAATACCGAATTTACCTACCAGATTAAAGTCACCAATACTGGTGAAACTGACTTGAAAAATATTGCTGCTACCGATAATGCACCAAAGGGAGTTACTTTCGTAAAGGCAAGCGCTGGCACTATAAAAGACAATAAATGGACGCACACTATCGCTGAGTTAAAATCCGGCCAATCTATTAGCTTTACCATTACCGCAAAAATCCCTACAACCCAGGATGGTAAAATTAAAAATACCGCTTGCGTCGATGCGCCAGACGTCGTAAATCCAAATGCAAACACCCCAGACTCCTGCGATGACGCTACTGTTGAGATTAGCAAGCCAACTGCACCAACGAACCCTAGTAATCCAAATAAGCCAACTGAGCCTTCAAAACCGACAAATCCCACTGTTCCAGAAAAACCATCGAATCCGTCATCTCCAGCCAAACCAACTACACCAACAAGCCCAAGTAGTCCAACCAAACCTTCAGCTCAGACACCAACAAACCCAGAAACGACGCCATCAAATCCAAAGTCAGCTGCACCATCATCTCTGCCACAAACTGGTTCCAGCGACCTGTTAATGAGCGGACTAGGAGTTGGCGCACTGCTGACGGCAGGATTAGCTTACGTTGCTAGCCGGCGACAACTATAGAGATTGACCGCTCCATATCTTATCTGAAGCGCTCAGTTTCAGACAAAACACTCCCTACTCCCAGGGAGTGTTTTCATGTATAATAACCCCATGATAAAGCAGAAGAAAAGGCGCAATAAAAAATACACCGGAGCAGATGCTGCGACTCAACGACCAAAAGTAATTCGAATTACAGCTACTAATCGCTCCAAATTATCGCAATGGATTTTTGATCGGAAAAAGTTTCTTCGCGCAATCGGAGTTGTCATTTTAGTATTAATCTCGCTAGTACTGATCATCTCTGGAATTATCAGCCTTTTTCGCTAGCGAACTGGCAGCTTAAACCCAAAAGTACTACCCTTTCCTTCTTCTGATTCAAAAATCATCTCGCCATCGTGTAATAAAACGACTTTCTTTGCCAAGAACAGCCCAACACCTGTTCCGTCTGGTCGTCTTTTTCTGGCATTAGCTCCACGGAAAAACTTACTAAACAGCCTTGTTTGCTCTGCTTTTGGTACACCAATTCCTGAGTCTTTCACAGTAAACTCAATTACTTTATCGCTATTTTTTAACGTAATAGTCACCTTTGCGTGCGGGTTAGAATAATAGATTGCATTATCAATCATATTTAGCATAACCTGACGAATCTTCTCGGAGTCTATTGTCGCCAGTGGTATCTTTTTATCAATCTTCACATTCAGCTCAACCGAACGCTGATCTGCCACAACCTGCAATAGCGAAATTTCATCACGAAGAACGCGCGCAATATCTATTTTTTGCCTATCAATGGCAAACCGCCCCGTCTGTAGTCGTGATACATTAAGAAAATCATTGATTAAGCGCACCATACGCTCACTTGAGGAGAATGCTTCTCTCAGAACTGCCCGTTGTGTTGGCGAAATTTTTCCCAAATCGCCCTCCAAGATCATATCCAGATAGCCTTTAATGCTAGTCAATGGCGTTCTAAGCTGATGTGACGCCATAGAAATAAATTCGTTTTTTGCCTCGTCCAACCTCTGTAATTGACGATTGCTAAACCTCAATTCTTTCGTTGACTCATCAATTCTTCGCTGCAGACTCTTATTCAATTCATTGATTTCCTCCATCGACAGCGAATTCCGAATCGATACTGCCAGCTCACCAGCGATTGACTCCAACATTTCAATATCCCGTGAACTATACCCCAAGCTCTTATGCTCACCTAGAAATAAGATTCCCACCTCCTGATTTTGATGTAGAAGTGGCACAATAATTTTTGTCCGGTGAATATCCAAAATCTTCTTTAATTCCGGGTCTTTAACTTGGTTTGCTAAAATCACCTCTGGAAAATCATAATGTTCATGATAATAATCCATAATTCTACGTACATCTTCTTCAATAACCGACAGGCGCCGACGCCCTGTTCGTCCATAAATGCCCTTCTCTGGAATGCAAAATGTCACTTTTTCCGCCTTTAGTGCCCTAGTGATATAATTACTAACTCGCCGCGTCAATAATTGTAAATCCGCAGTATAAGTTAATATTTTACTAATTTCGCGGGCAAAAGCATCTGTATCATATTCGCCGTAATAGAAGATTTTATCAGTGAATTTGTCAAAAAACCGCTTGACTGGCTGATATAAAAATGCCAAAATCAGCGCCAAAATCATATTTAGCAGACTGACATGACTATCAACAGTTAAAGTACGTTGGAAGACAACAATTGAAATAACGTACGCGGAAACTGCATAAATAGCCGCTAAGGCAATTAATAGCAATATGTACGAAACGCTCCGAGCTACCGCCGTCTTTACATCCATCAGACGATACCGCACAATACTATACATAATCGCAAAGAGGAAAATAACCGTAGCCACTGGCCCAATCCATATATATCTATAATCCCCAAGCGCTGGCAGCAGTAAATCAACCACAAACCCAGGAATACTGGATATAAATAAACCAACCATGTATATTGCAACTTGTTTACGGCGAATAGTATCAGAGTTCTTCCAAGCCCTATAACCAAACCATATTGCAATCAAGAAAAATGTCATAAAAAAGATAGCAAAAACTGTGTAATGAATGGCATTGATTGGAATTTGCGAGAAATCTATTGGTGTGTAAATTTCTGAAGTATTAATAATAAACTCTGGTACTAAAGCAATGTATATCGCAAGAACAACGAACATCGCACTAGATATATAGATAAAACTTTTTACCGATTTGGTCGGCGGCAGAAATGACTTGGCACTAAAAATGGCGAGCGCTGGACAAAAAATCGCCGAAGCGACATAAAACCACCTTGAAGCAATATCTAAGACCATCGCATTATCCGCTAAGGAAAACAGCTCAAGGCCAGCTGACCATACCCCCAGACACAGACAAACCAAAAAGAACCACCATTTGACACCCTGGCGACGTTTCGATTTTCTGAGTACCAACACACCCAAAATCAACGCCATCAGCGCGATCAAGCCCAGTACTAACGCTCGAACCATCATGCTAATGCTATTATAGCATCATCTATGGTTTTTCAGCGGTAAAAATTGTATAAACACCACTCGGTGCAACTTCTGCAGAGATAGCTTCCCTTGGCACGCCAGATTCTATAAGTAGCTCAAAGCTCCGCTTAATCTTACGCATAGTCACCCTTGGTGTCCAACCCATTAAGCCATGGAGAAAATCTTTTTGTGGACGATTTTCATTCATATTGCCAGTGACCATCCGGCCACCGCCTCGCAAGAATCGCCACGATTCTTTTGTTAATTTTCTATAAACCACGTCCGGCAAATATTCACGTAAACCAGAATCTTCCGCAATATCCAACAGTCGACCTTTTAGAACTTTCTCTAGTCCCAACGGTCTGCCTAGCTTACTAAACAATCGCTGACAATGAACTTCTATATTCTCTTCCAGGCCCATTTGCCGCGCCAAATTCTGAGCTGCTGCCAGTGACAGTGGATCTTGGTCTAGCAAAATAACTGTTGGCGCTTGGCCAGTTTCCTTCTTCAATGCTTTCATCATTTGCAGCGTCGGCAGCGCCGTTCCACAGCCAAAGCTCATGATTAGCATATCGTTAATTGACCTGCCTTCATCCCTCTCTGCCGTCTTCTTCAGATGCTCGATCATATGTCTATTCACGATGTCTTTTCGCTCACGAATACCAATTCCATCCGCACAATACTTAATAATCTCAGCAAATTTTGGCGTTACTGGCGCGTTGATAAATTCTTGTACGCTCTGCAATCTTTCATTTACCGACTGCTCAGCTTGCTGCCGACTCTCCCCCCTGTTCATCTGCGCTTCAACCATCGCCTCTCTTAAGGGCTTGTCATTCACCTTTTCTTCGAAGAGAGATTCATCTATTGGACCGCTCATGGTAGGATATTTACCAGGAAATACTAATTTATCGTCATCGATGACCGCTAGCGCATACGCCTCAGCAATTGACAAAAATGTTAATGCTGAACCGCGCTGCTTATGCCACGGCCCTGAGTTGGTTTCATCAGCGCCATACAGTAAGTTACCACGATGAGGTTCTAGAATTTCGTCAACTCTTTTATCCCATCTATCCGCAACCCAATGGCCCAGCAGAGGTATTTTTCCAAGACACTTAGCTAATGCTGCCATACTCTCATGAGTATACAGAAATTTAAGGTGTTCTTCATTGAATTTCTCACACCGATCTTTCAAATAGCTAAATACCTTTTTTATTCCCTGCGGATTCTTATATGCAGGATCCGTTCTTTCACCGACCTGAATATCATAGCCTTCATTAGTAAGTTCTGCAATTTCATTATTTAAGTTCCGACTCGCTTCCAGATCGATGCCACCCAGAAACTCTTTCTCTCTATTATTTGGGTATTTTTCCATGCCAAAAATTATACCATAATTTGTATGCTATACTTAAAGCATGATAAAAATTGCCATCATTGAAGACGATCCAACCATCAGCCAAATGTACCGCATGAAATTTGAATCAGACGGTTTTGAGGTGCGGCTAGCAGCCAATGGTCAAATTGGCGTGGAAGTTGTTGAAAAATTCCAACCAGATATCATTCTCCTAGATTTACAAATGCCAGAGATGAACGGGACAGAAGCTCTGCGATATATTAGATCTAAAGATTGGGGAAAGACTATTCCGGTCATTGTTTTAACTAACCTCGGCGAGGAAGAAGCGCCACGCGAGATAAAGGAGCTTGGCGTACATAGCTATATTGTTAAAGCAAATCTTACGCCACGACAGGTTGTTGAACAGGTCAAATCTGCAATAAAAACTGCTTAATTTTTCACCTGATTAGCAATTTTCAGACAGGCCGTAATTACATTATCAAATAACGCCGACACCGTCAGCGGACCAACGCCCCCCTTTTTTGGCGTAATGACAACATCCTTACGCAGACGCACTTCCTTGGCTACGTCGCCAACAATTTTTCCATCTTCCGACGCTGTGCCCGCATCAATAACCACTGCTTTTGGCTTAACCATCTGGCTAGTAATTAAACCTGGTACGCCTGTCGCCGATACTATGACATCATAGTTAGTTAATTGCGTAAGGTCATCGCCTTTCTCGAAAACTGTCACATCAACACCAGATTTTAGCCACATACGCTCCAGAGGGGCGCCCACTAAACGTCCCCGTCCAACAATTGCTACTTTTCTACCTTTAAGCTCAACACCATATCCAGCCAGCAGCCAGCTTATCGCCGTTGGCGTTGCTGCTTGGAAGTTCGATTTCTGACACAAACCATCAACATCCTTCTCTTTTTGAACGCTCTCCAATAGCTCCTCGGTTTGTGCAAGATCACTAACTGGAAGTTGTACAATTATCCCCTGAACGTCTTCCCGATGATTCAACTCGTCAATTACCCCCAATGCCTGACCGGCAGCAGCCCGATGAATCTCTACATCAATTAAAATATCCGCACCATACCGTTGCTTTAGGCGCATATATGTCTCGATAACTGGATTCTGAACATCCGTCACAATTGCCAAACACGGCTGAATACGCCAAGCCTGACGTAGGGCACGTACTTGTTTTGCCTGCCGCTCCTTAATAAAACTAGCCAATTCTGAGCCGTTTAGTTCTTTCATTGCCCTTAAGTATAGCAACTTTATCGCCTTGAGTACAGAGAGGATGTATGTTATAATTCGAGGAGCTTGGATCTTGGCGGATGTAGCTCAGTTTGGTTAGAGCGCTGGATTGTGGCTCCGGAGGCCGTGGGTTCGAACCCCATCATTCGCCCCAAGTCCTATCGCGATTTACTTTTCTAGAAAATTGTGATATAATAAAAGTGTAGACATTTTTATTGATTGTCGTATAATTGAATTGTGGGCCAGTAGCTCAGCTGGTTAGAGCACCTGCCTCTTAAGCAGGGTGTCGAGGGTTCGAGCCCCTCCTGGCCCTCCAAAAAATAACCTCACTATCCGTGAGGATTTTATTTTACCCAAATGGGTTATAACGACGTGGTGGTGGCTCACGAAAAACTGGTCGCGAGCTGGAAGCATTGAATGGCTGACGAGGACTACATGATGTGGCAGAATTTTTATTACGAGAAGGCTTTACGACGTTTATTTGTCGATTGTTCTTAGGTAGCAGTCCATCGGCAGTATTATTCGCCGGAGCAACTACTCCCATTTCCGCGCCAAATCGTCGTATATTCATAGAGTTATTTGCCGCCATGGAAGTCCGATAATTCTCAATATACCGCCGGTCTGAGTTTGCTTGGCGATTTGCGCTTAGACTTCTACCTGTTGCACCATACGATTTAAATCCATCAACTGACCCATTCCTGGAACCAGATAATCTCATCACCATTTCCCGCGTCATCTGCGGTTTCCGATTTGCATCCATATACCCCCTATTGTTATATGAAATGGCGCCCCGAGTAGGATTCGAACCTACGACCTTAGGCTTAGAAGTCCTCTGCTCTATCCAGCTGAGCTATCAGGGCGTATTCACATTATAGCATCTTTCTGCTACAATAGTGCAAGCTTGCGGGTGTAGTACAGCGGCTAGTATGCAAGTTTTCCAAACTTGAGATCGGAGTTCGATTCTCCGCACCCGCACCAATTTTAAGATAATTCCCATCCATAAAGGGCATCATGGATCCATATTTTTACACAGAAAAACCAAAATACCGACCACACAACATCGAAGATGTCTCTGAGTTTTATGACATCATTGAACGCAGTAGTTTGACACATCAGTTGTCTGATTCCAGGCCGTACATCTACTGGACAATGGAGATTTATGACAAAGCCAACGGCATCAAAGGTGGCGGCGGTTTGGGCGTGCTAGCAGCGGACACACGGCGAGTGGCAGAAAAGTTAGACGTGCCATTTGTGGTGGTTACGCCATTTTATCGTAGCGAGTTGCACCAAAAAATTACCGACCTCGCACAAACTGAATACGTTGAGAAGGTCTCGCCCCAAGAGTATGGCTTTCATTATATTGATGAGGTTTCGGTTAGCTCCGCCGGCTTTCCCGATTCTAGTTTAAGTATTTTCAAAAAGGTACTCGGCTCAACTCAATTTGTTACCATCTCAGAGCCAAACTTTGGACAATTGTACGAAGGTGAAGGCTCGGGTGATCACCGGCTGTACCAAGAAGTGGCGCTTGGGTTTGGTGGCTATAAAGCCTTGAAATTACTCGGCATCAAGCCAGCCGTCATCCAGCTCAACGAAACCGCAACAATTTTTGCGGCGTTGGCTCGATTGGACGAGCTGTGTGCCAACGGTATGAATCTGTACGAAGCAATCGTTTATGTGCGCAAACACACGCTCTACACCAACCACACTCTACTCCAGGCCGCTGAACCAGAATTCCACCGCTCGCAATTTGAAAAATTGGTACTGCCAAATCTCAAAAGCAACGCTGTACGCTGCTGGCTGATGGAACAATTTCGTAACGACCGCTTACGACCAAATCTCTTGGCAATTGAGCTGACCGAAGCCAAAAATGGCGTCAGCAAACTGCACGCACGAGTGGCAAATTTCCGCGACCGCAACAACGACAAAGTCAAATTCCATGCCATTACCAATGGAATTGATTTAGAGACATGGGTGCTACCAGAAATCTTACAATCGTATCGCGAATACAACATCATAGACAAGTTTGGTTTACCAACAGAGAAATTCGCTGAACAAGTAAATAAACTCCTTAGTGCAGACATAAAACGTTTGAAAAAACATGGGCGCCTGGAACTTAATCGAGTCTTGTCAAAGCGCAAAAATCAATATAATCAGCCTGTACAAATTCCAGAAGATGTAATATTGTTTGATTTTAAGCGGCGATTTGCAAATTACAAGCGCCCTTATATGCCTTTTGAGAATCCCGACGCGCTACGTCAAATCCTTATCAGTCATAACGCGCATTATATTTTAGCGGGAAAAGTCCACCAGGGCGACACGACAATGTATCAGAAACTGCTGGAAGTGTTAAAATTAATTGATCATGACCCTGTTCTACGTGAACGAGTTCACTATATCCAAGATTACGACGAAGAGTTAGGTCGGGCTTTAGCGGTCGGTTCAGATATTGCTATCAACGTGCCGATTATTGGTTTAGAAGCCTGCGGTACGTCATGGGAGAAAGATATTGCCAATTTAAAACTACTGATTTCCACAAGCGATGGCGGAGTAGCAGATGTGCAGCCAATTGCCTGCTTGGAAGTGACAGGGAAAAACTACGAGGCAGAAATTTCATCACTATACGTTAATATGCATAAAGCCGCCACTATATTACAAGATGGTCAATTATTAGAACATCATATTCATCACCAATTAGGCAGCTACTTGCCAATAATTTCTGGCGCTCGAATGATGAAAGATTATTTAAAATTCCTCTTTCCAAAGTCGCAAACTCAGCCAAAAAAATTACCAGAAACTAAACAAATTACTATTCAATAACCACTTCAACTTCAGCACCCAAAGAATTTAAGCGGGCGGCCAGTTCTTCATAGCCACGGTTAATCGAATACACGTCACGCAAGATTGACGTACCCGGCGCTGCCAACATTGCTAACAAAACTACCACTGACGGCCTTAAGGCGGGCGGCGCTACAACGTCAGCCGGCTTCCACCTGGTGGGGCCAGTGATATAGACACGGTGCGGATCAACCAGTTCAATTTGCGCATTTAACTTACTTAGCTCTGTGAAATAAATTGCCCGATTTTCATAGCTCCAGTCGTGCACTAATGTCCGACCTTTAGCAACCGTAGCAATCAACCCCAAAAATGGCAAGTTGTCCATATTTATCCCTGGGAACGGCAGGGCGTGTAACTTATCTTTAGCGGCTTTAAGCTCAGAATGATACAGTGCGATATCCACCAAACGCGTCTGCCCATTATTAGCAAAATATTCTTCACTCAAATCAAATTTCAGGCCCATTTCTGCCAGCGTCGCTAGCTCAATCTCCAAAAACTCAATCGGTGCCCGGCGAATCGTGATCTCTGAATCGGTCACAACTGCCGCAGCGATAAAACTCATCGCCTCGATCGGATCTTCGCTTGGGTAGTAATCTATGTTTTTATTTATATGTTTACGTCCTGTGATCTTCAGCGTGGTTGTGCCAATTCCCTCAATTTTCACTCCCAGCTTTTTTAAGAAAAAGCAAACATCTTGCACCATGTAGTTAGGGCTGGCATTGCGAATAATCGTCGTATCTGGCGAAAGTGCCGCCGCCATAATAATATTTTCAGTTACTGTGTCACCACGCTCCGTTAGAAGAATTGTCCGATTACCAGAATCAGCATTAGTTTTTGCGTGATAATAGTCAGTTTCTGCCATAACATTCATACCAAAATGCCTCAAACCACTCAAATGCGGCTCTACTGTGCGCTTACCGAGATTACAGCCACCTGCAAATGGCAATTTAAAATCATCGTACTGATAAAGTAACGGACCAAGAAACATAATCACCGTACGCGTTCGCTTGGCAGCCTCAATATCCATATCCTCCAGCCTTAATCTGGCTGGTGGTACAATCTCCAAATCGTTACCATCCAGCCAACGTGTTTTTACACCAATAGAGTTTAACACCTCGATAATACGATTAACTTCCTCGATTCTTGCCACTTTCCTGAAGGTGGTTTTTCCTTTATTTAGCAAGCTGGCACAAAGCAGCGCCACGGCGGCATTTTTACTTGTTTTAACTCGTATCTCACCAGACAGTTTTTTACCACCATGTACTTTAAAATTCATTTTTCCTGAATGATTAACCGTCACAATATTACTATTAAGCACCTCGCTAATGCGCGCCACCATTTCAATGCTAATATTCTGACCCCCGTTTTCAATCCGGTTAATAGCGCTCTGTGACGTACCAATCGCCTCGGCCAGCTGTGTCTGCGTAAGGCCCTGTTTTTGACGATTTTCTGCAATTAAATTGCCAATTTTTTGGAGATACTTATCTTTGATCATGCCCGGATTATATCACTAATGATATATTTAGGCAATGGTATAATGAGAATATTGGAGGTATATCTATGAAAGATAAGCAAGTTGAGCAACTCATAAAAGCAGAAAAAAATCGACAGACTGATGGGCTGGAGCTAATTCCGAGTGAAAATTACGTCTCACCAGATGTGCTGAAGGCGCTGGGCAGCGTCTTTACTAACAAATATTCTGAGGGTTACCCCGGACGACGCTATTACGGAGGACAAGAAAACACCGACCAAATTGAGCAGCTGGCGATTGACCGCGCTAAAAAACTATTCGGCGCTGATCACGCCAATGTCCAGCCGCACTCCGGCGCCCAAGCCAACGAGGCGGTGTATTATGCGTGGTGCGAGCCAGGCGATACCATTCTGGCGATGGATTTGGCGCACGGCGGACACCTGACACACGGCGCTCCAGTCACTCGTTCGGCCCGCGAATATAACTTCGTCCGCTACAGCATCAAGAATGTCGAAACCGGCGAAATTGACTATGAAGAAATTCGCCGTTTGGCGCTAGAACATCGGCCAAAAATCATCTTGGCGGGCTTCTCGGCCTATCCGCGGGAACTGGATTACGCCAAGTTTGCCGAGATTGGCAATGAAGTCGGTGCGATGCTAATGGCAGACATGAGCCATATCGCTGGGCTAATCGTCGGCGGCGTAGCTAAAAATCCCTTTGACTACGGATTTCACGTTATCACCACTACTACGCACAAAACCTTGCGCGGGCCGCGCGGCGGCTTGATTTTATCGAGGGGCATAGCCAGCAATCCTTTGAAGCGACCAGAGAAAACCTTGAAAAACTTGCCAACGCTGATCGACCGGGCGGTCTTCCCTGGCACCCAAGGCGGCCCGCACATGCACACCATCGCTGCCAAGGCAGTGGCATTTGGAGAAGCATTACAACCAGAATTTAAGAATTATGCTCGGCAGATTGTTAAGAATACAAAAAAGCTAGCAGAAGAGCTGCAAAAGCGAGATTTTAAATTGGTTACAGGCGGGACTAGCAACCACCTAATTTTGGCGGATGTTTATAGCGGTTTCGGCATTGATGGTAAAGAGGCAGAAATCGCCATGGATAAGACTGGTCTGACATTAAATGCCAATGCTATACCAAATGATAAATTACCACGATTTCGACCAAGCGGTATTCGCCTGGGAACGCCAGCAATTACCACGCGTGGAGCCCAAGAGGATGACATGATAAAGATTGCTGAGTGGATGAAGCTAGCAATTGATCACTGCAGTAATAATGGAGAATTAGCCAAACTTCGACGAGAAGTTAAGGATTTCTGCCAGACACTGCGTGACATTTAACCTTAAAAATATACAACAAAAAGCTCCGGTGCGATACCGGAGCTTTTAAATATATCTTATAATGTCTTACGGAGCACAAACACCAACTACGCGAGTCTCTACCATATTCTTACTATAGTCATAGTGTTGAATTTTCGCACCTGTCGGATCACCAGTACCACACTTTTCGTATTTCACAGTTGTGGTTGGTGTACTTGAGCTAAATGTACCAGTACCCAATTCAGTAACATTGGCTGAAGCAATGTAGTAAGACTTCTTCGTATCTGCACCAGTCAAATCTGAAACCTGAGCTGGATACTTACCTTCTTCAGTGTTGTATAGTTCAGCCTTCTTAGCAACGGAGTCAACTGTTGATTTAGCAGCTGAAGTCTTTGCCTGGTTTTGCAAACCGTTGTATGCAACCAAAGAAACAACTGTCAAAATCGCGATGATAACGATAACAATCAAAAGCTCGACGAGCGTAAAACCTTGATTTTTAATATTTTTTGTAGTCACGATAATGTGCCCCCTAAAATTGTGTTAATTTGATTTGTAATTTGATAATACTACAACGTTTTTAAAAGCGCAAGCATTTTTAATAGATATAGCGATTTTGGAGCGGGCGCAAGAACAATGATTCTGTCGGGTTATATCGATTATCCTTTGTCCCGTCGCCAATCTGCCCAGTGTGGTTTAATCCCCAGCAATACGCCCGCTTGTTTGTCATAAGCGCACAGCCGCGGTTTGCTCCAGCTGCTATGTCTACCACTTCCTCTGTCGCTGGCAGACCATCCGTTCCAACATAGACAGGACGCGGCTTTGTGACGTGATTGACTCCAGAATTATTTACCCCCAACTGTCCCCAATGGTTTGTACCCCAGCAATACATTTTTCTCTTGCCAGCATCATTCACCAAAGCACAAGAATGAGCAATTCCCACTTCAACTCGCAACGCCGTGCCAGGCAAATCCTTAACCTGAACAGGTTTATCGAAACTCTGGTACGAACCACTTCCATAAGAACCAGAGCCAGATTGTCCGCGACCAGACCCTCCCCAACAATACACCTTGCCAGAGGCAACTGCGCAAACATGTACGAGGTATGGAATTGCTTCATAACTAGCCCACGTGTAACCATCTTGAGATATATCGGTTACGTTAGAAATGTCAACGACACGAACCGGCTGTCCGTAATTGTATGTACTAGACACTGGGCCACTACCATTTTGACCATAGTTAGCCTGGCCCCAACAATACGCAGTACCGGTGGTGATGATCGCACACATACTATGCGCACGAGAGCCACTAGTTGAGAGTTTTTTCGCAGTATATCCAGCAGGCAACCTCCAGGTAGGATCAGTACCTGAAGCCACCTCCACGGGCGTGACAGAACGAGCCGGATTACCAGGAGAGCCAGAGCCTAGCTGACCATAGTCATTCCTTCCCCAGCAATAAATTTTACCATCCGCAATCGCACAAGATACATCGCCGCTGCCACCGATTGCTGTCACATTTTTGCCAACAATAGCCCCACCAACCTCCACTGGAATATTGGAGCGTTCACCAGCACCCGACCGCCCATTACCTAATTGACCATGCTCATTATCACCCCAGCAGTAAACCTTTTTTGCAGAGCCTAGCTGAGTTAAAACACAATTGTGGTGCTGCGCGGCAAACATATCGATAATTTTTCCATAAATCATGTCGCCGATTGGACGCACTTTTACTGGCGTCTCAGAGCTGGTAGTTGTACCGTCTCCCAATTGACCCTTATTATTTTCACCCCAGCACCATACATTATTCGACAAAATAGCACAGGTACGCCCTGTCCCACTAACTGTCCGTGTAGCGTCAAGGTCGGCCGGCCAAGTAACAGACTTTTTTACGACCGCCACATAAGTCTTAGACCCGCCACCTACAACCTCAACTCGACCAGTAGCAGAAATCTGGGCGGTAGCAGCTGATAATGCCGAGCTCTTCGTTGATGCTTCCAGATTGCCAACCTCAAACGTCGTCCGTACTTTACCATTATCAAGTACATAATTATTGCTATGAAATGCCGCTGCTCCCTTACAATTAGTGTTTGGTCGCAAAGGACCGATACCACCAGGAGCCGAACTCCACGATTGCTCCGCATTATTAGCATCCAAACAAGCATTCGCATATGCAGTACCCGCCTCGCCCGCCTCTTGGGCTAACTTATAATAATATTCTTCTTGAGAATAAATATAGGATTGAGTAACAATTCTTAACGCTCCCGCTAAAACCGCCAAAATGAAAGTACTCATTAGCACGATTAAAACCAGAGAATAGCCGTCTTTTTGTCGAATCATAAGTTATTTATCTTTCGTATGGTTAATGTTTGTGAATCAGAAACATTTTTAGATGGTGACTGCAACTTTAAAGTGACTTTTATACTATCAGTAGCGTCAAGGATTTTTGGGTGGCTTTTAGCAATATCATATTGGTGTTGTACCGGCCTGCTGCCTTCATAATATTCGACTTTAAACTCCGATACGCCAGTTGCTAAAATTGAGTCTTGACGAGTTTTCATGGCACGATCCTTAAACTTATCAGCCTCTGAGTGATTCATGCAGAAATAATTACCCGCAGCACCAGTGTATACATGACCATAGGTGTCAAGTAAATCGTTATAGACAGTACGTCGATGTAGCTGCCCGTCCACCAAAAAATACACAACTATTTTTTTATACTTTGGCTGCTGACTTTTATTTGCCGCACAATCAAACCGCGGTGTTCTTAGGTAAACAATCTCCCGAGCATCGGAGCCGCGACCAGTAGTAGTGGCATACTGTAATAATATGAGAGCGACTTTCGTCCCATTAACATACGGAGTATTCATATAACTCCACTTGTGAGTTATCCCAGAAATACTCTTATCACTGGCAAATGTGTCATAGCCATCGTAGCCACTAGCCTTAAAACGAACCGCCTGGCGTACGTCTACCTCAATCGCGTCCATGGAATTGTGGAGATTACGATTAATATCAACCATGGCCTTACTGATGGAAGCGTTTTGATTTGAGGTAATTAACATTTGGCTAAATACACCCACAACCATAGCAATAATAACCATCACTACCGCTAACTCAGCTAGCGTAAAACCATTTTCCCTAGAATGCCGCGTACGTTGCATGTGTCACCTTTCTTCCGCTACCCGAGCCAGAACTTGGCAGTCCATATTCCACGATCGACTCTACTTTAATTGGCATGCCCTTAGAGCCCTTACAACCATATGGCGCTGAAGCAATCACCTCTTGTTTAACCACCCCCGGCAGACCATCGACATGACCCGATTTCGTCATAACCTTATATCCTGTACTAGCCGACGCATTACACTTAAACCATGATGGCGGCGAGTCGTTGACATAGGCCCGCATATTATCATAGGCCAAGTAGCTTGCCCTCGTGTGTTGCACCTCAAAAATAGATATCGTGCTGACTTGGGCCTGCATATTTAAAATAACAATCGAAAAAATACCAATAATGACCAGCGTCACCACTACCTCAATAATGGTAAAACCGTCACTCCCACCCCCTAATCGCGCCATATACTATCCACCTTTTTTTCTATTCCCGTTGAACGCTCTTTATAGATAATGCTATATTTCACACATGTCGCAGCCACGATGTCAGCCGGTACGCCATGTGTTGGCTTGGTGCAGTCGCCATTATCAATATTTGAGGTTTCATAAAGTAACTCACCCTTATTGCCGCCAGCCCAATCACTGCGATTGCACTTTACCAATTCCTTCTTTAACGAATCGTCGCCAATAATTGACTTAAAATTCTTAAGTAAATCCTTACATGAAGGATATTCATGGCCAATGTGATTATCGCTATGGTATTTATAATATCGCTCTAACTTTAATGACAGCACCGAAACATTCGCCCGCTGGCGTTCATCTCTAGTTCGGCTTAAAAAACGCTCACCGCCAACGAAAGTAATACCTGCCAAAATTGACACAACTACAACAATCACCATCATTTCCATTAGCGTATAGCCGCCCATCCCACGATTCATATTTCATATTGTAGCGCAGATTTGCAAAAAAGCCTATGCTTATTACAAAGAAAGTTCTAACGGTTCTTGTTCGATTTTTATACCAAACTTATCATATACTGTTTGGATGATTTGTCCACGAATTGCTGCCAAATCACCATAGCCTGTGGCTGCATCATTCACTAGAACCAGCGCGTTCTTTTCATACACTCTCATACCATGACTACGCACCCCCTTAAGACCCGCCTGTTCAATTAACCAACCGGACGGAATCTTATATTTTCCATCAGACATGGCGTAGTTCGGTATATCAGGATATTCTTTTTGTAAGTTCTCTAATTGCCATTTTTCAATCAAAGCATTCTTAAAGAAAGATCCTGCGTTAGGTAGCTCAGCTGGGTCTGGCAATTTTTCTGAACGGATATTAAGTACTGCTACCCGAATTACTGATAGATTAACTTCACGAATATCATTATTGTCAATATATTGCTGCAATGAAGCATAATACGGTGGTTTTGGTTCCGCTTTATATAGACGCAGGGTAATATTCAAAATACAATATCTACCTCTTTGAGCGCCGCGAAAGATACTGTTACGATACGAAAAATCACACTCATCCGCCGTAATGGTTACAATTGAATCAGCATGAGAATCGTAAGCTTCCAGGCTCACCAACGTATCGGCAACCTCCTGGCCATAAGCGCCAATATTCTGCACTGGTGCCGCACCGGCAGTTCCCGGGATTCCCGACATAGCCTCGACTCCTTGCAATCCCATACCGACCGTTCGCTCAACCGCTTCATCCCAAACTTCACCAGCGCCAATCTTGATATCTGTCGTATCGTCATTATCAGCAACAATTTCAAATCCTTTGATTTTATTAAGCAGAACAATCCCCTCAAATACTTCATCGCGCGTAATTACATTGCTACCGCCGCCCAACACAAAAACCGGTAAGCCTTCTCTCCGAGCATCCCGATATAAAGATACTACATCATCAGCAGAATCTGCCGCCGCCATATAGCGCGTTTCACCGCCCAGTTTCATTGTTGTGTATTGCTTCAGCGATATATTTGTCATGATATCCATAGATATAGTATAACATTTTGCTCAATAGTCATCTATGCTATAATACCTCCGTGCGCACCCGTAGCTCAGCGGATTAGAGTACTTGGCTTCGAACCAAGGGGTCGCAAGTTCGAATCTTGCCGGGTGTACCATTAATTGGCGCTATTTTCACCAGACATTACCCTATCAGCGCACCAAATGCCCCGTTAGCTCAACTGGATAGAGCGTTGGTTTCCGGTACCAAAGGTTGCAGGTTCGATTCCTGTGCGGGGTACCAAGCTAGCCCGTTATTGTGACGGGTTTTAATTATAACTACTATTTGCTTGCTTTTATGCTAAATAGTGATATAGTTAGATATACCATGGAGATTAACGAACAAAGACCTATTAATGACTTCCCTAGCGTAATGGAATCCGTTCTAAAAGCAATACGCGAGAAAGATTTCGGACAAGCGGCTATATTAGCCTCCCTAGCCCACAATCTGGCGCCGAACCTATCTGAACAAGCCCGTGCTGCTCGTGACTTAAGTGCCGCCTACCGTCATCAAGGTGACTACGATGAATCCGAAAAATGGGCTACTGAAGCAGTGGAGCAACATGAAGCTTTGGTCGAAGAAGGAGAGAATCGCAGCACGCTACGTGAACTGGGCGCGAGCGTCGCAACGCTCGGAACCCTGCAGCTGCAGCGTATCGTAACAGACCCTTCTTATGATAATCAGGAAAACTCTCAACGGGCAGCAGAAAATCTAAGCAAAGGTCTGCGCTATATTGAAGAGTCTCGCGAGCATGCTGCAGACAAGAACCGCAAGATTGACCAATATGACATTAACTTTACTGCTCGCGCAGGCTTCGCTGAAGCGCTGGCTGGCGATACGAAGAAGAGTCTGGCACTGGGCGCAAGAGCTGTGCGGTTGGCATTTTCGTCTGAATCACCAAAGATTGACACTTCAAATCCGAATCTGACAGCCAAAGAACGCTTCAAAGCTAAGAGTCGCGCGTTTGTAAGAGGTGTTGGCGCGGTAGCTGTGGCAGCCGTGGCTCCATTTAACAGAAAGTTCGCTAAATCTATTGTTAAGAAACTTAACTAGCTACTTGGCGGGATGACTGGAGTTTGAGGAGTTCGACTGCTCAGAATTTGACGAATTTGTTCAGTAGTGATAATCGTAGTTGATCCAGGTGCAACGGTACCAGCTAGCATCTGTTTAGCGACAGTATTCTCAACTGCTCGCTGGACAACGCGGCGCATCGGACGCGCGCCCAGGCGCGGATCATAACCGGCTTCAACCAATAATTTCTTACCTTCTTCCTCAACCGCAACCTGGATTTTTTGCGGCGCCAAAGTTTTATTAACGCCAGCCAAAATCAAATCGACAACCTGCAGTAACTCTTCCTTGCCTAGCGGACGAAACAAAACAATTTCGTCAAAACGGTTCAAAAACTCCGGCCGGAATAGATTAGTATTAATTAGCTCGTTGATAAACGTTTGTTCAAACTGCTCCAACTGGTAACCGCGTTCAATATATTCGCGAATCCTATCCGCTCCAGCGTTCGATGTAGCGATGACAATCGTATCGCGAAAACTAATTTCCCGGTTATTCTCATCGCGCAGGATACCTTCGTCCAACAGCTGCAGCAACGTTGTTAAAACTTGCGGATGAGCCTTCTCAATTTCATCCAGCAGCACAACAGAAAACGGCTTTTTTTGCACCTGCGCCGTCAAGCTACCTGGATCGCGCGCCCCATCAGCAATTAACCGCGCTACGTCATCTGGGCGAACAAACTCGTTAAGATCCAACCGAATCATACTACCCTCGCCGCCAAAATAAACATCCGCCAGCGCTTTCGATAATTCAGTTTTACCAACGCCAGTCGGACCAAGAAACAGGAAAGCGCCAATTGGACGATTTTGGTTTCTAACGCCAGTACGAGCGCGGCGAATAGCATCGGAGACAACCGTCACCGCCCGCGACTGATTAATCATCCGCTGATGAATCAACGTCTCCAAATTAAGCAATTTCTCACGCTCGTCGCCAGTATTCGCTGTGGATATTTTTATACCAAGCGTTTTTTCAATTGCATCGTCCACCGATTGCGCTGTCACCAGACTGCCGCTAGCATAACTCGCTGCCGCCTCTAAAATTTTCAGCGCTTTACCTGGCATTGCCAAATCCTGAACGTAGCGATCGCCAACACGATAAGCTTCCGCCAAAGCTTGGTACATATAAGTCACTTTATGTTGGGCCTCAAATAACACTAATTGATCACGCATAATCTTCATAGTCTCTGCTTCGGTTGATGGTTGAATGGCAATGGTATTCAAAGCGTGTGCTAATTGCGGCTTCATCTGAGAAATCTGTAAAAACCGCTGGTCGTCCATCGTTAAAATCATACGAAGATTGCCCGCCTCCAAAATTGGCAGCAACACATTACTTAAGTCAACCGAACCAACCCCTTCTTCAAAGAACAATTGCGCATTATCCAAACATAAAATCACATTCTTTGATAAAAAGGCTTCATTCAGGATCATAGTGACCAGATTCTCCAACTCACCACGCCCCGCCGCTACACTAATTAATGACGATGCATCAAGCATAAAAACCTGCTGATAAAGAAGCGATCTAGGCACACCCTGATGACCATCAATCAACATCTCCGCAAACGCCGACACCACAGTACTTTTTCCTGCGCCATCCGCACCAACCAGCGTAATATTTTGTCGCCCGCCCGAACCAAATATTTTTAACATTTGTCCCAGTGCTTCTTCGTGTGCTGCTAACTTGGTCGCCATCGCACCGCCAGACACCCGAACGCTAATATTCTGCGCAAATCGACTCAGCAGCGGCGTATACCCAAATGACCAATCCCGGGCAATACCGCCCGTTCGCAGCGGCTTTTTTTTGTATTGCTCAATCAATGATTTTATTCGCTCATACCACCGAATCGCCTCTTTAATATCATTAAAATCAATTTTCATATTTGCCAGTAAAGCATCATGCTGAGGCAGCTGCTTCACTATTGCTGCCACCAAAACTGCGCTGGTGATCTTTGGACTTTTGGTATCCTGCCAAATCTCAATCGCCTCCTGCCAAACTTGCTCGGTTCGATCTGGATCATCAATAGAAATATTATGTAAGAAGTTTGGAGTTAGACCTACGCGCACTGCTAAGAATTGTCCTGCTCGAGTACCGGTAATTGCCTCTGCAATATCCGTCGGTGTTGGTCGGCGTGGCAGCTTGCCTAAAATATCCGCCGCCATTACATCGTCAATTGTCTGAGGATTTCGGCTAATTTCCGCAGTCTTAAGATCCTCCTGCCACCAAATTGACACCATAGCCATCGGGCCGCTAAGACCCAACAACAGCCAGCCAACCGCCCCGTGCTCAATTAGCGCCCACACACCCAATATCGTTAATGCAATGGCAGCCACTACCGTCACCACGTGCCAAGCGTTACCGAATTTTACTGAGAACCGAGCCTTTTGCGCCCGCAAGCTGCCATAGTTAAACTTCGGCTGAATGTTCATAATGAAACTCCCATCTGCCACAACACGATGCTGATAATCGGAAATATCGGCAGTGTTAGCCATAGAAGTACCCCCAGAACCATCCACAAAAATCTTAATACTATCATTAAAATTCCGACAATTATCACACCAGAACGTACCACAGTACCGACCGCCCGCGAGAATAATTTATCGAAAAAGGCGGATAATTGCACCGACATAGCCCCGCCGACTGGTGCGGCTGAAATTTGTCGAAATGGATTAAAAAGTGTCTGCAATAACAATCCAACTGAGAAAAAATCCGCCGTCCTTAAGACGCCCAGAAAACTTTGTCGAATGTAGCGCAGCAACCCATCACCATACCACCACTGAAAGATTCCCACCAAAAACATATTGATATTGTAGCATATTAGCCTGACAGAGTATAATGGACACTATGGCAAGACAAATGATTAGTACTATTATTGGCAAGAGTGTCAAGAAAGTTGCGAAATTACGCGGCGGCGGCTCAGCCCTGCCGGGCTTGGTGATTGAAAAAATTGACCCAAAGTATATTCAACGGACATTGAGAAATTTACCACAGGGCGTGGTGATTATTAGCGGCACGAATGGAAAAACAACGACAACAAAAATTGTCGTGGAATTGCTCGAGTCTGTGGGCCTGAAAGTCTTTACGAATCGGACTGGCAGCAATTTCTCTCGTGGCGTCGCGGCGGCACTACTGGATGAGGTTAATCTTCGCGGTAAACTAGAGGCTGATATTGCAGTCTTGGAGCTCGACGAGGCTTGGGCGGTGAAATTTGTACAAATGGTTCGTCCACGATTCTCGCTGCTACTAAACGTGATGCGCGACCAGCTAGACAGATTTGGAGAAATTGATAATACAGCATCGTTACTTCAAAAAATAGCCGAAGCGACTACAGATACGGTTGTTCTTAACCGTGATGATCCACGAATTTTCAATATTAGTAAGCATATTCAAGCAAAAAAAGCATTCTTTGGCACAACTAGCAAATTACTACAGCTAATGCCAACCGATGATAATTTAAAATATGGCAACGCTACCGCTAATAAAAATACCTCCGCCGATGTGCTCTTGACAAAAATCGATACCCAGCAAGCAACTTTGCAAATTGACAACAGAAAGGTTGATGTCGACCTACAGTTGACAGGTGTTTATAATCTACTTAACGCAGCGGCAGCCGTAGCTTTAGTTCGACAAATCACTGGCCCAGAAGTTACCAGCACAATTTTAGCGGCACTTGAAAATATCAAGCCAGCCTTTGGTCGAGGTGAAACTATTTTCCTAGACGACACGCCAATTGAACTTATATTAGTAAAAAATCCGAGCGGATTCCGACTGGCCCTTTTGTCATTCGCTAAAGGTGGTACAGCTACAATGATTGCTGTTAATGATAATTATGCTGACGGGCGTGATGTCAGTTGGTTTTGGGATGTTGATTTTTCTTCCCTAAAAAACGTCGCAATGATTAGCGGAACACGAGCATATGATATGGCGTTACGCCTACAATATGATGAGGTCTCAATTGAAGAAGTCGACACTAATATTCCAAAAGCACTGGATAATTTCATTAATAAACACAACGATGAACCAAAACAGATATTCTGTAGTTATACCGCTATGACTACAATTCGGCGCTTACTTAGTGAAAAAACTGACGTGGAGGAAATATAATGACCAAGATAAAAATTGCCCAACTTTATCCACGAGATATGAGTTTATATGGCGACTGGGGCAACACACTGACTCTCAAAAAGCGACTAGAATGGCGTGGCTTTACGGTGGAGATTATTGATCATAATCCAGGCGATAAGACTAATTTTTCTGACATTGATATCTTTACTGGTGGAGGTGGACAAGATTCTGGGCAGACGATTATCCAAAACGACCTACTAAAGAGAGCAGACGAACTCAGGCAACTAGCAACAAGCGGCGTACCGATGTTGATGATTTGCGGAATGTACCAACTATTCGGTCGGTTTTTCCGTACACTCAAAGGCGAAGAAATTATCGGCGCAAATATTTTACCAATTGAGACAATTGCTGGCAATGAGCGAATGATTGGTAATATTGTTATCAAAAGTCATGAATTTGGCGAGATTGTTGGATATGAGAATCACAGTGGCCAAACCTTTTTGGATAAAGAAACCACGCCGCTCGGTGACGTAATAAAAGGTGCAGGCAACAACATGAGCGACCCTTATGAGGGAGTGCGCTATCATAATATTATCGCCACCTATCTTCACGGACCAATTCTGCCAAAGAATCCGCAAATTGCTGATTTTTTAATCAATGAAGCTTTAAAGCGACGCGGAATTGATATAAATCAAGTGAAAAAAATTGACGATAATTTCGCACGCCAAGCACGAGATATATCCTTAAGATTGCCCCGATAATATAATGAAAAGCATAGACAAACAACTTATTAAACTCAACTTATTTTTTCATAGAATACCCAGCTGGGTTTGGCTAATTCCAATTTTACTTTTAGCTACCCACGTTCGCCTGCTATATTTAACGAAGGCTGATATTTGGCACGATGAAGGCTATACTGCCGCAATCATTCAGCAACCACTTCATGACATTGTCACCATCACCACCACCGACGTTCATCCGCCATTATATTACGTTATTATGCACGTCTGGCAATTAGTGTTTGGTATTTCTGCTGTTTCGCTCAGAGGGTTTAGTGTGGTTTGTGGTGTTGCAACAATTTCTCTGTTGTTTTTTCTACTACAAAAACTCTTCTTAAAAAGAATTGCAATATTCGGGTCGTTTTTAGCAGCGCTAGGACCATTCCTAATTCGCTATAGCGATGAGGCTCGAATGTACGCATTGGCAGCATTATTAGCTGTAGCAGCAACGTATGTATTTGTTGTAGCGATTGAGAAAAAGAATAAAAAATACTGGTGGTTTCTCTACGGCGCATTAATAGCAGCTGGCTTTTATACGCAGTATTTTTTGGCATTGCTACTACCGGCACATTTTGTATATTTATGGCTAAAACTTGGCGGAACTCGAGCGGCGATAGTGCAAATTGCTAAGAATAAAAATATCTGGCTCGCCGGAGGGTTTTGCTTTTTACTATTTTTGCCATGGCTACCCGTTATGGTTTCTCAAACCAGTCGAGTAAGCGGCGGGTTTTGGATTCCGGAGGCCACCAAGCTCACTATACCAATAACCTTATCAATGTTCTTAACATACGACGAGAGACTAGTTCAATATTTTGGCTTACTATTACTGCCGATGATGGTCTTTATATCATTCATATTGGCTAGAAAATTTCATAAACACCAAGCAGCAATTTGGCTGCTGACAACCTGGGCATTCTTGCCAATGGTTATCGTCTATCTCCTCAGTCAAGGCCGACCGATTTACCTAGACCGTTATTTTACTTACTCAGCACCAGCTTTTTATAGTTTACTAGCGGTTTACGTGGGGCTTATTTTCTCTAGCGACTTCTCTAATAAAGAATGGTGGAAACTTGGTATTTCAATTATTCTTATTTTATCCATCGGACATTATATGTGGCAGATCGGCAATAAAAATATTACAGAAGCGTCCTGGAATAACACCAATACCGCCATGAGTTATATAAATAAAAACATCAAAGGCAGCGATACGATTATTTCTGGTGAAATCTACACCTATTTTCATACCTCATATTATAACCTCTCTGGTAAGGAAATTATTTTACTAAAACCGGCAGAGGAGTTGGATTGGGTTGGTGAATGGGGTCTAATGAAAAAGCTTAATACTCCAGAAATAGCTTCATTAAATATAATAAAAAGCCCACGAGTTTGGTTAATTCTACGCACGAAAACTTATGATGAGTATAAGAAGCAAGTGCCGTCACATTGGCAATTACAACAGGAATATCATGAGGGTGATTTGATTATTGGGCTATACAAGAATAAAAAATAACCGACAGGTTCGTCAGTTATTTTCAATACTTCGAATGATCATTAAGTTGGTCGGGGTGAAAGGACTCGAACCTTCGACCTCACGGTCCCAAACCGCGCGCGCTAGCCAACTGCGCCACACCCCGAAAGATGACACTATCATCCGTCTTTCATTATCCTATCATATATCGTGAAATAAGTACATAATAAACTAGCAACTTCAGCCTAGATCAATCTTGAAATTATAATGACACCGCATTTGTCATCACGACATTAGGCAATCAAACATCGCCTGGCATCCAGAGTATGGCAGCAGGTTAGTCGATTGGAGTTGGTCTGGACCGGGCGAACCAGGCAGCGATATTACAAGCCTGTTGATTGATTTACATAAAAGCGGCCACGATATTTCACCGTATCGTGATACGATTAACGTAAACCACTGCCTAAAGCTCATCGGCTTTTGGTTAAATCACGCCACTTGGTCATATCGCGGTGAGAACACGGTTAGATTTCAACAATTCTTATCAGCACTGAGCGCCTATGAAATTCTACGCGGCTAGCTACGCGTTCACTTTATCAATTTCAACTGAGCGAATTTCCTTATGAACTGGCATCGGCTGACCTGACTCAAATTTATAAACTAGTAGCTGGCCAAACGGCATTTCCACATGTGCCATATCTGCTTCTGGTACGCGGTCGAGGCGCTTCATCAGCGCGCGGATAGAATTACCATGCGCCACCAATAGAATGTTCTCACCTGCCTGTAGTTTCGGTAAAATCTCTCGCTCAAAGTATGGTACGACCCGCGCATAAACATCTTTGAGCGTTTCGCCGCCCGGCACCGGATAATCCCAACCGCGCCGGATGCCATTGAACGCCTCCTCGCCAATCTCAGCCTTAACTTCCCATTTATTTTTACCGGTCAAATCACCATAATCACGCTCGTTTAGTTCGGCCGCCCGTGTCGTCGGTAAACTGCCCTTGCCGCGCCCCTCAAGCAATGCTTTCAGCGTTTGGTGCGTCCGCTGCAGCGCCGACGTATACGCCTCATCAAGCTTGATATCCTTCAGTAGCGCACCTAGCCGCACTGTGTCAGCTCGCCCCTTTTCCGTGAGCCCCACGTCCGTCCAGCCCGTCCACTTGCCGAGCAGATTCCATTCACTCTCGCCGTGTCGACTAATAACTAATGTTCCCATTATTTTCCTCCAAACATTGGCGCAAAAAACTCTATTTGCTCATTTTTCACACCATTTTCATCAATTATTTTCGTATTTACGTAACCGAATTTATCAGCCGCCCAAGCACGAATCGCCCACAATAACGACGCGTCGTCAGAGTCAACTTCACTCTTAGAAATAAGTTTACTAGACACGATTTCTGATTCTTGAAGCTTTATTTCAGACAAGACGTTATTTTCCAACTGCGTAAAAAATACAAACTGATACGTTAAAAACTCATCTGAACGGCGCGACGCGACCATGGCAAGTCGTAAATCTTTGGGCTCAATTCGAATTCCCACTTCTTCCTCAACTTCGCGCACTGCCGCTTTCAAGGGAGATTCTCCGGGATCAACAATTCCGCCAGGCAGCGACCAGTGATCTTTATACTCAGATTTGACGATTAATAATTCGCCCTGTTCGTTTTCTATCAATACTGCCGCACTGGAAAAACGCCTATCTAAACTAGCCAACCAAGTTCGCCGCTGCTCGTCAGTAAATTTCATTATTTTGCAAACTCAATTGCTCGCGTTTCGCGAATAACATTAACCTTAATCGTGCCAGGATATTGCATAGTCGACTCAATCTTCGTAGCAATGTCTCGCGCTAATTTAATTGCCGATAAATCATCAATTGTTTGCGGCTTAACAATCACCCGAACTTCACGGCCAGCAGATATTGCATATGCCTTATCAATTCCCTCAAAGCTGGTCGCCACATTCTCCAAATCGCGCATTCGCTCAGCAAAGTTCTCAGCCGAAACGTTGCGAGCACCTGGACGCGCCGCCGAAGCTGCATCACAAACCCGCACAATAATTGCTTCTGGCGTAGTTGCCTCGATGTCATCATGATGAGCCTCAATTGCATGTACAATTCTCTCGTCCATGCCGTATTTACGTGCCAATTCCGCACCAATATGATGATGCTTGCCCTCAATTTTATGAGTCACTGCCTTACCAACGTCATGCAACAGTGTAGCAATTTTTGTAATACGCACATCAGCGCCAATTTCCTCAGCAATCATACCAGCAATTTGTGCCATCTCCGTTGAATGCTTTAGTACGTTCTGGCCGAAGCTAGTACGGAATTTCAACTCACCGAGCATTCGCAGCATTTCCTTAGGAATACCGACCACGCCAACTTCGCGCGCCGCGTCCTCGCCAGCCTGCTTGACTTCTTTATCAATCTGTTTTTTTGCCTTAGCGACCACTTCCTCGATACGTGCCGGATGAATACGACCGTCTTTCATCAGCATTTCCAAGCTTAGGCGAGCAACCTGCCGACGAATCGGATCAAAGCTCGACAACACAATCATACCCGGCGTGTCATCCACTAAAATATCAACACCAGTTTCACGCTGCAAAGCCTGAATGTTGCGGCCTTCTTTACCAATAATCCGGCCCTTCATCTCGTCGTCAGTCAGCTTAACCGCAGTAACTGTACGTTCGGCTGTCACTTCACTACTCATCCGTTCCATGGCGGTAACTAGAATCATTTGCGCCCGCTCTTCAGCGTCATCCATTGCGTCATGTTGTAATTTTGACACTAGACCCACTAAATCTTGTTTAATATCACGCTCAGTCATCTGCATGAGTTTATCGGCAGCATCTTTCTTTTTTAGCCCAGCAATTTTTTCAAGTTTTTCCTGCTGACGCGTACGGATATCACGAATCTCATTTTTAAGACTATCGACCTCATCTTCATGAGCGCGCAGCTTCTCCGCCCGACGATCCAATTCCTCTAGTTTATTGTCAAGCGTCTTTTCTCGGTCAGCCAAACGATTCTCAGTTTTTTGCCATTCGCGCCGGCGTTCGTTCTCGATTTTCAGCGCCTCGTCTTTGGCTTTCAAAACGATATCACTAGCCTTCGTCTTAGCATCCGCCAAATCGCGCTCAATCTGATTTTTACCATTAATTTGACGAGTTCGCTGATAACCCATGAAGCCACCAACACCGGCACCAGCTCCAATGGCAGCGGCGATAATTATCTCTATCATTGTCATTCCTTTCCGACCGACTGCCCCTGAGTATTCGCCTCAAGGAAATATATCAACAGCCAATCAAATTCAAACTATCTAATCCGGCGAGTCAAAACTTACAAACCGCCGTAATTTAATTATACACGGTTTCAAGAGTTTTCGCACGGAAAGTTGGCAGAAAAATCACCGAACGGCTACTTGCTTTTTATGAAAAATATAATTCCAGCAATAATAAACAGCATCCAAATCATAGAAGCAAAGAAATAATCAATCACCCAGAGTACAGTAGCCTGAAGCAAATTTCCCTCTATGCCGTTATACCCGCCAAATATGGTTACAATTATTTTAGTCGCGTAAAGCGCCACTGGTATAGTCATGAGCATGATGCCAATTCTGCGAAAACTTTTTGATCGCTCTATTATTTTTTCATTGGCAATTTTATTTTTTGAGGCCTCGTCATATATCCAGAATAATTTATCTTTTCTGATCAATAGTAACCACAAATATAGTGAGCCTATCACAGACACAATAAATAAAGTCTTGGACGCTAGCATACTAATAGAATGTATCTCACTTATAAAAACGCACACTATATTTGAATCATCGCCATGTATGCAACTTCCGTTGCTGCGATAAAGCATCGCTAGTATTGTCGACAATAAAATAAGTAACAGCGGCGCGATTACCATATATATTGCAACAATTCTTTGACTATAATGATCAACACGGCGAGCTTCCTTGAGAAGAAGCATACTTTGTAATGCAATATTAACCCCAAATAAAATTACTACGATACCTACGGCCTCCCCACCGCCGCCAGAAGCACGGCTAAAACCTATAGCAAGCAGCGTCCTTATAATTACAAGAATCGCATATACAATTATCCCCAAACTGCCAACAAAAATAGCCGCTTCCGCCGCGCTGTTTGGCTGAGGCGTATCGACTTTCGCAGCTTTTATAGCTTTCTTTTTACGTTTTACGGGCTGTTTTGGTTTTATGGCGCGCTCTGTCATGCTGCAAATTATAGCATAAGTATGATCATTTTCGCGGCGCGGTAATATGAGCGGCAGTGCCATACTCTGGCATAACGATTTTCTCACTCTCACCAGCGTGCAGCTTGCCAAGAGCCGTCTCCCGCCAATCTTCGCCCATTGCGCCGACAATTGGTATATTCAGGCTATCCGCCAGGGTATTGGCAACCGTCAGCCCAATCCTCAGTCCAGTAAAACTTCCTGAGCCTTTCATTACGCCGATACCGCTGATATCGTGCAAATCGCCGGTTTTTTCTTCCAAAAACTTCAATAAACCCCGCGCCAACGTCCGCCCCGCTTGCCACTCAAAATCCTGCCGAACCTCATCATCAACCACCGTCAAAAAACAAGTTGCCGTCGAAGTATCTAATAAAATTATCACGCCAAATTCTCCTTTATCTTCTGCCAAAGTTCGGTCGATTTTTTGCCGCCGGGATGAAATTCCACTAGCCGCTCTTCCTCGCTAATTGTTGTAATTTTTACCACCAAGCGATCTTTCGGCAAATCATCATCAACCGCGCCCGCCCACTCAACTACTACCACCGAATCATCGTCCATAGCTTCGCGAATTTCATCGCCCATAATACCTGCCTCGCCCAAACGATAAAAATCATAGTGCACCAACCGCAGCCCTTTGGGCGAATCATACACGCGTGAAATGGTGAAAGTCGGACTTTGTACTGGCTCGTTAATCCCCAACGCCTGCGCAATACCCTTAGTCAACGTGGTTTTTCCCGCGCCGATATCGCCGACCAATTCCAAAACTTCACCGCCAGAAACCGACTGGCCGATCGCCTCGCCCAGCTGCTTCATTCTTGCTTCGTTATCAATTCTCACACTTTGTATTATACTATGCTAGCTTTTTTTTAGCGACAATAGTACAATAACCATAAGTATTATGCGCGTTTCAGACGAAACAATTGAGAAGATTCTGAAACAGGGTGGGGTTGTCGATGAACCGCAGCTTGCTGATTTGAAAGTGATTGCTGAACGATCAAAACAAACGTTACAAGAAACTGCCATTGAGCAAAAAGCCATTTCTGAAGAGGATTTAACGAAGCTAATCAGCGATTATATTGGCGTGCCTTTTGCGAAGATTGACCCAAAAGATATTCCCGATGAAATATTAAAGAGAATTCCTGAGCATATTGCCAGACAATATAACGTTGTACTATTTGAAAAGAACGAAGACGAAAGCCTGTCTCTGGCGATGGAAGATCCAGATGATGTACAGGCACTAAACTTTATTCAGAAGGAAATCGGCTACAACACTAAGGTTTTTCTGGCGACAAGAAGCAATATCTTGGATTGTTTAGAGAATTACCGTGGTAATATTGACGCCGAGCTAGATGAGGTTATTGCAGTTCAGAAAGACGCTTCTTCTGAAGATCAAAACGTTAGCCAAGATGATTTCGCGGAAAATTCGCCGATTGCCCAGACGGTTAATTTGTTACTGGAATACGCCATCAAATCTAATGCATCTGACATTCATATCGAGCCGCGCGAGGATTACGTCCAAGTCCGATACCGTATCGACGGCGTATTAAAAGAAGTCAACAAGCTACCGCGCAATGTTCACGGCGCATTGGTTAGCCGCATTAAAATTTTATCAAACCTGAAGATTGACGAACGCCGCGTGCCGCAAGACGGACGCTTTAAGATAAAAGTTTCCGGCAAGCAATACGCGCTGCGCGTCTCGACCCTGCCAATTGCCGACGGCGAGAAGGTGGTGATGCGTATTTTGGACGAGTCAAACCAGGCAATTTCGCTTGATAAACTTGGCTACTGGGGGTTGTCGCTAGCTACCGTGAAAGATGCTATGGCGCAGCCAAACGGTATGATTTTGGTGACCGGGCCGACTGGTTCGGGAAAATCAACCTCCCTGTTCAGCGTGCTGTCGGAACTTAATACGCCAGACGTTAATATTTCAACTATTGAAGACCCAGTCGAGTATAAAATCCCCGGCGTCAACCAAACCCAGACTAACGCCAAAGCCGGCATGACCTTTGCTTCGGGTCTGCGCGCATTGCTTCGTCAGGACCCGAACATCATCATGGTTGGTGAGATTCGCGACGGCGAGACTGCCAACCTGGGTGTGCAGGCAGCGCTGACTGGACACTTGGTGTTTTCCACTCTGCACACCAACAATGCAGCGACCTGTTTACCGCGCTTGCTGGATATGGGAATTGAACCGTTCTTAATCGCCTCAACGGTCAAGGCGGTGATCGGCCAGCGCTTGGTGCGGCGGTTATGTATGAATTGCCGGCAGGAATATACACCAAATCAAGAAGAGATAAAATACGTTGCTGAGATGTTTAATATAAATACCGAGTCAATTAAAAAAATCCACAATCTCGAGCAGCAAGCCTTTGATGATAAAATTGGCGGAGATACACCGATGGGTTCAACCGAGATCACTATCGAGCATCTATGGCGGCCAAATCCCGACGGCTGCGATGAATGTGGACATAACGGGTTTAAGGGTCGTGTTGGCATTTATGAAGTTCTGGGTATTTCTATTCCGATTCAAAAAATGATTACCGCCAACGCCACCAGTAACGACATCCAAGATCAAGCAATTTCCGAAGGCATGGTAACCATGCAGATGGATGGATTAATTAAATCTCTACGCGGTATCACTACCGTTGAGGAAGTATTGAGGGCAACGAGGGAGTAATAAAATGCCAGTTTTTGAGTATCTACTTGTCAACAAAAAGAAAGAGACTGTCGCTTCAACGATTGAAGCGACCGATAAATTGTCTGCCGTCAATAGCTTAAAATCGCACGGACAATTGATAAAAATTGAAGAAAAAAATGCCAAAAAAGAACTTAGCTTTTCATTTAGCAAGAAAAAGAAAGGCGCTAAAACTGATGAGTTGGTGATGTTTACTCGCCAATTAAGCGCCATGGTCTCAGCTGGCGTGCCTATTCTCCGCTCGCTGAACTCAATGTCCAAACACGCCGAGAGTGCTGGATTCCGAGAGACGATTAATTCCGTCATAAGAGATATTGAAGGTGGCATGTCATTTGCCGACGCCCTAGGAAAACATCCTGAAACTTTCAATGACATCTATGTCAATATGGTTGCTGCTGGTGAAACTGGTGGTATTTTAGACGATATTCTAAAGAGGCTGGCTCTACAACAAGAAAAAAATTCATCCATGAAAAAGAAAATTAAAGGGGCCATGACTTATCCGATTGTACTACTGGTAATTACCGTTATCGCCTTCTTTATCCTCATGACTTTCATTATTCCAGTCATTGGTAAAACCATCAAAGATATGGGTGGACCGGACGCCAAATTACCATTACTAACCGAAATTATGCTCGGCATTAGTGATTTTATGGTGTCGTTTTGGTATTTAATTGTGCCAGCATTTATCGGTGGTATATGGGCGTTAATTCGCTATATTAAAACCCCAAAGGGGCGTATTAAATTCCACCATGTCATCATTAAAGTACCTGCCGTTGGAGCAATTGTGAGAAAAGTGGCAATTGCTCGCTTTACACGAACTTTCTCTGCCCTCATCGGTGCAGGTGTAGCAGTGCTCGAGGCTCTAGACGTAACCTCCCGTGCAGTCGGTAATGTTGTTTACGAAGACTCCCTGAGAGACGCCACTAAACGCGTTCAAAACGGCGAGGTTTTATCAAGAATTATCGCCGAGCGCGACGATCTATATCCGCCAATTGTTGCCCAGATGTTATCAGTTGGTGAAGAAACTGGTCAAACTGACAAAGTGCTTATTAAGGTCGCTGATTTTTATGAAGAAGAAGTTGATACCGCAATTGATGGCGTTAGTTCTATTATTGAACCAGTGATGATCGTAGCAATGGGTGGCGTAATTGCTCTGGTGGCAGTCAGCGTGATGGGTCCAATTACCAGTATGGCGGGTCAAGTTAAGGGGTAGTTTTTCAAAAAAGCTTATGTTATAATACTCGTATATAGGTGGGAAAATAAAAGTGTCAAGTATATTTTATAGAAAGAAACCAATTGTCGGACTAGAAATTAGCCGAACTAGCATTAAAATTATGTCGATTGATAAAAATCGAATGCTGGTTCATGGTTACGGTTCAGTTAACCTCGATTCTCAAAAAAACGACAGCGATTCTGGCGACAACACCGAGTATTTGGCTCGTAACATAAAAGACTTATTGCAGAAAAATATCATTGGACAGATTGATAGTAATCGCGTATCACTTGGTATCCCAACCAACCGAACTTTTTCCCGCACATTCACACTGCCAATAAAAGAGGAAAGTAACGTGCGCAGCGCGGTGAATCTGGAAGCCGAACAATACATCCCAGCTCCGCTAGATTCACTCTATATGGATTATCGGATTATCAATCGCACAAAAGATGAATTAACCGTGCTAATGTGTGCTGCTCCGAAAAAAATGATTGACAATATGCTGAGTGCTGCCCAACAGTGCGGACTGGAAGTAGCAATCATCGAACCAAATATCAGCGCAATTGCTAGGCTATTGAAACGAACAGAAGAAGGAATGCTACCGACAATTATTGTTGACATCGGGACATCAGCGACAGATATTGCAATCCTGGATTCTGATATTCGCGTGACAGGAGGCTTGAACGTCGGTGGTTACACCTTAACCTTAAGTCTAGCGAAAAAGATGAACGTGCCAATTGAAACCGCCCATCAATTTAAGGTGCTAAACGGGCTTAATCCTGGACCGAGGCAAGCACGAATTGCTGGCGCCCTGCAGCCAAGCCTACAAAAAATGACCAATGAAGTTAAGCGTGTTATGCGATATTATACTGATCGTTTTCCAAATGATAGAAAAATTGAGCAGGTTCTAATCGTTGGTGGCGGAGGAAACTTACCGGGAATTGGAGAATTTTTCACTAACGAATTATTGATGCCAGCGCGTGTAGCAAGTCCCTGGCAGATCCTGAACTTTGGCAATCTTGAACAACCACCTAAGCAACTGCGCTCTCAATTGTCTCCCGTTGCAGGACTAGCACTCATCAAACAGGAGGATATCTATGATTAACCTTCTGCCTCCTCAAGAAAAAAAGCAGATTAGCGCTGGACGCGTCAACGTAATCCTCAGGCGATACTGCGTGGTGTCGTTAATGTTCGCTGGACTGTTATTTTTAACAATTGGCGGTTTTTATCTATTCTTAGAGAGCAGCCGATCGGCCGCTCAAAACAAAATTAATGAAGGAAATGAAAAACTTGCTCAATACCAGTCAGTACAAAAAGATGTTAACGATTTCACCAAGGATTTAAACGCTGCTAAATCTATAATCAGCGGTGAGGCCCACTACTCATCAATTATCCCTAAAATCGCCCAGCGCGTACCGTCTGGGATGGTGTTAGAGTCACTAACCTTAGACACGTCAGCCCTAGACAAGCCACTATCCCTGGTGGCACTCGGAAAAAACAAGGGCGACGCCATTCGGTTAAAGACAAGCCTAGAAGAGTCGGAAATATTTAAAGATGTCCACCTAGAAAGTATCGTGTATAGTGATGGCAAATCGGATAAAAAATCTAATGATTACCCAATTACCATTACTATCAGCGTCACACCAAAACCGGAGGTCTTAAAGAGATGAAAAAAACACTAAATGCCAGCGTTGCGCGTATCATCATGGCGCTACTGCTTCTAGTTATTCTGGCAGCAATGGTTGGATCAGTAATTGTTGCCTACTCATTTCTCAGTAAAACCTCAGACGACGTTGGCAAACTACAGACTGAGGCAATAGCCATTGAATCAAAAATCCAGAATTTACTTGCTCTAAAGTCCCAACTGGATAAAAATTCTGAGATTGCAAAAAAGGCTAAAAATATTGTCTCTGAATCAAAGATGTACCAATATCAGAATCAAATTGTTCAAGACTTATCAACCTATGCTGATCGCGCAGGCATACCAATTCGCTCATTCACCTTCCAAACCGAATCAACCGCCGCCAAGTCAATGACCTCCACTAGTAAAAAACCAACTGGCGCAACTCCAGCTGGTGTGAAAAGTACCTTCGTATCAATCCAATTGGGCGAAAATATTGATTACGTCCGATTCCTACACTTCCTTGACTTGATTGAAAAGAATGTTACCCGGATGCAGCTCTCTGGAATTTCAATCTCCAGAGGAGCCAACAATCATGAATTATTAGTCCAAGCTCTTGAAGTAAAGGTGTACACACGATGAAACCATCAATCTCAGAACAGCTCGAACCAATCGTAAAACCGCTATCTAAGTTCTTGTGGCGATTTCACGTTATGCTTTATAGCGTAGTGGTAATCGGTGGCGTAGCAATCGCAATATTCCTACTTAGCGGACTTTTAGCAATCTCTACAGAAACACCACAAAACTCATCTACAAGTTTTGATAAAAAAACCATGAAGTCAATTGAGAATTTCCACTCATCAACTTCCGCCAAAGACTCATTTGCCCTGCCTGCTGGGCGGTCGAATCCGTTTGCCGAATAAACCATAACCGTATATACTAATAATATGCTTATATCTGCTGATAGATTTCTCAACACGCCCGTCATGAGTCTTCAGACTGGCTCGGAATTAGCGCGAACCTCACGCGAAGTCATCAACCCAAAGAATCTATCCGTAGCTGCCTACGAACTAGAGGGGCGACTTTTAGACCAGCATCCTAGTTTACTACGCGTTGATGATATTCGCGAAATCGGCCCATTGGGCATGATCATTGACTCGACTGATGAAATCGTTGGTGTAGATGACGTGATTAGCCTTAAAGAGATCTATGATATCGGTTTCACTTTGAAGGATAAGTTGGTTATTGATGAAAAGAAACATAAAATTGGTCGGGTCATTGGTTACACGTTGGCTGCAGGTAGTTTTGTTATTCAACAATTACGCATCCGCCGACCACTTTTAAAAAGCTTCGGCGACACAGAGCTCCTAATTTATCGCTCACAAATTGTTAAAATAACTGATGAAAAAATTATTGTAAAATCAGCAACAGTTTCGCATGCAGCCGAGAAGAAAATACCAACTCCGCGCATAAATTCCTATGATAATCCGTTCCGCAAGCAACCACGTACACAACCCGAATCCGTAAAAATTGATTAGACTCCAGTTTCTTCAAGTGCCGTCTTAATATCATCGTATAAAAACCCTTGCCGCGCCAAATATGCCATAAATTTTTGCTGGTCGCCAGCATACTTGTAGCGTTTTTTAGCGATAATTTTTCGTAGCTCCTCGTCGTCGGAGCGGATATTTTCGCTAACCAACTGTTCTATCGTCTCGCGATCAATTCCCTTTTGCGCTAATTCTAATTTTAGCCGCCTAACACTAGTGCCTTTCTGTAAAAAACGATGTTCCAGCCAAAAGCGAGCAAACTTCTCATCATCGAGGTACTTTTTCTCGATCAGCCGCGCGAGCACCCGCTCGGTAATTTCCAGCTTCACGCCCAGACGCTCGGTAATTTCACCAGTCTTTGGCGAGCGCTTTTTGGTTGGCCTAGTTTTACGCCACAAATAATCGCGCAGTTCTTTAACTGAGCGCGGCCGCATCAAGCAATACTCCATGGCGCGGGCGTACAACTTACCAAACTGGCTCTCGTCCTCTAGCGCCGCTAATTCTTCATCAGTGTATTCGCGCCCAACTTTAATCCCCAGCTCGCCCACCTGAAACACATCGAGACTAAAGCGGTACTTGCCGTCAACACTCACATTAACACGGTTTTTATCGCGAGCCTGAAGAGAGATGTTGGTGATTTTCATGCGCTTCTGGCTTGACTTAGTCTCAGACTTCTGCTTCTTTCACCTTCTCCCGAACCTTCTGGTCAATTTCCGCCAGAACCTCAGGGTTTTCTTTCAGATACAATTTAGTTTTATCGCGACCTTGACCGATGGTTTCGCCGTTATATTTGTAAAAGGCACCAGATTTTTCGACAATGCCGTGCGTAGCTGCCAAGTCCAAGATGTCGCCAGTTTTAGAAATACCTTCATTATACATAATGTCAAACTCAGCGATGCGGAATGGCGGCGCAATCTTATTTTTCACCACCTTAATCTTGGTGCGGTTACCCAGGATATCATCACCAACCTTGATCTGCCCAATCCTGCGAATATCTACCCGCTGCGAGGCGTAAAACTTCAGCGCGTTACCACCCGTCGTGGTCTCAGGATTGCCAAACATCACGCCAATCTTCATGCGAATCTGGTTGATGAAAATCACCGTGGCTTTTGACTTGTTGATAATACCAGTCAATTTACGCAGCGCCTGGCTCATCAACCGCGCCTGTAGACCCATGTGCGAATCACCCATATCACCGTCAATTTCTGCTTGCGGTGTCAATGCCGCCACCGAGTCCACCACGATCAGATCCACCGCGTTTGAACGCACCAAGGTTTCGGTAATTTCCAGCGCCTGCTCACCGTTGTCTGGCTGCGACACCAACAGATTTTCGGTATCCACACCCAACCGCTTGGCGTAGCTCGGGTCAAGCGCATGCTCAGCGTCGATAAACGCTGCCGTGCCACCCTGCTTTTGAATCTCGGCAATAGCATGCAATGTCAAGGTCGTCTTACCTGAACTTTCCGGGCCGTAAATCTCAATGATGCGGCCCTTTGGATAACCGCCGCCTAGCGCCAAATCGAGGCTTAGCGAGCCTGACGGAATCACTTCAACATCAACTTTATGAGCTTCGCCCAGCTTCATGATTGAGCCGTCACCAAACTGCTTAGTGATTTGATCCATAGCCAGGCCCAGCGCTTTTAACTTGCCGTCATCAGCCTTTTTCTCAGCCGCCACTGTCTTATCTGATTTTTTACCGTCTGCTTTCGCCATAACGCTCCCCTCCTTAGTTGTTAGTTTTATTATACCGATTTGTTGCTATATTTGCTATAATTAGTCTATGAATAAGCGAAATGGTTTTACTGTTATTGAATTATTGGTCGTCATAGCTTTTTTGATCGCCATCGCAATTTTAGGTTTTTCACAGTACACCAAATTAATCAATGAATCAAACAATACCAAAAAACGCACCGCAATTAATGCCATTTATTATAGTTTGGAGGAAAGTTTCTACGTTAAGAATGGCTATTATCCAGAGAAGTTGGAAGACACAACGTTAAAAACCATGGATGCCGAACTGTTGAAAGATCCAAACGGTAAGAAAGTTGGCGAAAAAGATAGCAGCTATCGTTACGAATCAACAAATTGCAAAGATGGAAAATGCAAGTCGTACAAGCTCGTAGCAACACTAGTTGGCGAAGACGATTACATTAAAAATAGTCGTCACAAATAATCTAATCATCACAGACAGGGCGTCCGTTTTTGAAATCTTCGATAGCGTTATTGATCACCGCAATCTGCTCGCGCGGCTTTGCTACAAAGTGAAAAATATATGTAGTTTCTTCGCCCTCGGTACTTAGGCGGATAGTCCCATAATTGAAGACTGTCTGAATAATACCCGATTGGCGGAAACTAGCATCCTCAATACTACCTAAACTTACGGTTTGCTCATGTCGAGAAAATAGGCTCTCTTGAATCTCCTGAATGACACTTTCATTAGTTAAAAAGAATTGATTTTGTAAATAAATCCATAGTGCTACCGCGCCGCCCAAAACTACCAAACCAATTAGTAACATCGCGACACCAAACACATCAGTTACTGATGGCATAGGTGAGATAATTGAATCACGAGCTAGCGACGGATACATCAGCACAAATACCATAATTATCAACACCAAGAAAATTGCAATACTCGCAGGAATCAGCATACCAATAGGGTGACGCTTGATATCCAAAATAACATACTCCCCTTCACTCAAGTTGAGATTTGGATATTGCTGGACTGACCTTTCATGCTTACGCTTTAACTCGTCGCTAATAGTAAACGGTTTTCGTTCAAGTTCGCGGCCAACATGCACAACCTGCGGCTCGTTCGCGTATTGACTGCGTAAACGCGGGTCAAAATTCTCGCCATCAATTATCTCTGGACGCGAAGTCACATGAGACTCAGTCTGCGCCACCACCGGAGCTGGCTGACCAGTCTGCTGCGGATGATGATATAGCGGACGCCCATCAGCATCGTAGGCTACTGGCTGCGTTAGATCTTCTGATGATTGTGGCTTCATGACCACATTATATCATGATCCATAGCAAACTTTTATTGTCTTAGTTATATCTGCCTCAAAACACAATCTTATTTCTGAAGATGCCGCTTCGCCTTAATCGTTACCCGGCGGCCGCGCGGCGTGCGCTCGATGAAGCCAATTTGTAGTAAATACGGCTCATAAAAATCCTCAATCGTCGTCGCTTCGTCACCCGTCAGCGCAGCAATGGTTGTTAGTCCCACCGGATTATCGCCATAATTTTCCAGGATTGATTGCAGTAAATTACGGTCGGCTGGATCTAATCCCAGCTCGTCTACTTCTAGCATTTCCAAGGCGCTTGTTGTTGTTTTCACATCAATTATGCCATCGCCGTTGACGTCGGCATAGTCGCGTACGCGCTTAAGCAGGCGGTTAGCAATGCGCGGAGTCAAGCGGGCCCGCGTCGACAATAAATCCGCCGCTTCATGCCGAATTGACGACTCCAGGATAGCCGCACTCCGAGTCACAATCTTAGCGATATCCTCTGGTTCGTAAAATTCCAAGCGGTAAATATGCCCAAATCGGTCGCGCAGCGGCGCCGCCAGACTGCCCGTCCGCGTCGTCGCGCCGATGACCGTAAACCGCGGCAGATCCAGCCGAATCGACCGAGCTGCCGGCCCTTTGCCAATGACGATATCCAGCTTGAAATCTTCCATGGCCGAATACAAAATCTCTTCCACTGCCCGACCGAGCCGATGAATCTCATCAATGAACAAAATATCGCCGTCCGCCAAATTGGTCAAAATTGACGCCAAATCACCCGCCTTTTCAATGGCCGGGCCGCTAGTGATGCGTAAGTTTGTGCCCATCTCATTAGCGATCACCGTCGCCATCGTCGTCTTGCCCAGTCCCGGCGGACCGTAGAGCAGCACATGATCCAGCGGCTCGCCGCGTTTCTTCGCCGCCTCAATCGCCAACCGCAGATTACGCTTCAATCGTTCCTGACCAACATATTCATTAAAACTCTGCGGACGCAAGCTAACTTCAATCCGCTGCTCCTCGGCATCATCATCGTGCGGGCTGGTGTCGACTATTCTTTGAATTGCCATAAACTAATTATATCATTTGTAGTACAATAGGAGTGTCTACATCTAGAACCAAGCGTTTTGAGCGCATTGTTTACGTGCATAATGGGCAGCTGTTATTGAGCGTAAACTTGCGTTCTAGGTGTAGACAGCCAAATTTAACGGCTGTCCTTTTTGTTAGACAGCATATCTCATAGGAGGGGATAAAATGAACACAAAAGAGAAAAAACCAGTTTTTAAAAAGGCTTGGTTTTGGGTAGTTGTTGTTATTATTGTGATTGGAGCATACAGCGCATCGCAGCAAAACAAAGCCACTGTCGTTAATTCGAACAATAATAACGCTACTTCGGAGAATAAACCATCCGAAAAGACCACTTTCAAAGTTGGCGAAACTATCGCTTTTGACGGCAAAGAAGTAACAATCAAGTCAATTGATCGCAATTGGAGCTCTGGCAATCAATTCATTAAAGCTAGCGATGGCAAAGAATATGTTAAAGCAAACGTTTCAATCGTTAACAAATCAAATAGCGAATTGTCTTTCAATACATTCGATTGGAAAATTGAGGATGCAAACGGTGCTATTGAAGGACCAAGTGGTACAGCCTTCACCGCAAGCGATAGCCTGGGATCTGGAGACCTGGCAGTCAACGGTAAAAAAGAGGGTTCTGTTATTTTTGAGGTTGCAAAAGATTCAAAAATCAAAATTCATTACCAACCGTCATTCTGGTCAAATAAGAAAATTATTATTGAGCCGTAAGAAAACTAATTATCATTATGAGGACGCTATGCTTTTAGCGTCCTTTTCTATATCCGCTACTTCTTCAACGCCTCGGTCACCCGCTGCGCCGTTGGCAGATTGACATCAACGTTCTCTAGCGCCTTGGTAGCGTCAGCCAAGGTATAACCCAGCGCCATCAGCGCTTCCAGCGCCTCATCAGAAGTGTTCAGTTCAACCTGGACTGGCGTGTCCGCTCGACCATACTGCGTTGGCAAGCCAACTTTATCACTCAAATCAACCACCACGCGCTCAGCAGTTTTTTTGCCGACACCAGCAGCTTTTTGCACAAACGCACTGTCAGCGTTGGCAATGGCATTGCGTACGTACTCTGCATCGCCGAGGCTGAGAATTGCCAACGCTGCTTTCGGACCGACACCCTGAACCGTGATGAGCATCTCAAACAGCTTCTTTGCCGCCAGACTCGAAAAACCGAATAGCTCTTCCGCCTGCTCGCGCACATGATGATAGGTATAAAACTTGACATCCTGATCCAACATCACCGCATCAAAATCACCAGCCGCCACACTAACTTCATAGCCAACGCCGTGAACATCAATCACCAACGACCCATTAAATTTCTCAGCAACTTTTCCAAAAACATGTGCAATCATATTCTAATTATACCCGATTCATCGCTGCATGAGTAATTGCCGCCGCCAGCGCATCAGCACAGTCGTCTGGCTTCGGCACATCCTTGAGTCCCAAATTCAAGCGAACCATTTCCTGGACTTGCTTTTTATCAGCCTTGCCATAGCCCGTCAGTGTCTGTTTGATTTGCAGCGGCGTATACTCAGCGATTGGCAACCCCGCTTTTCGGCCCGTTAACATCGCCACACCGCGCGCTTCTGCCACGGAAATCGCTGTCGTAACGTTACGAGCAAAAAACAATTTCTCAATCGACATCACATCAGGATTGGTCTCAGTAATAATTTCCGTCAAGCTATCGAAAATCTCCTCCAGCCGCTCATCAATTGGCGTGTGCGCTGGCGTTCTGACAACCCCCGCTGTCACCAGCTTAAACTTACCGCCCGAAAAATCAATCACACCAAAGCCCAAAATCCCCGTTCCTGGATCAATACCAATAATTCTCATGTGTTGTATTATAGCAATGATTTGACCGCTCAGTCACTAACTCATCGCCGTAATCGTCGTATCAATTGTGACAGCTCCCAACGCCACTGCCACGCACCGTAACCTACAGCCAATAAACTAACGCCACCAAACACCCACCAACCCCAGGTTGCCCCAGCGACCTGTTGAACACCAGCCGTCGCCGAGCCAACAACTGGTATGCTGGCAGTTTTTATTTTCCGACAACGACGGGTGGTTGGGTTGCGCTCAAATCCTTCGGGACAGTCTTTCAAAATGTCATCTGCGGCAGCAATTTTCTTGCAGCGACCAGTCGCTGGATTACGAAATTGACCATCAGGACATGGTTTCAACGTTTTGGCAGCCGCTGAAGCAATTGAGCGGCACCGACCCGTTGCTTCACTGCGGTAATAGCCCTCTTTGCACGGCGTCACGGGCTTGACTTTGGTGGTTTCAATCTTCCGACAGCGACGAGTTTCAGGGTGTCGATATTGACCGGCTGGGCACGGTGCCAACACATCAGACGCAGCAGGCGGCACCGAAATCTTCACACATTTGCCCAGTACGCTACGCTCATACCCACTCTGACAATCCGCATATTCCTTAAACACATTAGCAGAATTCTCAGTCACCGCAAACGTCTGCATCCATTCACCATCAAACAAACTCCAAGAAGCGCCCTTTGCTATTTTGTCATATGTAGTAGCATTAATTTCCGCGCCAGCCTCGTCCAAGATGCACACCTTGCCTTTGGTTTTTGGTAATTTTAATTCCGTATGATTCACTTTAACCGTCCACAATTCACCAGGCTTCAGCTCAATATCACCAAGGACCTTCTGCGATTTATTACTGCCGATTGCTAACTTGCAGCCGGCCGTCGTAATGGTTTTATTACCCCCATTCACCAATTCAATGAACGGCTCATCAACATGAGAAGCAATTTCATTCAGCCTCAAGCCTTCACATTTGTTGAATGGTTCCTGCAACTCGGGATCTTTACACTGCTGGCGTACGTATGGCGCAGCTTCCTGGTTCTTATCTGTTTTGTTCGACGAAAAATCAGCCAGATTATTTTTTGAATCAACGATGAGATTACCAGCAAAACAGCGCCAGATAGTTTTGACGCTGCCAGTTACGGGCGCAGCCAAAAACTTCTTTGCCTCACCCCAACCAACAACATCCGCAGTCGATCCATCAGCCCGCGACAACACCACCGACCCTTCACCCTGGATCATACTCGGCGCCTTATCAAACTTCACTGCTTTGGTTAGCGCTGGATCATTTGATAGTACCAGAAAATTATTCGCCAAAATCACCTCATCCTTGAATTCTTTCCCGCCGGTTTTCACATCAGCTTTATAGTGTTCAATTTTCCAACCCTGCAAGGTAACATTACTGTCCGTTGGATTATATATCTCAATATATTTCTTGTCGGGGCTAACTTTTGATATCAGTATTTGCGACATGTTGTCTAATGGATCATTACCCTGACTAGGCATCTGCAATTCCTGCTTTGGCGATTCAGCCGCTGGTGGATTGGCTTTAGAATTTTTTTCTGGTAGCGACTGCTCTTTGTCGGGATTTTGTTTTGGATCATTATTCAATTGAGGCGACGGCGTATCCGTAGTCAGATCCTTGCTAGGGGGCATATTGTCAGTTGATTTATCAATAGTCTGAGATATGCCGCCCTCGGATTTCATATTAGATCCCGTATCACCAGCCGCCAAGACTGACGGCGGCGGCATAATTAACGCCGCGATTAGTATCATAAGTAGTGTGTATCGCAGATATTTCATGCTTGCCCCTTGCTTATGTTTGACTACCCTTAGTGTAGCGTACTTTTTACTAAAATAAAAACCGCCCCGGAAAATGAGGCGATTTTTTTCTGATATTAATTTTTATTCTGCGGTAATATCAGCATTTGTATGGACGTTCACCACATCGTCCAAATCATCCAGTGCGTCAACGACTTTCATTAATTTTTGCGCCGTTTCCGAATCAGCAATCTCGACTGGCGTGTTAGCGATGTAGCGCAGCTCGGCGTCTTTTACGTTCAAACCCTGCTCAACCAACTGATTTCTAACGCTCGCCAAATCCTTCAACTCCGTGTAAACAATAATCTCGCCGTCTTCTTCGACCGCATCCTCAGCACCAGCATCCAGCACTTGTAATAGCAATTCCTCGCCTGTGCCTTCCACGGTGATCACCCCCTTACGAGTAAACTGAAACACCACACTGCCGGCGTCAGCGATTCGCCCGCCGTTCTTCACCAATGCGGTTTTTACTTCTGGCAACGTGCGATTACGATTGTCGGTCGCTGTTTCGATGATGATACCAACACCGCCCGGACCGTAACCTTCGTAAGTAATCTCTTCCAGCGCCGCTGCATTTTTATCCGCCACGCGGTCAATTGCCCGCTGAATGTTAGCGCTTGGCATATTTGCTGCTTTAGCTTTTTCGATGGCCATTGCTAAACTTGAATTTAGCGTCGGGTCGGTACCGCCGCGGGCAGCAATTGCAATTTGATTACCCAATTTCGTAAAAATCGCACCGCGTTTGGCGTCCACAACTGCCTTCTGCCGATGCGTCGTTGCCCACTTACTATGTCCTGACATATTATCTCCTACCGTTTATTTGCTATTTCAATCTGTTACTATTATACACTACTCCACGATATTCACCTGAATGAGATCTAACTTCGTCTGCTTTTTCATCCACCACATCGCGCCAAGCATCGCCACATACATCAAGCCACATTGCCACCAAGTAATATTCACTTCCATCTGCGCCCACTCCAGGCCCGCCAGCCAATTGGCTGCCTGAATCATATAGCCCAGCAGCCAGGTTGTTGGTACGGCAATAGCCGCGCCGATCATCGGCATCACCGCCAACATACCTGACGCAAAAGTCAGCAACATCGCCAGCGGTACAAACGGCAAGATCAGCATATTAGCAATCAGCGCCACGTTACTAACCACGCCAAAGCTCATCATCAACAGCGGCAGCGTCACAATCTGCGCTGACAGCGTCTCAACCAGAATTTGCCGAAACGTGCCGGGGTCTTTCTCACCAAAGAAATACTTGTGCAGCAGCGGCGCCAGAATGATCACGCCAGTGAACGATGCAAAGCTCAGTTGCCAGCCCAAATCACCCCAGCCAAATTGCGGATTGATCATCAACGTAATCGCCGCCGAAACCGGTAGCAGCACCAGCGGATGAATTGTCCGGCCATAATACCACGCCGCTAGGCTCAGACCCGCCACCAACCCAGCCCGCGACATACTCGGGCTCAAACCCGTCACTGCCATGAAACCAAGGATCATCGTTGCCGCGCTGAGCATCGCCAGATATTTTGACCGCGTGGCAAACAACCGTCGTGCCAGGCGCACTAAAATTGTCAAATTATAACCGCTAGCCACTACAATGTGCGTCAGTCCAGCAATCTTTAGATTGTCGCTTAACTTCGTCGGCATAGCTCGCCGCAGTCCCAGCAAAAATCCCAAACCCAGCGCCGACTCAGACTCTGGAATATGCTTGCGCACTAGCTCGGCAAACCAGTCGCGCGCCCCAACCGCCACATCGCCAGGAACTGGACGCTCAACACTACCAATTTTCGCCCGATACATGCTTGCTGAAAAAGCCCCAAATCCCGCCGTCAATTTTCCTTGAGCTTGAACGATGTCGCTGCGTTTGATGGGGCGCTTGTCAGCCGTCACCACCCATAGTTGTCCTACCAACTTTTCGCCATTGGTCCGTAAATCACTCAACCGCAACACCGTTTGCCCTTTCTTATCAATGTCAGGATCTTCCAAAACGCGACCCTGAATAACCGCACTTTTACCAATGAGCGAGTCATAAACTTCCAAGCCGTTTCGACCCAGTTCACCGCGCCACAGCCCGACCAATCCGCCAGAAATAAGTGCCGCAATCATCAATACCCGCCACCGCCAAACAAGTACTGGCACAAACAATATTATCCCGCCAAATAACGCCAGCATATTAAATTCGACCGACCGCGGCAAATGATGAACCGCAATTACGCCAACCGTCAACCCCAAGCACCACGCCGCCACCAGCCAAGAAATATGAATTTTCTCAAATAGGTGACTATTCATAGTTAAAGTATAACCAGATTATGGGTAAGAAAAAAGACTCCAGATAGGGAGTCGATTTCAAAATTGGAGGGCCCACCGGGGCTTGAACCCGGGACACCCTGCTTAAAAGGCAGGTGCTCTAACCAGCTGAGCTATGGGCCCATCCATAAAAACGGAAAATCCGCTTTCTTTATCCTAGCACAAACCACCCATGAGGTCAATGCTTGCTAGATTTATGTCCACCCGTGTGCAGCAAGAACAAATCTACCAGCCCAAACACCAATCCCGCCGTCGCAATATACCGCCAGCTGTTTGCAAATACCTTATACAGCTCCATCGCTTGACCATCTAATGATACGTACTTTCCTAATGGTACCACCAACAATGCTGCCGTTAAAAATGCAATTGCTACTGCGGAAATAATTTTTTCATGTTTGCGCTGATATCTTGGACCACCCAGCAGGAGTGCAAATAACGGAATCAGTGTTAAGATTAACGCCGCAATCACTCCGTTAGGTAGCCAACTAACCGCCAATTTTAATCCATCCAACAGCTCCGTTAGCCAACTTACCCACCACTCTGACAACAAAAATCCCGCCGCCAACGACAATGCCAACGGACCAAATCGCCGAGACGACACGAATGCAATCATAAAAACCGCCACTAAAATTGCCCCAAATAAAATTATTACGCTCATCTGTTCTCCTCCAAATCAAATTTTACCAGCGACCCAACCGTCACGCCTGCCCGTTTAGCAACACCCGCCTTTACCTCCAACACATACCTCGCCGGAACTGTTGGGCTATATTTTTCATAAGGCTCAGTGTCTGGCTTAACATTATGCCGCACATGAACAACACGTTTACGTTCATTAATCCAAATAATATCGACTGAGAAATTCATATCTTTCATCCACATTTGGTGTCGATCGCTATTATCAAACACAAACAGCATCGCATAATTTTCATCCATCCCCAAGCGACCACCCAGTCCCTTGTGACGCGACTCTTCGTCGTCAGCGACTTCCACTCGAAGTATCGTTTTATTAAGATAAAGCATCTCTGTTTTTGGCGTAACCGCTCGAAACGCATAAAAAATTGCTGCACCAATAGCTATCAGCACGCCACAAATAAATAGCCATTTAATAGCAGCCCGAGTTCTTGCCGGATGCAGCAGCTCGCTCATATATTTATTATATCAAGTTTATGCTTAAGCGCCGATTTTATCTTTTTTATTGCCACGCTTAGCATTGCGCTCAATATAATCAATTATTCTACTCGCCACATTCCGACGCGTTACTTTCTCAATACCAAATCCTGGACTAGCGTTGACCTCCAACACCAACGCGCCGCGACCCGAGCGCATAAAATCGACACCAGCGATTGTCAAACCCATAGCCCTAGCAGCCTTAACGCACATTTTTCGCTCAGTATCAGTAAGCTTGATTGATTCGCCGAGACCGCCTTTATGCAAATTGCTCCGAAAATCATCGTCCAGACTCTGGCGCTTCATGCTAGCCACTACTTGGCTACCAACCACAAATGATCGAATATCAACGCCTGCCGATTCTCTAATAAATTCCTGAAGTAGCACGTTGGTACCATCAGAATTTGTCAAATAAAACGCCTGAAGGACCGACTTGGCTGCCTTTTTTGTCTCGGCCAAGACGACGCCATTGCCGTGTGTGCCGCGCGCCAATTTGATAATCGCTGGCATGCCGCCAATCTCTTCAATCAACGAGTCGATATCCGTCGCATTCCGTGAGAAAACCGTCTTTGGAATTGACACACCCGCCTTAACCAATAGCTGTGTTGAACGCAATTTATCCCGCGCCCGCGTAATAGCAATAGACCTATTCATGAAAAAAGCTTTCGGATACATCATCTCCAATTGGCGCAGGACTGCCGTACCGTACTTTGTCATGTAACTAGCAATTCTCGGAATCACCACATCAAACTCACCAATTTCCTTACCTTTATAAATAACCGTAGGATGTTTTTCGTCAATTGAAACGTAGCAATTTTTATATTTAACAACCTTAACCTGATGCCCGCGTTTTTCGGCTTCTTCTTTTAGACGGAGTGTAGAATAGTTAGCATTCCCGTTAGATAAGATCGCAATTCGCATTATTTTTCTCCATCTTTCTGGTGATATTTTTTATAAAATTTATATGGGTCTTGTTTTATTTCTTCATTAAGACTGATAGTTACGGACGGCTTTTTTCTACGGACATTTTTCCTCGATACGTCCACTATGAATTTTCCAGAAATCGATCGTCTTCCAATTAGCACTGGAAATTCATTTTTTGATCGATCGGACAAATTCATCAACATTTTAATTTTTCGACCGCCAATTTTTACCCAAAAATGTGTGCGATAACGAACTTGCTCCTGCCCCATGGCGGAGCGCACACTAGCAACAGTATAATCAGTTCTCTTGAATATTTTACCGTTATAATAAGGCGACCCTTCGCCAAACAGCGAAAACTTTAGCACTCCGTCTTTATCAATACGAATATTGCTCGCCCACACTGCACTTGAATCAGCCCCCGTATCAATCTTAGCTGGGACTTTTTGCGCTCGTTTGCCGAAATCCACGAATTCAGTCGATCCAATAACGGTTTTTTCTTTCATGCGTAAATATTATGGCATATTTTTCGATATACATCAAATACATGACAGTTGGCGCTTACTTCGTTTTAGAATCAAGAACAATTCCTCTATGCTCCACTGAGATACTCGCCTTACCCGCCAACAACAGGAATAGCTTAATCTACAGTCTCCATCATGGAATCTATATATCTCCAAACCTCTACCGAGCCATTATAATAGCTCAAATCCTTAAATAAAGGCATATCATTTGTTCCACGGAAGCTTCGCAAGGTCTGAGCAAAAGCTGTCTTTTTTGCCTTTTTTATTTTTTTATCACTAATCTCATCACCATCCTTAATGGAATTAAGCAGCGACAGCCTCCACTTCACTTCAAATGCCCCACGAAAATCTTTTTTGTCATAATGCGCTAGTCCAGCTGTTATATAATGATCGACGCCCCGTTCGGCAAACTTCCCCCTCAGAGCCTGCTACATCACCACACCCAAACCCTCTTCTGTGTCATAGTATCCGCTTAAACCATTTGCCAAAGGAGGAACGTCAGTCTCTCCACCCGTAATAGCTCTTAGCATATGAACGCCAATTTCATGAACTATCAGCTCTTCAACTTTTTCACGAGACCTCATCATACCATTATCAGGAATAACGATCTTTTTCTCAGAAGATCTTACATTAATAGAACCAGCCTCCTCTACAGAAACCCGCCAGCCTTCTGCTGCACCATTATAAAACCTAACACCACCAGAATTTCCATATGTATTAAACTCATTTTGGATAACATTGACGAATATTTCCTGTAGTTCATGTGGACAAAATTCAGATTTATCAACCGGAACATGGCTCAACATACCTCCATACAAAGACCTTGCTACGTCATGTATCCATTCCACCGTCTCATCTGATGGACGAAACCTTTCTGGAATATCCATATCAGAATCGAAGTCAACCATGCCAAATAATTCTTCACGCAATTTACTTGCTTTTCCTGTTAATTTTTTACTATGGATATTTTTCAATTTTTCACCCAACAACGAACGATACGTCTCTTCCTCTGGTTCGCCATAATTCTCCACATTCAGACGCGCATACCTCTCGGCAATATCCTGCCTATATTCTGACCCGACGACGTGATACATCTGCGCGCAAAGAAGAAGCTCAGTTTGCTTTTGATAGTTTTTAATAAATTCTTCATAGACCTTCCTATGTCTTGACGGTAAATCAGGGTGGTTTAGTATGCTATCGCCAAGCTGCTGGATGTTTTTTATCACTGCTTCAAAATCAGCCGTACCCATTTTTTCATAAACAAACTGAGGGTTCCTGACCTCACCAGACAAAAATTTCTCCTCCTGTTCAGCGCGATTTGACGGTGTGAACATCGTAACAATTTTTGGCGACAAATCCATTAGCTGAGCATAAAGATTTTCTATAGATTCAACGGAATATCTCTCTAATTCGGGTCGTGACGGTCGTTCGTTCACAATTGACACTCATTATAACATATTGTGCACTCAGCCCATCAATTCATGAATTGCCATATTGTAAATTTTATAAAATCTACTTTTTTGCAACTTTTTTCTGCTTATTCCTCTGTCCTCTGGCCACTACAACCACCACTGCCGTGATAATTGATAGCCCAGCCAAAATAGCCAGCGTGTAGGCATAGCCTGACAGCAAGTAAATTAAGGCCAACGTCACGCCGACAGCACCCCAGATAGTAATCAGCCGCCTGCCGAGCGCCAAGCCGACGATAACCATCAGCGAATGCTCGACCAGGAACAATATTTCCATAGCATTATCTCCCCTTAGCGCCAGGACAAGGGTCGATAAGCTGAACACAGCGAGCGCCAGCACCAAATGAGCGATGGTGTATACATGAGCATACCCCAGCCAGCGCCACGACATCACCGCCCCTGAAAGAATTGCTGCCGACCACAGATATGGCACCACTATGCCGTGAACAGGCGCAATTAGCATATGAATAGCAAATAAAATACCGCACAGTACCAAAAGGATGCCCGAATCGAAATACGGAATATTCTTCTTCGGCAACCCATCAGCTATTAGGGCGCTGCCATTGACCGCCCACGTTAGTGTTACTAGCAGCACCGCCTCCGTCGCAACGCTGGCTGGCATGGCCATCAGCAGTAAAGTCATCGACCAACCGATAGCGCTCCAAAATGACGCATAATACCAATAAACTGATAATTTCTTGGTTCGTGCAGCCACAGCGGCGCCGTAAAACACCGCAAAGATAATCAGCGAAACGATCGACATGAACTCAAGCTTAATGCCGAGCCACTCTGCAGTTAGGTAGAATAACAATACCAAACTTGGATGTGCCAATACCGCCATCGGCCGCCAATCTCGCTTGGCATACACTGCCATGTAAAGTGCCGCGACAGCCGCTAACCAGCCCAAGATTTTGAACGACAATTCGTATGTCGTCGACAGATTTATCATCGGTAATATCACCGCTGGTACCGTAGCAGCCAGCAGCGTCATATCGCTGATAGTTGATGTTCGCTTATTCATCGCTAACGACCAATAAGCTACCCCAAAGCCGACAAACGTCGCCCAAGCAGTGATGGTGAAATTGTCGCTTAGCGGCACGCTCAACCAATGCAAGAACAATAACGCCAAAGCAATTGTCGCCAAGTATGCTCCACCCAGATAGCCATCCTCACGCCGCCGATAAAACGCATAATACAGCAGCGCTACTAATGGCAACCAGACCGCCGGATGAATAGACGAAAAGATGATTAGACCAGCCGCGCCAATAGCAGAATATAGCAACAATTCGCGACACTTAACCGCCGCCTCGCTGCGGTAATTATGCAGCCATTCTACTAACAATATCAACGACAAACTGTTCAGCCACGCCATCAAAATAGCAAGGTCTTCGCCAGCCAGCTTGAAATAAGAAGCCAGTAGCAACACTATCGCCAGAAAAGAGGCATGAATACCAATCACTAAGCCATAAACCTTCTCACGCCACGCAGCGATACCCATGATGATAGCGGCAACCGCCACCGAATCTGACAGATATAGCATGCCTTCTCCTGCTGGATAAGTAGTCAAAAAAGCTAAGGCTATAAACACCGTCATTAACCACCAAGCGGCCGCAGCGCCGTACACTAATATTGCTTGGCTTTTCGTAATATTTGGACGTTTCAAAACCAATAATCGGCAGACAACTGGCAGGAAAGCCATAAGCATAAAGATAGAATAATGTACATGCAGGGCTGTTATGGGTTCGAGGCCAAATAGCCTGACGCCAGCCGGCACTAACAAAATTCCAGACATTACTACCATGCCGCCAAAACGGGCGCGGCACAGCAATGAAAGCGCCATAAAACTCACTGCCACAATCATACTTAGCAGGATAAATATGATCATATCTCTTAGCGGACTTTCGACGCCAGCTATAGTCGATACAGCAGCCAGCGACGCAACGAAACTAATCCACAGTACTATTTCGTGCTGCTTATCGGGCTGCTTTTGGATATATATCGATCTGACAGACCAAACCATATTACCAAGTGCCGCTACCCCAAGCGCTACACCCATAACCAGCCTGTCGTTATTCGATAAGTAAAGCGCAAAACTAGCAGTCACCGCCATCAGCAGCACACGCGCCGTCGTTAGTTCATACGTGCGCATATTCTTTGATTTCTCGACGATAGCCACAGTAAAATAATATATAACGCTGATAAGCAGTAGCATACTGACGTCAAGCGTTCCCATATGCACCGACAAACCGATAGCGAGAAGCAAAGTGGACGGGACGATAAACGGATTAACCAGTGTCAACGGCTCGGTGAATTGGCGTGGAAAACGACTAGAAAAATACGCAGCCAAGGTCATCAGGCATCCGAACAATAGCACCGCAGCATAATACCACACCAACTGAGCATGCATAACAGCCGGCAAGCTGGTGGTCATCGTGAACATCGACAGCAGCGAAATATAGGCAAGCGGTTGGCTATTGAGTCTGACTGTAGCATCAACACATAAGAAAGTGCCGATGAAGGAAGTGATAAGCCAGCACAGTGCTGGATCAATCCCCAAGAGTAAATGCATGCTCCAGCCGCCGATTGGCACAGCAGCCAGCGCCGTACCAATAAACGCCGTTGAGGCTGGCTTTAAGATTGGGAGGCGAGCATATAGCACCTGGCCAATGGCGTAATAGACAAAAATAAACAGCCAGACCAAACTAAACCTGAGCGGCGCTGAAAGTTCAATCGTTTGCGCCAACAATAATATACCGGCGGTCAGCAATAATGATGCCGTATAGAGCGCCACATTGATGGTAGTTTGACGATTTTTCTCTTTTTCTTTATTGCTGACTGGGGATAGCCACTCGACAATCTGCGTCTTTTCGTCGGGAATACTCACCGTTTCTTCAACTGGCGCAGCATCAGTAGCCGATGAATCGCTCGGCTCTTCCTCTTCGTCACCAATTAATACAAGACCAGTAGACTGTGAAACTGCAGCCTGATTTTCGGTAATAAGTTTGGCTTGACCATCACTATTTTCAATTTTTGCGCGTCCATTCTGCGCATCGCGCACGCCATCCCAATAACCGCGCTGATAGTCCTCAGATTGACGAGACAGCCGATTGCTGCCTCCCTGCGCCACCTTAATTATCACGATGATAATCACTAACAGAAAAATCAATTCCATGCTTAATTCCCCTTATGCTAAATTTAGTATAGCACGAGAGGGATTTTCATGGAGAAATTTTACTACGAAAACAAGCCGCGCTTCTTCGTTCCCTTAAACTGCTCTAAAAGTTCTTTCTGTTTTTTCGTTAATTTGGTTGGCGTATCAACCACGACACCCACAATATGCGGACCGCGCGATTCACTGCGCAAATGCGGCACACCGTGACCTGATAACTTGAAATCAGTCCCCGACTGGGTGCCAGCTGGAATTTTCATAGTAATAACGCCGTCCACGGTCTCCACATCAATTTCCGTCCCCAATGCCGCATCAACCATGGAAATATGCTCTTCTGAAAGGATAATATCGCCCTCGCGGGTGAACTTTTTATGCGCCTTAACGCGGATATGGATATATAAATCTCCCTTACTGCCGCCAGCTGCCGCCTCGCCGCGCTCACGCAGGCGAATAGTCGCGCCATCATCAATCCCCGCCGGAATCTTGACAGTAATATCCTGATGCTGGCGAGTCGTACCTTTGCCGCGACAAACCGAGCATTCTTTTTCCGGAATTTTCCCCTTGCCCCGGCAGGTTTCACAAGTAACCGCCTGCTGGATTTGCCCGAACAATGAATTCATCACCCGCGTTTGCTGGCCGGCGCCTTTGCAGGTCGGACATGTTTTCATACCAAATCCCGGCTCGGCACCGTTGCCATGACAGTGTTCGCACTCATCCTCCAGATTCAAACTAATTTTCTTTTCCACGCCAAACACCGCATCTTCAAAGCTTAATGTTATGTTCGTTTCAATATCGCGCCCGCGCGGACGTCCGCCGTCTGAACTACCTGCCGCGCTGCCGAAAAACTGGCTGAAAATATCTCCCAAGCCGCCATCGCCAAAGTCAAAATGAATATTTTGCCCGCCAAAGCCGCCAAACCCTTCAAACGGATTGCCAGAAAAACCGCCTCCCGAGGCGCCGCCGACGCCAGCATGACCAAATTGATCGTAGCGCTGGCGCTTTTGCTTATCTTTCAGAACTTCGTATGCTTCATTAATCTCTTTGAACTTCGCCTCGTCGCCACCCTGTTTATCCGGGTGATATTTTACCGCCAATTTGCGAAAAGCCTTCTTAATCTCATCTTCTGAGGCCGATTTTGACACGCCTAACACTTCATAATAATCACGCTTGCTCATACATGCTTATTATACGCTTTTAGCACTCGACGCGCAAGAGTGCTAACTAATATATGCCTAATATTTCTTAGCTGTTGACTTCTCATGTCCCTTATGTTATATAGGAAGCAGAGGCTTTGTTACCATAAACAAACAAGTCGAAAAGAGGGAAATATGCCAAGCGAATTATTAACTAAATATCCGCTGCCACCAAGTAGCTAAGCTCTAGAATCGCCGCGATCATATTCAGACAAGGAAGAACGACAAATTACCGATCTTGCGCCGCTAGCAAACACCCTCGCCACTAATCCAGAAGTCCTCAAGTGGCTCCAGGACATGAAGTGGCTGACAATGGGAGATTCTGATCCTAGAGCACGATATACCGGCAACCATCCATTGATAAAACGTGAAATAAACGGCCAAGAATATGTCTACTCTGTTCCAGTTATCGCTGGAATATTATGCTGGAAAGATAAGGGAACCGGCAAACCTCAGTATAGCGCCATATCTGTCATGAAAGACAACTGGCAAAATGGGGCCGATGCCTGGAACGCCATCGAACTCAACCTACAAGACGGAACGGCAAAGCAAATCGATGTCTTAGGGGTGGTGGTTGATAAGGCAAATAATGCTAATATCGTATTGAAACCTACTAACTACGAGAAACCCCTCCGTCCAGTCGACCAAAGATTGGTGAAACCCCTATGTACGCTATGGAGAGAATCCATGCCAAGCTCGATTCAGAATACCATGCAACAGAAGCCACGTACCACAACGGGACAGTCCAGACTTTACAAATTGCTGACATTGAGCTACTCATGGAGGCAATAACACGCGAAGTGGGAGCACGGGTTGAAGAGATGTTTCCGATCTTCTGGAAAGATAATGAAGGCGCAGAAAGGAGACCAACAGCAGATGATGCTGCTAGCATTCTGGGGACTGCAGTCACAAGTCAATTAGCTAGAGTTGCCTAGTAGCAGGAATTTCGTCAATAAAACGACTCAAAATAGCCAGAGAAAGCTGGCGCAAGGGGGATCTGATTTCCGCCAAAATATAGCAATAGCCAGTAGCACTCAGTCCAAGATTATACTCTAATAAGACAAGCCCCCCTATTCAAATTTGACTGGACACATCTCAGTGTAAATAACTGATTCTTTACCCAGCTCGACCATGAGTGTACCCTGTCTGTAACTGCTTTCGATATGTTCCACCATATTATACAAATATGTCTTTACATCATCACCGTCACTTAGATTGCCATCCTTCAGTAGCCCATCCACCAAGGCTTGATCTTTTGGTGTCATCACCCACTTGCCTTCACTATCTTGAGTATATTGACCAGGTGTCATAACTACTACCTTGCGCGAAACCGCATCTTGGCTTTCTATCATTTCCTTTTGAAATACAGCCTCACTCAACCCCCGACCTAGCAGAGAAAATGCTGAACATGTGCAGATTTCCTACCGTCTGGATACTCAGCAACGATTGCGGCGGCAGTACAGCCGCTAAGCCCAAATGTTGCAATTTTCACTGTTTCGCTAGGTCTAGCCTCGACGCGGCCATAGCTATCCATACCAATTAATTTTGTCCCCGCCTTACTTTCAGCTTCATAGAAAGACGGACGATACACGCTGTTAGTATCTATAAATTGTAATTTTGGATTTATTCTATATATTGCAGAGGTATTGCCAGCGATATAGGGCTTTGGGCGCGAGCTTGGCAAGGTGAATTCTCTATTACGGCGCAGGCCGCTAGCAACCAAACTGGATATAATTATACTATCCAGGTCATCAAATCCCTCTTTACGAGAGGGGTCGTATTCTGACGAGGGGGGGTAAATTTAATGTGATCCATACGCTCAAATTGTAACATATTATTTATATTATGTCAATACCATACTCTACAGAAAAACTGCCCTTAATCGTTGGGCAGTTCTTCGTTGCTATAGGATATAGGCGGCTAGCTTTCTATTTCTCGTCAACCACCTCACCCTCAACTGGTTCATCCTTGTCAGATTTTTTGTCGTCCTTAGACTCATCAGCCTTTTTGTCTTCAGCAGCTTGCTGGTACATTTTGGCGCCGATTGGCATGATGGCATCCTGCAGTGCTTTGGCTGCTGCTTCCAGCTCGTCTTTGTCGTCAGCGTCTTTGTGCTTTTCCGCTTCTTTGACCGCTTCGTCAATCGCCTTCTTGTCATCGTCAGAAATCTTATCCTTGAACTCATCTGGCATTTTCTTGGCTTGGTAGATAGCGTTTTCCAGCTGGTTTTTAGCATCAACGGTTTCACGCTTTTTCTTGTCTTCATCAGCGTGTAGTTCGGCTTCTTTCTGCGCTTTTTCGATGTCTTCCTTGCTCATGTTGCCTGAGTTTTGGATGGTAATCGATTGCTCCTTACCAGTGCCCTTATCTTTGGCAGTAACGTTAAGGATACCATTCGCGTCAATATTGAACGTCACTTCAATCTGTGGCACACCACGTAGTGCTGGTGCGATACCATCAAGCACAAAGCGGCCCAAGCTCTTGTTATCATTGGCAAATTCGCGCTCACCCTGCAAGACGTGAATCTCCACTTGCGGCTGATTGTCGGCAGCCGTCGAGAATACCTCCGACTTGCTGGTCGGCACAGTGGTGTTGCGCTCGATCAGCTTGGTCGACACGCCGCCCATCGTCTCAATACCGAGGCTCAATGGTGTCACGTCCAGCAGCAGCACGTCCTTGACATCGCCTGCCAACACGCCACCCTGAATGGCTGCACCGACAGCTACCACTTCGTCTGGGTTGACACCTTGCATTGGGTCTTTACCGAACAGTTTCTTCACTCGCTCAACCACTGCTGGCATACGAGTCATACCGCCAACCATGACGATTTCATTGACATCAGATTTGGATAATTTAGCGTCTTTGAGCGCCTTTTCAACTGGGCCGTCGAGGCGATCTAACAAATCCTTCACCAAATCTTCCAGTTTCGCCCGTGTTAGACTCAGTTCAAAGTGCTTTGGCCCATCAGCATCAGCGGTGATAAACGGAATATTGACTTCATACTCAGTGACTGTCGATAGTTCCTTCTTGGCCTTTTCCGCCTCGTCCTTTAGTCGTTGCATAGCCGCATTGTCTTTGCGTAGGTCGATGCCTTCTTTAGACTTAAAGTCATCCAAGAAATAGTTGACGATGACATTGTCAAAGTCCTCACCACCTAGGTGAGTGTCACCATTCGTAGCTTTCACCTCAAACACACCGTCGCCAAGTTCCAAGATGGAAACGTCAAAGGTACCACCACCGAGATCGAACACCACGATGGTTTCGTCATTTTTACCTTTTTCCAAGCCGTAGGCCAAAGCTGCCGCCGTTGGTTCATTGATGATGCGTTTAACTTCCAGGCCAGCAATTTTACCAGCGTCTTTGGTTGCTTGACGCTGTGAATCGTCAAAGTAGGCTGGCACCGTGATGACCGCTTCGGTAACTTTTTCGCCCAGGAACGCTTCAGCATCAGCTTTGATTTTACTGAGGATCATGGCTGAAACTTCTTCTGGCGTGTATTCTTTGTCGCCCATTTTCACGGCCACGCCAGTGCCTTTTTTAACAATTTGGTACGGCATGATATCCAAGTCTTTTTGGACTTCCTTGTCAGTAAACTTACGACCGATTAACCGCTTGACGCCGTAAATGGTGTTCTTTGGATTGGTCACGCGCTGGCGCTGCGCCACTTGTCCAACCAAGCGCTCGCCCTTCTTATTAATTGCCACCACTGACGGCGTGGTACGATTACCCTCAGCGTTAGCGATGACCTCTGGCTTGCCCGCCAACATATACGCAAAGGCGCTGTTGGTGGTACCAAGGTCAATTCCGATAATTTTACCCATATGATTCCCCTTTCTGTTATGATCACATCTGGTTTTTGCTTATATTCATTTTAGCACTCTTTATTCACGAGTGCCAACTATTTCAGTATAAATAATTAGCACTCTGGTGTCAAGAGTGCTAATTTGTTTTGTAACGACCAATTATTTCTCTGATATGTCAGTGTTTGCTTTGACATCCGCCTGCGTTGATTCCGATGACTGGCGCGTCACCTTAACCATCGCGTCGCGAATCACTACGCCGTCTAGCGTGTAGCCAGCGCGGAGCTCCTCGGCAATAACTTCTTTGTCACCCTCTGCTTCTTCGTCAAATTGAATAGCTTGGTGCAGCTCAGGATTAAATAGCGTACCGGGTTTAGCGTCGATTTTCTTAAGGCCGATTCCTTCGAGCTGCTTGTCGAGTTGCTTGCCCAGGCTAGCCACACCCTTGGCCCAGGCGTTATCCTGCAATTCCTCTGGCACATTGGCAATCGCGCGCTCAATCGTATCAATCACTGGCAATAGTTTCATCACTGACTTCGCTTGGCCCATTTGATGCGCTGACTGCTTTTCCGCCTCCACACGCTTGCGATAATTCTCAAAATCCGCCCGCGTCCGCTGCAAATCCAGCGTCAACTCGCCCAATTGCTGCTCTAAATCTTCAGTTTTGTTAGTCTTATTCTTTGTCATTTTTTCCTCCTACGACATTCCCTCTAGCATAGCACCGGTTCGGCGCACCAGCTCCATAGTCCGGCGATAATTTTGCCGCGTCGGGCCGATCACGCCGATATAGCTATCATCGCTAAACTGCGAGCGGAATTTACTGATGATCAGCGTGGCGCCAGAGCTTTTACCAATCGGATTTTCGCTGCCGATAAACACATTAAGCGGTTGGTTCGGCGCTGCTTCACGTAGCCACGGCTCAATATTATCAATCAACCTGGCAATCGCTTGCACATGATCGCCCTCGACAAACTCCGGCTGGCTAAACAGCTGCGTCATGCCATTCATATATAGCTGCGTACCAAACGACGCAAAGCCAAAGTTACCCGTCAACTCCACCAAGCTGTCAACGGCGCTACGAATTGCCCGGTCGGACGTATCAACGTGCGAATTAACATGCGCTTCGATCGCTCTCGCACTGCGATCGATACCGCTGGGCAGCTCGGTCATCTGCGCATTGGTGATGCCATTGACATAAAAGCGATAGCCCTTGTCAGTAGGAATGCGCCCAGCGCTGGTATGCGGCGCCTCGATGAAACCCATCTCCTCGAGCTTGGCCATTTCGCTGCGAATGGTGGCACTAGACACGCCAAACAACTTGGCTAGCGTCACGCTGCCAACCGGCGCCGCAATCTCGGCATATTGCTCAATAATGGCAGCTAAAATCGCCTGTTGACGTTCGGTCATACTCCTATTATATCGCACATTTAGCACTCGTACAAGTAGAGTGCTAGGATTTTAATTTCGTCGCCGGTCCGTAAAATAGCGTGCTGCATCTGACGAAAACAACATCATAATCATAATGTGCACACCAATTGAAGTTAAAAGAAATACAGCCGACATATTAATTCGTTCAATCGTCACCGACAGTGACTCGGTAATGATAGCCAACGTCGCCACAGCCAACAGTGATATCCGCGCCCGATTACTCCCCCGAAGCAGCAGACCAACTAGCACAAGCTCCACTACCACCAGCAACAGATTCAGACCGGATATTACCGACAGTATCGTGTTGGCCAGATTAATATCAATTTGCTCAATATTCGTTACCTGCGCCAAAAGTTCTGGCCAGCTAGAAAAATTAACCATCGTTTGTCCAATCGTAAACAGCGATACCAAAACCATCAAACCACTGCCAATTAAAATCTGCGGCGGACGACGACTCCATAATTCCTCAATTAACGTCTCGTGATTTCGCGGATGACGATCGTGAATTGTCCCATCCATAATAATCCCGAAGCGCTTCAATATCGTCACCGGACGATCAAGCTTTACGCGACCAACCTCCAGAATTGGCAAATCACCATCAGTACGAATTGAATCTCCATGACCATTGCGTGAATGATAGCCTGTAGAAAAATCCTTCAGAACCGTCACACGGATATATTTCTCACTATTTTTAACCGAGTCGATAATATAATCTCTTTCAATATCAATATTTTCGTCAATTTTATGCGTCAATTGAAAAGTAAACAACGATAAACCGACACTTTTATCATACGAACCAGCCGCCAGCCAATCCACCCGATGCCCGCCCGGCAACAACCAACCGTCTGGACAGCGCCAAAACCGCACATGGTGCCGACGCATTGGATTACCATCAACTTCTTGCTGATAGGCAAAATCCTGTCGCCTACCAAATAAAAAAGCTGGCGAGACTGGTGCGTTTGGGTAACTCCGTCGACCCAACGTTGTTAGTATCATCCGCCAAGCCGACCGCGGCGTAATATCATCCGCCAGAGCCCAGCCCGCCGTAGTCATTGCCTTGTGTAATTTCTCCTCTGGACCACGAACGCTTAAATTCACCGGATCGCTCAATATTCCATCTGCCGTTCTCGTTCTACCAATAAAATAATTTGGCACGTAAACATTGCTTAGAATTCGATGCAATCGAGGTAATGCTATGTAAGAGACAATTGCCCAAACCACAAAAAACAATCCAACCAGCCACCAGCCTCCGCTCGCCCAGCCTTCTCTAAGCACCAACCAGGCCAGCCAAAACGACGCCAAGCCTGCGAAAATAAAGAAAACTTGGTCTAATAATGCGGTAAATGTTCTCGATGATTGTAAGCGTCTGACTGCCAACTTTTTTGGAGTTTTTGTTGAACTCATATGTCCATTATATCATTGAGCAGATTTCGGGCCACCAAGCGAGCCTCATCGTCCTGGCGCTTAAAAATGTCACCGCGTAAAATAATTTCCTCAGTTACCCTAACAGCCCGCTCCAAATCATCATTAATAATCACGTGGTAATACGGTACTTCCAGTGCATGCGCCAGTTCTTTGATGGCTGATTGATGGCGCTTTGGCCATTCGGCTTGAAAATCCTCCTCAGTGGCATAGCGCTTTTTTAGCCGCTCCAGCCATGTTTTATAATCCGGCGGCACGATAAAAATCGCGATACAACCTGGGGCTAATTGTTCATATTCCGCTACACCCTGGACATCGACGTCAGTAATCGCCACTTGATTATTATCATGTGCCAATTTCAACTCGGCCGCCGAGGTTCCATACACCGTGCCATGCACAAATTTCGCCTCAATGAATTTATGACTCATTAGCATTTCCTCGGCTATTTTTTGATCAATAAAATGATAATCGACACCGTCTTGCTCAGCACGGCCATTATTAATCCGCGGCAGGCGCGTGGTGTGGGAGACGATATCGCGAAATTCCGGCAGCTTTAATAACTGCTTTTTTATAGTGTCTTTGCCAGCGCCAGAAATCCCCGCCAGCAGCGCAATCTTTGTATCCCGCACCAGCTGAATCGTCGACTCAACCGGCTGATATTCTGCGATAAGTTTTTCAATCTCCGACATAATATTTATTTATGATAACTCATCTAGCACCGATTGCCAATCAGGAAACTCGGGACTAATAAATATTCGCTTCAATACAATCAATCAACCCCTCTTTAACATCACCATAAACGCTTCGCTCGGAATGTCAACCTTACCGAAGCGTTTCATACGTTTTTTACCGCGAGCTTGTTTGGCGAGGAGCTTCTTTTTACGGCTGACATCACCGCCGTACAGATAGCCAGTAACGTCTTTGCGGTAAGCGCCAATGTTTTCGCGGGCGATAAACTTGCCGCCGATTGCTGCCTGCAATGCCACTTCAAAACTCTGGCGCGGTACCACTTCTTTGAGTTTTTTGACAATCTCGCGGCCCAAGCCTAATGCCTCCGAGCGATGGCACATCACACTCAGCGCATCGACCATCTCGCCCGCCACGTCCCCGGACAGCTTTTTATATTCGCTCACGCCCTGCACATTGATGTCGGTCACGGCGATTTTGCCCGCCTCGGCGATCGCCTGAATTTCCTTCGCGCCGGTGCCATAAACCGTGCCGTGCACGAATTTCGCCTCGATAAACTCGTGATTTTCCAGCATATTCACCGCCGCCGCCTCATCAATAAAATGATAATCAACACCCGGTGTTTCCAATACGCCAGCGTTTTGCCGCGGCTGCCGCGTGGTGTAGGACACGATGTCAGCAAACTCGTTATCTTCTCAAGCAAACGGCGCTTCACAGTGTCCTTGCCCGCGCCAGAAATACCGACCAACAGCACGATTTTAGTTTGCTGCACCACATCACTGGCTGCTTGGTTCGGTTGGTAGTTTTTGATCAGATTTTTTAGGTTATTTTCAAGCATACTTAATTATAACACCCGGCAGACGCGATGAAAAATTCGCGCCGGTCTAAAGCCGCAGCCGCAACACCTTCGCTCGCCCAAGCTTACTCAACGCCCATCAAAAAACTAAAAATCACACTAACGTACAACTCGTACGCCAATGGCTGATTACCGCCATCAATTTTCGAAAAATTATGATTTGCGCCGGGGACTATCTTTTTGACAGCAAGCCTCGCCGAGCTGTACGCCGCCAGCAATTCGTCCTGCGACGCAAGCGGCACGACCGCGTCCTTTTCGCCCTGAAGCAGCAGCACATCGCCCGTGAAAGTCGCCGCCGCGCTGGTGACGTAACGCTTGGACGGATAAGTCGAAAGAATCGGTTTCGTCGCCGAACTAGAGCCGGTGCCCGAACCGCACAAGACAATTTTCTCGACGTGTGAGAAAACCTCGCGCAGCGTGCTCGCCATAGTGCCGCCCATAGAATTCGCCACGATTTGATAACGCTTTTGCCGCGCGCCAAAAACTTCCGGCGCGCGCTCACTTAAAACGCGAAATATATCCAAAATATCGCGGCGCTCCTCGTCGAAAGTTTTCTCGCAAAAAGCCTTCTTTTCATCGCCCGATTTATAAATTTTCCAATCCCGCGACGAATTAAGATAAGCCACATTCGCTACGCCCAAACGGCGAATTTTCTCGCCCAAAATGTACGACTTCGAGCCCCTATCGCCCGCCGTGCCGTAAAGACCGTGAATGAACACGACCGTCAAATCCGTCTCAATTGCACTCTTCGCAAACTTAATGATGCTGTGATTTTTACGATAATTTCCTGGGGTGTGAAATATCATCGTGCCTCCATATATTTTTTTAGTGATGGTAATATCAACGTTTGAACTAGACTGCGATTCTCTATAAAAATATCTAAATTCTCGACTAAATTTGGGCTATTAAAAGCTTCAACAACTAAAGAATCTTCAGATGATATAAATTTTAGAAACTGAGTACTGTCCATATCTAATGATAGATTTTCAGATGGTACTCGCAATCTAAAAGTATCTCCAAAAATATAGTAAGAAAGCTTGTTTCTAACATTATTATCTACATGTGATACCTGGTATTTTGTTCTAACTTTGAATAAGTTTTTTTGCATAGACTGATCAGGGTTTGTCAGCTCCGTAATGTAAAACTTTCTCTGAATTAATTCCCCGTTAGTTTTTGCCGCATGAAGTTCAAAAGTAGACTCTGTTACACCACTGATCCGATATGCTGTACCCATACTCTCAAAGTCATATCCATTGTCAATAGGCACCAACTTATCAATAGTTAGTCCGGGAAATAATGCACTGTATCCATCTTCTTTGTTTTTTAAGATAAGCCCTACAGTTCTCACCCCTACATAATCGCTAGCCTCTTGAGTAGGCATATAATGACCAAAGCTCGGTATTAAAACACTCTCAGCATAATCATTTGTATTATTTTGAAATAACAACGAAAGTCCTGCGCAATTCGAGCCTTTGTATTTCTCAGCTAATGCAATGGAATCAACAGAAAAATCTCTATACAAATCCTCAATACAACCCCTATCATCCTTTGCGTAATCCAACAACTCAAACATAAAAGAGAATGTGTCAAAATTGTAGCTATGCACGAAATCTCTAATCTCTCGCTCAATAAGATCAGCTTCCACGCTACTATGGGGCTCTATGCTATCAATGGAATCGCGAGATGTTATAGGAGCTATTCTCTCCATATTGCCTACCTAAACATTGGGTTATCATGAGTTTTCTCCATCACAACCTCGTTATTGACAACTTTACCAACCTTATAAGTTTCCTTCGGAAAAATATCTTTAGCTTCCGGAAAAAGACTGTTGAACATAGTCGCCACTTCAGACGTAACCTGCTCATATTTGTATTGAGGATAGTCTCTAATAAAAGTATTTGTAAGTCGCTCCAAAAGCAAGTGCCCTACATTATGATCGTAGATATGACTAAATTGCTTAGCCCTATCTGTACCTGATTCTTCGCCAGCAAGATGCTTGGTAAACGGTAGTTTGAGACCTTTTTCTTCTCTAATCTTAGCGTCCACATATGTGCCTTGAAAATCTCTATACACTATCCGCTCCGGCTCCAAATTGTCGTTAAGCTCTAGTAGCGTATTCTGTCCATGAAGCTCCGGCAAGATACCATAATCACGCGCCAAAGTGGTCCAGTTTCTAATAATCTTTCCTAAAATAACCTCTGTAAAATATGCAAGCTCCTGACCTTTGGTAGAGTGTAAATCAATTAATTGGCTTAATAGCGCTCGATCTTCTGGATTCCTTATGTCATTAGCGTATAAAGAGAAGTAAGGAACTAACGTGCGAGTATCGTCTACTAAAGGTCGCGGGACAATCTCTCTAAACAGCACTCCGGCGCCCGTTTTCTCATCACCAAAAATTATCCCTATTGACTCTGGCAGGTATGCAAACTCAGACAGCGCTTCGTCTTTACAAATAGAGCCTAGTTCCGATGACATGGCAATACTATGCTCAACAGAAGTACCTTTCAGTCTACGAATAAATTTATAATGTCTCTTCTCAAGATCTGTTTTTACCATAAAAGTATATGGTTGATCGTATGTTAGAAGAGTTCTTGTTGATGATGTAGGTGATACAATGTAGCTTTGCTCTGAAGTATACTCACTTAATCCCGTACGATCTAAATACTCCTGGTCTTCAAGCATATTAGGATGTATAACAAATTTTACATCAGCACCTATAATCTCGCGCAATAATCTAGGATCCGGATCCGCTTGAATAATATTTACAACTTCTCGAGGTAAATTGAATACTGGTGCTGGAAAACTATCCACACCTTCATGAGGACTATATATTGATAACGTATCTGAATATATTTCATGATCACCTTTAATATTATTTACGTATCGCTCTAGATATCTAGTAGCCTCTACTCCATTTTCTTGAATTTTTTTCAATTCCATATTTGTATTATATAAGAAAAATATATAGAATCAAAGTTGCCAGATCGTCACTTGAATTCAGATAGATGTGATTAATGAGTTTGACACAGTACATCAGGACGTCGTTAAGGCAGCTAAGAACCCTATGCGTATCAACCCCTCTTTAACATCACCATAAACGCTTCGCTCGGAATGTCAACCTTACCGAAGCGTTTCATACGTTTTTTACCGCGAGCTTGTTTGGCGAGGAGCTTCTTTTTACGGCTGACATCACCGCCGTACAGATAGCCAGTAACGTCTTTGCGGTAAGCGCCAATGTTTTCGCGGGCGATAAACTTGCCGCCGATTGCTGCCTGCAATGCCACTTCAAAACTCTGGCGCGGTACCACTTCTTTGAGTTTTTTGACAATCTCGCGGCCCAAGCCTAATGCCTCCGAGCGATGGCACATCACACTCAGCGCATCGACCATCTCGCCCGCCACATAAAAATCCACCCGCACCAAATCTTCCGGCTGATAGCCCGCCAACTCATAATTAAACGAACCGTAGCCGCTGGTGACCGACTTCAATTGATCATAAAAATCCGTCAGCAAATTCGCCAGTGGCGCCGTGAAAGAAATCAGCGCCCGCTCGTCGATGTAGCTGAGGTTTTTCTGCCGGCCGCGCTTGGCGACAATCAGCTGAATCACCGCACCGATGTAATCCTGCGGCACCACGATTTCACCATCAATCCACGGCTCGCGAACCTCGGTAATTTGTGCTGGATCAGGTAACTCGCTGGCTGACTTAATATCCAGTTCCTCGCCATTGGTCAGGCTGACTTGATAATCCGTACTCGGATTGGTGACGATGAGATCCAGATTATACTCGCGCTCCAGCCGCTCACGAATGATGTCCATGTGTAATAAACCGAGGAAACCAATCCGCACGCCATAACCCAGCACCGGCGAATTCTCCGGCTCAAATTGCAGCGCCGAATCGCTGAGGCTCAGCTTCTCGATCGCCTCTTTCAAGTCATTATAATCCTCGTTGCTCACCGGGAAAAAGCCCGCATAAACAAAGGGCTTGACTTCTTTGTAGCCGGGGAGGAGCTGGATAACTTGACTCACTATTCTATTATATCCTACATTTCGCTATTAGAAAGTCGTAAACTTTTATGTTTGCTAGTTTGTCATATCGCGAATGCTTTTCAACATCAATCTTACGACAATAGCAGTAGCATACATTTTCGTGCTCGCAAAAAAATCAAACTTTTTCCTCGTGATGATATCCTATAGCCTATTATGTAACAGAGATTCTAAACATCACTTAATTATTTTGTGTATTCCTACACAAGATCATCTAGCCCCTGGCCAAGTTCAATACTATGAGGATTGGCTGGATCAAAGACTTTTACGCGCTCAAAGTCGATCGGCCGCATTGATGCGATATGGTATTGACCATTACCGTCCCTGCTGTATTCAATAATAAAGTCTTCCAAGCGCCACGGCTTATCGAGTCCAGTGTCGCGCCGCACGGTCTCGGCAATGTCTCGCATGCGCGAAAGAGCGTCGGCCATCAACTCTCGCTGATTTGCCTCCGACACAGCATTGTTTGCAAAGAAATCTTTTACCGTTCGTCCGCTCTCGCCATTTATCTTTTCCATCACAATAAAGCCTTGCTGTTCGCTCGTAAAGACCCGGGCGATTGGCTTTGGCGCATCAACACCAAGTTTGCGTAGCAATAAAAGTGCCTCAAATTCATCAATTGGCCCCTGCTGCTTTGCCTTCACGACGTTTTTCACAATCACCTCGGTGTCGCCGCCAACCGATAGCTCAAAAACCGCCTCACCAGGATACGGATCGTTTGGGTTCGCTATTTTGAGCGATGTCGCAGACTGCAATAGCTCAGCACCAATATCATGGCTCGAGAACAATTCAGCCAGCCGGCCTTTCATCGCCTCGCTATATTCCCCATCGATTCTCATTTCTCGTTGGCCTTCTAGGCGCTTCACCTCGTAACCCAAATTGACTGGCTCCGTGCTTTTTAGCTCGCGAGTATAATAATGCCTGCTCAGAGCTAGCTGTGTCATACGAAAAGCCAGCCGTTCATCAGGTTCGGTCGGTCGGCTATATGGTTCCAGCCTGCCATCTTCGGTGCGATACAAACCCTCTGCCGGCCCTTCGTCCTTGACGTTATTTTCTATAGTATTTACTATTGCATTTCTTTCCGGCTTGTCACCTTTCAGACCCAGTACCGTTCTTGGCCGGCTGCTTGCACTGAGTAGCCTGATTCGACTATCGCGTTCTGAGTTTGGTAACCCCAGCACCCTCATGATGTCATCAGGAATCGTTCCTGTAAATCCAGTATCGTAGTAATGGGCAGCGCCTGGTTTTTGGATATGAGAACGCAAATATGCGCTCTTCGTATCGTCTTCGAGGTCAATAAAACCTCGTGGATACACAAGGTAGGTAGGGAAATCCAGGAGAGACCCGCCCGCCGCTTGGCTACTCATACCGAGTTTGCGGCGACGTGTGTGGATTTGAGCCCGGCGCCCCACATATGCATAGACACCGTCGCGACCGAGGAATACTTCTTCAAAGTCTTTCTGACCTATCCGCTTGACGTCCCATTCGGCAAACAATCTATCGTAGTATCTAGTATCAACTTCAAGCACCTGTCTGGCTGCTTCAGCCGCTCTTTCTAGAGCTTCAGATATATAAGAATAATCGCCCGCATCAGCTACATAATCCGCCACCAGCCTACAGTAGACCGGCCACATATCGCCTGTCTTGTCATCTATCCTGCCAAACAGCTCCTGGGAATATTGGTCTCCGTATCGCGATGCTACATCTGCCCGTAGTTTATCGTAAGCTTGTTGAATTATCTCTACAAGCCCTCTATCTTCTTTGTTTTCGGGAGATAGCAAACGTCGATAGACTTGGGTTGCTATTTGGTTAAACTTCGTCCCCGGTCGAGATGGTGTCACGTGATCCATATCGCCCGCCTCATTATCATACGGATTATATTTCTCTACACCCCGCGGTTCTGGCTTGAGTTCGGCAATATACACACGCAGATTAGACGCCTCTTCTACACCAATAAGCCCCTCTAGGTCAAGCCGAGCAACTTTTTGCGCAATATAATAGTGATTGGCGCACGCCCACAATACAGCACACCGCGCAGCTGCATCCATGCCACAATCTGATAAACGCTCGAGGACAGCGTTCGCTACAGCGGCGTCTAGTTTTATCTTATCTATACAGCATAGGACTATTTCTGAGACAGATTCACCGAAGACATGTACATGTTGCAACACCTGCAGTTGGAGACCAGCGTTGATGAGTTTGTGAGCGACCCTGGCATCGAGGCCGGTGAAGTGATTGAGATGTTCAGCTACCGACCAATCATGACCAGCGTTGATGAGTTGATGGGCGATTTCGTTATGGTTGAGGCCAGTGAAGTGATTGAGATATTTGGCCACATACCCACCATTACCCGTATCGATGAGTTTATGAGCGACATTGGCATCGAGGCCGGTGAAGTGATTGAGATATAGGGTTACATACACACCATAACCAGCATCGATGAGTTGGTGAGTGGCATGGCTCGTCAACTGATAGCTAGAGTCTCCTCCTCTTTTCAGAATCTCAAGCAATTCAGCGACAGTATGTGTGTTTTCTTTATTTTCTGGTATCTGCTGGACGCCTCTTTCACTATCTCGTACAGCTTGATTAGCAAGAGAACTCTCGACACGAGAAAGAAGAGCCTCTCCATGATTTCCTGAGTTCTCTGTAGAATACTTTGTCGAGTCTTCAGGATTCAGAGAGCCTTTGGTTGCGTGTTCAGAGTTGTCTGCTGCCATAATTCCTCGTGTTTTGCGGCTGTTGATTTCTATTGATGATTATGCTCATATTGTAGCATATAGACATTGGACATTGCAAGGGACTATAATAGCCACCACCTCTGTAGAAAAACAAGATAGCCTTTAAAACTATTACAAAGGTAGCGGGTATTTTACAGTAAATCGGTTTATAGTATCCATACTGATTCAGCAGAGGATTACAAACTAATCTATAACTTCTCAAAAATCTTATGAGCTTGATTCTTACCAATGGCCTGAACCAATTCAGAGTAGCTCATCCACCGACCGCGTTTAGTTTTGTCGCGGCGATGGTCGTTTTCATCGGTGATATCACCCGTAACTATCGCGTCGACATTGCGCCAGGCAACCCAAGGCATATCATCGCTTATAAAACTATAGTCCAGATGAACACGCTTTTCGTTGATTAGCTTATAATCTGACGACGAAAATCCGCGCGTATACAACTCGCGGAGGATAACATCTGCTAGTTCGGCAAAGTTGTCAGCAGTGACATACAAAAAGTCATCATATTCCTCGCCGAGCTCGTACGATCGGCCATTTATAAAAGCACAATACAAACCATCGTCGACAACTTTTTTATCCAACCAGACGTGGCGGTCGCGCGTTATCGGAATCACCCGGCAGCTAATTTTCTCTGTAAAATTTTTGAAGTTACTCATAACTGTTTATGTCAGACAGACTGATACTTATTTCGCGCATTTTATTATCTTATCCTATCTGCACTTTTCAATACTAGTATATATTATTTCCACTGCCGCGTCTGGTTGATCTTGTGTTTCTCAAAATACACTTCCGCCAAATTGACGTCAAACCGGTTCGCCAATTCCATCAGATAATTCAGCACGTCCGCGAATTCCTCGCGCAGGTTGTCGTGATTGTCAGGCTTTTTCTCGCCCTTAAATCCCGTCTCTTTGCGAATTGCTTTCGCCAGCTCGCCAACTTCCTCGGTAAACAATAAGAATACTTCAGTAACAGAATTTTTATCCCAGCCCTTTTCGTGGCACGTATCCGCAAGGTGCTTTTGCAATTCAGTTAGGCTAATTGTTTGTGGATTCATGGTTTACTCCTTTGTTGCTAATTTTAGCTATATATTTTTATAACACTGCAACTTAAAAAATAATAGTTACAAATACGCATTTACAATTTCTTTTTTGCCGCCAGCAGGTGGTCAATAGCGCTTTCTATGATAAGTTTAGCATATTCATTGAGGATGAGTCGGCGGCCACGCTCAGTGGTAATCCAGATAGTAAAATTATATCAATTTATCAATTTATCAATTTTACATGTTGCTCAATGCGCTTAGCCCGCAAAGTCAATAACTCAGTTAAGTCCTGTAAATAGGCTGTATACTGATCGACACTTTTAGGCAACGGCGATGTTTGAAAATCATTAAAATCTGTCAATATTTTGACTTGATATTCATCATTAACAAAATCTTGCAATAAGAAAAAATCGACATAGCCCTTAAAGTCGCTAAACCACTCAAAGAAATCGCGGTAACGGTCAAAAACGCTAACTAGCGGGCTATCTTCACCCCGATACCAACGAGCAATGCATTCTAGTGTTAAGTCAAATCGATCGGCAATTTTGCGATGCTAGCCTCTAGCTCGATTAATAGTCTACGTGCCGCCACGCAGCTCGCTGGGAAAAATAATTTCCGAACCAATTGTCCAATCAATGTCATCTACTGCCGCTAAAACCTCTCGCGACATCTGCTCAATAAGTAATCTATACGCTTCCAGGATCTAAACGCAGCCGCCATATTATCACTTGAAACAGGAATCTGCCACCGACCATCGCTAGCTACTAAGTATACACCTTGATCTAACATGGTCAATTGGCGACCATCAGGCAACTTTCTAGTCCATAGCTCAGCATGGTAGCGTTTCAAAGTCTGGCTATGTTGATCTGGGTCTTTATTATTAGCGTCCCGTCGACAGTCAAACCAAACATCAATCATTATCGCTAGGCCATATATTTCCCCAACGTCACCGTATCACCCACCCGTGCTTCACGCGTAGTCTTCAAGTTGGTGACGATGTAGCCAATTTCACCGGTGTCAAGCGATGGGTCGGGGATCATGCCGGGGCTGAAGTGACCGACTTCTAACGCCAAACCATTAGCGCCAGTCGCCATCATGTGAATCGCTTCACCCTTTTTGATCTGCCCATCAACCACCCTGACATACAAAATTACCCCGCGGTAATCATCATAATAACTGTCGAAAATCAAAGCACGGGTTGGAATATCAGCCGGCGCAACATCAGGATGCTCGACCGCCAGTGGCGAAGTCGGCGCTGGAATTCGCTCAACGATCGCCTCCAAAACTTGATCAACATTCTGCCCCGTTTTGGCTGAGATGTGAATAATTTCGCTTTCATCACAACCCAGCAGATTAATCACCTGCTTGGATACTCGCAGCACATCGGCGGCTGGCAAATCGACTTTATTCAGCACCGGGATAATCGTCAAATCTTGCTCCATCGCCAGGTACACATTCGCCAGCGTCTGCGCCTGAATACCCTGGCTGGCGTCAACCACCAACACCGCACCCTCGCAAGCCTGCAACGAGCGACTAACTTCGTAGCTAAAATCAACGTGACCAGGCGTGTCGATGAGATTGAGATCATAAGCTCCAACTGGCGGCAATCCTTCCGATGAATCGACAACCCTGTCGCTGGCGCTGCCTGGGACATTCGATTCAGAGGAAGCGGTTGCAGCTGGCTGGCGGTAGTGATACTTCATCCGCACCGGCGCGAGCTTAATGGTGATGCCCTTTTCACGCTCCAAATCCATACTATCCAGCAACTGCGACTTCATCTCGCGCTTCTCCACCGTCCCCGTCATCTCCATCATCCGGTCAGCCAGCGTCGATTTGCCGTGATCAATATGAGCAATGATGCAAAAATTGCGAATATTATTCATTAGCGCATGAGCTCCAATCGACCAAATAACATCTTCCTTAAGCGTGCTAAAATCGGATCAATTTCTGGTAATTTCAACCATTTCGAGAACATGGCGTACGCACCAAAACTAACCAATGAAATCACTACAAACTTTGGAAAAGCACTGAAGAAACTGTCATCATGATAACGAAACGGTAAAATCAATACGCTAATATAACAAACAAATCCAGTCAGCACACCAGCAATAGACATCTTAAAAATCGCCTGCATAAAGGTCAAATTGAACATTCTTGGCATTTGACGATTCATCACAACCAACAAAATCACCACCTCTAAAACCGCTACCGTTGACTGCGCCCAAGCCAAACCATAGGCACCCATTTTCAAAACCATAGATAAAACAATTGCCAAGATAATGTTTAGGGAAATAGAGAAAATTGAAATGTACAGCGGGGTTTTCGTGTCTTGGCGAGCATAAAATGCCCGCGCTGCCATGTGATAAATCGTCCGAAACAAAATCGCCACCACTAAACAGCCCAGAATTCCCGCAATCAATTGATTGCCGCCATTACGAATAAAATGCACAACATAACCGCGCGTAAAGAAAATCACCACCGCTACTGGCAATACCATCCAAAAAATAATCCTCAGCAGGGAACGCAAATCCTTTTGAAACAAATCATCGCGCCCCTCACCCAAATGCTCAGTAAGCTTGGGGAAGGCGGCGTTAGAAATTGCCACGCCGATGAGATTAATTGGCATCAAATGTAGGGTTAACGCCTGTTGGTATGCCCGAACCGTACCGTCCGCCAAGCGCGACGCCAAGTTGACCTCAACCAAACTCACCACATAGTCCATCCCCTGATCAACCGACCTAGCTGGCAGTAGCGACAGAACTTTCCTAAATCCTCTATTGCGCCAATAGATCTTAAAATTATAGTCAAAACCCAGCCCTGCCAGCCCAACTGCACTCACAATCAACTGCAAGAACGACCCCAACACCACACCAAGCGCCACGCCCATAATTCCACCGTCAAATATCTGCCAGCCGAATAAATTGATACCATTAGTAAACCATACTGTACCAATGATAATGCCGATGTTGTAAATCATTGGCGCTAGGGCACAGAACATAAATCGACCAACCGCCTGCTGGATACTGGCAATCACTGAGGCAATAGCAAAAATAAACGGATTCACTGCAATTACCCGCATCATACTCACCGCTAAAGCGTGACCCGACTCACTCAGACCTGGCGCGATTAAATATTTCATCAACGGATCAGCAAAAATAATAATCAGCACTGACGCGATCATCGTCACTAGCGCCATAAAATTGATCATACTGGAGCTAATTTGCCACGCCGACTGCTTATTTCCCTTGACCCAGCGTTCATTAAAAACTGGAATAAAAGTCACGCTAAGCGCGCCAGACACCAACACGGCAAACATGAAATCCGGCACCATAAACGCTGCCGTGTAGGCATCTAATCCGACAGGATAACCTGCTAGCGCACCGTTTTCACTCGGCATATAGGCGGAGTTAAGTAGTCGATCACGAAAAAACCCCAGCAAGCTCGACAACAAAGTCGAGCCAGCTAAAATGGTTGCGGCCAACTTGACTGTCAGCCGCTGATTAATCTTATCGACAGTTCTCCGGACGCGTCCCATAACAATTTACGCGTGTAATTTGGCTTCCTTTGGCAGCTTTGTTCCCTGGAGAATTTCATCGACCGCCGCTTCTTCTAGAGTTTCATCTTTAAGAAGTGCGTCCTTAAGATCCTCAAGTGACTTACGATTTGCAACCAATACCACTTCTGCACGACGCGCTGCCTCTTTTATTAGTGTCTCAACCTCTTGGTCGATTAACTCAGCAACCGCGTCTGAGTACGGCCGCTCGCGAGTCATCTTATCAAACATCAAGCCACCGTTATCTTCGTGGAAAACTTGGTCGCGAAGCTTTTGGCCCATGCCTTGTTCAATCACCATATCACGGGCAATTTCAGTAGCTTTCCTTAGGTCTGAACCAGCACCCGTAGTAATGCCATCATCGCCATAGATCAGTTTCTCGGCAATTCGACCACCCATCGCCCGAGCCAAAATATCCTTAAACTCGTAGACGTTGGTGTAGCTCTTATCCTCTGGCGGCAAGAACCACGTGACGCCGCCGGTGCCGCCGCGCGGAATGATCGTCACCTTGTGAACTGGATCAGAATCTGGCAAGACGTGGCCGACGATGGCGTGGCCCGCCTCGTGATACGCTGTCAACTCTTTCTCATGGTCGTTCATTACCTTGGCCTTGCGCTCCGGCCCGATAGCTACCCGCTCAAATGCCTCGGTCAGTTCATCATTGGTAATCTTCTTTTTGTTGCGGCGCGCCGCGATAATTGCTGCTTCATTAGCCATATTAGCGAGATCCGCTCCCGATGAGCCAGCCGTCTTGGCCGCTAATTTATCCAGATCAACCGTCTCGTCGGTCGGCTTTTTCTTAAAGTGAACTTTCAGAATTGCCTCGCGGTCTTTGCGCTCTGGCAGGGTAATTGTCACTCGCCGGTCGAACCGCCCCGGTCGCAGCAAGGCTGGGTCCAGCACATCCGCCCGGTTGGTCGCCGCCAACACAATCACATTAGTATCGCCATCAAAGCCATCCATTTCCACCAAAATCTGGTTCAAGGTCTGCTCGCGCTCATCGTGGCCGCCGCCCATACCCGAGCCGCGCTTGCGGCCTACCGCGTCAATCTCGTCGATAAAGACGATACACGGCGCATTTTTCTTAGCCTTTGAGAAAAGGTCGCGCACCCGGCTAGCACCAACACCGACGAACATCTCCACAAACTCTGATCCAGAGATTGAGAAGAACGGCACGCCCGCCTCGCCAGCTACCGCCCGCGCCAGCATGGTTTTACCAGTACCCGGATTACCGACCAGCAGCACGCCTTTCGGAATCTTAGCGCCCAAATCCTTGTATTTTTTCGGATGCTTTAAGAAATCGACAACTTCTTGCAAGTCCTGCTTAGCATTATTATTACCGGCGATATCCTCAAACAGTACTTTCTCTTTATCCTGCCCATACAGACGCGCCTTGCTCTTACCAAAGCCCATCGCTTGATTATTCTGCCCTTGGGCCTGGCGCATCATAAACATAAAGAACGCTACAATAATCAATACAGGCACCACCATCACCGCCAAATTCCAAATCGTCTCACCAGTCGTTGACGGTGGGATCACCTTAACCTCAACCTTTGCGTCCTTATTTAATCCCTGTTCATAAATACTACTAGACTCTTTGACTGACCGCTCAGTAGGCTTAGATTGGTCTTTCACAGTCACCTTAATGTCATTACCCTGAATTTCTAACTGAGAGATTTTGCCCTCATTTGCCCGACGCACCACGTCCGACAATGATACTTCTTTAAGATTCGAGGCAGGGAACAGTGTTGCATAAAAAATCAACGCTACAAAAATTATAATCGCCCAAAATAGTCCAAATCGTACTACCTGCTTAATTCCATTCTTTCCGTTTCTCTGCGGCATCTTAACGGCCATGCTCAACTATTCCTTTCACCTATACTAATCAACTCGGTCTATTATAACATTTTTTAATGTCAATTTCATCACTATACCGCCACCGATTTGCCAGTGCGAACCAGATTTTCCGGTTTTTATAGCAATTAACGTTCGCTCCAACTGAGAACCCAGTAACGAAACATCGTAATGTCGTAAAATATAATAGTATATCAATTCTTGTGCGACATTATCATCAATCATCGTCAAGAAATACCGATTAGACATCTCCCTATCAAACTTCTCTAGCGCTTGCTCAATTTCCACCCTCAATTTTCGCTGCTTACGCCACGCCTCATACACCCCAATCTTCTGATATTCGTCCAATCCACAATTTATCTGCCGACGAAGCACGTTGCGCTGATAAATATCGCTTTGGTTCGTTTCATCTTCACACCACTCTAATTTCTGCCGAGTCGCATATTCGTAAATTCGCTGCTTTGTCCAACCATTCATTGGTCTCACTACTCGCGCATCACTCATGCCAGCCAGACCCCGCCACCGAGAGCCACGCTTCAAATTCATCACCACCGTCTCGATAACGTCGTCTCGATGATGTGCCGTTACCACCACGCCATCAAAATCTGCCGCTACCTCACGTAAAAAATCATATCGTCTTTGACGCGCCAGTTCTTCGCTAGCATCAACACCCAGCTTCTCACGCCTGCAAACAAACTGAAGCTTATATCTCTCAGCTAACGCCTCAACAAACCTAGCGTCACTCGCTGAATCCTCACGAATACCGTGATCAAAGTGCGCCACTACTAAATCTTTTTCCGTCCGCGACATTAAATCCAGCAATACTACCGAATCAATCCCACCACTGACCGCGACAATATATCTCACATACCCATTATCTCACAAAATGCTTATACCTAAAACCAATTTGGCAAATTTTATACCATCTGTTACAATCAGTGCAGTGTGGCACCGTAGCTCAGCTGGTTAGAGCGCAGGACTCATAAGCCTGAGGTCGGTGGTTCGGGTCCACCCGGTGCTACCATAAATTATCCAATCACCCCTCGTCCATATGGCGGGGAGTTTTTTATAAGAATCAGATTAGCTCTAACTCATCAGCCTGAACACCGTCCAAAGCAGCCAGCCGCCGTGAAACAAACCCATCCAACTCTCGCGAGTTACGCTGTCGATCCCACGTTACTAATTCCTTTTTTTGAGTTACCTCTAAAAATTCAGCCAATTCGCTGGTGTTGATTTCCATAAAGTTTTCCTTTTTTTGTGTTAATTATTTAACTGTTTTTATACTACCATAAATTTGACAAAAAAGCAATACCTTTTTCAGTTATTATTTACCTTTTTATTCCGCTTGTGCTACACTGGTAGGGAAGGATTTATACACAAACATGACCCCCGTAACAATCTCATCGCTAGCCATCATCGTTTTCGCAGCAATTATCCATGCCAGTTTTCAGCTCAGCATCAGTGTTTTAACTTTGCTGAGCGGTCATTCAATTGGTAAGAAAACCGCCCAACGAAAAATATTTCGTATGAGTACTAGTTTTGTATTTGGTGTATCAATCATCACCTTACTACTTATTAGCGCCGTCTCTTATTACTTATCTATATTCATTCATCATATTACCAGCGCTGAACAATTAATTGCAGCAATCGCCTCTGGAATGATGTTTGGTCTAGGAATTGCCATCTGGGCATTTTACTATCGTCGCCAACCCGGTACTTCATTATGGGTTCCGCGCGGCTTTGCGGATTATTTGAATAAACGAACTAAAAAAACCCGAAATTCTATCGAAAGCTTTGCTCTGGGGTTAACTAGCGTTATTGCCGAAATCATCTTCATCCTTGCGCCAATCCTAGCTGCCGCGCTAGCAATCATCACTCTACCAAACCCCTTACTGCAAATCGCTAGCGTCATCACCTACACTCTCATCTCTATTCTGCCACTCTCAATCATCATTATCCTCGTCGGCAGCGGGCATAATATCTCTAACTTACAGCGCTGGCGAGAAAAACACAAACGATTTTTACAATTCGTTAGTGGCGGCAGCTTATTGATTTTAGGGGCATTTATTTTCGTAGATCGTGTCATTGGCGTGATTAGCTACGGAGGCAATTTATGGTAAAAGCGGGGCAAATTAACATCATTAAGAGAGGGAAGCGTCCACCAGAAGAATTTAGTCCCGACAAGCTTCACGATTCCATCGTTGCTACTTGCCTGAGCGTTCGTACGCCGGAAGGACAATCCCAAGATATTGCAAAAACTATAACCTTAGGTGTTATGAACTGGTGTGAAACTCGACCAGAAATCACCTCCGCCGACATTCGCCGCCAAGCGCAGCGTATTATGAAAGACTTACATCCTGATGCCGCCTATTTATACGAACACTATAAAACTATAATTTAGGAGAATTCATGTCACAAAAACCAACATTTGATTATGACTGTATCATTATTGGTAGCGGTGCGGGCGGCTCACCGGCAGCAAGTATTTTGGCTGGCGCTGGTAAAAAAGTTGCTGTTGTAGAAAAATCAACATTCGGCGGGGAATCACCAAACTGGGGAGACGTACCGACGGGGTCGCTAGCCTATGCTATTAGCACTTATCAAGCCGCAAAAGACGCCGCTAAATTTGGACTGCGCACCAGCACCATTGGCTACAACTACCCTTCTCTTCTCTCCTGGAAAGATACCACTGTCAAACGAACTGGCGCAGGCGGTAACCGTTACTACTATGAAAAGCAAGGGATTAGTGTATTTGCGGGCAGTACACATTTTCTAAGTCCAAATGAAATCACCGTAAATCGCAGGCACTTATCGGCTCGCAAATTCCTTATTGCAACCGGCTCAACCTGGAAAATTCCGGATATCCCTGGATTAGATAGTATATCTTATCACACCCCAAAAACCATCTTTAGCCTTACACGCCCGCCAAAAAGTCTTTTCATTATTGGCTCTGGTGCGACGACATTAGAGTTGGCTCATCTATTCTCTACCCTGGGAACTAAAGTTTATATAGCGGAAGAATCGGTGCGTATTTTACCAGAGTTTGACACAGAAGTCAGTGACCTATTAGCCAGCGACGCAAAGAAAAATCGTGGCATGAACATCTTAACCCACACCAAGGTTATTGCTATTCAAAAATCCGCCCTCCAAAAACGCATTACTTTCATACAAGGACGAGTAGAAAAAACAGTGCGAGTTGATGAAGTCTTAATTGCCAATCAGCGACTATCCACTACTGATTTGGGTCTAGAAAATGCTGGTGTAAAATATACAAAAAACGGCATTTCTGTCAGCCCTTCCCTACAAACAACTTCTCGCCACATCTTTGCTGCAGGTAGTGCTGTCGATACTAGCCTCCAAACTCACGAAGTTTTAGCACAAAGTCGCGTAGCTGCTCATAATCTACTCCATAACAACCACTTGAAAATTAATAACTCACCAAATATGCAGATAGCTTTCACTCAGCCAGAAATTGCTCAAATTGGCATGAACGAACAAGACTGTCTTATGAAAAATATTAAAGTAAAAATGGCAGTCGTACCGTTAACCATGACCGTACGCAGCAATATTACTGATCAGCGAACAGGCTTCGTGAAGCTGATTGTTGATAGGAAACGAGTTATTATCGGCGGTACAATTGTTGGACCACACGCCAGTGATCTTGCCTCTGAGCTAGCCTTAGCTATTCGGTGTAAAATAACCAGCGACGAACTAGCCTCTACACCACACTGCTTTACCTCTTGGTCAGAGGCTGTACGAATTGCCGCTGGAAAACTTCTCTAATCACCTCTGATGCGCTATAATAAGCTTTACGGGGGCGTAGCTCAGGGGTTAGAGCAGTCGGCTCATAACCGATTGGTCGCTGGTTCGATCCCAGCCGCCCCCACCACAGTCTGAGCTTGATAACCATAAGATGAATATTCTCTCCATTCCTGCTACAATATAGTGTGGTAGATATTAAATTTGTAAAATGAACAAACTGAAACTAAAACGACTAATTTACCGGATACAGCACGACTATTTGACCTTAAATAACGTCGTTATTGCTGTCGCTGTTTTAATTGCCATGAGCTGGGCTTGGGGTTCAATTGAATCAATGCAAAAGAATTATGAGCTACAGCGCTCCATTGACAATAAACGTCAACAGGTAGAAATCGAGACTCTACAGGTCGCCCTGTTAGAATATGAATCTAAATATTATCAGAGTGAAGAGTATCAAGAATTAACTATTCGGCAGCGAACCGGCAAAGGTCTGCCTGGCGAAAAACAACTTATTACACCACCAACAGACAGTGCGATTTCCACACAAAATCCTGCCCCCAGACAAACAAGAACGGATAGTAATTTCCAGCAATGGATGAACTTTTTATTCGGCGGCAATAGCCGCAGGCGCTGAGACATTTGCAATTATTACATTAACCTGATATTATAAAGTACGTGCCGCGGGGTAGAGCAGCCTGGTAGCTCGTTTGGCTCATAACCAAAAGGTCGTAGGTTCAAATCCTACCCCCGCAACCAAGAAAAACCCCTCTTCGTCCAGAAGGGGGCTTTTTCTTTAGTATCTGTTATTATCGCTAGCGTACCGCCCACCGTGACTACCAACTCTTACGTGCGGACATTTTTCGCCCGGCTCTATGGCTCTACAGCAGTCGCCACAGAAAAATCCCCGTACAGCCGTTTCGCCAACTCCTCCATTCGTATATCTATTGATAAGTTCTCCAACTTTCTTTGGATCATAAACGGGAAGACCCATCAGTCTTTTAGCGTCATCATAAGAGCAGCCTGTAGTATCGACAATGTAGTCAAGCATAGCCTCCTGCTCAGAAGTAAATTGGATATCGGCACGATCTCCATCCAATAAGACTTTTTCGCCACTCATATTTTATATTATACCATAATAACTAAAAATAATCAACATCATCAAAAAACTCCCCTGCTATCCACAGAGGAGTTCTGGCACCTGTTTGTTTGGTACTATTGTACCGCTAAACCGATGCATAACGCAAGTGCTTATTTCTTCTTTGAGATTGTTAAGAAACCGTTGCGTGGGTTTTCTTTCACAACACGATCTTCCGGCAAATCGCATGGAACACCCTTATCATTCTTCTCAACCTTAGTGAAGAAGTAGATAGTTTGCGTCTTGCCGCCGCGCAAAGTTACGTCAGTCTTGTGCAAGTAGTATGTGATCCCCTTTGAGTTGGTATGCTTGTAAGCCATATGGTTCTATACCTCCTATTAATGCTATACCCTTATAGGTTACTATCTCTTACCCACCCCTGTCAAGCTAAAAAAGTCGATTTTGTCGTCGTAGCATAAATTTTAAAATCCCCAAGACCACTAATCTCAATATAATAATCACGGCAATTACCCCCGTCACCAACAGTGACCAGCCCGCAAAATCCGCCGACCAGAGTGGCGAAACAAACGTATGGTAATATGGCTCGGTAGAAGGTGCCTCAAACTGTAGACTAGAAGTTTTAGCGGCAGGGTATTTCTCCCACTCCTCGTTTATACAACTGACATAACGCGGATCTGCCTGTGTGGTAAATCGCCCATAGCCACCCTGTTGAGCTTTAGCGTCACACACCGCCCGAACCTTAGAAATCGTGTCGTTATTTGATCGATTTTTAATCGCCTCTTCAAATTCTTTTAATTTTTGGTCGTATACCCGCTTATAGGTATGATCTAGTGCAATTTTTCCTGGGTCAGCGTTCATATGTGTCGCCACATATCGCTGCAAATCATATAGCCGCTGCTGAAGGCTCACAATATCCCCAGTCTTATCGGCATTTTCCACAGCCTCTCGCCGTTCAATCATGCCAACATTATTAAGTCGTAGAAATGTCGCCGATATAAATCCAGCCATAATAAGCAAAATCACTAGCTGCCACGTCTTCACTTGACTGAGCCGTTTAATCCTAAACTTGGTTTTTCGCTTATCTACTGCCATCCCACCACTTTCTCTCTTGTTTTAGTATAGCAAATTATCCCGACGGCGGAAATATTACTAGCTAGACAATGGTATAATAAGAGTATGAGGATTTATTTTTCAGGAATTGGCGGTGTTGGCATTGGTCCGCTCAGTAAAATCGCCCTGGACGCTGGCTACAGTGTTTGCGGCTCCGATAACTCACCTAGTCTTATTACTGATGAATTAGTGGCGGCTGGCATTTCGGTTTCTTTTGATCAATCCGGTGCATTTTTACAAGCAGAACACGACAAGACTCCATTTGATTGGTTCATATACACTGCAGCCCTGCCTGAAGACCACACAGAACTAGTTTTAGCTAGAAAATTAGGTATAAAAACTAGTAAACGCGACGAACTGCTAGCGCAGATAATTGCTGATAAGAATCTTAAGCTTATTGCAATTGCTGGTACTCATGGAAAAACTACCACCACAAGCATGCTAGTCTGGGCGATGAAACAATTACAAATTCCCGTCAGCTATTCCGTTGGCTCGACATTAAGCTTCGCGCCAAGTGGAGAGTTTGATGAAAATAGTGAATTTTTCGTGTATGAGTGTGACGAATTTGATCGCAATTTCTTACACTTTTCTCCAGAAATTAGTTTAATTACCTCTGTAGATTACGACCATCCAGACACTTATCTAACAAAGGAAGATTATTTGGCAGCTTTTCATGAATTTGGCGAGAAATCTAGAAAAGTTATCGCTTGGGCTGAAAACGCCGCTGTATTTGACGAGAAAAATCTGATTGTCCTAAAAAATATAGACCAGAATATTGCCCTGCCCGGCGTGCATAATCGCAAGAACGCCACACTGATAATTGAGGCTCTAAAAAATATGGACATTTCAGCCGAAAAAACTGCAATCTATCAAGCGCTCAATTCTTTCCCAGGATCAGGGCGCCGCTTTGAAAAGTTGGCCGACAATTTATATTCCGACTATGGACATCATCCGATTGAGATTAGCGCAACGCTACAAATGGCCCGAGAGCTATCAGATCAAGTGGTATTAGTTTATCAACCACACCAAAACGTTCGTCAGCATGAAATAATAGACCAGTATACCGCGGATATTTTCCATAATGCTGATGAGGTTTATTGGTTGCCAACATACCTAACTAGAGAAAAGCCAGACCTACCAATTCTAACACCACAGCAGCTCGCCAAAAATATTGATCCAGAAAAACTTTACTTTGCAGAGATGGACGATGATTTATGGCACGCCATTACTACGGCGCAAGCGACCGGTAAACTGGTTCTCTGTATGGGCGCAGGCACTATCGACGGCTGGATTCGTGAACAACTAGCTAAAAGTTAACGATCATCGCCGCTGCCATGAATCTTTCTGCGACTCTGACGACTAAGTAGTTTATCGTTATTTTTCTGAGCTACTTCTTCTAAACTGCTACCAAGTAGATGAGATATGGAATTGACATACCACAGTACGTCACCAAGTTCCTTAATTATTGCAGCATGGTCGTCTTCAGAAATCATACCGCTCTTATCCCGCAATATCTTCTTAAATTTCTCCACTACTTCGCCAGCTTCACCGCTCAACCCCAAAACCTGAGACATTAACCTGGCGTCAACATCACCATACTGATGAGATTGCTTGTCTGTTAATGTAGAAATTGCTTTTATTGAATAGTCGTTAAATTGCATAATTATAGTGTAGCCGGTTATGGTTTTTGAGTAAATAGAAATATTCGCTTATGATTGCTTTACTAGCTTTATCATTGTAATATATGCGTATGGAAAAAGTTGATATGCCAGAAAATGAGCAGACGCCACCAACGGAAATCGAACGCAAATTTGCAATCAGTCTCAACTCCCTAGAAAAGATAAAGGACTCTTTACCGCTCATAGGAAAGCTCGAGATAACTCAGGCGTATCTTGAAATTACTGATGAACGCGAGGTCCGCATCAGAAAAACAGAGAAAGATGGTCAATTGTCATACGAATGTACCGTAAAGACGAAGTTAGATAACGATAACAATGGCCTTGTCAGAGGCGAAGTAACCGAAATTATTACCGCAGAACAATTTGACGAAGCTATGCGAAGTCATATTGGCAATATTATAAATAAAACAAGGCTAATATTTGACCTCGATGGCAATACGCTTGAAGTGGATGTGTATAGCGGCGACCTCGAGGGATTAATTTCAGCAGAAATTGAGTTTGACGATGTGGAAGCATCTGAGAAATTCGAGATACCCGACTGGCTTGGCTACGAAATCACATGTAGAAAAGATTTTAAGAACCAACAGCTAGCACGGCATGGTATTCCTCAAGACTATTAATTATTAAAATCAGGAGCGGCCCGCACACAGTGCGTCACCCTGCCCTCGCCCAGCCAGCGCTGCTCATAAGCAGTAAGGATTTTATAATCGTCGCTAAAGTTTGATTCATGTAGGTCGAAAGTTAGTGCTTTTAGACGCCAACCTTCGGCAACGAGCTGCTCAAGGCTCCAGTTAAAGAACTCAGGATTATCATGTTTAATGATTATCGATCCGTCGGCGCACAGCAACTTGGCATAATTTCTTAGAAAACGCAGATGCGTCAGACGGCGGCCAGCACTACGCTTACGCGGAAATGGGTCAGAGAAAGTCAGCCAAATAGTACTCAGTGAACCGGGCGCAAATAACTCACCAATCTGATCAGCCCGAGCTCGCACAAAAAACACATTATTAAGGCCGCGAGCTTCCGCTTCCCGCGCGCCTTTTTGCAAGCGATCGCCCTTAACGTCAACCGCCACAAACACCTGCTCCGGATGACGCGTCGCTAGTTCAACTGTAAACATGCCATTACCAGCGCCAATTTCTACAATATCAACCTGGCGCAGTGCCCACTCCTCAAACTCAAAGCATAGCGGCGAATTATGAAATAATGCAAACTTATATTTCTTACGTTTACGCGTAATAATAAACTGATTTGGATCGACAAAATTCATACTTTCCATTATACTAAATCAGTAATGGATAAGCTCATAAAACAGTTTTTAGACTCTTCAACTTTGGGACAATGGCTACACAACAACAGCATGGGTTGGTTGATTAGCGAACATATTATTGAAACTATTAGTATTATAATTGGATCTGTTTTTGTCTATTTTTTTGGCAAATATTTGCTGTCTTGGGCGATTCACTATTCTATCCGCTCCACCGCCAAACACCGCTCTTGGCATCGTAAAGACATGGAAAAACGCGAGAAAACTCTCATCCAACTAACGCGTAGTTTTTGGCGAATTATTATTATTTTTTACGTCATGGCGATTATCGCCAATAAGTTGTTCTCATTTGATTTATCGCCGCTATTCGCCAGCGCTGGCATTATTGGTGTGGCATTAGGATTTGGTGCTCAGTCGCTGGTTAAGGATTTTCTATCGGGAATTTTTATCATTGCCGAAAACCAATATCGTGTTGGCGACGTAGTCGACGTCATGGGAGCAGCTGGTACAGTTGAGCGAGTCGGAACTCGCACGACGGTAATTCGCGACTCGGGCGGTAACGTTCATTATGTCCCCAATGGCACAATCCAACACGTCATCAATAAGACAATGGGCTATAGCATGTCGAGGTTCAGTATTTATATTGACCCCAGCTCTGATATATCCGAGGTTACCGAAATCATTAACACCACTGGCGAGAAGTTAGCTAAAGAGAAGGCTTGGCAACGAAAAATTATCGACCCGCCAAAGTTTGTCTCCGTTGGCGACATAAGCGGGCGCGGCACCGAGCTTATCATTGCCGGAAAAACCCAACCATCCGACCAGTGGGCTGTTACTTCTGAAATGCGCCACCGATTATTGCAGAATTTTGACCGTGAAGGTGTACTTTTAGCAACACTACCGACACCAACGCCAATCATTAAGAAATAGTTAGTTGTTAGATAAACCTAATTCTTTATCGCTCAGCACGTCGTTAGAAAACGCCTTAATTCTACTAGCCCCATCCGCTTCTTTGTCGTACATACTTAAGAATTTTTTTAGCGTATCCTTATTAACCTGACCCTGGGTGTCAAATTCATGAGTTTTTTCATTTGTATCCTTACTAATTTGATTACGGCGTGAAGCATATTCAGGCCGACTCAAGTCTAGCCGATATGCGTCAGTTTTATAATAGACGACCATCGCAATTGATGCTAGTACGACAGATGCAGCGATCACCAAACCGACAAACGTAACAAACCTATAATTATCGAAAAAATCTTTAAGCTTATCCATTAGACCCTCCAGACAACGAATCCCTAACCACCTGAACTTCTGCCCTATATTTTATCAACAAATCATTCAATGTTTTCACATCCTCTGAAAGTCGATTTCGTGCCTCCCGAGCAGCTACTAATTTCTGATAATATCCTGCAACGTCCTCCGAGCAATTGGCATGGTCTAGCTCAGTCATCGTTGTATCATAATCATTATAATTGCTATTAAATTTTAGGCGGGCCGACTCAAAATCATTAGTGATATTTACTAGCTTAGAACTATCCAGCTTATTGACTGCCAACCGACCATTTAATCTGGCCATAAGCTTGGTCGAAATCGAGTTATACCTCTGACCAACATTTACTCGAGTTAATGCGTCATTGGTATGAATATTTTTAATTGCTACCCTTACAGAGCTACAATTCCGACTAAGGGTTTTTGTAAGCTCCGAATTTGCAGTAGTATCGGCCGTTTGGGCTAATGCCACCTGAGGCATTAATAGCAAACTAGATCCAATCAAAAAAGACGCGAGATAGAAAGTGAACCTTTTCATCAGTCCTATTATCTCACGTCTTCTCGATTACAGTCAAATATTACTTAAACTGTTTTTCGACGTTGCTTTTGACGCCTTTTGCAGTTTCTGTTACTGCATCGCCAACCTTTTGCGAGCCAGTTTTTAAAGAATCAACGCTGTCTTTAGCGGCCGCAGCCGCCTTACTGGCAACTTTTTCCGCATCAGACTTCAACTTCCCTGCTTTCTTTTTCAAGTCTTTTCGAGTTTCTTTACCACTCTTTGGTGCGGTTAAAATTCCTGCTGCAAAACCTGCTGCTGCCGCACCGATAACTGCTAATACTTTTTTCATATTGTTACTCCTTTTTTATTATTTTTTACGAAACAACCCTGCTATTTCACTAAAAACCTTTGTTGGCGACAACCACTCGGTCGCACTAGCCACATTTGTTGTAATTTTATCAACATTCTTCATGACTGCATTTATTTTCGCTAGCAAGGTAATAACCACTGCCAGTAGAGCCATGATAATGACTGATAGTAGCCCAATAATGATCGACAGTAAGATGATGATCGTTTGAATATCTTCCACGCCTTACCTTTCTGCAGAAGTTTGTATTTATTATATCTATTGTAGCATGCTTTAATGATTTGTTTGTATTAGATAATCTAACTATTTCACTATAGCATAAGCGTATTAAAATGTCAATAGCCTTATGCTTAATTCGCTCTGATATGCTACACTGATATAGCTATGAAGCTGCTTTTCAAAAGATATATTCCAGAATTTGTTTACGGCGCAGTTGATGGCACGGTGACAACCTTTGCCGTAGTGGCAGCGTCGGCTGGCGCGGGGATTTCCAGTGTGGTCATCCTTATTTTAGGCGTGGCTAACTTAATTGCCGATGGCTTTTCAATGGGCTCCAGCGCCTCTACTTGGCAGCCAGCGCCGAACACGATGAATCGGCCCGCGGCACCCAAAAGCGAGCTTCTCCTAAAATTATCGGTTTAGTTACATTCTTGGCTTTCGTGGCGGTCGGCAGCGTGCCAGTATTGCCCTATTTGTTCGACGTGATTGCAGTCCTAAAAGCACCAAGCACCACCCTGTTCTATATCAGCTCGCTGCTAACGGCAATTACTTTCTTAACAATCGACTTTATTAAGGGCAAAGTCGGCAAGCAATCACCGTGGCGGGAAGCCGCTATTACCCTGCTCCTGGGAGCGGTCGCCGCTGGACTGGCCTACTTTGCCGGCGATGTATTGGCGGCGTGGCTGGGCGTTCAGTTATAATCCTTAAAATTCATTAGCGATATATTTGATTATTTTACTAATGTCGCGCACTGATTCTTGGCGCACCGTTCCACCCTCCAGATAAACACGCCGATTAACCTCCAGCATCACCGAGCGCAGTCCTGGCATTTTATCACGGTAAAAGTCCATCGGCACCAGCGCACCCGCATACGGATAATTTAGCGCGCAGCTATAGCCCAGTTGTTCTATGTATAACTTTAGCTTCAGGGCGTCATTTTCACTAAACCATTCATCGTCATAGCCCAGGCAAATATCAGGCAGATTTTCCGTATAGCCAAACAATTTTCGCACCAAATCATCACTGTAGCTATGCAGATCAATCATCATACACGAGCCGTGCTGAGCAACAATCTTTTGGCTCAATTTGTTTAGCTGTACATGATGAGACTCATACGTTTGCCTGATAATTTCCTCGCGGCGCTCAGGCGTTACCTGGCGATACTGCGCACCGCCCGGCAAATGCGTATAGACTGCGCCCATACCCAGCCTGGCCATCGGCTCATCGGCGTCATTTTGAAACCGCTCAACGTCGCAATATAGCCGCGAATACTTGGCTATTACTTTATGGCAATCAATATCTCTGACAAGTTCGTCCACTTTATAATCAGCCATAAAGCGTAGATTCTTCTCGATAATTTTCCGATCAACCGTGACGTCGCGCCAAAAAACCTGTGGTAAACACAGCGAAGCGTGCGGGATGTGAATAAGGAGATTAGCCGCCATTTTGCCACTGCCTGGCACGTTGTAATAACTTATCGACATAAGTTGCTTTAAGCTTTTTATACGCCGATCTGTCGTAATTTGCTTGCTTAGCATATTGATATTTTATCTTTGAATATTGATCAGCTTCGTCATTGCGAGACCTTAGATAATCTCTGATGATTAAGAAGTTATCGTGCGTTTCAGTATCCGCGATCGCGAGGTGAATATGGATATCGCCCTCGCCGGTTTCTTCCCTGCGAGACGCCAGGAATATATAATCTTGGCGGGAACTTGGATTTAATGAGGGAAAATATCCAATTGCTACCAATTTATCCCGCAGCTCGTTCATATGCTCGATATCTTTAGCAGAAATAAGGATATCTAGGATATTTTTACCGTCCAAAGTAGGTACCGCGGTACTGCCAACATGATGAATTTGCGAACCGTCCGCAAGCACTGGCGCCAATTTATTTTTCACGCGCGTAAAGACAGCTGCCATATCTTTTCTGGATTTTTTAATATTGACCGGCATTTAGATTATTCTTTTATACTCGTCACAAATACTCTTTTACACTTTCACATCGCCGTCTAAACTAACATAGTTCTTAGCGCCGCTGCGGTACATGGCGGAAGGTTTATTTTTGGCGTCAAACTCATATTTCATCAGTTCGCCAAAATAGCTAAAATGATTACCCTTCGCAATTTTTAAGGTGGCGTCATCGACTATTTCCAGCTCTTCAGCCATGTTGAATGGCTGCCAATCATTAGACCATAAGCCCCTTAATCCTTTTTCCGTATCAACAACTTCATACACTCCATAATCGTTAACGAACCGCGCTTCAAACTTTCGACGTTTTTTATCAGAAGCATCACCAAATTGATCAATAATTCCTAGTACCGAATTTGCAACTATTCCTGGCGCTGTATCATACGCGTTCGCCAACACCGAAACAGTTATTCCGTCATCTATCCGCGACCAGGTACGGCCGACAAATCCTGGATAACCGCCGCTATGACCGACGAGCCGCTTACCATCTTTAGCTTTTGCGATATCAACACCCAATCCGTAACTTCCTGCGTTTGCCTCGTCGGCGACTTGCCACGATGGGCGCTGCATTTCCCTTTTAGAAGCATCGCTCAACAGTTTGCCTGAGCCGACTTGCAGAGCAGCAAAGAATTTCACTAAGTCATGCGCCGTTGAGCAAAATCCCGTGGCTGGCTGCAATACACCAGTTGTGATGTGCTGAAACGGACGGCGCTGCTGGCGTAAATCAAACCTACTATAGCCAGTTGCCATACGAAGTTCTGGCGAATATTCCGTGGTGGTTTGTTCCAAATCAAGTGGCGCGATAATGTTTTCCGTCACAAAATCAGCGTACGATTTGCCGCTAGCTTGCTCAATTACCAAACCCAGCAAGCCAAAACTAAAATTGGAATACTTGAATTCGGAATTTGGTTCGAATACTAGCTCCGATTGCATGATTTGCTTCTTGAACTCGTCTTTATCTGGAAATTCTCCTTGGAACTGCCAAAAGCCCGACGCCTGACCGTCGCGAATTACACCTGCTGAGTGACTCAACAATTGACGCAAGGTTACGTCGTGCCAACGCTGATCGCTATGCTGCGCCAGCCACGGTAGATGTGCCGTCACTAAGTCATCGATGCGTAACTTGCCGCGCTCTTGTAGCTGCATTACGGCCGTGGCGGTAAAAGTTTTTGAGTGTGAGGCGACGTGAAAGAGGTGATCGGTCGTTAATGTTTCGTTGTGTTCTATATTTGCCAGGCCATAGGCTTTATTAAAAATCACCTCGCTATCTTTGGCTATCGCGACCGTAAATCCCGGCCAGCGCGCCCACCGGCTGCGCAGCGTTAGCCATGAGTCAATGAATTTTAGCTTTCGTTTGGGAATTGATTTCATAGCCTGCTTGTACCTCCTAAAACATTACGCTTCTTGCGGCCACCATTTCAGCACAAAATCCCGATAGCCCGGCGCGAGCTTGTCAGTAGTTTCAATTTCCGCTCGAGCAAGCCAAACCGGGCGCTCCTCGCCTCCATCACACGCTCGGTCCGGTATTTCGATGTTACCGTCAACCATGGCCGTGTAGCCAAGAATAATTTTATGATCTTTGACGGCACTACCTCGCGGATAGCGCATATAGAAATCAGCTGGCGTCGCATCAATTGTGATACCCAGCTCCTCGCGCAGCTCCCGCTCTAATGCCACGTCAGGCGTTTCGCCGGCATCAATATGCCCGCCCGGCAGGCCAAAACCATCATCGTGCGGATAATACATCAGTAGCACACGCTTGCCGTCGCTGCTATACAGCGCTACTTTTACGCTAACTTCGTGTCGATCGTACATTGCACTCATAGCCCCAATTCCTTTAGCTGCGCTGGATCAACCATTGACGGCGAGTCCATCATCACATCGACACCCGAACCGTTCTTTGGAAAGGCCAAGGTTTCGCGAACGTTTTGCTCGTCAATCAGTTCCATCAATATGCGATCCACACCAAAGGCACAGCCAGCATGCGGCGGTGCGCCGTATTTGAAGGCGCCCAGCATGGCGCCGAATTTTTCCTCGACGTAGCTTTCGCTAAAACCTAGCAGGTCAAATACTTTGTACAACACCGCTGGGTTGTGGTTGCGCACGCCGCCGGAGCAAATTTCGTAGCCGTTCATCACCATGTCGAATTGGTCGGCGACAATTGCCAATTTATCAGCATCAGTGGCAGCAGCTTCCAAGGCTTGCAAACCGCCTTTTGGCATACTAAATGGATTGTGGCCAAAGTCAAGCTTCTTGCCGCGGTCATCCCACTCGTAGAATGGAAAGTCGATAATCCAAGCCAAGGCTACCTCATCCGATTTTTTCAGGTCGAAGTGAGCAGCAAATTCGTTTCGCAGACGACCAAGTACGGCGTTGACGACTGGACGGATGTCAGCGCCAAAGAAAACTGCGTCGCCATCAACTGCACCGGTTTTTTGTTGGATTAAAGATAATTCTGCTTCGCTCAAGAACTTGGCAATTGGTGATTTCGCTTCACCGTCTTGATAGGTGATGTAGGCTAAACCGCCTGCACCTTCACTTTTAGCAATGTCGGTGAATTGGTCGATTTGCTTGCGGCTGAGGCTGGCACTATTTTTAACACAAATCGCCTTGATGCACTCAGCATTTTTGAACACGCCAAATTCGGTGTTGGCAAACACATCAGTTAGTTCAATCAGTTCCATACCAAAACGTAGGTCTGGCTTGTCCGAGCCGTAGGTCTCCATGGCGTCGCGGTAAGAAATGCGCGGAATTGAACTGCCATCACCAACAGGCAGGTCGCTCAAATCCAGCAATTTCTTGCCCGCAAAATCAGTCGCTAGCTGCCGCATCAACGGCTCGACTTCCCGGCGAACCTCCTCGCCGTCCTCAACAAAGCTCATCTCCAGATCCAGCTGATAAAACTCACCGTACAGTCGATCGGCTCGCGGGTCTTCATCGCGGAAGCACGCCGCCAACTGGTAATACCGCGGCACGCCGCCAACCATCAGCAGCTGCTTGAACTGCTGCGGAGCTTGTGGCAGAGCGTAAAACTTATTTTCCTGCAAACGGCTCGGGATCAGGAAATCGCGCGCGCCCTCAGGGCTGGAATTTGCCAAAATCGGCGTCTGAATCTCAATGAAGTCGCGGTCGTCCATGTACTGATGCATCCGGCGGTACATTTCAGCACGTTTTTTCAGCATCTGTTGTATCTTCGGGCGGCGCAGGTCGAGGTAGCGATATTTGAAACGCAAGTCTTCGCCCGCTTGGTTTTCCTCGGCAAAGGGCTGGATTGGCAAGGTCTCGGCACGGTTGAGAATTTCTAAGTTTTCCACCACAATTTCCACATTACCGCTGGCGATATTTGGGTTTTTCAAACCTTCGCCGCGCTCCGTCACCATGCCGCTAGCACGAATCACAAACTCATCGCGCAAGCTTTCCGCCAAACGAAACGCTTCCGCCTGCTCAGGATTAATCACCAGCTGCACCAGCCCAGTATGATCGCGTAGGTCAATAAAAATCAGTCCACCGTGATCGCGCCGGGAATGTACCCAGCCAGCCACCGTAATACTTTTCCCAACTTCATCAGGGGTCTTTACCACCAAAACTCTATTTTTCATATCTGTTATTATAGCACGACTTGGAAAGTTTCCCCAGATTTAAACATCACGGCGAGTCTTTGTTGGCGTGTTATTCTTCTGCGGATTTGTCGCAGCTACCTCTCGCAAATCTCCATAAGCATCGTATTCATCAATAATCTTTCGCCCCAACAAAGCCTCAATTACGTCTTCCAAACTCAACAAGCCAACCGTTTCTCGAAATTCATTTACAACAATAAACAAGTGGTGTTGCGTCTTTAAAAACGCAGCCAACGCATGTTGTAGAGTCTGATTCTCGCGAATATAATAAACATCTCGACTCATTGCTGTTTCAGCACGGTGGGATTTTATTTTATGATCAATTGTCAGCAAATCTTGAATTCTCAGCATCCCAATCACGTGATCAATATCGCCTTTAATAACCGGAAAACGACTATAGCCTTTTTTATGAAGATCGTCGAGCACTAGCGGCCCAAGAAGTTCATCAGCCGACACAGATTCAATCATGCTCCGCGGCGTCATCACGCCCTCAATTTTCATATCATTAAACCTTAATCCATTAGTAATCAACTTCTTTTCATTGACAGAAAGAACCCCGTCAGACCGTGCTACCATTTCCAGCAATTCGTCCTTTGACTCAATTACATAATCATCGTTAATTACTGGCGCAACCGAACGAATTAACGAAAATAATGCTTGATGTTTTTCAATCGTCGCTAAAACAAACGGCTCATATTTTTCGTATAATTGCTGCGAGTATTTTTGCCACAAACGAATCCGTGCTATTGCGCCAACCTCAAGAGCCACCACCACCGACAGCATCAACCCAAATGCCCAATGAAACAAATTTACACTAATCACCGTTAAGACAACCAGACATAAAGATGCCATCACGCGCTGTAGGGAAATAATATCTCGTAAGAATTTTCGTTGAAGCAGAGATAATTCGGCTTTTTTATCACCTGTATTGCTACGCCGTCTTAGCTCAAATTGACTATGCGAAGACAGCTTTGGCTGGACGCCTAAAACCACTAGCAAGACCACCAGAAACGTCACATATCCAAAAATTAGCACAATCGTCATGGTTTTATTGTACCGCACTTCATGCTATACTGACTAGAGTAAATGGAGGTCAAATGAACAAGAAAAGTTGGATAATTTTCTCGATTATCGTGGTAGCAGTTGTTGGTGGAATGATTTATATCTCGACGCAAAACCGCCTGGATGTAAGCGACATCAATAACGAACAATTAAATAAAACGATTGGTGCGGAATCCAGAAATGGCGATATTACCGACCATGAATTTGGCAGTAAAAGTCCTAAAGTCACCATCATTGAATACGCTGATTATCAGTGTCCTGGCTGTAGTACCGCCGCACCAAAAGCTAAAGAAGTCACCGAAAAATATAAAGATAGCGTCCAACTTATTTTCCGCAACTTCCCAATCGCCAGCTCTCACCCAAATGCCCGAGCTGCCGCAGCTGTTGCTGAAGCAGCTGGCTTACAGGGGAAATTCTGGGAGATGAATAATCTACTATACGCCAATCAAGATGCTTGGAAAAATGCTAACGCCGCAGATCGCGATAACGTTTTTAGGTTGTATGCCGAGCAGCTGAAGCTTGATCTAAACAAGTATAAAACCGACATTGCCAGTAGTAGGGTTAAGCATAAAATTGATTTTGATATGGCGCTAGGCCGCAAGCACGGCGTTGCCGCTACACCAACTTTCTATATTAACGGGAAAAATACCGAAATGGACAATTCAGGATCGATTGAGGCAGCCGTTAAGGAAGCTCTGAAAAAAGCTGGCGTCGAAATTAAAAATTAGCCGATTTCATAAAATACCAAAATCCCGCTCCGGTGCCTTGGAGCGGGATTTGTTTATAGTCGTCCCTATTCTACTGTGAGAGCGACTGCACGTTTACTGTGCTATGTATGTTTGCCATTCGGCAGGCACCACATCCACTGCGATCTTTTTGCGCCTAGAAGACACAAACTTGATTGCTATTGGCATGTGTTTTGTACTCCTCGTACTTATGTGCAGCCCCACGCGCTTCGACCTTTATTACTTATTTATCAGCAATTTAATGCTTCGGCGCGAGACACATCAATCATGGTATCAAACGTCAATTAGTACGTCAAGCAAAACTCCACCACGATGTTTATTTTTAGATATTAGAATAAACGGATTCGCTTAGCCACAAACATAACTAGCAGAATTAATAGCACTGTAAAGCCAGTAATGACTGGGTAAGCCCAAGGTTCTCCTTGGAACGGCAAAGCAATATTCATGCCATACATACCATAAAAAACGTTCGGAATCGCCAAGAGAATGGTGATGGCCGTTAAGACTTTCATTCGTTGATTTAAGGTGTTATTAGCGACAGTTGAATAGGCATTCTGAATGCTGGAAATAGTGTGAGTGCTGGAGCTAATCGCTACAAGAATCTGTCGAATGTGCAAATCAATATCCCCTAGCGCCTCTAAATCACGCGTCTTAAATAAATGACGCCGATTTTCCATCAGCTGAGCAATCACCCGCGACATCCCCTCCAAGCTACTACGATATTCATTGAGCGTATCTTCAATTGCTACAAATTTAATAAAATCAGAATTCTCAACTTCACGACGACTTAATCGCTGACGAGCATCACTAATTTTCTCCGTCAATAAATGAACACGCTGCTCGTACTGAGAGATAATATATGCTAAATTAGCTGCAAAGATTCCCGCTGGGCGCTCAGTGGTACTAAATAGAAAATCACTAACCTCCAAAGGCGAAAATTTAGCGTGTGGCGAGATAGTAATATAATGACCACCACTAATCGCGATTAAAAACGGCACTGTTTTACCAGAATCAGTTCGCCCAAACGGTATACGAGTAAAAACATATCCGATACCATCATAAAACTCCGCCCGAGGCAACTCATGAATATCTAAAATGTCACGAACGATATTGACGGACAACGACAAAGCTTTCGCCACCCGTGACGCATCAAAACTTCCGCCCAAATGAATCCAGCCACTTTTATGCATCCGATTCACCTGCACCAACTTTTCAGTCAGCGACCTGCGCTCAAAGTAACCCACCGTCATGAGTAAATTATAGTATAAATGATAAAGATTGGCAATTAAAGCTTACGCTTATCGTCGGCGCAAAAAATAATAACCAACAACAAATGCTAGGATGATGCTGACTCCAGTAATTGCCCAAAACATCAGCGGGTTGTCATTACCAGGAACCGGCACGTTCATGCCGTATAAGCCGGCGATCATCGTCGGGATAGTCAGCGCCACGGTGATTACCGTCAGCAGGCGAATCGTTTCATTCAGGCGCGTATCCATCACTGCCCGGTAGCTATCGCGAACATTGGTAATGGTTCTCAGAAGACTTTTACAACGCGCAATCACCTGCTCTAAATCAATCGAGATGTCTTCAACGTCTTCCTTATCGTCAGCTTTCAGGCGAAGCTTTTGTGTGGCCAGTAGCCGCTCAATCGCCCAATTCATCGGAATAAGTGCGTCCAGATAATCATTTAATTTACGTTCGTATTCCGCCAAAGTCGCAATATCTTTAACTCGCAAAGTATGAATACTATCGGTAGCAGCACGCATTTGACGATTAATAGTCGCCACTCGCCGCTGATATTGCATTGAAATCGCCTCAATCATCGCCACCAGCAGCTCAATTTGTCTATCAGTCCTAAGATGCATTTTATCAATAAACGGCTGCCACAATCTCCCCAAACTATCCCGCGATAATGTCACAAGATAATCTTTATTTAAACAAAACAAAATCGGCGTGGTAAAATCATTAAAATCATCATCGGTGTCTGGCAAACGAGCAATTAAGTACGTCCAATCGTTATCAAATTCAATACGCGGCACCTCATGCGGATCAAGTGCGTCACTGATCAGATCCTCATCTAGACCAAGCGTCAATAATTGCGATATCTCCTCCTCGTGCGGACGCTCACAGCGCACCCAAGAACCTACCCGCAAGAATTCCTGCGGACTAATCACCGAGTCGTTACTGGTAGAACGGAGATATTGCAACATAGTTTTATATTATAAAATAAATACCTAACAAACACAAGAAGCTCCTGCTTTATTACGAGGAACTTCTTGCTAGAAATGTTATGATTGGACACGCGTACCAGCCAAGCCGTTAATTGCTTCGGCAGTTTTTTCTAATGAGGTGATAATTGCCGTACGGCCAGATTTACCACTTAAAAACGACAATGCAGCCTGGGTTTTCGGCAGCATGGAGCCAGCTGCGAATTGCCCGTCGTCAATATGTTTTTGCATTTCAGCCACCGAAATTTCGCCAAGCGACTGTTCGTCTGGTTTGCCAAAGTTGATTTTAGCAGCATCAACCGATGTCAGGATCAATAGCGTATCCGCATCCAAAAGATCCGCCAATTTGGCTGCGCCAAAATCCTTATCAATCACTGCCGCCACGCCTTTTAGCTGCCCGGTTTCATCCTGCAGAACAGGAATGCCGCCGCCGCCAGTTGATACTACAGTAACTCCAGCGTGAACCAGCGCCTTAATAACCTCAGCTTCAACGATTGTCTGTGGTTTCGGCGAAGGCACAACGCGCCGCCAGCCACGACCAGCATCTTCTTTCACCGTGTAGCCACGCTCGCTGGCAACAGTTTTAGCCTCCTCTTCCGAATAAAACGGGCCAATTGGCTTGGTTGGGTTTTGGAAAGCTGGGTCGCTTAAGTCAACAATAGTCTGAGTTACAACACTTATAGCACGATTATTCATTTGGTTAACTGCAAATGCATCATGAAAGGCTTGTTGTAACCAGAATCCAATTAAACCCTGGCTCATGGCGCCAGAATCTTCCAAAGGTAAACTTGGCACGTCGGCCGTGTTGATTGCCTCTTCGTGCAGGACGATATTGCCGACCTGCGGACCATTGCCATGAACAATCGCCACATTATGACCCGCCTGGATAAGCGGCAAAAGTTGACGAACTGTCTCATCGGCCACCCGCTGTTGCTGCTCAGATGCGGCTTCGCCCTGCCGTTGCAGGGCGTTACCACCGAGCGCTACTACAATAGTACGCTTCTTATCCATCTACTACAACGCTCCAAATATTGCAATAACCGCAACGCTAATAATCGCGAATACTGCCATAATTGGTGCTGAGCGTTTTAGCCAGTCGCGATACGACACACCCGCCAGCGCCAAGCCGCCCATCAGAGAAGCGATAGTTGGCGCCATCATGTTAAGTAGACCTGACGCTGTAGCAAAGGCTGCCACCATGACTTCTTTACTTGAGCCAACCAGGTCGGCAATTGGTGCAATAACTGGCATAGTTGCTGCCGCCAAACCTGATGATGATGGCACGATGAATGACATTGGCAAGTAGAACAAATACGCCAGCACACCAACAACGCCACCGCCAGCATCTTTCAACAACGCCTCACCCCAGCTGATGATAGTGTCTTGGATCTCACCGTTAGTCATCACAACAGAGACGCCGGTTGCCACTGCGATAATCAAAGCAACTGGTAAGATGTCTTTCACGCCATCAATAAAAGTGTCGACTGGGAAAATACCTTCTTTTTTAAATTCTTTATAGTAAATTGCGGTTATTACAATTGTTGACATCAAGAACAGTGTAGTGATTTCGCCAAACAGCCATTCGCCAAAGGCGGCACTATGAACCACGCCGAGCGCTGCACCGATAACTGGTAAATCTGAAGCTCTCTTAAACACGTTGTCAAAGAAAGTAATTTCCCAGCTTCCCCAAGGAATCAGCGAAAGGACCATCAAGATAAATGTGATAGCAAATACGCCCATGACAACTTTTCGTGGGGTAGTTAGTTTTGGTATGTTTTCCATATCTAGAGCAGCCGTAGCTGGCTTATAACGAACATCCTCCTTATATTTGCCAGCCTTCACTTTTGCAGCATAGTGCATAGTGAAGATAATTGCCGCAATCAGACACAGTACTAAAATGATAGACATAATTGGAATTACATTACCTAGCTTTACGTCTGCTGTTGCGGCTGCAGCGCCAGTAGAGAATGGGTTAATGGTTGAACCGAGCACACCCGTACCGGCGCCAAGCACAATCACCATCACGCCAGTCATTGCGTTGTAGCCAGCAGCAATCATCATCGGTATAACTAGTGCGTAAAACGCCACAGTTTCTTCCTGCATGCCGTAAGTTGTACCACCGATAGCAAATAGCGTCATCAAAATTGGAATGAGCCATTTTTCTTTACCCTTAAGCTTGCGAAGTAGCGCACCAAGAGAAGCATCAAGAGCACCGGTCTTCATGGTAACGCCCAAGAATCCACCAAGCACCATGACGAAAACAATCACATCAAGCTTATTCGTCATGCCTTTAATCGGCGCAGTGAAGACGTCCCATAAACCTTGTCGATCATGCTTATCGACTTCAGTATCTTTACCATCCTTCTTTTCCTTGACAGTGCGATCTTTATTTACTACATGATACGACCCCGCGATACGATTGCCATCATCATCTGTCTTATAAAGACCTGATGGGATAACCCATGTTAGTGCTGCCATGATAATAATCACGACAAACAGAACAGTAAACGCCGACGGCGATCGGAGCTTCTGCTTTGCTTTTTTAATTTTTTCTACCATTGCCTCGGAGCCTCCTTCACTCCCTTATTACGACAACAACTACAACGTCAAAGCCATGACGGCTTTAATTGTATGCATACGATTTTCCGCTTGATCAAACACAATCGAATGTGGCGAACGGAACACCTCATCCGTAACTTCCATGGAATCTAGACCAAAATCTTCCTGGACCTTCTTGCCAGTAATTGTCAATGCGTCGTGGAATGCCGGCAAACAGTGCATGAACTTAACTTCAGGATTCCCCGTCAGGTTAATCATGTCACGATTGACTTGGAAGTGGCGCAATTGATTGATACGCTCGGCAAACTTATCCTCTTCACCCATCGACACCCAAACATCGGTGTAAATCACGTCAGCACCACGCAAGGCTTCTTCGAAGTTGTCGGTAATAGTAATGCGCGCATGGCTTGATCTGGCGAAGTGGCGAGCCTTGTCAACAAGAGCTTGCTCCGGATGTAATTCACGAGGTGCTAAAATGCGGAAATCAAGACCCATAATTGCCGATCCAATCATCAGGGAATTTGCCATATTATTACGACCATCACCCACAAACACTAACTTGGTACCCTTGAGCCTACCAACATGTTCCTCAATAGTCATGAAATCAGCCAAAATCTGTGTTGGATGGAATTTATCGGTCAAGCCGTTCCATACCGGCACGCCGGCATGCTTTGCCAAATCTTCCACTGTTTTATGATCAAAACCGCGAAACTCAATACCGTCAAACATCCGGCCGAGTACCTTGGCGGTATCTTCAACTGTCTCTTTCTTGCCAAGCTGGATGTCGTCTTTACCGAGGTATTCCGGCGCGATACCGAGGTCGTTAGCCGCCACCGTAAAGGCACAGCGTGTCCGCGTCGAGGTTTTTTCAAATAGTAATGCCACATTTTTACCTTCGTGAATTCGATGTGACACACCAGCATACTTTAATCGACGATACTCACACGCCGTATCTAAAAGTAGGCGGATTTCTTCTGCTGTATAGTCACCTAAGGTTAAAAGTGACCGACCTTTCAAACTCTGAGCCATTAAAATACATCCTCTCTCACTAGCGGCATACTCATACAGCGTGGACCGCCACGACCGCGACCAAGCTCAGCACCAGCAACTTCAATAACTTGAATGCCCTGCTCGCGCAACTTTTGGTTAGTAACGTAGTTGCGATCATAGGTCACCACCACACCTGGCGCAATTGCCAAAGTGTTGGAGCCGTCATTCCACTGCTCACGAGCAGCCGCGATTGGATCACCACCGCCACATTCAATTAACGTAACGCTCGGCAGACCCAACGCTACTCGCAAAACATGCTCAAGGTCTGTCTCATGTGTAATGCGCGGGAACGGCTGACCTTCAACCTTCTCCAAAACGAAACAGTTCATCTTACCACCACGGTCGCGAATTTCTGGGTGAATTGTAAACTTGTCTCGATCAATCATCGTAAATACCGTATCCAAGTGCATGAAGGCGTGCGACTTCGGAATTTCCATAGCAATGACCTTCTTAAAGTTAGAGCCAGCAAACAGCTTGGTTGCCATCTTTTCAATCGCCTCAGCTGTGGTACGCTCCGATACACCGATTGCCATTACCTTGTCACTCAGCACCAACTCGTCACCACCTTCAATTGAGAATTTCTCAGTGCGGTTATACCAAACTGGCACGCGATTCGCGAAGCGTGGATGATGGTCGATGATATAACGCATAAACAGCGATTCACGACGACGAGCTGTCCAGTGCATCTTGTTGACTGTCAGACCATTACCAATAGCGGCAGCTGGGTCACGTGTAAAGTACAAATTTGGCATCGGATCAAGATAAAACGGATAATGGTTCTTCTCAATCATATTATGCAACTGTTGATGCTGATCTGGCGGCAAAGTAATTTCATCCTTACGCACACCAGCCATAATCTTGCGGATCATAGCGTGAGTTGGCAAATCCAACAAGAATTGACGCAGAGTCTGAGTAACACGTCGTGAATCCTGCTTAGAAGCAGCCAACATTTCATCAACAAATTGTTCACGCAATTGGTCTGTACTGAGCGACTCTGCCACCATTTGATCCAGATACAGCACTTCAACACCATGTTTTCTTAGTACTTCCGCAAACGCGTCGTGCTCAGCCTGCGCCACCTTCAGATATGGAATATCATCAAATAAAAGACCGGTCAGATAATCTGGCGTTAAGTTTTCCAGCTCTTCACCTGGCCTATGCAACAAAACGGTCTTAAGTTTTCCTATTTCAGACGTGATGTGAATTGGCTCATCCATCACAACCCTCCCCTGTTTATATTACTAATGTTTTAATTGTAACACGTTTATGTTTTTGAACAAGAGTATATGATTGCTAGGCTGGCTTCGGTTCTAATCGTAAATTGTTGGTTATTTTTTAGCCATTCATCGACAGCTTTCTGAGCACCCGGCAACGCTTCATTGGCATAGTCGTCAACGACAATGGTCGCCGTTTCCTGAAGTTTGCCGTCGCAGACGCGGAATGAATCGGCAATTGACTCATAAAAATCGCCGTCAAAAAAGGCGAAGATGATACTTTCCGGCACGTCATCAGGAGTAAAATCAGCAAACCAACCCTTGTGAACGATCGGCAGTTTCAAGCCGGCCTTCTTAAAATTCTGGATGAAGGTTTTGCGCGGTGCCAATAGTTCGCCCGCTTTGAACTGCTCGCCGGCAGCGCTGGCGTCTAGCTGGGTTTTTTCTGGCAAGCCCATAAACGAATCATAAACGTGAAACTCACCAGTAAAATCATAGGCGTCCAGCAGCCGCCGAATAAACAAACTAGTCGTGCCGACGTAACAACCAAACTCGACGGTGTTTCCTGCCACGCCGCTTTGCAGTACTTTTTCCAATTCTCGTAGCAAGACACCGAGTTCTTTGGCATCAACTTGGTCAGAAATGATGGGATATTTGGCGAGGAGTTGATCGGTGATCATTATTAAATTATATCGCAATTATTGGATTAATGTCGTTCGCTATCATTTCCCCATACCGTATTGCCTGAAAATATTTACATACTTTTGCATAAACTCTTCTTTGCGATCCGCATTATACTGCATAATAAACCGCGGATGTTCCAACGGCACGATAGTATCAAATAAATGATGCTCATTATTTATATTGGTCAAAAACTTAAAATTATCACCGCTACCGATGCAAAAGCAAACGGTTGTATCAATATTAAAATCGATCTGGCGCCTCATCGAATCTACAATAAAAGGATATAGACATTTTTTTCAGAACTGCATTTTCATAATAATTACAATTTACCCAATTACCTTTCAAATTTATCTTCTCAATACCTAGCGGACACACAAAACTCATGTAAAATTGTTTATAAAAATTCTGGCGCCCGCCGTATTCTTCCATCACTTCATACAAGAAACTTGACGAGCGTTTATTCGCTCCAAAAGCGTCTAGAGAAATCCTGGTGTCTTTTTGTAAATGATTAACGTCTTCAAATGGCACACCGGTAAGCGCTGTCCCGCGCCGTGCTGGTGAACTGCCCAAAATCATAAATCGCCGCTTATCATCGTGATAGTACCGGTGGTAAAACCGATGTATTATTTGTGCTATTTGCTGCTGATTAGCGCCAGCGAATGGATTGATTAGGCGATATTTTTCCGGCAAGTTTATGCTGGCACTTTTTAGTGCATCGTTAAACGCCAATATTTTTTGAGCGATGGTTTTGGATTTCATATGTATTTTTATTGTAAATGATGTACGTCAAAATGCTAAAATTAGGCTATGAGAAATTTCTTGCCGAAACAATTAGACATAAAGCACCTCAATCTCCTGCGACCCACCCTGCAAAAGTCAAACCTAATTGTATATGGCGAAATCCACGGCATAAAAGAAAACGCCGACATTGTCTATACTTTAGTTAAAAAACTCTGCATTCAAAAGTTAGCTATTGAGGCTAGCCCCACAGTTCTAAACTTCATCAATTCAGTAAAGATTAATTCTTATGATTTTTCCTTAGTTGACGAAGACCTTTTTGATTTGAGCATTCTATCTCTTGAGATGATAAAAACGATAGCAATTCTTCTGCAGCAAAATCGACTTAAAGAGCTCATTTTTATTGATACATTTTTTGACAATTTAGATGAGGACGCCGTCATACCACCAAGCCCGCAGGAACGAGAAGAACAACTGGCTAAAAATATCCTCGGAATTGACGACTCTCTACCAACATTATGTATTATGGGACAATGGCATACGCAGCCCAAAGTTGTTACAGATGGCGAAACACGGCATGAATCAGCGTTATATCGCTTGAGAAAAACAAAACCAAATGTACCGTTTATTCACAATATCTATCGACAAGGAGAACTATTTAATGATGGAAAAATAATTGAATTACCAGACAACCCAGCAGTGTCGTCTTGTTACGAGATTGTCCAGAAAACCGATATCAATTTTGATCTACATGTACCAAAGGCGACAAGAATATCTTCATGCTAAAATTGTAGTATGAAAATTACCAGCCCTGCGTTCGCCGAAAACGCCAAAATACCAAAAATTTACTCCAAGTTCGGCGGCAATCAACGCCCGCCGCTCGAGATCAGCGGCGTGCCAACAGATGCCAAAAGTCTGGCAATCGTCTGCCACGACCCTGACGCGCCTGGGCGCGATGGATTCTACCATTGGACGGTTTGGAATTTGCCGGCCGAAACCACTGAAATTACTGGTGAATCACTACCCGCTGGCGCCGTCGAAGGGGTTACCAGTTGGGGTCGTCCTGGCTGGGGCGGACCGCAGCCGCCGTTTGGCACGCACCGCTATCAATTTTACGTGTACGCGCTGGACACGACACTGGATTTACCAAGCGACACTAAACCAAAAGAACTAATCGCCGCCATCACGCCGCACATCATTGACCAGGCCGTGTTGACTGGGAGGTTTGGTGCGTTGGATGTTTTGCGGCGAGATTCGTAAATCAATTATCCCAAGATTAGTACTGCCTCATCCAGAATAAATCTCTACAACACGGTCGATTTATATTATATATCTTGCGTGTACTCACCAGGGAAATAATTGAGCCACTCCTTTTGAGCTTCCTGTGTAAACTTACTCCAGTGTGGCTTTATTAATTCCCATAATCTACCGCCAACAATAGTTGGACTGTATTTATGAGCGTTATATACCTGATCGTTTGAGGTTGCTGATTTGTATAAGACCTTTACCTGATCTTCTGAAAGACTACCCTTTTTATACAATTCGGCAATCAAAGCTCTTGCATTATCAAAACTGCTAGCTGAACCTATCTGTTCAACAATGCCGTCTTTTATAGCTTCATCAATGAGTTCAATATCAGGGAAATGTTTCCCAAGAAAATCATTTAATGACTTGTACAGGTAAGCTGTACCAATTTTCTTAGATGACCATTCATTTTCTAAAAATGTGCTTAATTTATGATCATCAAGCGCAGAACTAAAATCACCGTCTCTAGATATAATATGAACATCCGTAAAAAAATCGTCTTTTATATTTACTGATTTTAATAGTATTTCCCAGTTTATCGCATCACCTAACGATCCGTTTTTTCCAGGCGGATTACCTATATCTATTCGCATCTTTACTTTATTGAAAATACCTTCGGACATATCAATTGGTGATCTTAAAATATTTTCGACTATATTGTCAACTTTCAGATTTCCCTCAAAAGCTTCTTCTAGTACATCCTGTTTTATCTTGTTTATCTTTACTTCTAGGCTTCGCGACTCATTGACAACCATATCATAGTCAGCGTGTCCACAGAATGCCTTTGGAAACCTTGGTGCATCATATTTAAATGAGCCTATATACTCTTTAATTACCTTGTCTCGATTTCTATAAAACTCGTCAACCTGCTGTTGAGTAACGTATAGTTTTATTTTGCGGGCTTTTATAATTAAATCCTCTAATTTTCCTAGTGTATCTAGATCGGCATTGCTAAATCGATAAAAATCCAGCAGTATATTAGTGTCGATAAACAGATTTATCGGATTTTTCGTACTCTCTTTTTTCATCAAATTATGCCTTATTCCCTCTGTTTTTTATTATACTGGTTATCACAAAAAGTAAAAGCTAAAGATAAAAAATATCACTCAGCAAACTGACTATTATACAGCTCAGCGTAAAAGCCATTCTGCTTCAGCAGTTCGTCGTGCTTGCCTTGCTCGATGATGTTGCCGTCGCGGACGACCAAGATCAAATCGGCGTCGCGAATAGTGCTCAACCGATGGGCGATGACGAAGCTAGTTTTACCCTGCATCAACTTGTCCATGGCTTTTTGGATGAGCACTTCGGTGCGAGTGTCAACCGAGCTGGTGGCTTCGTCCAAAATCAGCATTGGCGTGCGCGCTAGCATCGCTCGGGCGATCGTCAGCAGCTGCTTTTCGCCCTGTGAAATGTTTGTTGCTTCCTCGCCCAGCATCATGTCATAACCGCCCGGCAGCGACCGCACGAAGTGATCAACATGCGCCTCCTTGGCGGTGGCGACCATCTCTTCTTCGCTGGCTTTTGGATTGCCATAGAGCAAATTCTGGCGAATCGTGCCATTAAACAACCAGGTGTCCTGCAGCACCATGCCAAACATTTGCCGCACGTCGCTGCGCTTCATGTCAGCGATATTGACGCCATCAATTTTAATCGTGCCGCTGTTAATTTCATAAAATCGCATCAGCAAATTAACCAGCGTCGTTTTACCCGCGCCCGTCGGACCGACGATCGCCACGCGCTGACCTGGCTTGATGTGCGCCGACAAACCTTTGATGATAGTTTGATCAGTCTTGTAGCCAAAGACCACATTGTCAAATTCAACTTCGCCCTTAACGTGCGTCAATTTCACCAAATCCTTACCTTCCGCCTGTTCTTCTGGCTCGTCCAAAAATTCAAACACCCGCTCGGCGGCAGCGGCGGTCGATTGCAGCACATTGGCGATGTTGGCAACTTGCACCAGCGGCTGGTTGAACTGATCAATGTACTGGATGAAAGCTTGAATGTCGCCAATTTTCAGCCGGCCGTTAATTGCCAGCCAACCACCCAAAATCGCCATGATGACGTAACCGATGTTGCCGATGAAATTCATGATTGGATAAATCAGCCCCGACAAAAATTGAGCTTTCCAGGCGCTTTCCTGCAACTGATCGTTCACCCGCGAGAACTTAGCCAGCGACTTTTTCTGGCCGTTGAACACGCGCATCACCTGATGGCCGCCGTACATTTCTTCGATGTGGCCGTTTAGTTCACCCAACTGTGTTTGCTGACGGAGGAATTGCTTTTGCGAGCTTTTGGCGATCAGCGTGATTACGCCGCCAGCCAACGGCAGCACCAGTAGCGCCACCAGCGACATCTGCCAGCTGATGGAAAACATCATCACCAAAATCCCCAGCACCATCACCGTCGAGG